>JACPVI010000039.1 GCA_016191815.1 Myxococcales bacterium
CCACACGGGCGCGAGCTTGTCGATCCCCTCTCGCAACCGATCGATCTCGCCGCGGGTTTCACTCGAATCCGAGCGGGACAGCGCCGTGCCACGCCGCCAGCGCTACTCTGGAGGCTCGCCCAATTTCCGGGCAAGCTCTAATTACCCCTCCGAGTTTGGGTTCTTCGTCCACTTGTCCACGTTGCCGTCGCCGTCGAGGTCCTCGCCCACCCGGTCGACCTGGTCGCCTTCCCAGTACTCCCAGTAGTCGATCTTCCCGTCCGAGTTGGTGTCGCGCTCCTTCCGGACGATCTTCCCCTTCTCGTAGAAGATCCACAGGTCGGTCTTCAGGTTGTAGTCGAGGTCGCGCTCCTTCCGGACGATCACGTTCTTCTCGTAGAAGTTGATCTGGTCGACCTTCCCGTCGAAGTCGAGGTCGAGCTTCTCCTGCTCGAGCTGCTCCTTCTCCCCGTAGACCTTGGTGATGTCGACCCGGCCGTCCCAGTTGATGTCCAGCTCCTTGCGGACGACCCGGTTGTACTCCTTGCCGTCCTCGCCCTTGGTGGGGACGGTGAAGCTCCAGACGTCGGGCTTCTTGTCGTGGTTGATGTCCAGCTCGGTGACGGTCTCCTCGCCTCTTCGGGCCTGACTGATGTTCTCGGCCAGCCGCTCGGGGTCGCCCGACTCGTCCCGGGCTTCCTCCTTGGTGGCCTGCCGCCCGCCCGAGCAAGCCAGGAGAGCGAGCGCGGCGCCCGCTCCCAAGAAGGCGGCGCCAGCCGAGCGTGCCCGGCCAAGGAGCCTAGAACCGCGAGCGTTTTTGACCATCCACATATGTCGATATACCGTCACATACGGCGATGGGGCGCAAGAAGATCAGCACGACGATCTACATCACTCCGGAGCAGAACGAGCTGTTGAAGACCTTGAACCAGAAGACGAAGGTCCCGGTGGCCGAGTACATTCGCCAGGGGATCGACCTGGTGCTGCAGAAGTACAAGGGGCAATTGCCGGGGCAGGCGACCTTCGACGAGTTGTGAGGCAGCTCCAGCTTGGGCGAGGGGTGCGTTGCCACGGGGCACCTTCGCGACTATAGGGCCCCGACGTGAATTCGGTGAAAGGGAAACGGGTGGCGGTCTTGGGCGGGGCCGGCTTCGTCGGCTCTCACCTGTGCGAGCGCCTGCTCGCCGTAGGGGCCGAGGCGGTGATCTCGGTGGACAGCCTGATCACCGGCGCCGCCGAGAACCTCTCCGGGCTTTGGGGCGAGCCTCGCTTCACGGCGTTGACGCGGGACATCGTCGATGGGCTGGAGGTGGATGGGCCGCTGGACATCGTCTTCAACCTGGCCTCTCCGGCTTCGCCGATCGACTACGCCAAGCTGTGGCTCGAGACGATGCGCACCGGCTCGATCGGGACGGAGCACGCGCTTGGGCTGGCCGAGCGCAAGCGCGCCGTCTTCGTGCAGGCGTCGACCTCGGAGATCTACGGCGACCCCTTGATCCACCCGCAAGCAGAAGCCTACTTCGGCAACGTCGACCCCACTGGCCCGCGGGCGGTGTACGACGAGGCGAAGCGCTATGCCGAGGCGCTGGTGAGCGCGTTCCGGCGGAACCGGGGCGTCTCCACCCGCATCGCCCGCATCTTCAACACCTATGGCCCCAGGATGCGGCTGGACGACGGCAGGGTGGTGCCGACCTTCGTCGCCCAGGCCTTGCGGGGAGAGGACTTCACCGTCTTCGGCGACGGCTCCCAGACGCGCTCCTTCTGCTACGTGAGCGATCTGGTGGATGGGCTCATGCGACTCGCGCTCACCGAGGTGTCCGACCCGGTGAATCTGGGCAATCCCGACGAGATGAAGGTGCGCGACTTCGCCGAGGCGGTGCGCCGGGCGGTCGGGGGCGGAGGGAAGCTGGTGTTCAAACCGCTGCCGCAAGGGGATCCCAAGCAGCGCCGGCCGGACGTCGCGCGGGCCAGAGAGCTGCTCGGTTGGCAGCCCAGGGTTCCTCTGGAGCAAGGGCTCCGCGAGACGATTGCGTTCTTCCGGCAGGTGGGGCATTCGCGCGGGGGAGCGCGGGCATGAAGGTGCTGGTGACGGGCGGAGCCGGGTTCATCGGCTCGCACGTGTGCGACGCCTTCCTGGCCGCAGGGCACGAGGTCGTGGCGCTGGACGATCTCTCCAGCGGGCGGAGGGAGAACCTGGATCCGCGGGTGCGGCTGGTGGAGCTGGACATCCGCAGCCCGGAGGCGGCGCGACTTTTGGAGCGGGAGAAGCCCGGCGCCATCTGCCATCTGGCGGCCCAGATGGACGTCCGCCGCTCGGTGGAGGATCCGCGCTTCGACGCCGACTGCAACATCCTCGGGCTGCTCAACATGCTCGAGGCGGCCCGGAAGGCGAAGGTGAGGAAGTTCCTCTTCAGCTCGACGGGCGGCGCCATCTACGGCGAGCAGGAGGTCTTCCCGGCGCCCGAGGGCCACCCCACCCGCCCGGTGTCTCCTTACGGCGTGTCGAAGGCCGCCGGGGAGTTGTACCTCGGCTACTTCCGAGCGCAGTACGGGCTCCCGTACGTCGCGCTGCGGTACGCCAACGTCTACGGGCCCAGGCAGAACCCCCACGGCGAGGCGGGGGTGGTGGCGATCTTCGGCGAGCAGCTCGTCTCCGGAAAGCGATGCACCATCTTCGGCACCGGGAGGCAGACCCGCGACTTCGTCTTCGGGCCGGACGTGGCGCGGGCCAACCATCTCGCCTTCGAGCGCGACTTCGTGGGGGCGGTGAACATCGGCACCGGGATCGAGACCGACGTGAATAATCTGTACCGGATGCTGGCCGAGGCGGCCGGCTCGAAGGCGGAAGCGGTGCACGCCGAGGCCAAGCCCGGGGAGCAGATGCGATCTTCGATCGACAGCGCCCTGGCGAAGAAGGTGCTCGGCTGGGAGCCGGCGGTAGCGCTCGCCGACGGGCTCCGGCGGACGGTGGAGTACTTCCGGCGGTCCCACCCCGAGGCGGAGGGAAGCCTCCCTCCCGTGTGACGGTCGGGCCGGTACCCGCCCTCGCTCGACCGGCAATGCCGATCGCGGGGGCCACGACCAGGTGCTGACCCGCGAGAGGCATTCACTGCACTCCCCGGCCCTCGCGTGGGCGGAGTGGCCCCATCTCGCCAGCCGAGGTCGCGGGTCCGGGCCGCTTTTTTTCATCGTGAACGTGAATTCACGTTCACGATGAAAAAAAGGTAGGGGAGGGCATGGGGAGGCTTCGGTTGGAGCTAGGGGAGGACGAGTTGGCGAGGGCAGTGGCGGAGGAAGTCGCGAAGGGGGGCCTGGACTCGGTGTCGGTGGCGGGGGTTGCGGCGAGGCTTCGGGTATCGGTGGGGTTCCTCTACAAGCTCTTCCGTGGCAAACAGGAGATTCTCACCTTCGCCCGCTTGGGGCTGCGTGGGGAGTTGGACAGGGCGTTGGATCTGCCCCCGACGGGGGAGGAGCCGCGCGAGTACTTCGACCGCGTATGGGGTGCACTGGAGAGCTTCTTCTTCGACACGCCGATGGGCGCAGCCCTGCTCGAGCTGGAGCGAGTGAACATGGTTCGAGTCTTCGCGCGGTCCGTTGGGCACGATTCGGAGCTGGACTCGCTCATCCGATGCGTCGAGGTCCTTCAGCGGACGGGGGCGTTGAAACCGCGCCCGCCGGAGCTCCTCGCGCGGGTGCTGTGGGGCGTGATGAGAGGAATCGCTCAGGGCGGATTCGGTGCGGAGGACAGCCGCCCGCTTCTCGTCGCCGCGCGCGAGTGCTGCTGGGATGCGATCAGGTTGGGCGCCGGGGGGTCGGCGGCGACGGTCGAGCAGAGTGCCGCTCAACCGCCTCCGCATCGAGGCCTGCCCCAGGGTGATGCGCAGGGTCCGGATTTCGCTGCCAGCTTTGCGAGCGAGGGGCTTCGACCTGCTCGGCCCGAAAGGAGTCGCCCGCATGAACCGCTTGACCGCGAAGCCTTCTAGCTGACCCTGGCCTCAGTCGAGCACCGCCAAGGCGACCTTGGCGAGCTCCTTCGCCGCATCGCCGCTGCCGCGGGTGACTTTGATCTCCCACTTGCCGGCCTTGGAAAGCGGCGAGGCGCGGTAGGTCCGGCTGCGCAGCGAGCTTGCCAGCTTGACGTCCATCGTGGAGCGCACCTGGCCTTCGTGAACGAACTGGATGGCCACGTCCTCGTAGGTGCCTCCGTCCGGGACGAGCCAAAGAGTCCAGCCGTGGACGTTGGTGCCCTTCTTCACCGGTCCGTTGACCACCTCGAGGCACTCGTTCTTGGTCGGGCTGTCCTTGCCAGTGTCGAGCTTGGTGCAGGCCTTCAGCTCGACCAGGACGGGGCCTTGTTCCTTCCCCTTGTAGTAGTACTCGATGACCTTCTTGGCCTCTTCGGCTGAGGGTGCGGATGGCGCGGCTTGGGCCGGAGCCGGCTCCTGCGCCAGGGCGGCCGAGGCGAGGGCAAAAGCAAGCCAACAGACGTGTCGAGTCATGGGTGTTCCCCCCGATGGGTTTTCTGGTTTCGCCGGAATGTACCGGCCGTAGGCCGCCTTGCCAACGCGTTCGCCGTCGAGGATCCTCGGGGCCATGAAAAAACTCCTCTTGGTTCTGCTGGCGATGGCGCCCGCGGCTCAGGCGCAGGTGAAGGTGGAAATCGCGTTGCCCTCCATCCGGTTCGAGGCACCGCCGCCGCTGGTGCTGGTGTCTCCCGGCGTCCAGGTCGTCGAGGACTACGACGACGAGGTGTTTTTCGTGGGCGGCTGGTACTGGTGCCGCCGCGATGGGCACTGGTTCCGGACTCGCGATCACCACGGCGGTTGGTTGGTGGTGGAGCATCACGTGGTGCCGGCGACGATCGTGAAGATCCCTCCGGGAAAGTACCGCCGGCACAAGGTGATGAAGAACACCACGGTGGTGACGCCGGGGGGCACGGTCACCAAGGTGAAGGTGAAGCACCACCACGGCAAGGGGAAGCACTGAGGCGCTCGCCGCGGCCGCGACAGCCAGCAAGGTCGCCGGCGCTCGTGCCACTGCTCGCCCCCTTTCCAGGCTCGCTGTAGGAGCTTTGGAGGCCCTAAGTGTAGCCCGGCCGCGCGGCGGGATCGTCCGTGGATTTCGCACCGCGTAGGTGCTACCAACCACCCTCACCCTAACCCTCCCCCGCGCGCGGGAGAGGGGACTTCCCCCGATGTCCCAGGCGAACGCGCATATCCGGAACTTCTCGATCATCGCCCACATCGATCACGGCAAGTCCACGCTCGCCGACCGGCTCCTCGAGCGGACGGGCACCGTCAGCGCCCGCGAGGCCCAGGAGCAGTTCCTCGACAACATGGAGCTGGAGCGGGAGCGCGGCATCACCATCAAGGCCCAGACCGTGCGGATGCCGTACACCGCCCGCGACGGGCAGAAGTTCGTCCTCAACCTCATCGACACCCCCGGCCACGTCGACTTCGCCTACGAGGTCAGCCGCTCGCTGGCCGCCTGCGACGGAGCGCTCTTGGTGGTGGACGCCACCCAAGGCGTCGAGGCCCAGACCCTCGCCAACGTCTACATGGCGCTGGACCACGACCTCGAGGTCATCCCGGTCATCAACAAGATCGATCTCCCCTCCGCCGACGTGGAGGGCACCCGGTCCGAGATCGAGGACGTGATCGGCCTCGACGCCAAGAACGCCGTCCCCGTCTCGGCCAAGGAAGGGGTGGGCATCGACGAGCTCCTCGAGGCGATCGTCCAGCGCATCCCTCCGCCCAAGGGCGATCCCACCGCCCCGCTCAAGGCGCTGGTCTTCGACAGCTGGTACGACAACTACCGCGGGGTGGTGATGCTGGTCCGCCTGCTGGAGGGGACCCTCTCGGTCAAGCAGAAGATCCTCCTCTTCAGCAACAAGAAGCGCTTCGAGGTGCAAGAGCTGGGCGTGTTCAGCCCCTTCAGCACCCCGGTCCCCCAGCTCATCGCAGGCGAGGTGGGGGTCCTGGTCGCCAACATCAAGGAACTGGCCGACGCCAAGGTGGGCGACACCGTCAGCGAGGAGGCCCGCCCCACCGCGGTGCCGTTCCCCGGCTTCAAGGAAGTCAAGCCGATGGTTTTCTCCGGCGTCTTCCCGGTGGAGTCCTCGGAGTACGAAAACCTCCGCGACGCGCTGTTGAAGCTCCGCCTCAACGACTCGGCGTTCACCTACGAGCCGGAGACCTCCTCCGCCCTCGGCTTCGGCTTCCGCTGCGGCTACCTGGGTCTGCTCCACATGGAGATCGTCCAGGAGCGGCTGGAGCGGGAATACAACCTCGCCCTCATCACCACCGCGCCCTCGGTGGTCTACAAGGTCGTCACCCTTTCGGGTGAGACGCTCCACATCGAGAACCCCGCCAAGCTGCCCGCGCAGCAACACATCGAGCGCCTGGAGGAGCCGATCCTCCTCTGCCACGTGCACGTCCCCAGCGACTACCTGGGCGCGGTGCTCAAGCTCTGCCAGGACCGGCGCGGCTCGCAGAAGGACATCCGCTACCTGGGCAGTACCGGCAAGCGGGTGCAGGTCACCTACGAGCTTCCTCTGGCGGAGGTCGTCTTCGACTTCTTCGACAAGCTCAAGACGGTGAGCCGCGGCTATGCCTCGCTCGACTACGAGCTGGCCGGCTACGCGCCGTCGGACCTGGTGAAGCTCGACATCCTCATCAACGGAGAGCCGGTGGACGCGCTCTCGGTGATCGTCCACCGCGACCGCTCCTACCAGCGGGGCAGGGACGTCTGCTCGAAGCTCAGGGAAGTCATCCCCCGGCAGATGTTCGAGGTCGCCATCCAAGCCGCCATCGGCTCGCGGGTGATCGCCCGGGAGACCGTCTCCGCGATGAGGAAGAACGTCCTCGCCAAGTGCTACGGCGGCGACATCACCCGGAAGCGGAAGCTCCTCGAGAAGCAGAAGGAGGGGAAGAAGCGGATGAAGCAGGTCGGCCAGGTGGAGATCCCGCAAGAGGCCTTCCTCGCGGTGCTCAAGACGGAGAGCTAGTGGAGCCCGCTCCGGCAGGCCCGCCCGCCGGCGCCGAGGGAGGCGCCGCGCTCGAGAGCCGCAGGCGCAAGAGCTTCGCGCGGGAGGTCCGCGCCCGCCTCTCGCCGGAGCAGCGCCGCCGGCTATCGCGGCTCGCCTGGCTGGACCGGCTCACCAGCCTGTGGACGCCGGTCGTCGTCTACCTGCTCGCCTTTGCCTCGTACCTGTTCGCGGTCGAGCTGTCGACCTGCAGCCACCTTTTCCTCCGGCCTGCCTTCGAGGCGCTCTCGGGCGCGGTGGCGATCGCCTTCTTCGGGCTCGCCGCCGCCCGCCTGGCGCTCCGCCGCTTTGCACGCGCGCGCGGGAGGCGCACCGCCGCCCTGGAGCTGGTCCAGGAGGTCGCCCAACTCTCGGATCGCCACCGCGAGCGCCTGGGGGCGGAGTACGAAGGCCTGCTGGAGGCGGCCCAAAGGACCATCGCCGCCGCCGCCGAGCGCGACCGGCAGCCCCTGGAGGATGCCGGGAAGGCCCTCTCCGACGCGGCCGATCGCCAGCTGGCGGCGTGGAGGCGCAGCTCGGCGGTGGACTTCGTCTCCGGCCTGTTCAAGGCGCTCCTCTTGGCGCTGGCGATCCGCACGGTGCTGGTCGAGCCGTTCGAGATCCCCTCGGTGTCGATGGCCCCCACCCTGGAGATCGGCGATCGCCTCTTCGTCAACAAGTTCGTCTACGGAGTGCGGGTGCCGTGGACGAACTGGGTGCCCTTCGTGATCGTCCGAGAGCCGGCGCGGGGCGACGTGATCGTCTTCAACAACCCCGTCGATCCCGAGAAGGACTTCATCAAGCGGGTGGCGGGCGTGCCGGGCGACCGGGTGGAGATCATCCAGAAGGTGGTCCACGTGAACGGCGTGCCCCAGCCCATGGAAGTCCTCGAGGAGGCGTACTGGTACATGGACCGGGTGGACTCGTCTTGGCAGCGGAGACAGGCCACGTTCCTGCGCGAGACGGTGGACGGGGAGCCGCACTTCGCCCTTCGGTCCACCGCCGACCCGGAGGCGGAGGAGGAGGACCTCCGCCTGCGCGGCCCGTTCGTGGTTCCGCCGGGGCACGTCTTCGTGCTCGGAGACAACCGGGACGACAGCATGGACAGCCGGCAGGGGTTCGGCCAGCCCCACCTCGGAGTGCAGTACGTGCCCTTCGGGCGGATCAAGGGGAAGGCGATGCTGGTGTGGCTCTCGATCTCCCACGGGGGGTTGGGCTTGAGGTACTTCGGGGGCTGGGGCCTGAGGACCGACCGGATGTTCCTCCCGGTCCGGGTGTGCTCCCGCTAGCTCGTCCTTGACGCGGCGCGGAGCCCGCTGGTATCGGAGTCGCCCGTGCGGCCCACCGGCAAGGTCAACTACGTCACCCTCGCGCTGATCGTCGCGGCGCTGGGCGGCATCTACTGGGTGATTTTTTTCGCCCCGGTCTACCTCGACAACATGGACGTCAAGGAGGCCATCGAGGCCGCCTACAACCAGTCTTCGCAGCTCGGGGACGACCCCTTGCGGAAGTTCGTCCTCGACCGGGTCAACTCCAGCCAGCTGGGCAACCACAGGGAAGACGACGGCTACGGCAACGTGAAGGTGGTGGGCGGCCTGGGCATCAAGCCGGAGCAGATCACCATCGAGCGCAACGAGGTGACCCGGCGCATCAGGATTCAAGTGGAGTACGCGCGTGAGGTGGTGCTCAAGCCCACCAGCCGCGTCCGCACGGTGAGGTTCCGCCCGCAGAAGGAAGCTCCATTCCCGGCGACCAAGTGAGCTCCCAGCGCCACTTCCTCGGCATCGAAGGCATGGTCCGCGCCGACCTGGAGGCGCTGCTTTCCCGAGCCAGGGAGCACAAGCGCTCGATCGAAGCGGGCTTTCGGAAGACGCCTCTGGCCGGCCGGGTGGTGGCCAACCTCTTCTTCGAGGATTCCACCCGCACCCGCTCCTCCTTCGAGATCGCCGCGAAGATGCTCGGGGCAGAGGTGCTGAACTGGAGCACCCGCGGCTCCTCGGTCTCCAAGGGCGAAACCTTGCTCGACACGGTGCGGAACATCGAGGCCATGGGGCCTTTGGCGATCGTCATCCGCCACACCTCCTCGGGAGCGCCCGCCCTGTGCGCCCGGCACGTGCGGTGCGCGGTGGTGAATGCCGGCGACGGGATGCACGAGCACCCCTCGCAGGCGCTGCTCGACGCGCTCACGTTGATGGAAAAGCTGGGCGGCCTGGACGGCCGAAAGGTGGCCATCGTGGGCGACGTGCTCCACAGCCGGGTCGCGCGGTCGAACCTCCACTGCCTGATCAAGCTCGGCGCGCAGGTGGTGCTGTGCGGTCCGCCCACCTTGATGCCTTCCGGGATCGAGGCGCTCGGGGCGCGCGTCACCTACGATCTCACCGCGGCGCTCGAGGGAGCGGACGCGGTGATGCTCCTGCGCATCCAGCTCGAGCGGCAGGGCGAGTCGATGTTCCCGAGCGCCCGCGAATACGCCCGGTCGTACGGGCTGGACGCGGCGCGAGCGGCGCGGCTCGAGGAGGGCGCGGTGGTGATGCACCCCGGGCCGATCAACCGCGGGGTCGAGCTGGCTCCCGACGTCGCCGACGGCCCCAAGAGCGTCATCCTCTACCAGGTCACCAACGGCGTGGCGGTGCGCATGGCGATCCTCGAGGCCTGCGCGTGAGCGCGAACGTGCTCATCCGCCGCGGCCGGCTGATCGATCCGCGGAACCGGGTGAATGGCGTCCGGGACGTCCTCATCCGCGATGGGAAGGTGGCGGAGGTCTCCGAGCGGCCGCTCCCAGCTCCCGGCCCGGGAGGGGAGTGGACTCCCATCGACGCCTCGGGTCTTTGGGTGCTTCCTGGCTTCATCGATCTGCACGTGCACCTTCGCGAGCCGGGCGAAGAGGGGAAGGAAACCGTCCTCACCGGCTCTCGCGCCGCGGTGGCCGGGGGCTTCACCGGGGTGGTGGCGATGCCCAACACCCGGCCGCCCAACGATTCGCCGCTGGTGACCCGGTTCGTCCTCGACCGGGCGAGGGAGGCGGGCCTCTGCCGCGTCTACCCCGCGGGGACCATCTCCAAGGGGCTCGAGGGGAAGGAGCTCTCGGAGATGGGCCTGCTCGTCGAGGCCGGCTGCGTGTGCTTCACCGACGATGGGCGGCCGGTGATGAGCGCGGGGCTGATGCGGCGGGCGCTCCAGTACTCGTCGCGCTTCGAGGTGCCGGTGTCGGTGCACGCCGAGGACTTGACGCTCTCCGCTTCGGGCTGTGCGACCGAGGGAGAGCGCGCGACTCGCCTGGGGCTGGGGCCCATCCCTGCGTCGGCCGAGGCGGCGATGGTGGCGAGGGACCTCGTGCTCGCCGAGGAGGTGGGCACGCGCCTGCACGTGGCGCACGTCTCCTGCGAAGCGAGCGTCCGGCTGATCCGAGAAGCCAAGCGGCGCGGGGTGAGGGTGACCGCCGAGGCCACTCCACATCACCTCACGCTCACCGACGAGGCGATCGACGGCTACGACACCCACGCGAAGATGAGCCCACCGCTCCGCTCCGAGCGGGACGTGCAGGCCGTCAGGCAAGGCCTGGCCGACGGCACCATCGACGCGGTGGCGACCGATCACGCTCCCCACGGCATCCTGGACAAACAGTGCGAGTTCGACCGGGCGGCGAACGGGGTGGTAGGGCTGGAGACGGCCCTCCCGCTGGCGCTGGCGCTGGTGAGGGCCGGAGTGCTCACCCCCGAGCGGCTGGCAGCGGTGCTCTCCTTTGGACCGGCGGAGGCCTTCCGGCTGCCGGGCGGCCACCTCGGCGTGGGAGCGCCCGGGGACGTTTCCTTGGTGGATCCCGAGGCGGAGTGGCGAGTGGACCCGGGCCGTTTCCTGTCCAAGGGCCGCAACACGCCCATCGAGGGCCGGGTGGTGAAAGGCCGGGTGGAGCGCACGCTGGTCGGCGGCCGGGTGGTGTACGAGGCCGGAGCGATCCGATGAAGAAGGCGGTGCTGGCGCTGGCCGACGGGACGGTCTTCGAGGGCCGGGGCTTCGGGGCTGCGGGCGAGGTGCTCGGGGAGGTGGTCTTCAACACCTCGATCTTCGGCTACCAGGAGATCCTCACCGATCCGTCCTACGTCGGCCAGATCGTCACCATGGCTTACCCGGAGATGGGGAACGTGGGAGCCAACCGGGAAGACGAGGAGTCGGCCAGGCCGCACGCGGTGGGGATGGTGGTGCGCGAGCTACGCGGGGCTTCGAGCTGGCGCGCCCAGGAGGGCCTCGACCAATACCTGGAGCGGCACGGGCTCTTGGGCATCGAGGGCATCGACACGCGGAAGCTGGTGAGGCACCTGCGCAACCGTGGCTCTCAGATGGGCGTTTTGTCCACCTTTGGGACGCGGCCGGCGGCGCTGGCGGAGAAGGCGGCCCGGGCGCACGGGATGGAGGGCTTGGACCTGGCCACGCCGATCTCCACCAAGGCGTCGTACGAGTGGACGACCCCGAGCCAATCGCCTCGGGAGCTGCGGTTTCGAGTGGTGGCCTACGACTACGGGCTCAAGCGCTCGATGCTCCAATTCCTGGTGGACGTGGGCTGCCGGGTGACGGTGGTGCCGGCGGGCACGCCCGCGCAGGAGGTGTTGGCGGCCAAGCCCGACGGAGTGTTCCTCACCAACGGGCCGGGGGATCCCGCGGCGGTAAGGGGAGCGGACCGTACGGTGGCGGCGCTGCTCGGGAAGGTGCCGGTGTTCGGGATCTGCCTGGGACACCAGATCCTCGCGCTGGCGATCGGGGGGAAGACGTACAAGATGAAGTTCGGCCACCGGGGGGCGAACCAGCCGGTGAAGGATCTCTCGACCGGGAAAGTGGAGATCACCTCCCAGAACCACGGCTTCGCGGTGGACGAGGCGAGCGTGAAGGGAAGGGCGGTGGTGACGCACTTGAACCTGAACGATCGGACCGTGGAGGGCCTAGCGGTGCCGGACGCCCGGGCTTTCAGCGTGCAGTACCACCCGGAGGCTTCGCCGGGGCCGCACGACGCGCGCTACCTGTTCCGGCGCTTCGCCGAGCTCTTGGCGCGGTAGTATCGCGAGCGGCATGGCCGACTCCGAGACCCCGCTGGCGTACCAGCCCTACCTCGACGAGCTGACCGCCTTCGCCACCGTGGAGGGGAAGAAGGCCGACCTCCTGGAGGCCAAGGCCGAGTACTGGCGGCTCACCGGGGAGACGTTCGAGGACGACAAGCAGTTCGAGATGAGGATGGCCTGCTTCCTCGACTTCTACTTGTTCGATCGGGCTTCGCCGCCGGCCAACAAGTCGCCCGCCCAGGCCTACTACGAGGAGCAGTTGAGGCGGGGGCCCCCGGAGCAGGCCAACGCGTTCCGGAGCTTCACCGAGACGTTGCACGGCCTGTTCGAGGTCCGGAAGCTCGGGCGGGGAATGGTGCGGTTGCGCGAGCTTTTCTCCGCCAAGGACCACGAGGTGACCGAGCGGCGGCAGCTCGCCGGACTGGAGAAGGGCGACATCCTGGAGGCGCGGCTGATTCCCTTCGGAGGGCACCTGCTCTTCTCGGTTGCCTTCTGCTGCCACCCGAAAGCGGCCTACAAGGCCATCCGCGCCGAGGTGAAGCGCCGCAAGAAGGCCGAGCCCAACCGCATGCCCAAGGAGCTGGTCTGGGATTGCGCCAAGCGGGCCCTCAAGACCGAGCGGTACCGGCAGATCGCCGTGGAGAAGATCTATGACTTCGAGAACAAGACCATCTGATGGTCGAGTGTCGAGGGTCCAGCGTCGAGTGGGCGGTTGAGCGCGAGGTCGAGCGCCAGCGGCGGCGGCCGTCGAGGTTGGCCGTCGACCGGCGTCACTTCTTCTTCTTCGCGGGCTTGAACGGCTTGAGATCCTTCTCGTAGGCCTCGAGATCGCCTGTCTCGCGGAAGTCGGCGATCGAGATGTAGTGCTCCACCGCGCAGGTGCGGCAGCCCTTGCCCATCAGCCGCTCGTCCGGCTTGTCGCACCGATACCACTCGTGCTCCAGGTGCGGCCCGAGCGCCTTCGCGAAGTCCGCTGCCGTCTTCAAGGTCTCCGTCTGCATGCCCCCAACCTAGCCGCGCGACTTTCCGCCCTCAACTCTTCACTCGAGCAACCCGCGCAGGTCGTTCCGGATCACCAGCGCCATCAGCCCCGCGAAGGCGAGCAGGAGCCCGCCCGAAACCGCCAGCCCTCCCGCCGCCGCCTTCCACCCGCTCGTCCGATGCAGGGCGCGGTACGCGAGCACCTTGAGCACCAGCCCCCAGAGCGGGAAGACGTAGCAGCCACACAGCGGGATGAGCCCGAGCACCATCGGCGCGCTCGAGAGGGCCACCGCCCGGAGCGTGACCGGGAAGCCCCCGGGCTTTGCCCCGACTGCCCGAAGCACCAGGTGATCCAGGCCGCCCAGCACGAACATCGCTGCCAAGCCGATCCCCGGCGCGAGCACCAGGTACGAGACCGCCCCGACCAGCATCATCAGCGCCTCCTCGCGGGCGCCGCCGGCCGCATCCGAGCGGAATTGCGCTACCACCGCCATCAGGACGTACAGCGCGCAGGTGGTCGCCACGGACGCCACGTTGGCCAGCACCGCGAAGAGCACCGAGCTGGAGATGGGTGCGGCCCTCGGCGCCGCCCTCAAAGAACGCGACGGCGCCTTGAGCAGCAACCAGCAGGTGCGGAAGAAGGCCTTGAGGTGACCCACCTCGCCGCGGAGGTCCCACGGCAAGGGGACGTCGGGGCTCCGCTCATGGCACGCTGCGCAGAGCCACTCGTCCAGCGCCGAGCGCACCAGGCACTCCCCGCAGGCGAACGTCCCGCAGCGGGGGCAGGGCCGGATCGCCTTCAGCTCCGGGTGAACCGCGCACCGTACCTCCTCCCCCTTCGCGCGCTCGACGAGCCGCGCGCCACAAAAGGAGCAATAGACCGATTCCGGCTCCAGCGCCGCGCCGCACGCGCCGCAGCAAGGAGCAGCGGTCATCTCTCGTCCAACAGCTCGAGGAATCCTCTCAGCCTCTCCAGGTCCTCCTCGTTCATCCCGACGAACTGTAGCCCTACCCCCGGCCGTGCCACGGTCACGTTCTCCACCCGCGGGTGCCTCACCTCGCGGTGAGACGTCCCCAGCCGCACTACCGACACGCTCGCCGCCCATGGCTCGCCGCCGGGCAACGCCAGCTCCAGCTTGCCAGCCTCCTCGTAGTCCAACTCCACGACCGTCTCCACGAACGCGCCCGTCTCGGAGAGGTCGAGGATGCGAACCGGGTGGTTACTCCCACCCACCGAGAGCTTCGCCCCGAGATCACATCGGTGCCGTGTGGGCCGGTCCAGCGCCACGAGTCCTCCTATACCCGATGGATGGACATCATGTTCGTCTTCCCCGGCTTCCCCAAGGGCGAACCGGACACGATCACGATCGGCTCGCCTCTCTTCGCCCGCCGCTCCTCGAGGCACATCCTCCGCACCTGCCCTACCATCGCGTCGGTCGACGTGAGCCGGCGCACCTTTCGCCCCTCCACGCCCCAGTACAGCGCCATCCGCCGAACCACCGCTTCGTTCGGCGTCAGGGCCAGGATCTTCGCCTTGGGTCTGAACTCGGAGATGAGCCGCGCGGTGGTGCCGCTCTCGGTGTAGGCCACCAGGAGCTGGACGCCGAGCTGCGCCGCCGCCGCCACCGCCGCCGCCGCCACGCCGGTCGAGAGGTCCCGCGAGCGGCCGAAGGGCGCCTCGAATTGCGCCGGCCGCTGCTCCGCCGCCTCCACGATGCGCGCCATCGTCTCCACCACCCGCACCGGGTGCTTCCCCGCAGCGGTTTCACCCGAGAGCATCACCGCGTCCGCCCCGTCGAGGATCGCGTTCGCCACGTCCGAAACCTCCGCGCGGGTGGGACGGACGTTGTGGATCATGCTCTCCAGCATCTCGGTCGCCACGATCACCAGCCCGCCCAGCCGGTTCACCGTCTGCACCGCGTCCTTCTGGATGTTCGGCAACAGCTCGAGGGGCATCTCCACCCCGAGGTCCCCTCGGGCGATCATCACGCCGTTGGCCTCGCGGGCGATCTCCTCCAGCGCCTCCACCGCCTGCGGCTTCTCGATCTTCGCCACCAGCGGTGTGCCCGTGGCCACCTGGCGGCGCGCCGCGCGCACGTCCGCCGCGCTGCGCACGAACGAGAGGGCCACGTAGTCCACGCCCACCCGGCGGCCGAACGCCAGATCCGCCACGTCCTTCTCGGTGACGGTCGGCACCGAGAGCGGCGAGCCAGGCAGGTTCAACCCCTTGTGGTCCCTGAGAACGCCGCCGGAAGAGACCCGGCAGTGCACCTCGCGCCCCCTCACCGCCAAGACCTCCAGCCGCACCCGGCCGTCGTCGAGGAGGATCGGATCGCCGGCCCGGACGTCGCGAGGCAGCGTGGCCACCGGAGTGGGAATGAGCGAGCCGACCCCGAGCACCGGCCGGGTGGTGAGCGTGACGCGCTGGCCGTCCCGCACCTCGAGCTGTCCGCCCCGGAACTCCCCCAGGCGGATCTTCGGCCCCTGCACGTCCTGCAGGATCGCCACCGGCCGCCCGAGCCTTCGCGAGAGTCTCCGCACCCTCTGGATTCGGCGGAGATGGTCCGCGTGGCTGCCGTGGGAGAAGTTCAGCCGTGCCACGTCCATGCCGGCCCGGATCATCCCTTCGAGCACCCCGGGCGAGTCGGAGGCCGGGCCCAGGGTGCAGACCAACTTGGCCTTGCGCATCTTGCGCATAGTAGCCGGCTCGGGGAGGACCTCCTGGAAAACTCGTGTGACAAGAGGGCCGCTCGTCTTGACAGGATCCGCGCGCCTAAGTACGTACACGGCTCCTCGGCAGCTGACCGTCCGGCGCACTTCCAGGAGTTCGTATGACGCCAGAGCAGGGCTCGCAGTCGATCAAGCAAGTCACCGGGCCCACCGAGACGATCCGCGAAAGCGACAAGATCCAGCTGGTCCTGGCCTACCTCGGCATCCTCGCGCTCATCCCGCTCCTCACGGTGAAGGATTCGCCGTACGTGCAGTGGCACGCGAAGAATGGCCTGGTCCTGGGAGTGGGCGGGGGCATCGCGCTCTCCATCGTCACCACGATCCTCGGCTTCATTCCCTTTATCGGCCTCCTGGGGTGCCTGTTGTGGCCCGCCTTCATCGCCCTCAACTTCTTCGCCATGTACAAGGCCCTGAAGGGGGAACGCTGGCGGGTCCCGGGCGTCACCGACATCGCCGAGAAACTCTGAGCAGCACGTCCTTGCGTCGAAAGCCCGGCTTCCCTGGGAGGGGGGGTCGGGCTTTCGACTTTCTAGAGGCTGAACTCCGAGCCTCCCGGCGGAGGAGGGGGTGGATCCTCGGGCTTTCCCGAGCCGCCCACGCCCAGGCGGGACTTGAGGTCCTCGATCTCCTTGCGGGTGATGCCCACCTGCTCCACCAGCGCGGCCTTGGCGAAGATCTTCGCGCCGCTGGTGAGCGCGAGCGCGATCGAGTCCGAGGGCCGGGCGGCGAGCTGGAGCGTCTTGCCCCCATGGCGGATGTCGATGGTGCAGAGGTCGAGGTGGTTCTGCACTGCCCCGATCCGCACCCGCGTCACCTTGCCGCCCATCTCGTCCACCACCCTGGCGAGGAGATCCTCGACCATCGCGTGAGGCGGAGGCCGGTGGGCGAGCCGGAAGGCGATTGCCACTGCCGCCGCCTCGTCGACGAAGACCGGGAGCACGGTGCCCTCTTTCGAGACCAGGATGACCGCGTGCGCGCTCTCGTCGTCGAGCGGCACGACGTCCTTCACCTCCATCTCGACCAGCGCCTCGGCAGGGGGCTTGGTCGCCGCGGTCACTCCGAGGGTGGAGGCGATCGCGATCGCCGAGAGCGCCGCGATCGCCAGCAAGGTGCCGTTGCCCCGATTCACCTGGAGAACTTACGCACAGGGAGCCGCGGCGCCCCCTGGGGTGGGGCGGCCGCCTGGTCAGCGGTCGTCCGTGTCTTCGTCCTCCAGCTCGTCTTCGTCCTCGTCGCCTTCGTCGTCCTCGTCGAAGTCCAGCTCCTCTTCGCCGTCTTCCTCTTCTCCCTCTTCCTCTTCCTTCGACTCGAACTCCTCCTCGACGTCCTCGGTCTCGATCGCCAGGTTCACCGCGAACTTCTTGGACAGGTTGGCGACCTGGGCCCGCAGCTCGGAGAGGGCGGAGACGAAGTCCTCCACCATGTTGGCGGGCGCCTTGGCGTCGCATTGGGGGCAGGCCAGCTTCTCGGTGCCGTCGATCAGGTCCTCGGCGTCGATCTCGAAGCTGGCCTCGCACTTCTGGCAGGTGAAGTCGATCGTCATAGAGCGGGCGCGAGATACAAAGGGGGCCGGTGCGATGTCAATCATCCGGTGAAGGCTCGAGCGGGGTTTGACTTCCCCTGGAAGGCGCGCAAATAACCCGCGCCCGGAGGAGCCATGGACATTCCGCGGACGATGTTGCACGCGCTTCACGATCAGGCCGGGAGGCGGGGAGACGCCCCGGCCTTGTGGACCAAGCGCGGCGGCGCCTATCAGCCGACTTCCTGGCGAGAGTACGCGCGCAGGGTGCGGCACTTCGCGCTCGGGTTGCACCGGCTGGGCTTCGGCCCCGGTCAGGCGCTGACCATCATCGGCTTCAACCGGGAGGAGTGGCTGGTGGCCTCCTTGGCCGCGATGGCGCTCGGCGGGGTCCCGGTGGGCATCTACGTCACCTCCAGCCCGGAGCAGATCCGGTACGTCGCCGGCCACTGCGAGTCGCCGATCATGCTCGTGGAGAACGAGGGCACCCTGGCCACCGTGCAGGCGCTCAGACGGGAGTTGCCGAAGCTCCGGCAGGTGGTGGTGATGGATCCTCCCGCCGCGCTCCAAAGGGAGCAGGGGGTGCTCTCCTACGCCGAGGTGCTGGAGAGCGGCGCGGGGCAAGACGAGGGGCTCTACTTCGAGCGGGTGAATGGGCTGGAGCCGGCCTCCCTGGCCACGCTCATCTACACCTCGGGGACGACCGGAAACCCCAAGGGGGTGATGCTGAGCCACCGCAACCTGACCTGGACGGCGGTGCAGCTCTCGAAGCTCGCTGAGCTTGGGGAAGACGAGGTGGTGCTGTCGTACCTGCCGCTCTCTCACATCGCCGAGCAGATCTGCTCGATCCACGGTCCGCTGGTGTGCGGGGTGCAGGTGCACTTCGCCGAGGCGCTGGAGAAGCTCCCGGAGAACCTGAAGGAGGTCCGGCCCACCGCCTTCTTCGCCGTCCCCCGGGTGTGGGAGAAGTTCAAGGCCCGGGCGGAGGAGGGGATGCGGGCGCTACCCCCGCACCACCGGAGGATCGTCGAGTGGGCGCGCTCCGCGGCGGCGAGGAGGCACGGGCTTTCGCTGGAGCACCGGCGGGTGCCGCCGTGGCTGGAGCTTCAATACCGGCTCGCGCAGAAGCTGGTCTTCGAGAAGTTGAAGGCGCGCATCGGCTTCGGGCGGACGCACATCTTCGCCACCTCTGCGGCTCCGATCGCGAAGGAGGTTTTGGAGTTCTTCGCCTCGGTGGACATGGTGGTGCGTGAGGTGTACGGCCAGTCGGAGGTGACGGGGCCGACGTCGGTGAACACCGCGGAGGCGACGCGGCTCGGGTCTTTGGGGCGGCCGATGCCCGGGGTAGAGGTGCGGATCGCGGAGGACGGGGAGATCCTCGTCCGCGGCGAGAACGTGTGCATGGGCTATTACAAGGAAGAGGCGGCCACGGCGGAGCTTCTGGAGGGGGGCTGGCTGCACTCGGGCGACGTGGGCGAGTTGGACGCCCAGGGCTACCTGCGCATCACCGGCCGGAAGAAGGAGATCATCGTCACCTCGGGCGGGAAGAAGACTCCGCCGGCGACGCTGGAGGGGCTGCTCAAGTCGATCGATCCGATCGGCAACGCGCTGGTGGTGGGGGACCGGCGCCACTTCCTGGTGGCGATCCTCGCGTTGGACCCGGAGAAGCTGCGGTCCTTCTCCAAGGCCAGCGGCTTTCCTTCGGAGCCGGCGCAGCTGGTGGAGCACGGCCCGTTCCTCGAGCACCTGAAGGCGCGCATCGATGCGGACGTGAACGCGAAGGTGGCAAAGTTCGAGACGATCAAGCGCTTCAAGGTGTTGCCCAACGACTTCACCATCGAGGGAGGCGAGCTGACCTCGACGCTCAAGGTGCGAAGGAAGGTGTGCGAGGAAAAGTACGGGCGGATGATCGAGGAGATGTATTCCTCTGCGGTCGAGGGTCGAGGGTCGAGCGTTCAGGGTGACCCGTCCAGCGAGCGTTCAGCGTAGCGGTGTCTCCCGTCCAGGATGGGCGTCGGGCGGCGGCACGCTCGACGGCACTCGACGGGCTCACTCGACACTCGACTCTAGACGCTCGACTGCTTTTCTAGGTACTCGAGGGCTTTCTCTTCTCCACCGCCACGTAGTCTCGCCGCTTGGGGCCCAGGTAGACCTGGCGCGGGCGGGCGATCTTCTGCTCGTCGTCGGTGATCATCTCTTCCCACTGGCTGCACCAGCCCACCGTGCGCGGGATGGCGAAGAGCACCGGGAACATGTCCACCGGGAACCCCATCGCCTCGTAGATGAGCCCCGAGTAGAAGTCCACGTTGGGGTAGAGCTTGCGCTTGACGAAGTAGTCGTCCTGTAACGCGATGCGCTCCAGCTCGACCGCGATGTCGATGAGCGGGTTCTTCCCCGTCACCTCGAACACCTGCTCCGCCATCCGCTTGATCACCTTCGCTCGAGGGTCGTAGCTCTTGTAGACCCGATGGCCGAACCCCATCAGCTTGGGGCCGTCCGCCTCCTTCACCTTCTTCATGAACTGCGGCACCTTCGCCACGTGGCCGATCTCCCGCAGCATCCTCAGCACCGCCTCGTTCGCGCCCCCGTGCAAGGGCCCGTACAGCGCCTCGATCCCCGCCGCCACCGCCGAGAACGGATCCACCTCCGATGAGCCCACCAGCCGCGTCGCCGTGGTGCTGCAGTTCTGCTCGTGATCCGCATGCAGGATGAACAGCACGTCCAGCGCCCGCTCCAGGACCGGGTTCACCGCGTACTTCGCCTCGCCGATGTTCCTCACCATCGAGAGGAAGTTGCCCACGTAGGAGAGGTCGTTGTTCGGGTACACGTACGGCAAACCCATGCTGTGCCGGTACGAGAACGCCGCGATGGTCGGCATCTTGGCGATCATCCGCACCATCTGGACACGCCGCGCCCGAGCGTCCTTCACGTGCTTCGCGTCCGGGTAGAAGCCCGACAGCGCCGCCACCGTCGACGCCAGGATCGACATCGGGTGCGCGTCGTAGCGGAAGCCGTCCATGAACGTCTTGATGTTCTCGTGCACGTAGGTGTGGTGCATCACCAGGAAGGTGAAGTCGTCGAGCTCCTTCTTGGTCGGCAGCTCGCCGTGCATGATGAGGTAGGCCACCTCGAGGTAGGTCGAGTGCTCCGCCAGCTGCTCGATCGGATACCCGCGGTACTCGAGGATCCCCTTGTCCCCATCGATGAAGGTGATCCGGCTGGTGCAGTTCGCCGTGTTGAGGAACGCCGGGTCGTAGCCCATCAGCCCGAAGTCTTCGGGCCCGGTCTTGATCTGCCGCAGGTCGGCGGTGCGGATGCACCCGTTCGCGATCGGCAGCTCGTAGGTCTTCCCAGTCCTGTTGTCGGTGACGCTGAGGGTATCCTTGGGCATGGCCCCTCGTTCCCACGGGCGGACGGGGCTTTTCAACAAAAAAAGAGACGCCGTGGAGCTGTCGGCGAGAAAGTGGTCGGCGTGCCGATGTCAAGCGAGCGATGGCGCTCATTTCTCCGCGTGCTCGGGGCGCTCCTGCTCGTCGGGGCCGCCGCTCTGGCGGTCCGCTGGGCCCTCTGGGAAGAGCTCGATCCCAAGGCCGCGCTGGCGCTGCTCCGCTCGGTCCAGCAGCGCTGGTGGGCCGCGCCCGCCTACCTCGCCCTCTACCTGGGCGGGACGTGCCTGTTCCTCCCGGCGGTGCTCTTCCACATGGTGGCGGGAGCAGCCTGGGGCTTCCCGGTGGCCTCCGCCCTCAATTTCGTCGCGGTGAACGGCGCCGCCAACCTCCAGTTCCTGATCGGGAGGAGGCTCGGGCGGGAGCGCGCCCAGCGCCTCCTCCGGCAGACCCGCCTCGGCGCCCTAGACGAGCGCGCGGCTCGCCACGGCTTCCGGGCGATGGTGGCGATCCGGCTGCTGCCGCTCCCCTTCGTCGGGGTGAACGTGGCCGCCGGGGTGTCCGCGATTCGCTGGCGCGACTTCGCCCTCGGCTCGATGGTTGGGAGCTTCCCGGTGATGCTCGTCTACACCTATTTCGCGGCCAGCTTGGTAGAGGGCGTCGCCGGCGCCGAGCGGGATGCGATGCTGCACGCGGCCGCCGCCGGTGTGCTGGTGCTGCTCGCCACCTTCGTGCCCAGGCTCTGGTCCAGGACGCGGTTCGAAACCCGAGTCTGAGCCAGCCGCGCCGGTGCTCGACTCTGGGCGCCCGAACTGGTACCTAGCCCTTCCACTCGTCAAGGAGCTCTCGATGCGCAAGGCACTGCTGCTCGTCTCGCTCGCCCTCACCCCGCTCGTGATGATGCGGTGCAGTGCTCCGGCGAAGTGCGACGCGAAGACCTGCGCCACCGGCTGCTGCGACAAGGACGGGGTGTGCCAGGCCGGAACCGCGGTGACCGCCTGCGGCAAGGGTGGAGTGGCCTGCGACGACTGCAGCGCGCGCGGCACCTTCTGCTCGAACGTGCAAGCCTGCTCGCCCGGCTCCGGCGGCGGCGGAGGAGGAGGCGGCGGGGGCGGGGGCGCCGGTGGGGGAGGTGGCGGGGGAGCCGGAGGTGGCGGGGGAGCCGGAGGTGGCGGCGGCGGGGCCGGTGGCGGAGGAGGAGGCGGCGGAGCCACTGACGCGGGTGTCGACGCCGGGAGCTGCGCGCGCATCACCGCCTTTGTCCCCAAGCTCGAGAGCGCCGGGGTCATCGGCACCACCATGGCGCCGCCGTTCGACCACTTCGTCACCGGCGTGCAGTTCGACGAGGACCCCGCCGGCGCCCCTGACGGAGGCCATAACGAGCTGTGGCTGGAGGTCTGGGCGAGTCCGAGCGGCAACTGGCCGACCCTCCCGGCGACCAGGAACTTCAGCTCCACCGTCGGCTACCAGGCCTGCGACGTGTGCCTGGGCTACTCCGAGGCCTGCAACTCCTCGAGCCAGTGCGTCCGCTTCTATTACGCGACCGGCGGCGCGGCGACCGTCACCCAGGCGGACCAGAACCCGGCCGCGGGCACCATCGCCGCCACCGGCAGCACCGTCCGCCTCGAGGAGTGGAACTTCGACTCGAGCGTGGACAAGGCAGTGCCAGGAGGCAAGTGCATCGAGCTGACCACCCTCGCCATGAACATCTCCTGGTCGACTGACGCCGGCGCGGACGGCGGGGACACCGACGCAGGCCAGATGGCCGATGGCGGAACCGTGGCCGACGGCGGGAGCATCGACGCCGGCGACGCCGACGGCGGCTCGGGCGGCGGAGCTGACGGCGGCGCAGTCGATGCGGGGTAGGTAGGTGCGGGCTCGAATAGACGCGGCCCTACCCCCAGCCATCCCCGAGAGGGAAGTCGGCGGCTCGCACGGTCGATTCAGCCACCTAGTGCTCCGGCGTCCGGCGGCGGGCCTTTGGTGCTTGGCCGCGATCTCCTGCGGCACTCCCCCCGGAGGCTCCGAAGCCGAAGTGGGCCCGCGCGGCGGCGAGGTGTGCCACTCCGAACGGAGCATCTGCATTTCCATCCCCCACGGGGCGCTCGAGCGCCTCGTCACCGTCTCGATTGCCCCCGCCGAGGTGCAGCTTCCGGGCGCGTTCGGAGAGGCCTTCGAGATCGGCCCTTCGGATACCGCCTTCGGCCTCCCGGCCACGGTGACCATGCGCTACGACGTCTACGACGCGGGGACGAGCCCGCCCCTGCTGCGCGTGTACACGGCGGAGAACGGGGAGTGGGTGCCGCTCGTGAATCCCACCCTGAATCGCGTGGCGCACACCGTCGGCGGCGATGTCTTCCACCTCTCCCCCTTCGTCCTCCGGCGACTGGACTACGGTGCGGACGCAGGCACTCCCGACGCTGGCCCAAAGCCGGATTCCGGGACGAAGGACGCCGGAGTCGACGCCGGCCGGCCAGATGCAGGAACACCCGACGCCGGCCGACCAGATTCAGGGACGCCTGATGCCGGCCGACCGGACGCGGGCCTCAACGACGGCGGAAGTCCGGACGCGGGCAAGCCCGACGCAGGCGCCCCGGACGCAGGGACGCCCGATGCGGGTGCCTCCGACGGAGGAGCGGCGGACGCGGGCACTCCCGACGCCGGCCAAGATGCCGGCGCCCCGGATGCGGGTCCGGATGCGGGAGCCCTGGACGCTGGGGTCGATGCGGGCACTGCTGACGCGGGGTTCGACGCGGGGGAAGTCGACGCCGGCTCCCAGGACGCGGGTGACGCCGACGCCGGCGTCGATGCCGGTTGATCCCCCGCGAGGCTCCGGTGGTCCATTCCCTCGTGCGGCGGCCGCCCGCGAGCGTGCCCGCCCGAGTGGTAGCATGTGCTTCCAATGCGGCGCCCAAGCTGTACTGTGCGAGATCCCGGACCGAGCAGGGGGCGCATGTCCGGAAGACATTCGCAGCCCAGGTCGGAGGCGCAGGCAGCGCTAGTCGCGAGGAGAGAGCAGGCTGGTGGGCCTGTGACCGACGAGCCGCCCCCCAAGGCTCCGGTTGGGGGGCAAGCCCCCCGACGCGATGCGCTGCGAATCGGGCGGCCGGCGACGGGAGGGATCTCGCACAGTACAGCTAGGCCAAGAGGCTACAGCTCGGTCTGGCGGTGCCTCGTGCTCGCTGCGTGCTCCGCGGCGACCGCGGAGGCAAGAGAGCTGAAACCGTCGGCCGCCTTCCTCGGTGTCGCGCTGGCCTCGGAGGTGGCGGCGAACGAGGCGGGGCCGATCTCCCCGGAGGCAATCGGATCGGAGATGGTCGGGGCGGCGCGGAGGAGCTTCGCCAAGCTCTTGGTCCCCGCCCAGGCGCGCTCGGCGCTGCGCGAAAACTTCGAACTGGCCTCCCGCTGCATTGACTCGGTCTGCCTATCGGAGCTGGCCGAAACCCTGGGCGTGGACCGGGTCATCACCGCGCAGATCGCCCGCGGGGAAGCTGGCCTGCTCCTGAGAGTGGCCATCTTCATTCGCTACCAGCGAACCGTCGAGGTGATGGAGGTCCCGGTGCTGGGCAAGGGCGGATTCAGGTCGCGCGCGGCGGCCGCCTACGGCCCCGCTTTCAAGAAGGCATCGGCCGGGCTGGCTCGTCTTCGGATCAAGACCAACGTGTCCAAGGCCGACGTGGTGCTCGGGAGCTGGCAGCTCGGCAAAGGGTCGAAGGAAGTCCTGGTCCCCGCGGGGAACTACAGACTCGAGATCGGCGGAGGCTTCTACGCCACCGAGGTGCGGGAAGTGGCGCTCGCACCCGGCGAGGTGGTCGAGGTGGACGCATTCTTGGTGGTGAAGCCCAGCGACGACGCCGAGCTCGCCTCGCTCGAGCGTCCGGATCCTCCGAGGCAGAAGCCTCCAGTCGAGGGGAAGGCGCCAACACCGGAGCCTCCGATGGATGCGCCGGTGGTGGAGCGCCCGCCTCCCCCTCCGCCTCGACCGAAGCCGGCGATTGCGGAGCCGGCCATTCCACCGGGGCCGCTGCTTCCCCCGTCCTTCACGCGCCCAGGGGTATTCGTCGCGCTGGGCGGAGGAGTCCTGGCGGGGGTGGGAATCGCATTCGGGCAGCGCGCGGTGGCGGCCGAGCGGCAGGCGGCCGACGTGGACGGCGACCAGATCCTCAACATCACCCGGCAACAAGCTCTGGCGGCGAGGAGGGATGCGGCGGCCGCCAACCTCCTCGTGGGGCTGGGTTTGGCGGCGATCTCGGGAGGCGTCGCCTGGCTGCTGCTGGTGCCCCAGAACGAGGGCAGCGCCCCCGGCGGCGGGACCGGGAGGTGAGTCCTGAGGCGATGAGCACGCGAGGGGAAAGGCTCTTGCTTCTCGCCGCGGTCGCCGCGGCGAGCTGCCGCGTGTCGCTGCCGGAGGACGGCCTCTACTCTTGCTCGACCGACTCGGACTGTGGCGGCGACGGCTACCAATGCATCTTCGGCGCGCGCCCGGCGCCGTTCTGCTGCCGCGAGGAGCCCGAGGTGTGCGACGGGCGCGACAACGACTGCAACGGCGTGGCCGACGAGATGCCTCCCGAGCGGTGCTACGAGGGCACGCCGGGCACCGAGGGCGTTGGGCCCTGCAAGGCCGGTACGCGCGCCTGCGTGGACGGCGCGCTCGCCGCGTGCGATGGGCAGGTGCTTCCGAAAGAGGAGGTCTGCGACGCCGTCGACGACAACTGCGACGGCGCCCTGGATGACGCGTCGTGTCCCGTGGGGACGGTGTGCCGCAACGGCAAGTGCATCGCCGGAGTGGTGGAGACGGTATGCAACGACAAGAAGGACGACGACAACGACTACGCGATCGATTGCGACGATCTCGACTGCGCCAACAAGAGCTGCGGGACCGGATGCCTCTGCAGAGCCCAAGAGCCGGCGGAGGTCGCCTGCTCCGACTCCCAGGACAACGACGCGGACGGGAAGGTCGATTGCGCCGACCAGGACTGCGACGGCGCGACCTGCGGCGGCGGCTGCGCATGCCGCGGGCTGTCGCGCACCGAAGCCAACTGCCGGGACGGAGCGGACAACGACGGCGATGGACCGGTGGACTGCGTCGACCCGGACTGCCTGGACAAGGCCTGCAGGCCCGCCCCGGAGACCTTCAGGTGCACGAGCCCCGGGGCTTGCGCATGCGGGGGAGTCACCTCGCCTCCGCCGGAATCGGCATGCGGGAACGCCACTGACGACGACTGCGACGGGTTCGCCGATTGCGCCGACGCCGAATGCGAAGGCGACTCCTGCGGAGGCGGGTGCCTCTGCAAGAACAAGCAGGCCACCGAGAAGATCGATGCCTGCGGGGACCTGATCGACAACGACGGAGACACCTTCACCGACTGCGCCGATTCCCTCGATTGCCCCGATAACACCGCCTGCCAGTATCTCGACCAGAACAACCAGCTTCAGCCCGGCAACTGCAAGCCAAGCAAGAAATGCCAATAGGCCGGGCGCCGCCCGCTCATCCCGCCTTGGGGAGCGGGCCGGCTCAATCGTGATGATCTCTCCCGGCGCCGAGCTAGTATCCGCCCGCCCTCGGAGCACCCCATCAAGGAGCGAACATGGCGCCCACCACCGGCGAGAAGATCACCCAGAAGGACGGGAAGCTCAGCGTGCCCGACCACCCGATCCTCCCCTTCATCGAGGGAGACGGCACCGGGCGCGACATCTGGAGGGCCTCGCGAGTGGTCTTCGACGCCGCGGTGGAGAAGGCCTACCGCGGCAAGCGGAATATCGCCTGGCACGAGGTCCTCGCCGGGGAGAAGTCCTTCAAGAAGCTGAACACCTGGCTGCCCGATGAGACGGTGGAGGCTTTCCGCACCTACCTGGTCGGCATCAAGGGCCCGCTCACCACGCCGATCGGTGGCGGCATCCGCTCGCTGAACGTGGCGCTGAGGCAGATGCTGGACCTCTACGTCTGCCTCCGGCCGGTGCGCTACTTCAAGGGTGTGCCCTCGCCGGTGCGGCACCCCGAGAAGGTGGACATGGTCATCTTCCGGGAGAATACCGAGGACATCTACGCCGGCATCGAGTTCGAGGCGGGCACCGAGCGCGCCGACAAGTTCCTCTCGATCCTGAAGAAGGAGTTCGAGAAGGAGTACGGCAAGGTCCGCTTCCCCAAGGACTGCGGCGTGGGCGTGAAGCCGGTCTCCAAGGAGGGCAGCGAGCGGCTGATCCGCGCCGCCATCCGCTCCGCCCTCGAGCACCAGCGCAAGAGCGTCACCTTGGTGCACAAGGGCAACATCATGAAGTTCACCGAGGGCGCCTTCCGCAAGTGGGGCTACGAGCTGGCCGCGCGCGAGTTCGGCGAGCGGGTCTACACCTGGGAGCAGTGGGAGGCCACCAAGGCGCGCTCCGGCGAGGAGGCCGCCAACGCGGAGCAGAAGCAAGCGCTGGCGGCGGGGAAGCTGCTCATCAAGGACGCCATCGCGGACATCACCCTGCAGCAGGTGCTCACCCGGCCCGACGAGTTCGACGTGATCGCCACCCTCAACCTGAACGGCGACTATCTCTCCGACGCGCTCGCGGCGCAGGTGGGCGGCATCGGGATCGCGCCGGGAGGCAACATCAACTACGTCACCGGCCACGCGGTGTTCGAGGCCACCCACGGCACCGCGCCCAAGTACGCCGACCAGGACAAGGTCAACCCGGGGTCCGTCATCCTCTCGGGCGAGATGATGTTCAGGCACCTGGGGTGGAACGAGGCCGCCGAGCTCATCCTCCAGGGCATGGACCGCGCCATCGCGCAGAAGACCGTCACCTACGACTTCGCCCGGCTGATGCGCCAGGAGGGGCAGGGTGGGGTGACAGAAGTCAAGTGCAGCGAGTTCGGGCAGGCGATCATCAAGAACATGTAGGCGGCTCCGTTCGGCCCCGAGCATTGGGCGTTGAGCGCGCACTTCGCCGGGAGTAGAGGAGCACTCGGCGTTGGACCCCTTCCTGTCGAGGACACCATGGGCAAGAAGAAGATCGGACTCATCGGCGGCGGGCAGATCGGCGGCAACCTGGCGCTGCTCTGCGTGCAGAAGCAGCTCGGCGACGCGGTGCTCTTCGACATCCCCCAGGCCGAGGGGCTGGTGAAGGGCAAGGCGCTGGACATCAACCAGCTCTCCGCGGTCGATGGCTACGACTGCCGCGTCACCGGCACCACCGACTGGAAGCAAGTAGCCGGCTCCGACGTGGTGATCATCACCGCCGGGGTGCCGCGCAAGCCGGGCATGAGCCGCGAGGATCTGCTCGAGGTCAACCTCAAGATCATGAAGGACGTCGCGGCCAACATCCGCACCCACTGCCCGGACGCCTTCGTGATCAACGTCGCCAACCCGCTCGACGCGATGGTGTACGCGCTGCACAGGATCACCGGCTTCAAGAAGAGCCAGGTGGTCGGCATGGCGGGCGTGCTCGACACCTCGAGATTCAAGTGCTTCGTGGCCGACGCCTTGGGCTGCTCCATTCGCGACGTGGAGGCCCTGGTGCTCGGCGGGCACGGCGACGACATGGTGCCGCTCATCCGCCTGGCCTCGGTGGGAGGCGTTCCCCTCACCAAGCTTCTGCCGAAGGAGAAGATCGACGCCATCGTGAAGCGCACCCGCGAGGGCGGCGCCGAGCTGGTCGCGCTCTACAAGACAGGGTCGGCGTACTTCGCTCCGGCGGCCACCTCGATCGCGATGGCCGAGAGCTACCTGCTCGACCGGAAGCGGGTACTCCCTTGCGCCGCGCTGCTCGAGGGCGAGTACGGCATCAAGGGCTGCTTCATGGGCGTGCCGGTGCAGATCGGCGCCGGCGGAGTAGAGAAGGTCTACGAGCTGGACCTCTCGCCCGAGGAGCGCGCCGAGCTGGAGAAGTCCTTCCAGTCGGTGAAGAAGACCGTCGACTCGGTGAAGCTCTAGGTGAGACGGCTCGCCATCGCCGCGGCGCTGGTCGCCGGAGCCTGCGTGACCCCGCGGGAGCTGTTGCTCCAGCGGGCCGCCTTCGACCTCGAGTGCCCGCAGCCGTCGCTCACCGTGACCGAGCTGGGGTTCGGGCTCAACGCGCCGCACGGAGTGAGCGGATGCGGAAAGAAGGCGACCTATGTCCGCGACCCGGCGACAGGACAGTGGATCCTGAACTCGCCGACCACCGTCAGGGAGCGCCCCGAGGAAAGCCCTGAGGCCGCCCGGAGCCCGGCCCAGCTGTAGTCGCCGGTGAGGTAGGGCGGGTGTATGTTCACAGCGTGCTCGACACCAGCCGCATCGCCCCGGAACGTTTCCGCCCAATTCGGCGCTCCGAGTACGACCGCATGGTCGACCTTGGGCTGTTTGATGGCGAGCGGGTAGAGCTGCTCCAGGGGGTCTTGGTCCAGATGAGCCCGCAGGGGGCCGCACACGCGCACGCCGTACGGCGACTCATGGCGACGCTCGTACCCGTGCTGGCTGGCCGGGCGATCGTCCAAGCGCAGCTTCCTCTCGCGGCCTCTGAGGAATCGGTGCCCGAGCCCGACCTCGCCGTGGTTCCCCTCGGGGACTATTCGCGATCGCACCCCTCCAGCGCGAATTGGGTCATCGAGGTGGCGGATTCCTCGATCCAGAAGGACCGCTACGTGAAGTCGGAGATCTACGCCGCCGCCGGAGTGCCGGAATACTGGCTGGTGGATCTGATGGAGCGGACCGTGGAGGTTCGCACCGCACCCTCCGGCGGGCGCTACACCCACCTCACCACCCACCGCGCGGGAGAGACGCTGAGCCCTGCCGCCTTCCCGGACGTGAAGATCGACCTCGGAGAGATTCTGCCCTCCTGAGCGCCGGCCTCGTCCTGTCACCTCAAAAGATCTCTTTTCGGCCACGACTCGCTCGGGTATAGGCGCGACCAACCAGCGAGGTGACCAACCGTATGGCCGAGGCCTTGGCCGCAGAGCAACCGAGTGAGCACGAACGCTCGTTCCTCTGGAGGCGCCTGCACTCACTCTCGGGCGTCCTGCCGATCGGCGCGTTCCTGCTGTACCACATCTACGAGAACATGACCGCCCTGCGTGGGCCCGCCGTCTACAACGAGATGGTGAGCCACGTGAACACCATGCTCCCTCGCCCTTACTTCTATGGGCTGGAGCTGGCGGTGATCGTGCTGCCGATCCTCTTCCACGCTCTCTATGGCATCCACATCGCCGCCACCGGGCGACCCAACGTCGGCCGCTACGGCTACCCCTCGAACTGGGCGTACTGGGCGCAGCGGGTGAGCGGCTACGTGGCCTTCCTCTACCTCATCGTCCACGTCGGGGTGCTCCGGCTGATCGTCACCTTGGCGGGAGTGCACCTCGCCCCCTACGAGGGGCCCGCCCACGGCCAGCTCGATCTCGTCACCTACGCCGACGTGGCGGCGCACTTGGGAAACCCGACCCACGCCTTCGTCAGCAGCCCACTGGCCGGCAATCACATGTTCGCCATCTACCTGGTGGGCACGGTGCTGACCATCTGGCACTTCACCAACGGCCTCCTCGGCTTCTGCTGGACCTGGGGCCTGTCGGTCGGCCGGGTGGCGCAGATGCGGGTGCGCTGGCTCTCCTGGCTTCTCTTCTTCGCCCTCTCCGCGGCGACCTTGCACATCCTCTTCGTGATGCGGTTCGGGGACTGAACCATGGCAGATGCACGATTCACCGTGGTCGGCGGCGGCCTCGCCGGCCTGATGACGGTCATCAAGCTCGCCGAGGCCGGACAGAAGGTCGACGTCTTCTCCATCGTCCCGGTGAAGCGCTCCCACTCGGTCTGCGCCCAGGGAGGGATCAACGGGGCGGTCAACACCAAGGGCGAGGGGGACCACCCCGACATCCACGTCAAGGACACCTTGCGGGGAGGCGACTTCCTCGCCGAACAGACCTCGGTGAAGGGCATGTGCTACGCCGCGCCGGGGATCATCTACCTGCTCGACCGCATGGGGGTCACCTTCAACCGCACCCCCGAGGGGCTCCTGGACTTCCGGCGCTTCGGCGGGACGCTCTACAACCGCACCGCCTTCGCGGGCGCCACCACCGGCCAGCAGCTCCTCTACGCGCTCGACGAGCAGGTCCGCCGCTACGAGGTGCAGGGCCTGGTGCAGAAGTACGAGTACTGGGAATGGCTGGGCACGGTGCGCGACGAGGGCGGCCGCTGCGTCGGCTCGGTGGCGATGGACCTCAACACGATGGAGATCCGCGCCTTCCCCGCCGAGGCGGTGATGCTGGCCACCGGGGGCCCAGGGATCATCTTCGGCCGCTCCACCAACTCGGTGATCAACACCGGCACCGCCGCGGGCCGCGCCTACCTCGAGGGCGCTACTTACGCCAATGGGGAGTTCGTCCAGGTGCACCCCACCTCCATCCCCGGCGAGGACAAGCTCCGGCTGATGAGCGAGTCCGTCCGCGCCGAGGGCGGGCGCGTGTGGGTGCCGAAGAAGAAGGGCGACACCCGCGCGCCGAAGGACATTCCCGAGTCCGAGCGCTGGCACTTCCTCGAGGAGAAGTACCCCAAGTACGGAAACCTGGTGCCCCGCGACGTGGCGACCCGGGAGATCTTCCACGTCTGCCGCGACCTCGGACTGGGCCTGGGCGGGAAAGACGGCGTCTACCTCGACGTCACCCACATCCCGGCCAAGGTGCTCGACGCGAAGATCAAGGGAGTGATGGAGATCTACGAGAAGTTCGTCGGCGAGGACCCGCGCGTCACGCCGATGGTGATCTTCCCGGGGATGCACTACTCGATGGGCGGGCTGTACGTGCAGTTCCAACCGGGCAAGAACCTGGAGCCGGAGCCCGCCCACCCGAAGAACCAGGCCACCACCGTCCCCGGGCTGTACGCCGGAGGCGAGGTCGACCACGCCTACCACGGCGCCAATCGGCTCGGAGCGAACTCGCTGCTCTCCTGCATCTACGCGGGAATGATCGGCGGGCCGGCGATGGTGTCCTACTCGAAGTCCAGCGGGCAGAAGGCCGCCGCTCCGAAGCACTTCGAGGCCGCGCGCAAGGTCTGGCAGGAGCGAATCGAACAGCTCCGCAAGATGGAGGGTCCCGAGAACCCCTACCGCATCGCCCGCGAGCTGGGCGAGCTGATGACCGAGAACGTCACGGTGGTTCGCACCAACGACAAGCTCCGGAAGACGATCGAGAAGCTGGCCGAGCTGAAGGACCGGTGGAAGCGGGTGAACGCCCTCGACAGCTCGAACAACGCGAACCGCTCGCTCTCGTTCGTGAACCAGCTGTGGAACATGCTGGAGCTGGCCCACGTGATCGCCAAAGGCGCGCTCCTGCGCGACGAATCCCGCGGCGCGCACTACAAGCCGGACTTCTCCCTGCCTGAGCCGAAGACCAACGATCCCCGCGAGGATCCCGAGTGGATGAAGCTCTGGCAGATCCGCCACGAGAAGTGGGCCAAGACCACGCTCGCCTCCTACAAGGAAGGAGAGCCGCAGATCTCCTACGAGGACATCCCCACCCCGGTGCTCCAGCCGGAGCCTCGCTGGTACGCCTGAGAGCCAAAGGCCATGGAAACAAGAACCGCAGGCGGAAGGACCCACGTCCACTTCAAGATCTGGCGGCAGGAGACGACCGATCACGAAGGCCGATTCGAGGAATTCAAGGTGCCCTACGCCAAGGGCGCGAACGTGATCTCCTGCCTGATGGAGATCCAGCGGAACCCGGTGACCGCGGAGGGCAAGCGCACCACCCCGGTGGTGTGGGACTCGAACTGCCTGGAGGAGGTCTGCGGCAGCTGCACCGTGAACATCAACGGCCGGGTCCGGATGGCGTGCTCCAGCCTGGTGGACCACCTCGCCGAGCCGATCGTGCTCGAGCCTTTGCAGAAGTTCCCCCTGGTGCGGGACCTCGCGGTTGACCGCTCGCGGATGTTCGACGCCTTGAAGCAGGTGACGGCGTGGCTGAACATCGACGGCACGCACGATCTCGGGCCCGGCCCGCGCCAGTCCCAGGGCGACCAGGCGGTGATGTACGTGCTCTCCACTTGCATGACCTGCGCGTGCTGCCTGGAAGCCTGCCCCCAGGTGCAACTCGGAAACGCCTTCATGGGCGCAGCCGCCATCAGCCAGGCGCGGCTGTTCAACATGAACCCCAGCGGGAAGATGAACGCCGACGACCGCCTGTCGGGCCTGATGGAGCGCGGCGGCGTCCAGGACTGCGGCAAGGCCCAGAACTGCGTAGAGGTCTGCCCCAAGGAGATTCCTCTCACCACCTCGATCGCGGCGATGAACCGCGAGGTGACGAAGCTCCTCTTCCGGCGGATTCTCTCGCTGGACTTGCCCTCCGCGCGCGCCGCCGCCGGCCCCGGCTAGCTGCCCGGCGGTACGGAAAACGCCGCGACAAGGCCGCCCGGTCGCGGTAAGAGAACTGGCTGCACCTCGCCAAGGGACACCATGAAAATCCACGAGTACCAGGCGAAGGAGATCCTGAAGAAGTATGGGGTCCCGGTGCCGCGCGGCGCCCTGGCCCGGACGCCGGAGGAGGCCGAGCGGGCGGCCTCGTCGCTCATGACGAAGGTGGTGGTGGTGAAGGCCCAGATCCACGCCGGCGGACGCGGCAAGGGCGGGGGGGTGAAGCTCGCCCGGAGCCCGGCCGAGGCGAAGGAGCTCGCCTCGAAGATGCTGGGGATGATGCTGAAGACGCACCAGACCGGCCCAGAGGGAAAGAAGGTGCGCAAGCTGTACATCGAGGAGGGGCTGGAGATCGCGCGGGAGCTCTACCTGGGCGTCACGCTCGACCGCGCCTCCTCGCGCGTCACCTTCATGGCATCCTCCGAGGGAGGGGTGGAGATCGAGGAGGTGGCCGCCAAGCACCCGGAGAAGATCCTCAAGGAGGCGGTCGACCCCGCGGTGGGCTTTTTGGACTTCCAGGGACGGAAGCTCGGGTTCGGCCTCGGGCTCGCTCCCGAGGCGGCGGGGAAGCTGGCCGGCTTCTGCAAGGCGCTCTACCGCGCCTACCTGGAGACCGACGCCTCGCTGGCGGAGATCAACCCGCTGGTGGTGCTCAAGGACGGCTCGGTGCTGGCGCTGGACGCGAAGATGAGCTTCGACGACAACGCGCTCTTCCGCCACCCGGAGCTCGTCGAGCTGCGCGACGTCGACGAGGAGGATCCGCGCGAGGCGGAGGCCAAGGAGCACGACCTCGCCTACATCGCGCTGGACGGCGACATCGGCTGCATGGTGAACGGGGCCGGGCTGGCGATGGCGACCATGGACACCATCAAGCTGGTGGGCGGCGAGCCGGCCAACTTCCTGGACGTGGGCGGAGGCGCCTCGCGCGAGAAGGTCACCGAGGCCTTCAAGCTCATCCTGGCGGACCCGAAGGTAAAGGCGGTGCTGATCAACATCTTCGGCGGGATCATGAAGTGCGACGTGATCGCCGAGGGAGTCGTCGAGGCGGCCAAGGTGGTGAACCTCCGTGTGCCGCTGGTGGTGAGGCTCGAAGGCACCAACGTGGAAAAGGGCAACGCGCTCCTCAAGGCGTCGGGGCTCCCGATCATCCCGGCGGAGAATCTGAGGCAGGCCGCGGAGAAGGCGGTGGCCGCCGCCCGGAAGGGCTAGATGGGCGTCCCGGAAACCGGCACGGCTTGCTCACGGACCTCCGGCGAGGTCCGGGCGCAAGCCCGAGGTCGGCCCTTTCGATCGCTGGGCCTGATTGCCGCGCTGCCGCTCGCGGCTTCTTGCGGGGGCCCGCCGCACCGCAAGGACGAGGCGCGCCTGTCGTATCGCGCCGCCTTCACCGCCGAGCCCGGAGTCAACGCGAAGGTGATCTTCCCGTTCCCGAACGACGGGGCACAGCTCTCGGTGGAGCAGGGGCTCTCGGTGAGCGACGGCGGCACCGCGCGGCTGGAGAGCACTCCCGAGGGGATGGGTCTGGCTGTGGAAGGCAAGGGACAGGTGGAGGCGGCCTTCGCCCAGGAGCGGGTGAAGGGACTGCCGGCGGGCGAGGGCGTGCCGGAGGCGTCCGTGTCGAGGCCGGTGCCGGACGGGGGGACGGGCGACCGCTATTTCCGGGTGAACAAGGGTGGCTCGGCGTCGATCCAGGTCGACTTCGAGTATTCCGCCACGCGGGAGTGCGGGCCGATGTGCGGGGGCAAGCGCTCTTGGACCTACCGGGGCCCCGTCGGGCTGTCGCTGCAAGAGGTGCAGACGAGCTTCACCGAGGAGCGAGGACGATGAGCATTCTGGTCAATCAAGACACCAAGGTCCTCTGTCAGGGAATCACCGGCTCGGCGGGCTCCTTCCACGCCCGGCAGATGCTGGAGTACGGGACGAGGCTGGTGGCGGGAGTGGTGCCCGGGAAGGGCGGACAGTCCTTCGAGGGAAAGGTGCCGCTGTTCAACACCGTGGCCGAGGCGGTGAAGCAGACGGCCGCCAACGTCTCGGTCATCTTCGTGCCGCCGGCCCATGCGGCGGACGCCATCATGGAGGCGGCGGACGCAAAGGTGGCGCTGATCGTCGCCATCACCGAGGGCATCCCGGTGAGCGACATGGTGAAGGTGAAGCGGTATCTCGCGGACAAGCCGGCGCGGCTGTTGGGCCCAAACTGCCCGGGTGTGATCACCCCGGGGGCGCGGTGCAAGATCGGGATCATGCCCGGCCACATCCACCGGCCGGGGCGGGTGGGAGTCGTCTCCCGCTCGGGCACCTTGACCTACGAGGCGGTGCACCAGTTGACCCAGCTCGGGCTCGGGCAATCCACCGCGGTCGGCATCGGCGGCGATCCGGTGAACGGCACCGACTTCGTCGATTGCCTCGAGCTGTTCAACGCCGACCCAGAGACGGACGCGGTGATCCTCATCGGGGAGATCGGTGGCAGCGCCGAGGAGCGCGCCGCGGAGTACATCGCGCGGAAGCTCCGCAAGCCGGTGGTGGCCTTCATCGCCGGGCAGAGCGCTCCGCCCGGCAAGCGGATGGGGCACGCGGGCGCGATCATCGCAGGCGGAAAGGGCACGGCGGCGGAGAAGATCCGGGCCTTGCAGGCGGCGGGCGTGGTGATCGCGCCTTCCCCGGCGGAGCTCGGGTCGACGCTGGAAGCGACGCTCAAGCGCGGGGCGGCGGCAAGCGCTCGCTGATCCGCTCACTCAAAGAGGGGAACCAGCATGGGAATCGAGAGGACGCTGTCGATCATCAAGCCCGACGGGCTGCAGAAGGGGATCATCGGGAAGATCATCTCCCGGTTCGAAAAGGAGGGGCTCAAGCCGGTAGCCGCGCGGATGGCGTGGCTGTCGCAGAAGGAGGCCGAGGGGTTCTACGCGGTCCACCGCGAACGGCCCTTCTTCAAGGACCTGGTGGCCTTCATGACCTCGGGGCCGGCGCTGCTGATGGTTTTGGAGGGCGAGAACGCCATCGCGAAGAACCGCGAGGTGATGGGAGCGACCGACCCGGCGAAGGCGGCCGCGGGCACCATCCGCAAGGACTTCGCCACCAGCGTTGAGAAGAACACCGTCCACGGCTCGGACAGCCCCGAGACCGCCAAGGGTGAGATCGCCTACTTCTTCCGGGACACGGAGATCTTCCCGTACGCCTGGGCGCGTTAGGGCGATCTCGGTTCGCCGCTCATGGAGGATCGAGCCTCAAGAACCAGCGCAAGCCCTCCTCGACCCTGCTCATGACATCGCGTGGGAGTACACCCACGCGCTCTACGAGGTCGGCCTTGTTCAGGGTTGCGACTTGCGAGGCGTTGGCGACTGTGGCTCGCGGCAGTCGCGTCGCCTTGCGGGACAACAGCATGTTTCCCGGCGCGCTCGCGAGGTGCCGGTTGCTCGTCAGCGCGCAGACGACCACGGTGCTTAGCGCGCTGGCGTTGACCTCGTCACGCTGCAGCACCAGCGCCGGGTGTCGATAGCCGGGCTCGGACCCCTTCGGCTCCCCGAAGTCCGCCCACCAGATCTCGCCTCGACGGATCACTGGCGTCCCCGGAGGATCGCCTTGGTCCGACCACGCATCGCCGCGGCGGTCGGATCGTCGGCGGGTTGGCCCCCGCGAGCGATGGCATCGTTCCATGCCCTCGTGGCGTCCTGGGGCTCCCGATGTGCGGCCACGAACTGCCGCGCCGCGAGCGCCAGGAGGCGGCTGCGCGAAAGGTGCATGCGCCGCGCGCAGTCCTCGATCGCGTCGAACAGGTCGTCGGGCAGGGAGATCGCCGTCTTCATATCTCCGACGGTATAACTGGTATTACCAGCTCGCAACTGCCCCGCTGAGCCCGTCAGGAGACCCCCGAGTCGTCAGGAGGCCAAGGGCCCAAACGTATGTGGGAGACTATGCGGACGAACGGCGGCGGAGTCAGACTCGGGTTTCGCCCTTTTCCGCCTGCTGCGGCCGGTCTCTCCGGGGCCGGGCATCGGTGCTCGGCTCATTTCGGTCTCGACGTACGTCCAGTACGCCGTCGACCGAAATGGCCGGCGCGCCTGGCCTGCGGCGCGGAGATCCACGGCCGTGACGGGCCGCCCGCGGCGTGGTGAATTGGAGTCATGCGGCTCGGCGCCATCCTCGCCATCCTCGCGGTGGGCTGCGGGGCGCCAACCCGGCGGCCGCAGAACTCGCCGCCGCGCTTCGACGATTCCGCGACGTCGCCCGCGTCTCCGTTCACCATCGGCAACGGCCCCCGCTGCGCCGTCACTTTCTCCGCCCGCGCGGAGGACCCGGATCTCGGCGACGTCCTCTACGGCCTGTGGTTCATCGATGACTTCAACCGCAACGCCGCGCCCATCGCCCAGGCGGAGCTACCCCCGAGCGGCGCCAAGGAGCGCCCTCCGCTGGAGTTGGCCGAGTCGGTCGGGGCGGCCACGAGCGCTCTTCACGCCTCCGGCCAGCATCTGGTCGAGCTGATCGTCTCCGATGGAGTCCTGGAGGGACGCGAACCCCTCCCCCGCGAGCGGCTCGGTGACGGCGCCAAGATAGAGACCTTCGCCGCCACTCTCCGGTGGGAGCTGGAGGTGCAGCAGGGCGTCGACTGCCCCTGACGCTTTGACTCTCCGGCCAATGGTGTGGGAAGGCTCGCGACGTGCCCCAGGTTCCCCCCTCGATGGACTCCTTGCCGGTCGATCTCGGCGCTCTCACGCTCGAAGACCTCTCGGAGGTCGTCGGAAAGCTGGGCGAGCGCCCCTATCGCGCCAGGCAGCTCTTCCGCTGGATCCACCAGCGAGGAGCCGAGTCGTTCGACGAGATGACCGACCTTCCGCGCGAGCTGCGGCAGAGGCTCTCCGAGCAGGCCGCCGTCCGCACCCTCGATCGGGACGCGGCGCAGCGCTCGTTGGACGGAACCGTCAAGGTCCGCTTCCGCACGCGCGACGGGAAGCTCATCGAGTCGGTGTACATGCCGTCGGCGGACCGGCGAACGCTCTGCGTCTCCACCCAGGCAGGCTGCGCCATGGGCTGTATTTTTTGTCTCACCGCCACCTTGGGCCTCGAGCGCAACCTCACCCCCGGGGAGATCGTCGGCCAGGTGAACGCCGTCAACCGCGAGGTGCGGCGAGACGAAGGGCATGAGGGCTGGCGCCCGCTCACCAACCTGGTGTTCATGGGCATGGGCGAGCCATTGAACAACTTCGAGAACCTGAAAGCCGCGCTCGCCATCCTCCGCTCCGAGGACGGGCACAACTTCTCCCAGCGCCACATCACCGTCTCCACCGTGGGGCTGGTGCCGATGATCGACCGCTTCGCCGCGGAGACCGACGTCAAGCTCGCCATCTCGCTCAACGCCACCACCGACGAGCAGCGGTCCCGCATCATGCCCGTCAACCGCAAATGGAACCTGGAGGCGCTGCTTGAGGCCTGCCGGCGCTTTCCCTTGCGCCAGGGCCGGCGGATCACCTTCGAGTACGTGCTGATGCGCGGCTTCAACGACTCCGATGAGGACGCACGACGCCTCGCCGAGCTGCTCCGCGGCATCCCGGCCAAGGTGAACCTCATTCCCTACAATGAAGCGCCCGAGCTGTCGTTCCGCTCCGTCGCCTTTGAGAGAGCCGAGGCCTTCCGCGAGCTGCTCTCAGGGCTGCACCTCGCCGCGTTCGTGCGGAAGAACCGCGGGCGCGACATCGCGGCGGCTTGCGGCCAGCTCGCCAACCGCCAAGGCTCCGGCCCTGCCGCGCAAGCCGCTGTTCCTTGATTTCGGCCCCCGTTTCCAGTAATAGCCCCCGCTCGATCCGGGAGCACCGCAAATGGCCGTCGTTCTTCGTCTTTCCCGCGCGGGCGCCAAGAAGGTGCCCTACTACCACCTGGTCGCCGCCGACTCGCGAAGCCGGCGGGACGGCCGCTTCATCGAGGCCATTGGCGCCTACGACCCCAACCTGGACCCTCCCAAGTTCGAGGTGAACGAGGAGCGGCTCAAGCACTGGCTCGAGGTCGGCGCCAAGCCCTCCGAGACGGTGGCGGGGTTGCTCCGGCGGGCCAAGAAGGCCGCGAAGGCATAGTCGTCCGAGCCGTGACCGAGCTGATCACCTACATCGCCCGCGCCCTGGTGGACAAGCCGGAGCAGGTCGAGCTGCGCGAGACGGCCGCCGAGGCGGGGAAGGTCTACGAGCTCAAGGTCGCCGCCGAGGACATCGGCAAGGTGATCGGCCGCGACGGGCGCACCGTCAATGCCATGCGCACGCTCCTGGCCGCGGCGGCCCAGCGAAAGGGAGAGCGCGCCCGGCTCGAGATCCTCGATGACCGCCGAGGCGAGAGGCAGGCCCCGCAGCCGCCTCCGCCCAACGCGGCCGGCTGACGCGTTGCCGAGGCGAGCGCACCTCGAGGTGGGCTACGTCGCCCGCGCGCACGGCATCCGGGGAGAGCTTGCGGTGAGGACTGGCGATCCCTCGTCGCGGGCGCTGCTCGATGTGTCCAGGCTGCTCCTGGAGGCCGAAGGCCATCGGGAGGAGCTGGAGATCTCCAAGGCTCGACGCGCCGCCAGGGAGGTGCTCGTCTCCTTGCGTGGCATCCATGATCGCCAGGCCGCCGAGGGGAGGGTGGGCGCCAAGGTGTTCGTGTTCCGAGAGGACCTGGGCGAGCCGGGGCCCGGAGAATACTACCAGGGGGATTTGATCGGCCTCACCGCCGTAGACGAGGAAGGAAGGGTGCTCGGAGAGGTGGCCGACATTCTCGAGACCGGGGCGGTTCCGGACCTGATCATCCGTGGTACCGGGGCGGAGCTGTTGATCCCCTTCGCAGACGAGTTCATCCCAGTGGTGGACCTCCAAGCCGGCAGGCTGGTGGTTCGCCCGCCGGAGTGCTGAGGAACGAGACGTGGCTTTCGCTTTCGAAGTCCTGACGCTGTTTCCGGGGATGATCACCTCCTACGTCTCGGAGAGCGTCCTCGGGAAGGCCCAGGAGCGGGGGTTGATCGAGGTCCGCGCCACCGACATCCGCGACTTCGCCCAAGGGAGGCACCGCGTCACCGACGACACGCCGTACGGGGGCGGGGCCGGGATGGTGATGAAGGTCGAACCGCTGGTGGCGGCGATCGAGGCGGCAAAGGGACGGTCGCCCTCGGCGAGGGTGCTCCTGATGAGTCCCCGCGGACGAGTCTTCGACCAGGCGGCGGCCCGCGAGCTTTCACGCTTGGAGGGAGGGCTGGTGCTCGCCTGCGGCCGCTACGAGGGCGTCGACGAGCGGGTCGTGGCATTCGTGGACGGGGAGCTGTCGGTCGGGGACTTCGTGCTCACCGGCGGGGAGCTGGCGGCCCTGTGCGTGCTGGACGCGGTGGCGCGCCTGGTTCCTGGGGTCTTGGGGAACGTCGCCTCGCCCGGCGCGGAGAGCTTCGAGGAGGGACTGCTCGAATACCCCCAGTACACGAGGCCGGCGGCGTTCCGAGGCATGGAGGTGCCCGCGGTGCTGCAATCGGGAGATCACGCCCGCATCGCCAGGTGGAGGCGCTGGCACTCCCTGCGCGTCACGGCCGAGCGGAGGCCGGAGCTTTTGGCGCGCCGCGAGCTCTCGGAGACGGACCGGGTCCTGATCGCGACGGACGAGGAGCCGGACGGAGCGGCGGCGAAGAAGGGCAACGGCTGACCTCCTTCCCGGGCGGCGGCCGGCCCTCCATTCGAGCTTGCGTCTGCCGCCCTTGATGCGTGCGGGCCACCTCTGCTAGTTAGCGCCGCTCTCAGACCCAGGCCGTCAGCGGAGTCAAGCCATGCCTTCGAGTGCCCTCGAGTTCATCCAGTCCCGCAACATGCGCAAGGACCTCACCGACTTCAGGACCGGCGACACCGTCCGCGTGCACTGGAAGGTCAAGGAGGGCGACAAGGAGCGCGTCCAGCCCTTCGAGGGGATCGTCATTCGCAAGACCAAGGGGAAGAACACCGCCACCTTCACGGTGCGGAAGGTCTCCTACGGCGTGGGAGTGGAGCGGATTTTCCCTCTGCACAGCCCGCGGTACGAGAAGATCGAAGTCATCAGCAAGGGCAGCGTGAGCCGCAACCGGCTCTTCTACCTGCGCAACCTGCGCGGCAAGGCCTCGCGCGTGGAAACGCAGGAGGAGGGCGAGGGAGCCGGGCCAGAGGCCCAGAGCGCGCCCGCCTCCGAGGCCCAGGCGGCAGCGGCCCAGCCAGCCGCCGAGGCGGCTGCTGCGGAGAAGCCCGCTGCGGAGAAGCCTGCGGGCGAGAAGCCGGCGAAGAAGGCCAAGAAGAAGTAGGCCGTAGCTCGCGCGGGTCGTCGAGGCGTCGGAGAGCTGGCTGCGCCGGGGCAATCGCGCCGTCAGGGTTTTTCGCAAAGCGTTGGCCTGCGCTCGGGCGGGCGCCTACACTCCGGCCGCCATGTACCTCCTCGAGCTTGCGGTGCAAGGGGTTCGGGGCTTCTCGCCCACCTCGCGGATACCGCTCAAGCCAGGCTACACGGCGCTGCTGCCGCCCGGGAAGGGGGAGCTTCCTCCGCTCTGCGGCATGGTGGTGAGCATGTTCTTCTCCGATGGGCGAGGAGGGGACATCGTCTACATGGCGCAGGGGCAGAAGGTGGCCCGCGCCGGCATCACGGTGTTTGGAGACGATCAATCCACCTACCGGCTGGTGCGGGAGCTGGGGACCGCCGGGGTGCTCCACCGGCTCAACCGAGGGAGCAAGCAGTTCGAGATCCTGAGCCAGGACCTGACGGAGATCGGTCAATTCCTGAGGAGTCAGGTAGGGGCGCCGACCAAGACGGCGCTGGAGCAGCTCTTCTGCTTCACCGCGGCCCAGCTGCCCACCCGGCGGCCCAAGACGAAGGCATCGGTGACCTCCAAGCCCTCGCTGGCGCCGGTGCAGCTACCGCAGGCCGAGCCGGTGAGCGGAGATCTGCCCACCCTCAAGACCAGGCTTTCAGAGCTGGAGAGGGAGCACGCGCTTTCCAAGGAGGTCGATGAGCTGCAGTTCAAGCAGGACGGCATCGCCTCGCAGCTTTTCGAGCTGGAGGGCAAGCTCAAGGGCTCCGATGGGCTCAAGGCGGCGGTGAAGGAAGCGGAGGCGGCCGCGGCGGCCGCGCCCACCGCGGAGTCGCTGAAGGTCCCCAAGGACATCGTCGCCCGGGCGGAGCGCTACCCGATGCTCCAGCAGAAGCGGGACGAGGCTTTGGCGCGGCTCGACCGTGAGCGCGAGCAAGGCGCCGAGCAGGCGGAGCCGAGCTACGTGGAACCGCTGTACCGGAACGCATCCTTCTGGGCGAGCGTGGCGGCCGGGCTGGTGCTCCTGGTGCTGGGGAGCCAGCTGTCGGGCTACCTGCGTTACGTGGCGCTTTTGGACATACCGGCCTTCGGTTTCGCGGCGCTCTTGGCGCTGAGGTACCTGGAGGAGTTGCAGGCCGGCAGCAAGGTGAGCCACCGGGGCGGTTTCCTGGCCGCGCGGGAGAAGCGGATCCGCGAGGACTTCGAGGGCGAGGTGGCCGAGGTGCGAGCCGCGATGACGGTGGCTGGAGTCGAAACGGTGCAGGAGCTGATCGAGGGGCTCTCCCGCCGGGGGCTCCTGTTGGAGAAGGCGGCCGAGTTGAGGCGTCAGCTCGAGGCGCTGGAGAAAGAGCCGGACTACGCGAGCGCCGCCTCTCGCTATCAGCAGCTCAAGGCAGAGCAGGATCAGATCAACGCCCGGCTCCTGGAGAAGGGCGGCTACGTGCGGGACGTGCGCGAGGTGGAGAGGGAGATCGCCCGGACGAAGGAGGCGATCGCCAAGCTCAGATCTCCCCAGCCGGCGGCGCCGGTTGCCGGGCCTGCCCCGAGCGGTTCCTCGCCGCTGCAGGAGGATCCCTCACCGCAGTTGCTCTCGCTGGCGGCGGAGTTGTTCGGCTGCGACCTGCCCGCGGCGGCGCAGCTCGCCACTGACCGGTGCGGCCAGTATCTGGTGGCGCTGACCGATCGCCGTTACCAAGCGGTGGAGCTGGACGGGGGTGGGAACGCGTGCGTGGTGGCTTCGGGGCGGAAGCTCGCGGCGGGGGAGCTGCCCGGAAAGGACCTGGATCTGCTTTACCTGTCGCTGCGGCTGGCGCTGGTGGAGAAGTTCTCGGCGCGGCAGAAGGTCCCGATGTTGATCGAGGATGGGCTGGTCTGCGTGGAGGAATCCAAGCATTCGCTCCTGGGCCGGATGCTCAAGCACCTTGGGACGCTGACGCAGGTGCTGCATCTGGCGCCCGGGCGTGGGGCGGCGGAGTCGGCGGACTCGGTGGTGAATGTCTGACCCGCCGGCTAGAACGCTCGGCGGAGGTGGACGTGGCGGAGCCAGGGTTGAGGCGGGCATTCGGCGGGGAGGCGGAGGACGCGGCGGTCTCGCACCTGGAGCGCAAGGGCTATCGGGTTCGGGCGCGGAACTTCGTTTGCCCGTACGGCGAGCTGGACGTGGTGGCCGAGGACGGCGAGGTGGTGGCCTTCGTGGAGGTACGGATGCGCTCCAACGCCGCCTGGGGAGACCCCTCGCAAACGGTGAGTGGGAAGAAGCAGCGGCGAATCGTGAAGGCGGCGCTCCACTACCTTTACCGTCACGGGCCGCTGGGCAAGATGGTGCGGTTCGACGTGGTTTCGGTGGTGGGCCGGGGTGAGAAGGCGCAAGTCGAGCACATCCCTGACGCCTTCGATGCGGGGATGTGAGGTTGGGCGGGACGCTCTATCTGGTGGCCACGCCGATCGGGAACCTGGCGGACATCACCCACCGAGGCGTTTCCACGTTGCGGTCGGTCTCGTTCGTGGCAGCCGAGGACACGCGCCACTCCCGCAAGCTGCTCGAGGCGTATGGCATCTCGAAGGAGCTGGTGAGCCTTCCGGCGTTTGCGGAGCGGGAGCGGGCGGGGGCGATCCTGGAGCGAGTGGAGCGCGGCGAAGACTGCGCGGTGGTGACGGACGCGGGGAGCCCGGGGATCAGCGACCCGGGTGAGAAGCTGGTAGGGGAGGCGATCGCTCGGGGGATCCGGGTGGTGCCGGTGCCTGGGCCTTCGGCGCTGGTGGCGGCGCTCTCGGCCTCGGGGCTACCGGCGGGGCGGTTCCACTTCCTGGGCTTCCTGCCGCGCAAGGGGCCGGAGCGGCGAGCGCTGATGGAAGAGGCCGGTGCGCTCTCGGCGACCTTGGTCATCTACGAGTCGCCGCGCAGGCTCGGGGAGACGCTGGAAGACCTGCTGGAGGAGCTCGGCGACCGGCGGGCGTGTGTGGCGCGGGAGCTGACGAAGGTGCACGAGGAGCTCGTGCGTGGCCGCCTGAGCGATCTTGCCGGGCGCTACCGTGGAGCCGAAGTGTTGGGTGAGGTGGTTCTGCTGCTCGAGGGGCGGGCAGGAAAGGCGCGGTGGTCGGAGGAGGAGGTCCGCGGCGCGTTGGAGAAGGGGCTCGGCGCAGGGGAAAGGCTCAAACCCCTCTCGACCGAGATCGCCAAGCGAGCTGGCTGGACGTCGGGCGAGGTCTACAAGCTCGGCACGCAGCTGGCCCGGAGGCGCTGAACGGCCGCTCGATCGCCGCTCGACGCTGAACCCTCGACCCTCGACTCTAGAAATTGAACACCCCGACGACATCGATCCTGAAGATCGACGTCTCGGTGGCCCGGAAGCGGCGCGACACCATGTCGGTGCGCCAGTCGAAGTTGGGGTTGATCTCCTTGGGGTTGGCGCTGATGTCGACGGTGCCGTTGCCGTCGAGGTCCTTGCCGATCGACTCGTCGGTGAGGGTGTGCTCGGTGTTGTAGAGGAGCGAGGCGGTCGCCTTGAGGTGGACGTACTCCGCGGCGTGAGCCACCAAGCCGAAGCTGCCGCCGAGCTGGAGGTAGTCCTGGGTGTAGTGGAGCTTCTGGAAGACGTCGCTCAGCTCGTTGAAGTAGCGTCCCTCGGAGACGTAGGTGACGTACCCGCGGATGTCCATCGCCACCTTCTGGTGCATCGCCGGCTCTTCGTAGGCGTTGAACTCCGAGCCGATGATGAAGCCCCCCACGTGCGGCGGCCGGATGCCCGTGTCGGAGCGGGTCCACTGGTCGGTGCCGCAGTTCTCCGGCCGGCCCATGGTGCGCGGATCCGGGTGGTCGCAGTTCGAATACCAGCCCGGGCCCCGGTAGGGCAGCGTGTAGTGGATCTGGAAATACGGGTCGACCACCCCCACTCGGCGCGAGAGCGAGGTGTAGAACTTGTAGCGGTGGATGCGGTCGCCGATCCGCCCCTGCGAGCTCGCGGAGGTCGGCAGCGTGGGGTCGATGCCCTCCGCGGTCGGCGCGGTGTAGTCCACCCCCAACAGCCACATCGGCTTGGAGGGGTCTTTCTTCTGGTTGAAGATCGCGTAGGCCATCCCGAAGGTCATGTCTCCCAGCCCGCCGCGGAAGACGTCCTGCTGATCCCCTTCCCTGACCGTGAACAGCTCGCGCTCCCCCGCCTGCGACACCGGGCAGTTGGGATCGAGCAGCTGCCCGTCGGCCTGCAGGCAATTGTTGTAGATGGTGGAGTTCTCGGCGCTGGTCCCATTGGCGAACCGCCACCTCTGGGTCCGGGAGAAGACGAGCGGGAGGCCGTAGTGGAACTCCAAGTCCTCCCACAGGCCCATCCTCAGGTCCATGTTCAGCCGAGTGTCGATGCCGACAAACCTCAGCTCGCTCACGTCCTGCACGTCGTCGTTCTGGTGGTGCTCCCGGGTGAGCTTGAAGCGGTGCTGGGTGCGCTGGAAGCCGATGTCGATGAACATCCCGAAGGGATCCTTCTCCTCGAACGAGGAGGCGATCCGGGTCAGCTCCGCGGCTTTCGCGGACTGCGCCGCAAGCAACAGCAAGGCAGCTCCAAGGCGTCTCATTCGACCTCCCGGAAGGCGCGCGCCCGCCGGTGTAAACCCTCGCAAAGACAGCGAGATGACGCGGTGACGCTATCCGCCGTGAGGGGGTGGGTCAAGAACTGGGGAGAGGAGGGCAGTAAGGCGGCGGACCTCGGCCTCGAAAGAGGCCTTTTCGCTCGCGGCCAGCGCTCGGCGGAAGGTGCGGTGCTCATCGAACGGATCCAGCACGCGGCCGGAGGAGCCCACTAGCTGGTAGTGCAGGTGTGGCGCGAAGGACCGGCCGGTGTTCCCCGAGGCGGCGATCACCTCTCCTGTTGAAACGCGCTGGCCGACCTTGAGCGAGCGCGGCACCTCGGAGAGATGGAGGAAGAGCGCCTTCCGTCGGGCGCCGCCCGACTCGGCCACCTCGAGGCAGTTGCCGTTCCGCCGGAAGGCCCAGTTCTTCCGGGCGACGACGCCGTCGAAGGTGGCCTTGACCGGCGAGCCCAGAGGGGCCTTGAAGTCGACGCCCTTGTGGCGGCGCCCGTCGCGCAGGAGCGAGGTGACTTGCTCGTAGGCATCGAGCGGACCGTCCACCAGCCGCTCTTCCAGCTCCTCCCCGGTGGGGAGAAAGAATCGGGCGAAGGGCTCCTCCTTGGGCTTGAAGCGAAAAGCCTGGAAGGTCTTCCCGTGCTTGCCGCTGTGGAAGCGCAGCGCGTGCAGCAAGGGCTCCTCTCCTGCGCGCTCCTCGAAGAGCGCGGAGAGCTGGTCCCCCTTGCGGAGATCGGCCGGCACCGAGACCCACCAGACCAGCAGGCGGGTCACCACCTGGGTGAGCGGCGCGCCGAGCGGCCGGCCGAGCTGGGCGAGGAGGGAGGACTCCAGTGGGCCGTCCACCGTGATGGCGACGCGGCGCAGCCCTGCCTCCGCGAGGGGATCTTTCGGGGCCGGCGCTGCCGCCGCAGGGGCAACCCCTGCGTCGGAGGCCGCCGCCGGGCTGGGCGCCGCCATCGAGGAGGGCGTACGAGGGGGAGAGGCGGACTCCTCCGGAGGGCGGCGTAGGAAGAAGTACGCCCCACCTGCGGCCAATCCTGCCGCGAGGGCGACGCAAGCGATCAGCGCCCAGGGGGTCTTCTTCGGCTGGGTCCCCAGCGAGGGAAGCTCGGTCATCAGCTGTCCTTGTCCTCACCCTCGTCGCGAAGGCCGAACTCCTTCATCTTGGTCTGGAGGGACTTCCGGCTGATCTGCAAAAGCTTCGCCGCGCGGGTGACGTTGCCGCCGGTCTCCTCGAGCGCCTTGGCGATGAGGTCCTTCTCCAGCTCGGCGGCCTTCTGGCGGACGATGTCCTTGAGCGAGGCTTCGCCGGGCGGCGGGCTCGCCGCCTTCTTCTCCTCGGCGGCGGGCTCGGCTGGGGCCACCGGGGCTCCGCCACGCACCGGCTCGGGGAGATCCTTGCCGGTGATGAGCGGACCGTCGGCGAAGAGGAGCACCCGCTCCATCAGGTTCTCCAGCTCGCGGATGTTTCCCGGCCAGGGGTAGCCCTGGAGCAGCAAGAGCGCGTCCTCGGAGACGCCTCCGATCTTCTTGTTCAGCTTCCGGTTGTACTTCTCGATGAAGTGCTGGGCGAGCATGGGGATGTCGCCCTTCCGCTCCCTCAGCGGCGGCAGCACGACGGGCACCACGTTCAGCCGGTAGAAGAGGTCCTTGCGGAAGCGCCCGGCCTCGATCTCCGCCGAGAGATCGCGGTTGGTGGCGGCGATCAGCCGGACGTCGACCCGGACCGTCTTGATGCCGCCCACCCGCTCGAACTCGCTCTCCTGCAGCGCCCGGAGCAGCTTCACCTGCATCTCCACCGGGATCTCGGCGATCTCGTCGAGGAAGAGGGTTCCGCCGTCGGCCAGCTCGAAGCGGCCGGGCTTGGAAGTCACCGCTCCGGTGAAGGCGCCCCTCTCGTAGCCGAACAGCTCCGACTCCATCAGGTCCTTGGGGATGGCGGCGCAGTTGATCTTGATGAGCGGCTTCTCCCTCCGGGCGGAGCCGTCGTGCAGCGCGCTGGCGATCAGCTCCTTGCCGGTGCCGCTCTCGCCGGTGATCAGCACCGTGGAGGGGGTGTCGGCCACCTTGTCGATCACCTTGAAGATCTCGGCCATCTGCGGCGAGTCCCCCACCATCGCCTGCCGCGCCTTCCCGTCGTCCCTTACCCACCTCTGGGCGCTCTCGTGCTGCTTGATGGCCTTGGCCACCACCGACTGGATTTCGGCCTGATCGAAGGGCTTGGTGATGTAGTCGAACGCCCCGAGCTTGATCGCCTCCACCGCCGAGTCCACCGTGCCGTGCGCGGTGATGATGATCACCGGAACGTCGGGGCGGCTCGAGTTGACCGCTCGCAAGACCTCCATGCCGCCCACCTTGGGCATCACCAGGTCGGTCACCACGATGTCGGCGCCGTTCTTCTCGAACTCGGCCAGGCCCTGCTCGCCGTCGGCGGCGACGGTGACTTCGTAGCCGTTTCGCCGCAGCATCGCCGCGAGCACCTTGCGCAGATTGGTCTCGTCGTCGAGGACCAGCACCTTGGCCATGGGCGGAGGACATTACCAGCCGCCGCCCCGGGCGGGCGCGCCGTTTCTCCCTCCGAGGGAGTCATTCCCTCTCCCTCCGGGAAAGGGTCAGGGTGAGGGGCCTTCGAGCGTGCAGATCGCGTCGGGGTGCTTGATGCGGAGGATCAAGCTCTCCAGCACCCGGAACGGGTAATTCATGCTGGTGGCGCCCAGGTAGGCGGTCACCATGTCCAGCGCCAGCGCGAGGTCCATGTTCTCCCGGCCGGTGGACACCACCACCCCCGAGTCCCCGCGCAGGCGGTTGGACTGGTGGACCCCATCGGAGGCGAGCTGGCGCAAGGTTTCGATCTCCAGAACGCCGGTCTTCTCGTAGATGCGGTGGAGCAGCGAGTACAGCCTGGGCGAGAGGACCACCGCGTAAGGCCCGTAGTGCCCTTGCTCGGTGAGCTTCCGAGTGGCCTCCACCACCACCTGGTAGCCGCGGCCTGGCTCGCCGAAGTCGCCCAGCGAGGCGCTGAGCCGACCGGTGGCGTTCATCAGCCCTTCGTGGCCGAGCTTCGAGTCGCCGTAGAAGACCAGCTCGTCCTCCTGCTGGGCGCAGAGGGCGGCGGCGCCGGCGGCGGCGGAGACGTCGAGCGGCATGTGGTGGACTCGCGCCGCCTCGATGTCACGCCAGTGGAGCAGGAAGTCCTTGTAGATGATGGGGATGGTCTTGAACCTGCGACGGTCGGCGAAGACGGTGGCGGTGGGCTGCTCTCCGACGATGTCCACCGCTCCGGGAGAGACGCCGGTGTACTCGTCGTGGGGAACGGTCTGCACGCCCGGGCCGAGCGGTCCGTAGAGATCGAGGAGCCGGCGGCCCACCAGGGAGCGGCGGGCCACCTCGGTGACGGTCTGGTTGAGGCGCGCCCACTCCTCGGCGCGAAGCGGGTTCTCGGCGTGGCCCAGAAAATCCGGCATGGCCGCCTCCTTGGGATCCGAGCCACGAAAATGGCGGAGCGCTCGAGGGTCAAGCCGGGGCGCGAGCGGACTGGCGCTCAAAGTGCATTGCCGAACGGGTGACACCCCGTAGAGTCGCGGGAACGCATGGAGGACCACACTTCACCTCCGGCCTCTTCCGCCGCGGCGCCGCTGCCGCAGGCCGCGGCCGTGGAGCCGCCGCTGCCCGAGTCCGGAGCTGGGGCGGGCGCGCACGCCGCGCGAGGCGCCTTCCTGGTGGCGGCGGGCATCTTCCTCTCCCGACTGATGGGGCTGATCCGCCACCGGGTATTCGCCCACTACTTCGGCAGCTCGATGGCGGCCGCGGCGTTCATGGCGGCGTTGAGGATTCCCAACTTCCTGCAGAACCTCTTCGGAGAAGGGGCGATGTCCGCCTCGTTCATCCCGGTCTACGCGCAGCTTTTGGGCAAGCGCGAGAGAGAGGAGGCGGACAAGGTTGCGGGCGCGGTCTTCGGAGTGCTCTCGCTGGCGACCTCGCTGCTGGTGGCCGCCGGCGTCTGGGGCACTCCCTACTTCATCGACGCGCTCGCTCCGGGGCTCCAAGGGAGGACCCGGGAGTTGACGGTGACCTTGGTCCGCATCCTCTTCCCGGGGATCGGCCTGTTGGTCGTCTCCGCCTGGTGCCTGGGCATCCTGAACAGCCACCGGAAATTCTTCCTCTCCTACGCGGCGCCGGTGGTGTGGAACGGGGCGATCATCGCCACCCTGCTCGCCTTCGGCGGCCGTCTCGATGAGGAGCGCCTGGCGGTCTACGTGGCCTGGGGCACCGTGGCCGGGAGCGTGCTCCAGTTCGGCGTCCAGCTTCCGTCGGTGCTGGCGCTGCTCGGGCGCTTCCGGCCCTCGCTGAACGTGCGGCTCCCCTCGATGCAAAAGGTGCTGCGGGGTTTTGGGCCGGCGGTGGTCGGGCGGGGAGTGGTGCAGATCAGCGCCTTCCTCGACCTTGCCTATGCCTCGCTGGTGACCGACCGCGCGATCGCGGTCCTCTCCTTCGCCCAGACGCTCTACCTCCTGCCGGTGAGCCTGTTCGGGATGTCCATCTCGGCGGCGGAGCTGCCGGCGATGTCGCAGGCGACCGGCACCAGCGAGGAGGTGGCCCAAAAGCTCCGCGAGCGGCTGGAGCAGGGGCTAGTGAGGCTGGCGTTCTTCGTGGTGCCCTCGGCGGCGGCGTTTCTCTTGCTCGGGGACGTCGCCAGCAGCGCCCTGTACCAGACCGGACGCTTCTCGGGCGCGGACGCGCGGTTCGCATGGTACATCCTGATGGGCTCGGGAGTCGGGCTGCTCGCCGCGACGATGGGGCGGCTGTACTCCTCGGCGTTCTACGCGCTCCACGACACCAAGACCCCGCTCAAGTTTGCCGTGGCGCGGGTGGCGGTCGGCGCGGCGCTGGCGCTCTACGCGGTGCGGGTGCTCCCGGGGCAGCTCGGCGTTCCCGTCGAGCTGGGCGCGATCGGCATCACCGCCGCGAGCGGAATTGCGGCTTGGATCGAATACCAGCTCCTCCGCCGGACGCTGGCCCGGCGGATCGGGGACGTGGGGCTCGGGCTGCGCCGCTACGCAGCGCTGTGGGGCGGAGCGCTGCTTGGAGCTGCCGCGGCGCTCTTGGTGAAGTGGGGGCTCGCGCGAGGCTTCGGGCCGGACTCCACCGCGCGCGCCGAGTGGGGCGGCTGGCTCCTGCCGATGCCGGCGCTCAACCCGGTGCTCACCGCGGCAGTCGTCCTGGGCGTGTACGGCTCCGTGTATTTCGCCGTGACGCACTTCTTGGGCGTCCCGCAGGCCGGAGCGGTGGTGCGCAAGCTGCTCCGGCGTAGGCAGTAAGGGCCTGACTCCCCATTGCGCGACCAAAGATCGTTGCCGAGGCGCCCGGCGCGCGAGGCGGGCGAGAGGGGACGTACCCCGGTCCTGACCCTCCCCCCCGGAACGGGGGCCGCCCTCGCGGGAGAGGGAGCCGCGCATCGCCGGGCCGCAACCCCGACGCGCCCGGAGATGATAAAGGGACGCTCATGAGGGAGGGGCACCGATGACAAGGATTTCGTTCGCGGCCGCGCTGCTGGCGGCCACCACCTCGCTCGCGCAGGGCGCGCCGGGGAACGAGCCGGCCACGCCGGAGCTCAAGGGCGAGGCGACCGCGCCCGAGGCGCCGCCTCCACCGCGGCTCGGCCTCGAACGCATTCACCTCGAGGGCTACGCCAAGCTCGGCTACTTCTGGACCGGCCCCGCGCCGGGCGACGCCCTCATCGGCTCGCACAACGGCTTCCGCCTGGCCAACGTGCGCTTCGGCCTGGCCCTCGCGCTCACCGAGAAGCTCGAGGTGGTGGCCTCGATCGACGGCTCGGTGGCGAAGCGCCGGGAGACCGATCCGCTGGAGGGCAGCCGGGTGGTGGATCTCAAGGACGGCTACATCTCCTGGTCCCTGCACCGGCTGGCCAGGCTCCGGGCCGGCCAGTTCAAAGCGCCCTACAACGCCGAGACGTTGCTCGGAGACGGGGCGCTCCCGTTCATCAGCCGCTCGGTGATCAGCGACGGCATCGTTCCCCCAGAGGGCTTCACCCGCCCGGGCCTCACGCTGGATCGGCAGATCGGGGTGGAGGTCAGCTCCGACCGGCTGGGCTCGGAGCGTGCTGGAGTCCGCTACGCGGTGGCGGCGGTGAACGGAAACGGCGCCAACGTGCTCAACAACGACAACAACTCGGTCGCGCCGGTGGCGCGGGTGACCTTCGAGATGGGAGACATGTTCACCTTCGGCCTCAACGGCTATTTCAACCAGGAGTCGGAAGGCATCCGCCCGTTCCGCTTGACGAGCAATCGGATTGGGTCAGGTGCAGACGTCTCCGCGAGCGTCGCCGGCGTGAATGCGCTCGCGGTGGCGCTCTTCCGGCAGACCACCCACCCTGGCACCGCGCTTCCGGCGGAGAACGCCCTGGGCCTGATGGGCTCGGTGGCCTATCTCCACCAGCGGACCGGACTCGAGGGCGGAGTCCGCTTTGCCTTCTACGAGCCGAGCAGTGTGGAGCCCGACGACAACCTCACCGAGCTTTCGCTGATGCTTGGCTTCCGCTGCCGTAAGGCGCCGATCAGGTTCCTGGTCCAGTACACCCTCCGCGGCGAGGAGCCGGCGGTGGCCATCGGCTACAACAACAGCATCGACGCGATGGCGCAGGTAAGCTGGTAGCGCCCTTTCACGAGGTCTTCCCATGAAGATGCTCTCTTGCGCGCGGCCTTTGTTGCTCGCCGTCCTCGCCGCCGTCCTCGCCGCCGTCACCGCCTGCTCGTCCAAACCGCCTCCGGCCTCGGCCTTCCGGATCGAGAGCCGGGATCAGCTCGTCGGCGGCCGCCGCGCGCTCGGCGAGGTGGGCGACTTCAAGCTCTCCAACGGCGTCGTCCAGGCGGTGGTGCAGGACGTGGGGCACTCCCGCGGGTTCGGCGCCTTCGGTGGCTCGCTGATCGACGTGGATCTGGTGCGCGGGGGCAAGCGCAGCTCCGCGGTCGGCCCGGTCGGCAACGACTACTTCACCGAGATGTTCCCCGCGTTCTTCCTCGAGGCGATCGAGCCGGAGAAGGTGGAGATCGCGGACGATGGGCGCGGCGGCGCCGCGCGGATCCGCGTCTTTGGGAAGGGCGGCGACTTCCTCTCGCTCACCAAGAGCGTCAACGACATCGTGCTCCCAGCGCCGTTCGACTACCAGGTGGATTACATCCTCGAGCCGGGCAAGCAGTACTTGAAGATCGTCACCACCATCGCCAACCCGGACAAGACGAAGGCCGCCGGCTTCCCGCTGGCCATCCCCTTCGGCTTCATCACCCTGATGGGCGAAGGGCAGCGGCTGTTCGTTCCGGGCAAGGCGGGCTTCGACATGCGCTTCCGCCTCGACGAGGTGTACAGGCAGCCCTCGGCGCTGACCGCCTTCCCGGGCGAGGTGGCGCCTTGGGTGGCCACCGAGGGCGACGGCGTCTCCTACGGGGTGGCGGCGAGCCCGAAGGGCGCCGGCTACTTGAACAACCCCACCTACTACCCCACCGCCAAGTCCGACTGGCTCCTGGTCCCGATGGCCTCGGGCTCCTTCCTGGCCACCTTCTGGGGCAAGCCGCCTGCCGAGCTGGCTCCGGGGAAGAGCTACTCCTTCACCGGGTTCCTCGCGGTCGGCACCGGCGATGTGGCCTCGGTGCAGAAGGTGATCTACGCCATCGACGAGGAGCGGACGCCCACCAAGACCGGCACCGTCTCCGGACGGGTGCGCGAGGCGGGCACCGGCGTTGCGCTCGAGCACGTCAACGTGGTGTTGCAGGACGAGCAGGGGAGCTACGTCTCGTCCGCGCGGACGCTCAAGGACGGCGTGTACTCGGCGCCGGTGCCGCCGGGGAAGTATCGCGCTCACGCGGTGGACTCGGTGCGCACGCCGGCAAGCTCCGAGGACTTGGTGGAGGTCGCGGCCGATGGGCTCGCCCGCATCGACCTCTGGCTGGCCCGCCCGGCCTACCTCAGCGTCAGCGTCCGCGACGAGAAGGGGAGGGCGCTCCCGGCCAAGGTGTCGGTGGAGGCCACCTACGAGCAGGTGGGCACCGCCCCGCCGCGCACCTTCCTCTACAACCTCAAGATCGGCGAGCGGCTGCGGACCTCGGACCTCGATCCTGACACCTCCGATGCGAGCACCCGCCGCTACCTCGAGCGCGTCTTCTTCGCACCGAGCGGCACCGCGGGACGGGCCATCCGCCCGGGCAAGTACACGGTCTACGCCTCGCGCGGCATCGAGTACGACTTGGGCATCGCGGAGGTCGAGCTGCGCGCGGGAGAGAACCGCGAGCTGCCGCTGGTGCTTCGCCAGGTGATGGAGACGCCCGGCTGGGCGAGCGCAGACTTCCACGTGCACTCGGCGCACTCGGTGGACTCCGACATGGCGCTCCCCGAGCGGGTGGCGAGCTACGCGGTGGAGGGCGTCGACTATCTCTCCTCGACCGATCACAACTTCGTCTCCGACTTCAAGCCGACCGTCGAGGCGCTGAAGCTCCAGCAGTGGCTGCGCACCACCGTGGGCCTCGAGCTGACCACTTTGGAGATGGGGCACTTCAACGCCTTCCCGGTGGTGCTGGAGCCGGGGCCGGTCACCCACGGCTCGTTCGCCTGGTTCCGCCGGCCGCCCTCCGAGCTGTTCAGCCAGCTCGCCCTCCCCAAGTCCGCGGAGTGCCAAAGCTGCATCGGCAGCCCGGGAGGGAAGACGCTCATCCAGGTCAACCACCCGCGGGATTCGATCATGGGCTACTTCAGCGCGTTCAGCCTGGGCGCCTACTCGGGGAACACGATCCCCAACACGAGCGCCTTCAAGCTGGACCAGACGCCCCTGCCAGACGGCACGCCCTCGCCGTACGCGCCGGAGAACTTCACGCTCGACTTCGATCTCCTCGAGGTCTTCAACGGCAAGCACCTGGAGCAGGTGCACCACTACCGCATCCCCGCGGTCCCGCCGGAAGGGGCCGACCCCACCGTGCCGGCGTGCAGCGCGACGCTCACCGCGGATTGCATTCCCGCCGCGGGGGTGATCCTCGAGCAGAAGGTCGCCGCGCCGGACCCGCAGAAGCCGGGAAGCACCATCGATCTGCTCCAGCCGGTCTACCCCGGCGCGCTGGAGGACTGGTACACGCTGGCCGCCAGGCGGCGGATCACCGCGGTGGGCAACAGCGACTCGCACGGGGCCTCGGCCGAGGCCGGGCTCCCGCGCACCTACATCTACGTCGGCAAGAGCGCCGACGGCTCGATGCTCGCGCTCGATGAGGATGCGATGCTCGACGGGCTCAAGGAGCAACGTGTCCTGGTGACCAACGGCCCCTTCGTGGAGCTGACCGTCGACGGACAGCCGGTGGGAGGGGAGGTGGTCGCGCCGGACGGGAAGGTGAGCGTGCAGGTCCAGGTGCGGGCGGCGCCGTGGGTCGACGTGAGCCGGGTGCTCATCCGCCGGGGAGGGAAGGACGTGGCCAAGGTGCCGCAGACGCTGGCGGACATCGCGGTGCCGCCTTCTACGGACTTGGTCCGCCTGGAGCGGACGCTCTCCTTCGAGGGCATCCCCGACGACTCCTTCATCGTGGCCGAGGTGAGCGGAGAGCGATCGATGTGGCCGGTGTACACCCCGTACGAGGTGGAGTCGATCCTCATCAACGAGGCGGTGGGCGCGGTCGGGGCGGCGTTCGGGTTCGGGAACAAGTACGGGAAGTACCGACCGGTGCGGGTGAGGCAGGTGACTCCGTTCGCCTTCACCAACCCGATCCGGGTCACGCGGTCCGTCAAGCAGGGGCTTTTCACTCCCAAGCGGGTGCCGCTCCCGATCGCGGAGCGGGCGTTCAGCCCTGGGCGGCTGCCGGACCTGCGGAGGCTGTTCGGGTCGCTCCACTCCGATGTCGAGTAGGGTCGCGGCGATCATCCTCTTTGCCCCGCTGGCGTCGCTCGGCCACCCGCGCGGATTCCACAAGCGGACGGTGGTGTCGGTGAGCGCCAGGCAGGTGGACGTGCTGGTGACGATGGACGTGGACGAGGGCAAGCGAAGCGGGCTTTTGCGCGCGGGCGCCGATGCGGACCGCGACGGAAGCCTCTCCGATGCGGAGGCGGCCGAGCTGCGGCGGAAGCTGTCGGAGCTGGCGGTCCGGCCGCTGAAGGTGGAGATCTCGGGCTACGCCGTCCGGCTGGAGGAGCGTGAAGCCAAGCTCAGCCTTCGCGGCGAGCGGCGCGCCACCGAGGAGGGGATGTCCGTGGCGGTGCTCGCGACGGCCAAGCTGCCGAGCGAGGTGACGCCGGGGATGTCGCTGGGCGTGGAGGACGCTTCCCCGGACCGCTCCCACGTCGAGGTGCAGGTGTACCAGGCGGCCGGGCAAGACGCGGGCGCGAGCGCGCCGGTGCGCAAGGTGCTCTTGCCCGGGCAGCGGCTGGAGGTTCGACTGGGGCGATTGTCTGATGCCAATCCGGAGTGACTTTCTCGCTGGGCGCCCGTTGTATAGAGTGCGCGGCTTTCGAAGGGCAGGCAGGTAGAAGTGAGCGACGAGAAGCGAGGCGGTGGTTTTGGCGGTGACCGCGGCGGTTTCGGCCCCAGGCGGCCGCGCGCCACTTTTGGAGACGTGATGCTGGGGATTCCCGCCGGCCGGGGCGGCCGCGATGCGGGTCCCGAGGACCGGCGGCGCGACCGGGGGAAGGACCGGGGGCGCGACGAGCGGAGGCCGCAAGGCGAGCCCCGCACCGAAGCCCAGCGGACCGGGGCGGGGGTGAAAGACCGCGAGAGTGCGCCGAGGCCGGCGGAGCCTTCTCTCGCCGAGGCGCCGGCGCAGGAGCGTGCCAAGGAGCCGGCGGCCGCGCAGGGGCAGGATCGCCACAAGGGCAAGCGGGAGAGGGAGCGGCGGAGGGAGAAGGAGCGTAAGCCGCAAGGGCCGCTGGTGGTGGTGAAGCGGGCGAGTGGCGCGGTGGAGACGCGTCCATTGGATGCGGCGCCTGCTCCGGTTTCGACTCCGGCTCCGGCTCCGGAGGCGCCCCCGCTAGGGCAGAGCGCCGAGGCGGCCGTTGGAACGGCGGAGAGTCAGGCGACTCCGCAGGAGGAGGCGAAGTCACCGGCGGAGATCTCCGCGCTTTGCGAGGAGGTGCCGGAGGCGCAGAGCTTCGCGGAGATGCTGGAGCAGTCGGTGAAGCAGGACGGGCCGGCGCGGAGGCATTTCCGGGTCGGCGAGCGGGTGACGGGGAAGATTTTCCAGCTCGGGGCGGAGACGGCGTTCGTGTCGCTGGGGAAGAGCGAGGCGATGATCGACCTCGGAGAGCTGAAGGATGAGGAGGGGATTCTCCGCTATGGGGTGGGGGATGCAGTCGACGCGTACGTAGCGGAGGCGGGTGCGAAGGGCGTGGTGCTCTCGAAGAAGGTGTCCTCGAGCGCGGCGTCGTTGTCGATGCTGTCGGAGGCGCGGGCGACGGGGATTCCGGTGGAGGGGTTGGTGTTGTCGGTGAACAAGGGTGGGCTGGAGGTGGCGGTGGGGGAGGTGAGGGCGTTCTGTCCGGCGAGCCAGGTGGACGTGCGTTTCCAGGGGAAGCTGGATCAGTTCGTGGGGGAGAAGCACCTGTTCAGGGTGATGGAGGTGCGGGAGCGGAAGGTGGTGCTCTCCAGGCGAGCGGTGCTGGAGGAGGAGCAGCGGGCGCTCGCAGCCCAGACGCGCAAGCAGCTCGGGGAGGGGAAGGTCCTCAAGGGGAAGGTGACTGGAGTTCGGGAGTTCGGCGCGTTCGTGGATCTGGGAGGGATCGAGGGGTTGATCCCGGTCTCGGAGCTATCGCACTCGAGGGTGGGGCATCCGAACGAGGTGGTGAAGGTGGGCGACGAGGTGGAGGTGGAGGTGTTGAAGATCGAGCCGCCGAATCCCGCCTCGTCGGACAAGGCGAAGCACAAGGAGCGGATCACGCTCTCGATGCGGGCGCGGCAGGAGGACCCGTGGAAGGCGGTGTTGGAGGAGGTGAAGGAGGGGGTGCGGGTGAAGGGGAAGGTGGTGAGGCTGCAGCCGTTCGGGGCGTTCGTGGAGTTGAGGCCTGGGGTGGACGGGTTGATCCACGTCTCGGCGCTCTCGTCGCGGAGGGTGGCGCATCCGAAGGACGTGGTGCAGGTGGGGCCGGAGGTGACGGTGCAGGTGGAGAAGGTGGACGCGGCGGAGCGGAGGATCGGGCTGCGGCTGGTGGCGGATGGGGAGGCGGCTGTGGTGGCCGAGGTTCCGAAGGAGCGGAAGGAGGCCCGGCCGAGGGTGGGGCAGGTGGTGACGGGGACGATCGATCGGATTGAGCCCTACGGGGTATTCGTGGCGTTCCCGGGAGGGAAGGGGTTGGTGCCGGCGAGCGAGACGGGGATGGAGCGGGGGACGGACATGAAGCGGGCGTATGCGCTGGGGCAGGAGTTGACGGCACAGATCGTGGAGATCGACGGGTCGGGGAAGATCCGGCTGTCGGTGACCTCGGCGCAGCGGGAGGCGGAGCGGGTGGAGATGGACGCTTGGCAGCGGAGCCAGCCGAAGGGCGGCGGGGGCAAGGGATTCGGGACGTTGGGCGACCTGCTAAAGGGAAGAAAGCAGTAGAGGGGGCAAGGGGCTGGCGCCGGCCAATTTGCTTGACGGTGGGGGCGGCCAGCCGTATGTACCCTCCACTTCGCCGCGGGGTGGAGCAGTCTGGTAGCTCGTCGGGCTCATAACCCGAAGGTCGCAGGTTCAAATCCTGCCCCCGCAACTAGAAAATCCGCGGAGTTGGCCTCACGGCTGGCTCCGCGGTTTTCTTTCCAGGCCATTTCCAGGCCAGAGGGCCTGTGACCCGCCGCCGTTCACCCCGAGCTTGTCGAGGGGCCTGGGCTGGCGCGCTGCAACTGGACCGGGCGGAGTTGCAGGTTCCTGCGCTGCGGGCGGGCGGTAGGACCGAGCCATGGCCCGCCCGGTCAAGCAGCTTGGGAAATGGCGCATCCGCTGGGTCGACGCGGATGGGCACCGGTGCTCCGAGGTCTACGACGAGTTCGCCGACGCGGCGTTCAAGCTGCGCCAGCACCAGCTCGAGGTGGAGCAGGTCCGGCGCGGGCTGCGGGCTGCGCAGCCGCCGGACAAGACCTTCAACCAGCTCTGCGACTACTGGCTCGAGAAGCGGGCGGTCAGGAAGCGGAGCCAGAAGGACGACGAGAGCATCATCCGCCGGCACCTCCGGCCCTCGTTCGGGCCGCTGAAGCTGCGCGAGCTTGGCGTCGCCCAGGTGGACGACTTCGTCCTCGCCCGCGCGCAGCTCGACAAGAAGACCATCGCCAACCACCTCACCCTGCTCATCTCCATGATGAACGTGGCGGTGGATCTCGGCTGGCTGGCCAAGGTGCCGAAGATCAAGAAGCCGCGGGTGCCTCTCTTCACTCGGGATTTCCACTACCTCCGGACCGACGACGAGATCCGGCGCTTCCTCGAAGCCGCCTTCGGCGAGGGCGAGGTGGTGGGGGCGCTCTACTCCGCCGCGGTCTACACCGGCATGCGCGAGGGTGAGCTCGCCGGGCTGCGCTGGGACGACATCGACCTCGAGCGCCGGCTGATCACGGTGCAGCGAAGCTTCGACGGCCCGACCAAGGCCGAAGACGTCCGCTACGTGCCGATCCTCGACCCGCTACTGCCGGTCCTGAAGGCCTGGCGCCTGCGCTGTCCGGGCGCGGTGGTCTTCCCGAACCGCGACGGAGGCATGCACCAGTCGGCCGCGCGGATCTTCCAGGAGGTCCTCCATCGCGTGCTCGACACTGCCGGTTTCAAGCCTGTCCAGCGCAGCAACGGGAAGAAGCGGCCCTACGTCACATTTCACGGGCTGAGGCACAGCTTCGCCTCCCATTGGGTGATGCGCGGCGGCGACATGTTCAGGCTGCAGAAGATCCTCGGGCACAAGTCGATCCAGATGACCCAGCGCTACGCGCACCTCGCGCCTGAGGCTTTCGCCGGCGACTACGGGCGGCTCGGGAGCCGGGCGCCGAGCGAGGCGGCCGATGTGATCGCGATCGCGCCCGCGCCTTCGTAGACCCTGCTGCCACCCATGGTGCCATTCTCCAGGTTGCTTCCGCCGTCCCGAAACTCGCGGTGGTCCCATGCCAGGGCTAGGCGTCAGGCTCCCAGGCGATGATCCGTCAGTCGGCGAACTCGGAGGAAGTCGGGGCTCGTCGGCTGCGAGGATGCGATCGAAGCGAAACGCAGACGGGGCTATTGTTGGTGTGCCCTCGAATTTCAACCTGAACCGGCTGGCGGAACGATGTCGTTAGAGAACGCGATCACCGACGACGATGGCGTGCCCCTGGACCTGGATGAGTACGGTTACTTGGTGCCCGCGACGATGGAGTGGGCTCGACCGCTGTTTCATCTCGGCTCGAAGCTCCTCGACTTGTACGACCAGGTAACGCGGCGCTGGAGGGAGACGTGCTCCCCCGAGCAGAAAACGACCGCAAATGGCGTACTCCTGGGACTTGGTGATCGAGGCCGTGAGGCGCTCAGGTCGAGCCAGCTTCTCTCGGGTCACAGCCTGTTCAGGGATGCGGTCCAGGTTGTCCGCCCGATGGTGGAGGCGGCGGTGTACGCCAGGTTCATCTGCAAGGATGGGCCCGATGAGATGACCAAGAGGGCCGAGAGATTCGTCGCCTTCCAGGCGGTCGAGCGTCAAAGAACGCTCGAAGCCATTCGCGGTATCGGCCGCCTCCAGGATTTGAAGGTGGACGTCCGAACGGAGATCGAGCGCAACTACGCTGACGTCGAGGACGACTACGAGGGGAGGCTTTTCCGGAAGACACCGTTCGGTTGCACGTTTTGGGATCTCACGCAGGCGGCGGGAATGGAATGGCTGTATCGCACGGCCTACAACCACGCTTCCGCATTCTCGCACGTGACGGTTGGGTCGCTCGCTGAGCTCGGTCGCGAGCATCACGACCTCGGTCTGGGCCTCGCGGTCTGCACGTTTCCGGTTGTCTTTCGCATCCTCGATGGCGCCCTGGAGCTCCGAGCAGATCCCCTGCTCGAAACGTTGGAACGAGAAGCCAGCGATGTATGCGGGAAGCTGGTGAAGGGCGACGGAGAGACCCCACGCGGACCGCGCTGAATGGGGCCGTCGCGGTCGCCGCTCCGGGAACGATCGACGAGAGCATAGGAGGCACCACAGATGGCAGCGACGAGCCGACTCCCGAAGGACAAGTTTACTCGCCTCAGGCTTGCCAAGGATCTCGGTGTTCACGGCGAGGCGCTCTGCGACGAGATGCGGCCTGACGCGGAGGCCGTCCAGGGCATGGTGCTCTTGGCCATGGCTCTTGAAATCGCGATCTCGGTTGCCCTAGACGCCAAGCGGCTTCATCGGTCCGGTCGGTACTTTCGAAACCTAATCGGAGATCTGCCAGAACTCGCCTCGCTCATGGCTCAGCTCGAGGACTTTGGTGAGATTCGAAACAACGCTCAGCACCGTGGCATACCGCCGCCGCCGGAGATCCGATCGGGGCGACGGTTGGTCGCCATGGAGGCGTTGCGAATCACGTTCGGCGCTGCTGGGAGCAACTACGATCGGCTTTCATCGGTAGAGCAGGTCAGGACCGGGATCTTTCGAGACGCTCTTGAGCGTGCTGTCTCGATCGCCGGAAGCCGTCCGGCCGATGCTGCTGCCCTCGCATCACTCGCGCTCCGGCGGATTCGCGGTTGGGCTGCGCAGATGACTGGCGAAGCGGTGCTTCCGAAGGAGATGTGGGTCTTCGGAACCCCGCTCTGGGAGGATCTGAGGATGTCGGTGGCCTGCCTCGACAACCGACAGGAGTTCATCGAGGCGATGCTGATGATCGCCGGCGGGCAAGCGTTAGGGCTCAGCATGGCGTCCCAGCTTCGCCTCGAGATTCTGGGGCGTGGGCACTCGGTCTCCAACCAACTCGAAGGCCCCGAGTTCCTGCACGCCGGTGACGCCCACCCGGTGGCCGTCGAGGAAGCCGAATGGATGATAGAGGCCGTGGCGCGGGTCGCCGTGAAGCTCGAAGACGAGTGGCCCGGCTTCCTGATCGAGGATGGCGAGGCGAAGAAGGAGGTCGATGCCAACGATTCGCCCCGTGCTCCGTGACAGAGAGGCTGTTGCAGGATCGAGAGGCAGTTGGTTCGAGCGAATTCCTTGTCACCCCGATCGGACGGCGTAGGCCCTCTTGAATGCCGGTTGCACGACAAGGAATTCGGGTCGCTGCCTGAATCCATCCCGGATGATCGGAACGAAGATCCCCTTGTCGACGGCTTCCTCGACGCCGTCTCGCACCTCGTAGCCGACAAATGCCCCATATGCAGCATCCGGCCAGACCTTCGGTGGGGACCCTCGGACGAATCTAAGAAGGCGCTCTTTGAAGGTCGCTTGGAGTTCGGCTGCCTCCCTGACCGTGGTCGAGTATCCGATTGAGACGATTCGCGCCGAGCCATCGTCCGGCAGCCCTTCGCTGGCCTCGATGAGCTTGTCCTTGAAGAAGCGATCCGCCTTCGAGCCATCGAACGTCTGAAAGAACGCCCGGTCCTTCCGCTCGATGCTCGCGTGTCCCCCTCCCACGGGCATCCAAAGCATGTCGCGGCCCTTGGTTTCACGCCCGAAGATCTTGATTGATCCGCCCGCCGACTGAAGTAGCCGGGCAGCTTGGTAGAGCGTTCCGGTGCCCGACGGCATTGGGAGATCGGTGGCGGAGTTGTCCGCTTCGAGCAGGTCCTCGATGACGCTGGAAGCGATCGTGGCCTCGTGCCTCGATGCATGGAGTACGGCGATGCTCCACGCCAGCTTCACCGCCTCGCGGAAGTCGTACAGCCCGACGCGCTGGAGTTGCGCCGCGTTCGGCGGTGGTGGGGCTCTCGGCCCCGACGGCGGGTCCTGCGGCGGCGCAGCCATCGTGGCGTACCAACGACCAAATGCCGTCTGTGGCGGGATGCTGGTCTTGCCGGTGTACCGCTCAATGGTCCAGCGCAGCACTTCGGCCACCTGGGCCGGCGTGTACGTGGAAATGCGCGGCAGGCGATCGCCAGCCGGTGGCGGCGAGAATGGAAAAGGAGTGGTGGCCATCTGCAAATCCCCGCTCGAGAGTTGCAGGATACCGCCCCACAAGCCCGTCGTAGGACTCGACGCTGGAAGGGCCAGTGAAGCCCTCCAAGGAGGTCCGCGATGGAGATGCTCAACTACGCCGACGCCGCCCGCATGATCGGCGTGCCGGTCGGGACGCTCTACAGCTGGGTCGGCCGTCAGCAGATCCCGCACGTGCGGCTCGGCCCGCGTCTGGTCCGTTTCCGCCGCGCTGAGATCGACGCCTGGCTTGCGCAGAAGCACGTGCCGCCGATCGAGGTTCCAGCGTCCAGCACGTCGAGGCCATCGCCGTGAAGGAGCTCGATCTCATTGAGGACGACGACGTCACTGTGCTCGCCGAGGCCATACGCGTCGTGGCTCGCTTCGGCCCGCGAGGAATCGAGCGGTGCCTCCCGGAGCTGGACAGGGACTTCGCGCTGACGCTCGGAGAATGGGCGAAGTGGATCGGCATCCGAATCGGATGGCGTCGAGCCTGGGAGCTGGCCGACCATCTCGAGCAGGGCTCGCGCCTACTTCGCCACTTCCTGCGACTGGACGACTGAGGCGTCATGGCAGCCCATCCCCACGACTTCATCGACGAGGTCAAGGCGCGGACCAACATCGTCGAACTCATCGGCGCCGACATCGCTCTCCGCCCCTGCGGCATCGCGATGAAGGGCCTCTCGCCATTCAACGCCGAGTCCGATCCGTCGTTCGTCGTCTGGCCCAAGTCGCAGCGGTGGCGCGACTACTCGAAGGGCGGCAGTCGCGGCGGCGACGTCATCGACTACGTGATGGAGCGCCAGGGGCTCATCTTCCCCGAGGCGCTCAACCAGCTCGCGCAGCGCGCGGGCCTGCAGCGCCCCGGCCAGGACGAAAAGGACTTCGCCGCCGAGATGGCGCGGATCGCCGAGCGCCGCGACATCGAGAAGATCCTCACGCAGGCGGCGGCGTACTACCACCGCGTGCTGCCGGCCAAGATCCGCCGCGAGCTGTACCAGGAGCACTACGGCTTCAACGACGAGACCATCGACCAGCTCCAGCTCGGCTGGGCCGACGGTCACCTCTTCGACCACCTCCACGACAAGCTCGGTCTGCATCGCTCGGTTGTGCTGAAGACCGGGCTCATCGTGCAGTCGGGCAGGGGCGGCGTGCACGACTTCTTCCAGAACCGCCTCGTCTTCCCCTACTGGAAGTGCGGCCGGGTCGTCTACTTCATCGCCCGCCGGACGCAGTACAGCGACGACGTCGAGTGGGAGAAGGCGAAGTACAAGAAGCTCCCCACGCATTCCGACAAGTACGGCCACGTCTCGCCGGCGATCGGCAACGACCACTTCTACAGCGAGGACGCCGCCCGCGGTGCCGCAGAGCTGCTCATCACCGAGGGCGTCACCGACTGCATCAGCGCGATGCAGGCCGGCATCGCGTGCATCTCGCCGGTGACCACGCGCTTCCCCGAGCGCGATGTGCCGAAGCTCCTCGCGCTCACCCGGACCGCGAAGCGCATCATCGTCTGCAATGACTCCGAGGAGAGCGGCGCCGGCGAGGCAGGCGCGCTCACCACCGCGGCCGCGCTTCATCGCGACGGCCGAGACGTTCGCATCGCCGTCCTGCCCAGGCCCGAGGGCGTCAAGAAGATCGACGTGAACGAGTTTCTGAAGGCGAAGTCCGTGGACGACCTGCGCGCAGTCCTGAGCCAGGCGAGGCGCTACCCCGAGAACCTGCTCGACCGCATTCCGAAGGACACGCCACCCGCTGATCTCGGGGCGCGGCTCGAGCCGGTGCTCGCGGCGATCGCCTCCTGCAAGGCCATCGAGCGCGACGCCTACGTGGAGGCGATCACCAAACGCTTCGGCGTGAAGAGCCGGGCGATCCACGAACTCCTGAAGGACGCCATGAAGGAAGCGCGCAAGCCGGACACCAGGCCGGCGATGCGCCCAAGGCTCGAACTCGGAGGTCAGCTCCGCGCGATCGTTGCCGAAGCATGGGAGGCGATCTGCCTCGCGAACAAGCCGCCGCGCGTGTTCGCGCGCTCGGGCGCGCTCGTGAAGATCACCCGTGACGAGAACGGCGCGCGCATCGACACGCTCGACGAAGGTGCAGTCCTCAAACTGCTCGCAGAGGTGGCGGACTGGGTGGTGCCGACGGAGATGGGGGATCGCCAGGTGTTCCCGCCGCACCAAGTCGTCAAGGTCGTCCAAGCGGAGGCAAGCGCGCTTCCTGTTCTGCAGGCTCTGCTGTCGAGTCCCGTCTTCACGAGCAGTGGTCAGCTCTTGGTCCAACCCGGCTACCACGCGGAGGCGCAGGCGTGGATCGACCTGCCTCCCGACCTACGGCTGCCGCCCGTGTCGCCGGCGCCGACCAACGAAGAGGTCGCTGCAGCCCGCGCGCTCCTGCTCGATGACCTCCTGGTGGACTTCCCGTTCGTGGACCCGTCGGACCGGGCGCACATGTTGGCGCTTGTGCTCCTGCCCTTCGCGCGGCGCCTCATCCCGGGCCTGACGCCAATCCACCTGCTCGAGGCGCCGACCGCCGGGTCGGGCAAGGGCAAGCTCGTCGCGCTCGTCGGCATTCTCACGTCGGGCGCGTCAGCCTCGGGCGGCGCCATCCCGGACAACGACGAGGAGGTTCGCAAGAAGATCACGTCCGAGCTGGCTTCGGGCCACCCGCTGCTCGTCCTCGACAACGCCGACGACAAGAAGCGGCTCGACAGCGCGACCCTTGCGTCCGCGCTCACCATGCCGGTCTGGAGAGACCGGTTGCTCGGCCAGACGAAGACGCTCGCGCTCCCGAACCAGGCGGTCTGGGTCGTCACTGGCAACAACCCTCGCCTCTCGACCGAACTGGCCCGCCGCTGCATTCGCGTCCGTATCGACCCGAAGGTCGATCGGCCCTGGCTCCGGTCAGACTTCAAGCACCCCCTGCTCGAGGACTGGGCGAAGGAGAACCGCGCCGCCCTGCTGCACGCGGCGCTCACCCTGATCCAGAACTGGCTCGCGCGCGGCCGGCCGCCGGGGAGCGGGAGGCTCGGATCATTCGAGCGCTGGTCGGAGGTGATGGGCGGCATCCTTGCGGCTGCCTCGGTGCCCGGCTTCCTCGGCAACCTCGAGTCGCTCTACGAGACCGCCGACACCGAGGGCGGCATGTGGCGCGAGTTCATCGTCGCCTGGTGGGGAGCGCATCAAGATGCGCCTGTTCGCGTGGCGGAGCTCGCCAAGCTCTGCGCGGCCGGCGACCTCATGGAGCCGGTACTCGGCGAGGGGTCGGAGAAGTCGCAGCACATCCGCCTCGGGCGGGCACTCCAGCGCGCCCGCGAGCGCGTCTTCGGCGAGCACCGCGTCGAGGCCACGACCGACGCGCACACGAAGAGGCCCGTCTACCGGCTGGTGAAGATCGCCGCCGAGGCCAGCCATGCAGCATGAGGGAGGACTCGCCGCGGTCATGCCGCGTATGGAACTACCGGATAGGAGGCCGCCTGCGGCATCTGCGGCATTCGCGGCATCTCTTTTTCCCCGCGGGCGGGCGAGAGGTCTCGGCGAGAAGGATTCGGAAGAGACCATCCGATCCCAGGGGGCCGGTGCGGGCATGCCGCACATGCCGGACATGCCGCGTCGTCCGGCCGAGAGGAATTGGACATGAGCAAGGACAGCGTCCGGAGGCGCGGCCGCCCTCGTCGCGGTGAGCAGCCCGCGATCCCGTGGGGCGAGATCGAGAAGGCGTACATATCCGGCGACATCGTGCGCCAGCTCGACGATGGATCCTTCGAGCGCAACTACCCGTCGATTCGGGAGCTTGCGAGCAAGTTCGGCCTGCAGCGGTCGCTCGTCGGCTACCACTCGCGGCGCCACAACTGGCCCGGGCGTCGCGCCGAATTCCAGAAGGACCTGCGGACAGAAATTCAGCAGATCCAGGCCAAGGCGCGCGCCCTCTCGATCGAGGAGGCCATGGGGATATTGGACGCCTACCTCGAGAAGTTCCGGGCGGCGGTCGAGAGTGGCCACGTGCGCGTCGACTCGATCGGCGACTTCAACACCGCGCTGCGGCTCAAGCAGTTCCTGCTCGGCGGCGCCGACAGTCGCCACGAGATCCAGGGCGGCATCACGCTGGAGGCCATCCAGGCGCGCCACGACCGCCTCCGGGCGCAGGTGGCGGCGATGACGCCCGAGCTGGTGGGCACGACGGGCGACGGTGGCGACCCGTAAATTGCCGCTTCTCCACGAAAGCGGCAGGTCGCGAACCGGCTACCTCGCAGAATCGCGGGTTTACGGGCACCGGCGAGGCATCATCGGCGAAGTCCAACTGCCGCTTTCCTGGCCGGGTGGGATCCGGCGCCTGCTCCGTGAGAGCCAGCAAGGTGCGGAGGGGGAGGGGGCGATCCCCCATTTCGAGCGACCGATCCCGCCCTTCCTACTGCTGCCCCGCAACAGGCTGGGTTTTCGGAAATGGACGCCCCTCGTTCCTGTCCGGTTCGCCGAGGGCCGGAACCGGGAAAGCAGCCGGGACGGATTTGGACAGCGATCAACAGGGCAGCTCGCGGACGACCTGGAGGACGTCCTCGTCGCTTGGGCCGGCGTAAATGGTCGTCGTATCTACGCGTTTGTGCCTCGCCAGCCTCTGGACCAGCCGGATGTCGTGGCTGCGTCGGTACGCATTCGTCAGGCACGAGTGCCTGAGCGCATGGAAGCTGAACGGTCGGTCGAACCCGGCGCGTTCCTGCCAGACCCGGAAGAGGTGGCGAAGCGACCGGGTGGCGATCCGCCTGCCGAGGCGCGAGACGAAGAGAGGTGCATCCGGCTCGAGGTTCTCCCCTGCCGCGCGCTTCCAGCCGATGAACTTGGCGACCTTGTACCAGAGGCTGTCGGGGAGGAAGACCTCCTGCGCCGCGGGCTCGTCGGTCGAGCGCTTGAAGACCCGGAGCGCGATGCGTCGACGAACGTGGTCGTCGGCAAGCACATCGCCCACGTTCAGCCATGCAATCTCATGCTCCCGGAGGCCGGTGCCGAGCGCGACCGCGAAGATGACGTGGTCGCGGAAGCCGTCGCGGTGCGCACCCGTGACTTTGAGCAGCAGGGCCTGCTCGGCATCGGTGAGCGTCCGGGGCGGGCGGGCGACGCTGGCGACGTAGGCGGGCATCTGGAACCTCCATCGCCAGTCAGGCTCGACTGCCGCGCCAAGGCAAGGCCCCGCCGCTCGCTTCTTTACGACTCTATTCGGCTCTTGTTGGCAGAGGTGGCCTCGTGCATTCTGGTCCGCCGATGGCAACCAGCGGAGCAGACTCGATGCGAGCGGAACCGTGGGTGTCGGTCGAAGACGTTGCCAGCCACCTGGGCGTGGCGCGGGACTCCGTGTACCGATGGATCGAGGGGCGGGGGCTGCCAGCGCACAAGATCGGGCGGCTCTGGAAGTTCAGACTCTCCGAGATTGACAGGTGGGTCGAGGGCGGCGGGACTGACGAGAGCCGCGGGCCGAAGGCACGGAGGCGGTGATGGCTCGACGCTCGCCTGAGGCGAAACCGATGAACGACGAGCCCAAGAACGGCCGAGGTGGTGCGCAAACCGGCGCGACGCTCGGCTTCGAGCAGAAGCTCTGGCAGGCCGCGGACAAGATGCGCAACAACATGGACGCGGCCGAGTACAAGCACGTTGTCCTCGGGCTCATCTTCCTCAAGTACATCTCGGACGCGTTCGAGGAGAAGCGCGCCGCGCTCGAGGCCGAGAAGAAGGCCGGCGCCAACGTCGAGGACCCCGACGAGTACCGCGCCGACAACATCTTCTGGGTGCCCAAGGAGGCGCGCTGGCCGCACCTGCAAGGCAAGGCCAAACAGCCCACCATCGGCAAGCTCGTCGACGACGCCATGGTCGCCATCGAGCGCGACAACCCAACGCTCAAGGGCGTGCTGCCCAAGGACTTCGCGCGCCCGGCGCTCGACAAGCAGCGACTCGGCGAGCTGATCGACCTCATCGGCACCATCGGACTCGGCGACAGGGAGAACCGCTCGCGCGACGTGCTCGGCCGCGTCTACGAGTACTTCCTCTCGTCATTCGCCTCGGCCGAGGGCAAGAAGGGCGGCCAGTTCTACACGCCCCAGTGCGTGGTGCGCGTGCTGGTCACGATGCTCGCGCCGTACAAGGGGCGCGTCTACGACCCGTGCTGCGGCTCGGGCGGCATGTTCGTGCAGAGCGAGAAGTTCGTCGAGGCCCACGGCGGCCGCATCGGCGACATCAGCATCTACGGCCAGGAGTCCAATCCGACGACGTGGCGCCTGGCCAAGATGAACCTCGCCATCCGCGGCATCGATGCCAACCTCGGCGCCGAGTGGGGCGACACCTTCCACCGCGACCTGCACAAGGATCTCAAGGCCGACTACGTGCTCGCGAACCCACCCTTCAACGACAGCGACTGGGGCGGCCAGCGCCTGCGCGAGGACGTCCGCTGGAAGTTCGGCGCGCCGCCCACGGGCAACGCCAACTTCGGTTGGGTGCAGCATTTCATCCACCACCTCGCGCCCACCGGGCTCGCAGGCTTCGTACTCGCCAACGGCAGCATGTCATCGCAGCAGTCGGGCGAGGGCGAGATCCGCAAGGCGATCGTCGAGGCCGACCTCGTCGACTGCATGGTGGCGCTGCCCGGGCAGCTCTTCTACTCGACGCAGATTCCGGTGTGCCTCTGGTTCCTATCGCGCGACAAGAAGAACGGCCTGGGCGGGCGCGGCAAGAAGATGCGCAACCGCCAGCACGAGACGCTCTTCATCGACGCGCGCAAGCTCGGCACGATGATCGATCGCGTCCACCGCGAGCTGACCGACGACGACATCGCGCGCATCGCCGATACCTACCACCGCTGGCGTGGCGATGGCTCGGGCAAGTACGAGGACGTGCCCGGCTTCTGCATGAGTGCCACCACCGAGCAGATCCGCTCGCACCAGCACGTGCTCACTCCGGGGCGCTACGTGGGCGCCGAGCACGTCGAGGACGACGGCGAGCCCTTCGATGAGAAGATGACCCGGCTGGTGGCCAAGATCGAGGAGCAGTTCGCGGAAGGCGCGCGGATCGAAAAGGCGATCCGGAAGAACCTGAGGGGGCTCGGGTATGGGGGCTGAGTGGATCGACACAACGATCGGCGAGCAGGTCCTCCTTCAACGAGGAATCGACATTACTCGCGCCGCGCAGCGCAGTGGCTCGGTCCCCGTCATCTCGTCGGGCGGCGTCTCGAGCTTTCACGACACGCCGGCCGCCAAGGGTCCAGGGGTCATTCTCGGTCGCAAGGGAGTGGTCGGCAGCGTCTACTACGTCGAGGAGGACTACTGGCCGCACGACACGACCCTCTGGGTTAGGGACTTCAAGGGAAACCACCCGCGGTTCGTCTACTACTTCTTCAAGCAACGAAGCCTCGAGCTTGCACGCCTAGACGTGGGTTCCGCGAATCCGACGTTGAACCGCAATCACGTTCACCCGACTCCAGTGCGGTGGCCGCCGGTAGCCACGCAGCGCGTTATCGCCTGCATCCTCGGCACCCTCGACGACAAGATCGAGCTGAACCGCCGGACGAACGAGACGCTCGAGGCCATGGCCCGTGCACTGTTCAAGTCGTGGTTCGTCGACTTCGATTCGGTGCGCGCCAAGGCCGAGGGCCGCCAGCCGAGCGGCATGGACGCCAAGACGGCGAAGCTCTTCCCGAGCGAGTTCGAGGAGTCGGAGCTGGGGGAGATTCCGAAGCGGTGGCGAGCGACCACGTTGGGCGCGGAGGCTGAGCGTTGTGGCGGTGTCATTCAGACCGGACCCTTCGGAAGCCAGCTCCATGCCTCTGACTACGTGCCCGAGGGCGTCCCCGTCGTCATGCCCAAGGACATCAGTGCTCGTCGGGTGTCGACCACCGACATCGCCCGTATTCGAGAGGAAGACGCCGAGAGACTGTCTCGCCATCGCCTCCTGGTTGGCGACATCGTCTACAGCCGTCGTGGCGATGTTGAACGTCACGCGCTGATCGGCGAACGCGAGACAGGCTGGCTCTGCGGCACCGGATGCCTGCTCGTGCGCCTGGGGCCGAACTGGCCATCTCCCCTTTTCGCCTCTATGGCCCTCGACCGACCACAGACGCGGGCGTGGATCACACAACATGCCATCGGCGCAACCATGCCGAACCTCAACACCGGCATCCTGGCGGCAGTGCCGGTCGTGGTTCCACCCGACAGCATCATCGCTGCATTCGCGATCGCCGCTGACCAACTCCAAGCCCTCGTTGTGAGCCGTGATATCGAGAGTGCCACGCTCGCGAAGACGCGAGACGCGCTGCTGCCACGGTTGCTGTCGGGCGAACTGCCCGTCGGTGGGACCGAGCGCGTGCTGGAGGCGCAGGCATGAAGGTCACCCGCATCTCCAAGCTCAAGGGCTACCGCCTGTTCCGCGACTTCGCCTGGCCGGGCGACCTTCAGGCCTTCGGCCGCTTCAACCTGATCTACGGTTGGAACGGCACCGGCAAGACGACGCTGGCGGCGCTCTTCCGCAACCTGCAGGACAAGACCGCAGTCACCGCCGGCGATGTGGTGTTCGAGGTCGAGGATCGGTCGGTCAACGGCGCGGACGTCCCGAGCGCTGTACTCCCACCGGTGCGGGTCTTCAATCGTGACTCCGTCGCGGCCACAGTCCTCGCCTCGGAGCGCGAGATAGCCCCCATCTACTTCCTTGGGGAGGACAGCGTCGAGAAGCAGCATCAGGTCGAGCAGCTGAAGAAAGACCTGGTCTGGGCCGAGACCGAGGTGAAGACGGCACAGTCGGAAAAGGCGGCCGCGGACAAGGCCCTCGACGACTTCTGCATCGCCAAAGCGAAGGTCATCAAGGAGCTTCTGATCAGCTCCCGCTCCACGACCTACAACAACTACGACAAGCGCCGCTTCCGGCAGGCCATCGAGCGGCTGGACACGACCTCCAAGCAGGCCGCGCTGCTTCAGGGCGATGAGAAGACCAAGCTCCGCAGCCAGAAGGACGCGCAGCCCAAGGCCACGTTGTCGAAGGTCGACTCCGACGTGCCTGACTTCGCCGAGCTGAAGGCCAGCACCGAGGAAATACTGAAGCGCTCGGTGGTGTCGCAGATGATCGATGCGCTTGCCGGCGATCGCGAGGTCGGCACCTGGGTTCGTCAGGGACTCGCGCTCCACACCGGCACTCGGACGGCCGACGAGTGCCGTTTCTGTGGTCAGAAGGTTCCGCCGGCTCGCATCGCCGCGCTGGAAGCTCACTTCAACGACGCGTTTTCTCGATTCCAGTCCGAGATCGACCACCTCGCCGGCAAGGTCGAAGGCCACAAACAGCGGCTTGTGAACCTCGCGCTGCCAGATTCATCTCGGCTGTACGACCATCTCGCGGCCGATCTCGACGCGGCGGTGACGACGGCGCGCGGATTGCTCGAGCCCGCGGTCGACCACCTCGGGTCGCTGCACGCGCGCCTCGTGGCGAAGCGCGAGTCCCCGTTCACGCAGGAGACGCTCAACGGGTCGACCGCCCCAGACTGCGACACCATCTTGCAGGCGATAGCGGCGGTGAACGGGGTCATCGAGAAACACAATTCGACGACTGCTCGCTTCCAGAGCGAGGTCGATGCCGCCTGCCAGAAGCTAGAGCAATGCTACGTGGCCGAGGCCTACGACGAGTTCATCGGGCTTCGAGACGCGACCACCACCACCGAGTCCTCAGTCACCACGGCCGCTGCCAAGGCCCAGGGGGTCCGCGATCAGATCGCGAGTGTCGAGCGCGAGATCGTCGAGCACCGCCGGCCGGCCGAGGAGCTGAACGCCGAGCTGCATGCCTATCTCGGGCGCGACGAGCTTCGCTTCGAGGTGAAGGAGGCGGGCTACAGCATGACGAGGAACGGCCAGCCCGCGAGCAACCTCAGCGAGGGCGAGAAGACCGCGATTGCCTTCCTCTACTTCCTCAAGTCGCTTCAGGACAAATCGTTCGACCTCGCGAACGGGGTGGTCGTCGTCGACGATCCGGTATCGAGCCTCGACGCCAACGCTCTCTTCTCGGCGTTCGGCTACATGAAGGAGCGCACCAAGGACGCCGGCCAGCTTTTCGTCCTGACCCACAACTTCTGCTTCTTCCGGCAGGTGAAGAACTGGTTCCACCACCTTCCGCATCAGGGGAAGAAGGACCTCGCGAAGCGACCTGCGCGCTTCTACTTGCTGCACGTTGCTGCGCGCGATGGTCACCGCGAGGCCGCGCTCGCGCCGATAGACCCGCTGCTGGAAGAGTACGAATCCGAGTACCACTACATCTTCAAGCGGGTGTACGACGAGTCCCAACGCGGCGCCAACGGGGTGGAGTTCGAAGCCTGCTACGGCATGCCGAACATCGCGCGCCGGCTGGTCGAGGCCTTTCTCTCGTTCCGATTCCCGTCCTGCACCGGCGACCTCGCCAAGCAGCTCGATGCCGTCTCCTTCGATGCGGTGAAGAAGGCGCGGATTCTGCGCTTCCTCAACACCCACTCCCACCACGGGCACGTGGCCGAGCCAGAGCATGACCTCTCGGTCCTGTCGGAGACCGGCGCGGTCCTGGGTGATGTGCTGGCGCTGATCGAGGCGACGGACGCCGAGCACTTCCGCGGGATGAAGGAGTTGGTCGCCGGTGTCCCAGAGACGGAGGTCGGATGACCCGCAAGAAGAAATCCCCTGGGGCCTCCCTCGTCCGTTCCTCAGCGGCTGAGTACCTGACCTTCGTGGCGGCAAGCGGCACAGGGGGCGTCGAGGCGATCTACGCCGACGAGAACGTGTGGTTGAGCCAGAAGATGATGGCGCAGCTCTACGACGTCGACGTGCGGACCATCAACTACCACCTGAAGACCATCTTTACGGACAGCGAGCTGGAGGAGGACGCAGTTATCCAAGATTTTCGGATAACTGCCGCCGACGGCAAGAGCTACGACACCAAGCACTACAACCTCTCGGCCATCATCGCCGTCGGCTACAAGGTCAACTCCGAGCGCGCGGTGCAGTTCCGCAAGTGGGCCACGCGCGTCGTCGAGGAGTTCACCATCAAGGGCTTCGCGATGGACGACGAGCGCCTCAAGCGTGGCGGCTCGGTCCTGAGCGACAAGTACTTCGAGGAGCAGCTCCAGCGCGTCCGCGAGATTCGCCTCTCGGAGCGCAAGTTCTACCAGAAGATCACCGACATCTACGCAACGTCCGTCGACTACGACGTGACGGCGCAGGCTACCAAGCGCTTCTTCGCCACGGTGCAGAACAAGCTGCACTGGGCCATCCACGGGCAAACCGCTGCCGAGGTCATCGTCGGCCGCGCCGACTCCACCAAGCAGCACATGGGCCTCCACACCTGGACCGACGCGCCCCACGGCAAGATCCAGAAGTTCGACGTGGTCGTGGCCAAGAACTACTTGACCGAACAGGAGCTTGCGCAGCTCTCGCGGCTGGTGAACGCCTACCTCGACGTCGCCGAGGACATGGCGCTCCGCAAGATCCCCATGACCATGCAGGACTGGGAGACGCGGTTGAATCGCTTCATCGCCGCGACCGATCGTCAGGTGCTCTCGGACGCTGGCAAGGTGACGGCGGAGATCGCCAGGGCGCACGCCGAGAGCGAGTTCGAGAAGTACCGCACCGTACAGGACCGACTGTTCGAGAGCGACTTCGACCGGCTTGTCGACGAAACGCGCCGCCTCGAGGGGAAGGAGGAGCCGAAAGCGCTCGGCCCGGGCAAGAAGGGCAGGAAGCGATGAGCGGCAACTTCACCGAGTCCGTCGTCGAAGAAGCCGCCCTGGAGTGGTTCGGCGCCCTCGGCTACCAGATCGTGTTCGGGCCGACGATCGCACCGGGCGAGCCCGCAGCCGAGCGAACGAGCTACGAGCAGGTGCTCCTCGAGGGCCGACTGCGCGAAGCCCTGTGCCGACTCAACGCCGCGGTGCCGGCCGAGGCCATCGACGAGGCCTTCCGCAAGCTCACGCGCATCTCCTCGCCCCAGCTCGTCGACGCCAACCACGAGCTGCACCACTACCTGGTCAACGGCGTCAGCGTGGAGTACCTGCGCGGAGACGGCTCCATTGGCTACGACCCGGTCCGCGTGATCGACTTCGACGACCCCGGCCAGAACGACTGGCTCGTCGTCAACCAGTTCACCGTCGCCGAAGGCGGCCACACCCGCCGCCCTGACGTGGTCGTCTTCGTCAACGGCCTGCCGCTCGCGGTGATCGAGCTCAAGAACGCTGCCGCCGAGAACGCCACCATCTGGAGCGCGTTCCAGCAGCTCCAGACCTACAAGCACGAGGTGCCCGCCTTCTTCGTCTTCAACGAGGTCATGCTGATCTCGGACGGGCTCGAGGCACGGCTCGGCACCCTCTCCTCGCTGCGCGAGCGGTTCGCTCCCTGGCGCACCATCGAAGGCGAGGAGCTGGCGCCCGCGTCCCTGGTTCAGCTCGAGGTCCTCATCCGCGGCGTGTTCGAGCGACGGCGCTTCCTCGACCTCATCCGCCACTTCATCGTCTACGAGAGCGACGGCGACACGGTCATCAAGAAGATGGCCGGCTACCACCAGTTTCACGCAGTCGGCCGCGCGGTCGACGCCACGCTCGCGGCGTCGCGGCCCAAGGGCGATCGCCGAGTCGGCGTCGTCTGGCACACGCAGGGCTCGGGCAAGAGCCTCACCATGGCGTTCTACGCCGGCCGGATCATCCTCCACCCGGAGATGGAGAACCCGACCCTCGTCGTGCTCACGGATCGTAACGATCTCGACGAGCAGCTCTTCGGCACCTTCTCCCGCTGCCAGGAGCTCCTGCGCCAGGAACCCACGCAGGCGCGCGACCGCGCCCACCTGCGCGAGCTGCTCAAGGTCGCCGCTGGCGGCGTGGTCTTCACGACCATCCAGAAGTTCCTTCCGGAGACGCGGGGCGACACCTTCCCGCTCCTCTCGCCCCGCGAGAACATTGTGGTGATCGCCGACGAGGCGCACCGCAGCCAGTACGACTTCATCGACGGCTTCGCGCGGCACATGCGCGATGCGCTGCCCAACGCCTCGTTCATCGGGTTCACCGGCACGCCCATCGAGCTGACCGACAAGAACACCCGGGCGGTGTTCGGCGACTACGTCAGCATCTACGACATCCAGCGCGCTGTGCAGGACGGCGCCACGGTGCCGATCTACTACGAGAGCCGCCTCGCCAAGCTGGAGCTGAAGGAAGACGAGAAGCCCCACCTCGACGCCGAGTTCGACGAGGCCACCGAGGGCGAGGAGATAGAGGGCAAGGAGAAGCTCAAGACGAAGTGGTCGGCGCTCGAGGCTCTGGTCGGCACCGACCGCAGGCTCGCGCTCGTGGCCGATGACCTCGTGCGCCACTTCGACGCCCGGCTCGAGGCCCTGGACGGCAAGGCCATGGTCGTGTGCATGAGCCGGCGGATCTGCGTCGAACTCTACAAGGCGCTCGTCGCCCTGCGGCCGGCGTGGCACCACGCTGACGACACCCAGGGCGCGATCAAGGTCGTGATGACCGGCTCGGCCTCGGACCCGGCCGAGTGGCAGCCGCACATCCGCAACAAGCCCCGCCGCGAGGCGCTGGCCAAACGGTTCAAGGACCCGGAGGACCCGCTCAGCTCGTCATCGTCCGCGACATGTGGCTCACGGGCTTCGACGCGCCCTGCCTGCACACCATGTACGTGGACAAACCGATGCAGGGGCACGGACTGATGCAGGCCATCGCCCGCGTGAACCGCGTCTTCCGCGACAAGCCAGGCGGCCTCGTTGTCGACTACCTGGGCCTCGCCGAACAGCTCAAGCGCGCCCTGCGCACGTACACCGAGAGCGGCGGCCAGGGAGACACGGCGATCGATCAAGAAGAGGCCGTCGCCCTCATGCTGGAGAAGCACGAGATCTGCTGCGGCATCTTCCATGGGTTCGATAGGTCGCCATGGCTCACCGGGACGCCGGCACAACGGCTCTCGCTCCTTCCCGCGGCGCAGGAGCACGTACTCGCCCAGGCCGACGGCAAGGACCGTCTCCTTCAGGCAGTCACCGAGCTGTCCAAGGCGTTCGCTCTCGCCATCCCGCACGACGAGGCGATCCGTATCCGCGACGACGTCGGCTTCTTCCAGGCTGTGCGCACTGCGATCGCCAAAGCCTCGGTGGGCGAGCGCAAGGCCTCGGGTGAGATCGACCACGCGATCCGGCAGATTGTGTCGAAGGCGGTGGCCTCGGACGAGGTCATCGACATCTTCGCCGCCGCGGGCCTCAAGAACCCGGACATCTCGATCCTCTCGGAGCAGTTCCTCGCCGAGGTGCGCGGGCTCCAGCACAAGAACCTCGCGGTCGAGCTGCTCCGCAAGCTCCTCAACGACGAGGTGAAGACCCGCTCGAAGCACAACCTCGTTCAGGCGCGCTCGTTCTCCGAGCTGCTCGAGCGCTCGATTCGCCGGTATCAGAGCCGCGCTATCGAGGCCGCGCAGGTCATCGAGGAGCTGATCGAGCTGGCCAAGGAGATGCGCGAGGCGCAGAAGCGCGGCGAGAACCTGAAGCTCACCAACGACGAGCTGGCCTTCTACGACGCCCTCGAGGTCAACGACAGCGCGGTCAAGGTGCTGGGCGACGATGCGCTCAAGACCATCGCCCGCGAGCTCGTCGACTCCGTCCGCAAGAACGTCAGCATCGACTGGACCGTGAAGGAGTCGGTACGGGCCAAGCTCAGAGTCATCGTCAAGCGCATCCTCCGGAAGTACGGGTACCCGCCCGACAAGCAGGAGGCGGCGACCAACACGGTCCTGCAGCAGGCCGAGCTGTTGTCGGACTTCTGGATCGAGGGCGCGGCGAGGTCGGCGCCATGACCAGGAGGCCGCGTGGCAGTTGGGGCACCCAACCAACCCTTACCTCCATCCGACGCCTCATCGCCAAGGGCGAGTCAGAGACGCTCGAGCTGAAGCGAAGCACGGGCGAGCTGCGCGAGGGGATGGAGGCGCTCTGCGCGTTCCTCAACAACCGCGGCGGTACCGTCGTCTTCGGCGCCGCACCCGACGGCCGGATCATTGGTCAGACCGTCGCCGAAAACACGCTCCACGACGTGACCGCCGCGAGCAGGAACATCGAGCCGGCTCCCCAGGTGAACATCAGCAAGATCGCGGTCGGAGGCGGTAGAGACATTCTCGTCTTGCAGGCGGGCGCGGGCACTCAACAGCCGTACACGTTCGACGGTCGCGGATTCCTTCGCGTCGGGAACACCACGCGCCGGATGAAGCGCGAGGAGTACGAGCGGCTGCTCCTGAGTCGCCTCCACGCGCGACATCGGTGGGAGAACTTGCCAGCGACCGGCTGGACGGTCGCCGATCTCGATGCCGAGGAGATTGAGCGCACCGTGGTGGAAGCCGTCGCCGCGAAGCGGCTCGCGGCAGTTCCATCCGAGAAGCCGAAGGCGATTCTCGAACGCTTGCACCTCCTCGGCGACGGCACGCTCACGCAGGCCGCCGTCGTCCTCTTCGCCAAGGACCCGATGCCGGACTATCCCCAATGCGCGATCCGGCTCGCCCGCTTTCGCGGCGTGACCAAGTCCGAGTTCATCGACAACCGTCAGTACCAGGGTCATGCCTTCGCGCTCCTGCGGCATGCGGAGGCATTCTTCGACATGCACCTCCCTGTTGCCAGCCGCGTGATCTCGGGGCAGATGCGGCGCGAGGACCGACCACAGTACCCGCCGGAAGCGCTGCGCGAGGCCGTCGTCAACGCGCTCTGCCACCGCGACTACTCCGAGGCGGGGGCTTCGATCGGGGTGGCCATCTTTGACGACCGGCTCGAGATCTGGAGCTACGGTCGGCTCCCCGGCGAGCTGACACCGGAGAAGCTCCGAGTCGATCACCCCTCGGTGCTCAGGAACGATCTGATCGCGGACGTCTTCTACCGCCGCGGATACATCGAGAAGTGGGGGCGCGGGACGCAGAAGATCCTCGACCTGTGTCGCCGCGCCGGGCTGCGGGATCCCGAATTCGTCGAGCGAACTGGAGAGGTGGGGGTACGCTTCTGGCCCGCAGCGCCCGTGACCACGAAGATCGTCGAGGAGGAGCTTTCTCCTCGGCAGCGAGAGATCATCAGCGTGCTGGCGTCGCGGGGCGAGGTGGGCATCGAGGACATCCGGCGTGGCATCACTGCCCCTCCGACCGCTCGGATGGTCCAACGCCTCCTGGCTGGGCTGGTCGAGGCCGGGAGGGTAGTGCGCATCGGGAAGGGTCGCTCGACGAGGTACCGCCTTGCCGGATAGCGACATCGAGTTCGCGATGGGTTCGCGATTGTTCGCGATTGTTCGCGAAAGCCTTCGAACGGGCTGCCCTGCGTGCGGCGCCGCCGTTCTCGCGCCGCAGGAGACGGACCCGTGAAGGCGGCGGCGATTGAAAAGCCGGCCGCGAAGCTCGCGGACGACCGACGCCTCGCGCTGCGTCTCACGCCGCAAGGGCACCTCCTCCTCGACTTCGCGGAGGACGCGCCCGAACTCGATCCGGCGACTGCGGAGCGGATCGCGTGTGCCTTCGCGCGCGGCGCTGGCCAGGGCCTGCTGCGACTCGGAGCCGCCGAGGTCGGGAGCGTTCTCCCGCCGGTCTTGGCGTACTGGCGCGAGCTCGGCGCCCGCTTCGTGACCGCGCTCTGCACGCGGCCATCGGCCGACGGCGAGACTGAGCCGCCGTCCCTGCCGGCCGACTCCGATCTGGAAGCGCTCGCAACGGCCGCCCCGCTGATGCCCGGCGCCGAGTACGTCACCGCAGGCGTGCTCCGCGCGCTGTGGACCGCGATCGGCGAGGCCTTCGTCGTCGAACTGCGCGAGTCGGGCGCCTCGCTCCAGGACTTCCTCAAGTCGCTGAACCCAGCGTGGAACCTCGTCGGCCGCGTGCACTTCAACCTCGCCGAGAACCGTCGCGACGAGGAGGCACCGTTCGCGTTCCTGGCAACGTACACGAGCCGGCTCTCCGCGCACGGAAAGGCTCAGCACCTCCCGCTCGGCCAGGCGCTGCGCGAGTACGCCGGCGCGGCCAACAAGGAGCGGCTCCTCTCGCTGCTTCTCCCGGTCCAGAGCGCGGCAGAGCGGTGCGGCTGGCTGAAGCAGATGGTCGACGCCGGCGAGCTCTTCCACCCACTGCGCTGGACCGTGCAGGAGGCCTTTCGCTTTCTCGGCGACGTCCACGCACTGGAGCAGGCCGGCGTCGTCGTGCGCATGCCCGCGACGTGGCGGGCAGGTCGGCCTTCCAGGCCGCAGGTCACCGGGACAGTGGGCACGAAGGCGCCCTCGGGCCTCGGCAAGGACGCGCTGCTCGATTTCCAGGTCGCGGTCTCGCTCGACGGCGAGCCGCTGACTCCCAAGGAGCTGAAGGCGCTGCTCGCCAGCTCGACCGGCCTCGCGCTCATCCGCGGCCAGTGGGTGGAAGTCGATCACGAGCGCATCGAGCGCACGATGCAGCGGTTCAAGGAGGCCGAGCGGTTGGCGAGCGAAGGCGGGCTCACGTTCGCCGAGGCGATGCGCATGCTCTCGGGCGCCAACATCGCCGGCGGCGATGCCGAACGAGCTGAAGTGGACTGGTCGCGCGTGAGCGCGGGGCCTTGGCTCGCCGAGATGCTCAAGGGGCTGCGCTCGCCGGGGGGGCTCGCCAAGGTCGCGCCCGGGCGCGAGCTGCGAGGCGAGTTGCGCCCATACCAGCAAATCGGCGTGCAGTGGCTGAGCCTCCTTTCGCAGCTCGGCCTTGGCGCCTGCCTCGCCGACGACATGGGGCTCGGCAAGACCATTCAAGTGCTCTCGCTCCTGCTCATGCAGCAGGGCCGCGCCAAGAAGCTGCCGAGCCTTCTCGTCGCGCCGGCGTCGCTTCTCTCCAACTGGATGGCGGAGATCGACAAGTTCGCGCCGAGCCTGAAGGCGTTCGTGGCGCACCCCTCGGCGATGGCGGGCGACGATCTCAAAGAAATCGCGCCGGACAAGCTCGCGGACACCGACCTCGTCATCACGAGCTACGGCTCGCTGCTCAGGATTCCGTGGCTGGAGAAGACCTCCTGGCGCCTCGTGGCCCTTGACGAGGCGCAGGCCATCAAGAATCCCGATGCGAAGCAGACGAAGGCCGCGAAGAAGCTCCAGGCTCGGGGGCGCATCGCGCTCACCGGAACGCCCATCGAGAACCGCCTCTCGGACCTCTGGTCGATCTTCGACTTCATCAACCCTGGCCTGCTCGGCTCTGCGAAGGAGTTCTCGGGCTACGCGAAGCGGCTCGCCTCGGCCGGGGGCAACCCCTATGGCCCGCTGCGCGACCTCGTGCGCCCATACATCCTGCGCCGGCTCAAGACGGACAAGAGCGTCATCGCCGACCTGCCGGAGAAGACCGAGGTGAAGGCGTTCTGCCCGCTCACCAAGAAGCAGGCGGCGCTCTACCAGGAGGCGGTGGAGGATCTGCGCGCGCAGCTCGACGCCTTGGACGGCATGAAACGCCGGGGCGTGGTCCTCGCCTTCCTCATGCGCTTCAAGCAGATCTGCAACCACCCCTCACAGTGGCTCGGCGACGGCGCCTGGACCGAGGGCGACAGCGGCAAGTGGGCGCGGCTGCGCGAGATCGCCGAGGTGATCGCCGCCAAGCAGGAGAAGGCGCTCGTCTTCACCCAGTTCCGCGAGGTCACCGCACCGCTCGCGGCGTTCCTCGGTGGGGTGTTCGGCCGGTCGGGGCTCGTGCTACATGGTGAAACCGAAGTGGGGAAGCGGAGGGAGCTGGTGCAGCGGTTCCAGGAGGACGAGTCGGTCCCGTTCTTCGTGCTCTCGCTCAAGGCGGGCGGCGCGGGCCTGAACCTCACCGCGGCTTCGCACGTGGTGCACTTCGACCGCTGGTGGAACCCGGCGGTGGAAAACCAAGCCACCGACCGCGCGTTCCGCATCGGCCAGAACAAGAACGTGCTCGTTCACAAGTTCGTCTGCAAGGGGACCGTCGAGGAGAAGATCGACGAGCTCATCGAATCGAAGAAGCAGCTCTCGAAGGATCTGCTCGAAGGCGGCGCCGAGCTGAACCTGACGGAGATGTCCGACGAGGCGCTGCTCGACCTCGTGAAGCTCGACCTCGGAGCTGCGATGAAGGAGTGACCGTGTTCTACGAGTGGCGGCCCTACGTTTCTGTTGCTGAGCGCCGGCGGAAGGCCGAGCGCGAGATGCAGAAGCTCAAGAAGAAGGGGCACCCGGTGTCGCCGGTGGTGATCGATGGAAAGAAGATCGCGCAGACGTTCTGGGGCAAGGCGTGGTGCGACAACCTCGAACGGTACAGCGACTACTCGAACCGCCTACCACGCGGGCGGACCTACGTGCGCAACGGCTCGGTGGTCGATTTGCAGATCGCGGCCGGAGAGGTCGCTGCCATCGTGAGCGGCTCGTCTCTCTACCGGGTGGCGGTCAAGGTGTCGGCGGTGCCCAAGGCGAGGTGGACGTCGATCTGCCGCGACAGCGCCGGGGCCATCGACTCCCTCGTGGAACTTTTGCAGGGGCGCTTCTCGAAGGGCGTCATGGAGCGCATCTGCCAGGAGAAGACAGGCCTGTTCCCCGCGCCTGCGGAGATCGAGCTCTCGTGCAGCTGCCCGGACTGGGCATCGATGTGCAAGCACGTGGCGGCGGTGCTGTACGGGATCGGCGCGCGACTCGATGAGCGGCCGGAGCTCTTGTTCAAGCTGCGCAAGGTCGACGAGAAGGACCTGATTGCCAAGGCAGGGCGCGGGCTGCCGCTCGCGAAGAAGGGGCCGGCGGCGGATAAGGTACTCGGCGGCGAGAGCTTGTCGGCGCTATTCGGGCTGGAGATGGAGGCCGATGCGAGGGTCGAGAAGGTGGCCACGCAAGGCCGGCGCAAGAAGAGCGGCGTGGCTTCGGGCAACCACAAGGCGTCGGTGAGCACGGAGCCACCGTCCCGGCCTCGTCCCAAGTCCGAAGATGGGGTCCGGGCGCGGAGGTCGCGCATGAGGGCAGCAACAGCGCCCTAAGACGAGTGGGTCGTGGTAGTGGTTCTCGCGGGAGGACGCCATCGGTAACCGGAGTAAGGGAAAGAAGCGGCGGATGCAGGTGATCGGGCCGAAGCCGTCGAACGTCGTGCCGTCGCTGCTCGACGCCATGCAGGACGGAAACGAGTACGGCAGCATCGTCTCACTGGCACCGGCCGATGGGAACATTGTGCCAGAGCTTCGGCGCGCGCTCGCCGAGATCGAAGGCGCCCGAGGACGACCGTGCATTTGTTACGCGGCCAACCTCGTTCGGAGCGGTGCCGCAGATACCGCCATCGCGGCCTCCGATCACCTGCCTTTCAGCGAGATGGTTGGCCGCATCGATCCTGCGATCAAACAGGTCGATATCTTGCTGGCGACGCCCGGTGGCTCCGCGGAGCAGGTGAATCTTTTCGTGGAAGCGCTCCGGCCACGGTTCGACTCCGTGGAGTTCCTCATCCCCTACAAGGCCATGAGCGCGGGGACTCTTTGGGCGCTCTCGGGCGATCGGATCTGGATGGACCACCGCGCCTTCCTGGGACCGCTGGATCCGCAGGTCCCCTCGAAGGACGGAGCGCTGGTGCCCGCGCAGGCCCTGCTGACTCTACTCGACAAGATCCAGAAAGAGGGGGACGCGGCCCTCGCACGAAAGCAGAATCCGCCGTGGGCGCTGATTCGGCTGCTGGATCAGATGGACCAGAAGCAACTCGGCGCCGCCATCAGCGCGTCGAACTACGTCCTGACGATGGCCGCGCAGTATCTCGAGCGGCACAAGTTCAGAACGTGGCAGACCCATCGTTCGACGGGGCAGCCCGTAACCGACCAGGACCGACAGCGGCGCGCTCTGGAGGTTGCGGGGGTCCTCTGCTCGCATGACCGATGGAAGGCACACGGCCATGCCATCTCGCGGGACGTGCTGTGGAACGAGGTCCGGATTCAAATCGACCATCCGGACGCTGCTCTTCAGCGGGCCATGCGCCGTCTCTGGGCGCTGCTGTACTACACGTTTGACAAATCTCCCGTCGTGAAGTTGATGGTGTCCTCGGCTTATGCATTCTTCCGGATGCAGCATATGATTGCGGTGGAGGCACGCCCATGATGGACCCAGATCTCCTGAAGCAGATGGGCTGGTCGGAGGAACTCATCGCGGCCGCGAAGCGCGTTGCGACCGAACTCCCTGAGCAGGCGACCTCGCCGGCAAGGGAAGCCGAAGTCCAATTCGATTTCGGCGGAACGGTGACCTCCAACGAGCTCGATCTCAGCGGGAGCCCACCTGTGGGTGGAACCGAGCTGCACGTCGATAGAGGGTAGCCTGCGGTCAGGCGCGCGTCCGCTTGGCCGCCCGGACGCCGTGCAGCACGTCCATGACCCGCCGGATTGTCCTCGGCGAGTAGCTCAGCAGCCGGAGCATGTATTCTGTCAGCGCCCGCTTCGTCGGAAGTCGGCCTCTCGCTTCAAGCTCGAGATCGACTGGATGTCCCGCCGCCTTCTCCTCCTCGGGAAGCTGGTCCGTGAGCGCGTCGAGTGCTTGCTTCACGAGAAACACGTACCGCCCGCTTCTGGGCACCACCGCCGACATCAGCTCGGCCGCTGCCATCTCCGGCCCGCGCAACTCGTGAACCCAGTGGCGCGTCCCGCTCTGCTCCTGGAGCCGCTCGATCGTCGTGCGGAGCGCCCTGGTCGTCACGCCCTTGATCCCCAGCGGCCTGAACGCGGCCCTGATCTGGTCGAGCTCGTCATCGCCGATGGCGCCGTCGACGCTGCGGAGAACCTCGGTGATCCGCTCGTGGACCTGCGCGAGACCAACGTCGATCCGGCGGACGACGTGCTTGCCCACACGGGCGAACGGCACACTCCTCGCGCCGCGCTGGTGCTCCGCGATCGCTTTGACCACCGTCCGCAAGAGCCGCTCATCCGCCGCACGGGTCTCCGCGTGGCCGCGCTCGAGCGCGCCACCCTCCCACAGCGCCGCGATCCGGACGAGGTCCAGGATCGCGGCCCGCAGCTCTTCGCGGTCGATGCCGCCTCCAGAACCCCAGGCCATTTTGCAGGCCACAGGGTGGCCGAACGTGGCAAGCCGGGCAAGCTTGACGGTGATCGACACCCTCGTAACATGGCGTTCAGCAAATCCGGCAAGGAGCGCAAGCCTTGAGACGCGTCCTCATAACCCGAAGGTCGCAGGTTCAAATCCTGCCCCCGCAACTCAGTGAGGACGCCGACTTAGCGAGGGTGCTGGGTCGGCGTTCTTGCTTCTCGGGCCAAGGTTCGGGCCACCGATTCGGCCGTCAGTCGATCTCCACGTACACCTCAGGGCGCTGGTTCGGCTTGAAGCGGACCTCGGTGTACAGGCCCCAGAACCGACCGGCGTAGGTCACCTCTCCTTGGCGCTGCCAGTCGTTGCCCTCGTACTTCTCCCAGGCCTCGGCACCGATGCCGCCAGGCGCCCACTGCGCGGCCTCCGCCAGCATCTCCGCCTTCACCTTGGTGGCCCGCTCTCCAGTGGTCCGCCCATCGAGGCACTCGTCGCGGAAGCTCTGGCCCTCCGGCTCGGCCGTGTTGAACAGCACGTTCTTCACGTGATCGGCCAGGGCCGCCCGGCCGGCCTGGGTCACCTGGGCAAGGTCGGCCGTGTCGATGCCCTTGGCCTGCGTCGCCCGGTAGTAGTTCCAGTAGTTGTCACGGAGATCCTTCGGAAGGCCCTTCGACTCCTTCGCGGTCAAGTAGCCGTCGCCATCCCTGTCCGCCCGCTTCGCCACCGCGGCCACATACTTCACGAAGGCCTCGGAGAAGGACTTGGCCGACACCGCGCCCCGGATCTCCTTGGCGCTTTTGAAGTTGGTCAGGTTGTCCTGGAGATCCTTCGGCAGGCGCGCCGAGTCCACCTGCGAGAGCCTCCCGTCTTTCCCTACGTCGGCCCGAGAGAGCTGCTCCTTCACGTACTTCTCACTCGCCGTGACGAACTCACTCACCTTGACCTGGGGAATACGCGGCATATGGCCTCCGGGGAAACAGGCGCGACACTACCAGCCCAGGAGGAAGCCCGCAGCCGCTATCGCCCGCTCAGCGAGGCGCTCGAGATGTCGGCGTCCTTCGGGTCGCGACCAATCCCTCGCTACTTCCAACCCGCCACTCGGGCTATGAAGCACCCGCAGGAGAAAGCCAATGAGATCTCGCCCTGCCCAACTGGCCCTGCTCGCCGCCACCGTGGTCACCTCCTTCGGCTGCACGCCGCGCATCCGCATCGAATGGTCCCGGCCAGCCCGCTTCCAGCTTGCCCCGGACCAGCGCATCGCGCTCCAGGTGGAGGCTGACGGAGTGGGCCCCTCCGCCACCAACGTCCTCGACGCCGCCATCGGCTTCACCCAGGGCCAGGTGCTCAACAAGTGGGTCGCCGTCGAGGCGGTCCGCAACGAGATGGATGCCGAGCTCCGCCGCGCCGGCCTCAACCTCGTGGACCGCCCGCAAGCAGACCTCGTCCTGCGGGCCCGCCCCACCGACTGGTCCTACCAGCTCGATGAGAAGAAGGACGTCAAGTCCGGCGTCGGCCGCCTCGACGTGCGCATCGATGTCCTCGACGCGCGCAACCCCAACGCGCCGCCGCTGTTCGGCAGCAGCTACTGGGCCAAGGGAGGCGCCGCCAACATCGGAGAGCCCGAGGCGATGCTCCGCGCCTCCAAACGGCTGGCCGGCGTCTTCCTCTCGGATCTCCGCCCCCACCGCGTCTCCGCCGAGGTCGAGCTGGACGACAGCGACCCCATCGTCCATCCCGGCGTCACCCTCTGCAAAGAGGGCCTTTTCGACGCTGCCTACTCGGCCTTCTCCGATGCGGTGGCGCGCTCTCCGCAGTCGGCCCCGGCCCTGTACGATCTCGCGGTCCTCGCCGAAGCCCGCGGCTCCTACGACGAGGCGGAGGGGCTCCTCACCAAGGCGACCGGCATTTCGCCCAAGCCCCTCTACTACCGCGCACTGGAGCGGGCGCGGGGCGCGCGGGAAGACGCCAAGTCCCTCCGCTGAGCCGCCCCTTGGCCCTGCGCCGGACGCACTTCGTGGTCGCCGGCAGCCTCTCCGGTCTGCCCATCGCACTTGCGGCGGTGCTGAGCTTCTTGCGGCCCGACCTGATCGCGCCGATGGTCGGCCACGTCTTCGGCTACCTCGCCGTGCTGGCCATCATGCTGCTCGCCGGCCTGGGAGTGGGCTCGATGCTCCTGGGCTGGTGGTTGGTCGATCGCCTCGTGCGAAGCGAGCGCAACACTCTCCGGGGCATCCTCGCCACCTTCGTGGGGCTGCTCTCATCGACACTGTTCGTCCTGCCGGCGCTCTTCTTGGCCCTCTTTGCCCCCATCGTCTTCGCTTTCATGTTTGGGCCGATCGACCCAGGGCCAAGTGACTCCGCGGGGGCCTCGATCGACCTCCCCCATCCGAACACTGACGAGCAGAAGGTGACCCCCGAGCGGGGCTGGTCGGTAGAGGAGCTCCTCCACCGCGCGCGCCGCCGCGCCGGTACCGACCCCAGCCTCCCGGAGACTCCGTGAAGCGGGCTCCTCGCGGGACTTCTGGCCTTCATCGCCGGCGCAGGTGGAAGCTTCCCCTTCGTCTGGCTTCGAGTGGATTCTCTTCGCCAAGAGGCAGCCGCCGCCAAGCGCGTCCAAGAGGCCTTCCCGACTTCGATGCGAGTGGTGGTCGCCTCGGCAGACCTCAGCGCGGGGTCGCCGCTCGAGCACGACGTCCTCGCGCAACGGAACGTCCCCACGAGCCTGGTTCCAGCCGACGCGGTGCCTCCTGAGGTCGCCGCCCAGCTCCTCGGTCAGCGACTGCTCTTCCCTCTGTCCGCCGGCGAGCCCGTGCGCGCCATGCACCTCGCCCGCGCCTATGCGGGCCAGCGCATCGACGCCGTCTGCGCGGTCCTCGAGGAGCCGTTCCCGTGAGGCCCCACCTCGCCCCGGCACTCTTCGCGCTCGGAGGACTCCTCGCGGGCGGAGGCGCCGGCGGCGCCGCGGCTTGGGCACTCTCCCAGCGACTCATCAAGGGGAGCGGCGAGCCAAGGGGCTGGCGGCCAGTCGAGGTGGTGGTTGCCACCGCGGACATTCCTTCCGGCGGGAGCTTCTGGGCGGAGCTGCTGGCGAGAAAGACGGCGCCGGAGCAGCACGTGCAGACCTCATCGGTGCGCCCCGCCGATGCCCGGCACCTCATCGGCGCGCACGCGCTCGTTCCAGTGGCTCGAGGGGAGATGCTCCGCTGGTATGCCGTGGCCGAGGCCTATCCCTCGGGCGCCTGCGAGGTGCTGCGCGGGTTGGCAGCGGGGCCCGAGCTCGCAGCCGAACCCCGACCGTAGACCCCAACCGATGAGGCTGCCGCCACCCTTCTCACGGTCCCCCCGGACGCGAGGCGACGCAGATCGGGGCCTGCGACGCCGCGGTTCGCGCAGGGCACGGCTTGGCGACGCGTGTAGGCCCGGGAGGGCCCGGCTAGGACACGGGGAATGACGTGGGCAATACGCGGAGCTCCAGGGGGCGCACCGGGGGCTGGCCGACCGGGCTCCTCCGTCAGAGGTTCATCCCCGCGATTCGGTCCTTGAGCCCGACCAGGCTCCCGTCGGGCATCTGGGCCATCAGATAGACCTTGCCGCCGAAGGCTTCGGGCGTATCGACGGTGATGGCGTACAGCGTCCGCTCCTTGAAGAGCGCCTTCATCTTGTCCACCGCGGGCTGCATCTGCGGATCATAGTCCGCGAAGTGCTGCCACAGCTCGGCGTGGCGGCTGGGAGGAAACGCCTCGGTGCTGACCAGATCGCGCTGCTCGCCGGTGTACCGCGTATACCCGAACGCATTGAGGAACGCGCCGGTGAAGTCCGCCGAGCCGAGCTTCGGGAACGGGCCCCATCTGTAGGCCACGCGCCTCGCCGCCGTCAATTCGTCCGTCGCGCCCCGCGACCTTCTTTGCCCAGCTCTCGAACTGGTCGTGGAGGTCCTTCGCCAGCGTCGTGGCCTCGTCCACGCTGATGAAGCCGGAGTCGTTCCTGTCCGCGCGCTCGAGCTGGTGCGAGGCGGTGAACACCGGCGTCGGCGCCACGAGGCCTACCACCCAGTCGACTCCAAGGCCCGGATCCAGAGAGTGGAGCTCCGAGAGCATCGGCTCCAGGCGTTCGGCCGGGGTCTTTCGGGCCCACCTCGAGAACGACTGGGCCACCAGCTCGACGCCGAACTGAGGCCCGAGCAGCCGGTTGGCCCGCCCCAGTAGCTCCTCGAAGCGAGCCTCCGGGCGCATCTCGGAGAACGCATACTCCGGGTCGGCGTAGACGCGGATCGTAAGGCGCCGCCGGGGTGAGTCGGGGAGCGTAGCTCCCGCGCGGATCTCCGTGGGAGCAATCGAGCGGGCGAAGTCCCGCTGCAGGCTGGTGGGCGTCGGCACCCCACACGAGCCCAGCATCAGCAGCAGCAGCGGAACGATCCGTCGCACGCATGTGATGTCGTTCCGTCCCTGCCGGAGCGTCAAATCGAGGAGGATGATGAGACGAGCTCGAGTCGGGATCAGGTCGGATCGCCTCGAGGGCAGGCCGAGCTCGCCCCAGGGCCGCCGTCGGGCCTCGACGAGCTGGACCAAGCTCGGCCTACGGGTCAACCCGTCCGGTTCCCCGGCTCCCAATCCGGTCCTGGCGGCCCAGGAGGTTCCGCCTCAGCCGAATCCGCTCAGCTCGCCGCGGGAGCGGAGCGCCTCCTGGGCATCGGCGTTCGCTCCTCCCCGCCCCGGTCGTTGCTGATGTCCTGCGCCACTCGCCTCCCCAGCATCACTCCGAATACCAGGCTTCCCACCATGCCCACCGCGGAGGCCGCCGCCAGCACCGCCTTCCCCTGCGAGAGCGCGCTCCCGAACTGCGCCGTGAGCGCCGTGCCCGGCGCGGTCGCCAAAAGCACCCCGCCCACCGTCGGCCAAAAGCGCGCCCCCGAGGCCGCCGCCGCCGCCACCGCCACGTCCGTGGGCACCAGCGGGTTGATCGTGGTGAGCAGCGCGAACTTGAAGTCGTGGTGCTTCGCCGCGCGCGCCAGGGCGGGGTACTTGCCCTTGGCCAGCCGCTTCATCCACCGCACGCCGTATCGCCGGGCGAGCAGGAAGAGCATCGACATCGCGAGGAAGCTCCCCAGCTCGGCGTACACCGTGGCCCAGAACGCACCGAACAGGATGCCTCCCACCGCAGCGAGGAGCTGGCCCGGCAACAGAGTGAACGGCCGCACCGCGAGGAAGGCGATGAACGCCAGCGGGGCCAAGCGGCCGAGCGGGGAAATCCACCCCGAGAGCGTCCGCTGGTCGACGACGTCCTTGCCGAGGAGTCTCAGCGCCACCAGCCCGCAGATGGCCGCCAGCGCCGGGGCTAGCAGCTTTAGCCAGTTCCTCGCATTGCCAGAAGCCAAGCCCTCCCCCCAGGGAGGCAAGGTGGGAAGCCTCCGCGGAATTGGCAATCGTGCGGCAGTGTTTCACCTCTGAACAGGCAGACGATCAGCCCCTCGAAGCTCCTGGCCGGCCATCGCGAACGCGCAATGGCGAGCGAATCCGGCCGGTTGGATTAGGAAGGACGAAGTCCGGACGGTCGGCGGTGTAAGGACCTTGCTTGCATCGGGCCGCCTCGGACCCAACTTTCGGGCAAGGCGAGGAGACCACGGCGAGGGACGGGTCGCGACCACGAGAGGAGAGAAGGAACATGGCGGAGAAGGACAACAAGGGCAGCATGACGGTGGCCGAGGCGGGCCGAAAGGGTGGCGAGACCGTCCGGAACGAGCGAGGTCGCGAGTTCTACGAGACGATCGGCCGGAAGGGCGGCGCGACGGTGAAAGCCGAGCGGGGCCGCGCCTTCTACGAGGAGATCGGCCGGAAGGGCGGCGAGACGGTCAAGGCCGAGCGCGGCCCGAAGTTCTACGAGGAGATCGGCAAGAAGGGCGGCGACCGGGTCAAGGCGACGCGCGGGCCGAACTTCTACGAGGAGATCGGTCGCAAGGGTGGACAGAAGGTGAAGCGCCTCATCGAGGAGGGCAAGCGGGCCGCCAGGGCCGCGGCCGCCGCGAAGGAGGAGCCGCGCGAGGGCGAGCGCCCGCCGGAGGGCGTCCACCCCAAGGAGTGATCGGGCCGGCCACCAGGGCGAGCGCCGGCTGAGCAGGCCGGGGACCATTCTCGTTCCGGGCCTGCGGCGAGGCGACGTATAAGGCGCTTGTGCACCTCGTCCTGGTGTTCCTCAACCGGCCCGACGAGCCGGAGAAGGCGATCGCCCGGCTGCGCGAATTCGGCGTGCCGGACCCGCTCTTCGTGCGCGCGCGGAGCACCGCGGCGGCGCTCTCGGCCGAGGTGCCGATCTTCTCCGGGCTCCGCAGCCTCGCCCACGGAGCGGACGAGGACCGGCTGGTCCTCTTGAGCCTCAAGTCCTTCGCCTCGCCGGAGGAGGCCGAGCGGCTGGTGGCCAGGCTCCAGCTCGAGATGGATGCAGATCAGCCCCCGGCGGGACGGATCGTCGCCCTGCCGGTGCTGTCCGCCCCCAGGCACGACAAGGGAGCGCCTCCCGGCTGAGGCGGGCAGGCTCGGGATGAAGGCGCTCCTCGTCTTCCTGGCGGTCGCGGCGCTCTCGGTGCTGGCGTCCAGCCGGCGGCTGCTTCAGGCGGGGCGCTTCTTCCAGCTCGCGCAGCTGGCGGCGAGCGGGCTGTTGTTCCTCGCGATGGGCGCCGCGCTCGGGCCGTCCGCCGCGGGGATGCTCTCGCGCGAGGACCTCTTCCAGTCCCGGCCGCTGCTCGCGCTCGGCCTGGGGCTGGGAGGCATCCTCATCGGGCTGCACCTCGACTTCCGGCTCTTGCGCGGGCTGCCGACGCAGGTCTACCGCGCAGCGGCGCTGCAGTCGGTCTCCGCCTTCGTGCTGGTCGCGCTGCCGCTCGCCCCGGTGCTCTTCCTCACCTCGAAGCTGTCGCCCCTGGGAGCGGTGGGGGCGGCGGCGCTCCTCGGCGCGGCGGCCAGCGTCTCCTCGGGGCATCTCGCGGTCCTCTGGCACCGCTCCGGGCGCATCGACCGGCTCCGGGGGCTGTCGCTCTCGCTGCTCGCGATGCTGGATGATCTCTCGGGGCTGGCGGTGCTCGCGCTGGCGCTGGCGTTCGGGGCGGCGGACGATCCAGCCTCCGGCCTTGGGCTGGTGGCGATGGCCGCGCTGGTCGGCCTCTTGTGCGGGATGCTCGCGGCGTTCCTCCTGCACGGCTCCTCCGGCCCGGCGGAGCGGATGGCGATCTTGCTCGGCTCGGTGGCGCTGGTGTCCGGAGCGGCGGCGTTCCTTCGCGTCTCCACCCTCATCTCGGGCCTCGCCTGCGGCGCGATGCTCGCGCTCATCGGTGGCCGGAGCGCGGATCTGGTCTACCGCGCCCTGGCGCGCTTCGAGCGGCCCGCCTACCTGGTGCTGGTCTTTCTGATCGGCGCTCACGTCGAGCTGGGCCGCCTCGAGATCTGGGCGGTCCTCCCCGGCTTCGTGGCGCTGCGCTTCATGGGGAAGGTTCTCGGCGGGCAGCTCGCGCTCAGGGCCGCCGGCGACGCTTTGGCTCTGCCCGCGCGCCCAGGTTACGCGCTGCTCGCCCAAGGAGCGGTGAGCCTCTGCGTGCTGGCGGAGTACCAGCTCCTGGTGCCGGGCGCGGCGAGCGAGCTGGTCCTCGGAGTCGGCGCGCTGGGAGCGCTGGTGAACGAAGCGATCGCGAGCGCCGCCTTCCGGCGGTCGCTCTCGCCCGAGCGCGCGGAGCCAGGCGGCGGCCTGCCCCCGGAGGCGGCCAGGTGAAGGCCATCAACCGCCTCGCGCTGCTGCTCGCACTGCTCGGAGCGATCACCTTCTTCGAGCGCATGCGGGGCGGCAGCGGGACGCCGGTCGCGCTCGCCGCCGGCGCGCTGCTTTTGTGTGGCCTGTTCGCCGGCTCGGTAGCCCGCTCCCTGCGCTTGCCGCGGCTCACTGGCTATCTGCTCATCGGGGTGCTCATCGGGCCGTACGCCCTCGACTTCATTCCCGCCGAGGGGGTCGCGGGGCTCGAGCTGGTGAAGGGGCTGGCGGTTTCGCTCATCGCGCTGGCGGCCGGCGCCGAGCTGAGCCTGGGGCTGTTGCGCCGGGTCGGCTGGAAGGTGCTGGGGCTGTGCGTGGGGATCTCCGTCTCGGTGTTCGTGCTGGTGACGGCCGCGGCGGTGGCGCTGCGGCCCTTCCTGCCGTTCATGGGAGGGATGAGTCTGGGGCAGGTAGTAGCCGTTTCGGCGCTGCTCGGGACGATCATCGTCTCCTACTCCCCTACGGTGACGATCGCGATCATCCAGGAGACCAAGGCGGCGGGCAGCTTCACCGAGTTCCTGATGGCGCTGGTGATCATCGGAGATCTGGTGGTGCTGGTGGGCTTCGCGGTCGCCGCTGGATTCACCCGGGCGTCCTTCGGAGGGGGCCTGGACGTCGCTGGGCTGGCCCAGGGCGTCGGCTGGGAGCTGTTCGGCTCGCTGGTGGTGGGTGCGGCGGTGGGCCTCTCGATGCTCTTGTACCTGGTCCGGGTCAACCGCGACCTGCCGCTGTTCATCGGAGCGGTCTGCTTCGCCTCGGCGGAGATGGGCTCGCACCTCCATCTCTCCCCGCTGCTCTTGTCCCTGGCGGCCGGGGCGATCATCGCCAACCTCCACCCTGGACACGCCGAGCGGCTGAACCACGCGGTCCAGCACGCGGGCCTGCCGGTCTTCGCGCTCTTCTTCGCCGCCGCCGGGGCGAGCCTCCGCCTCGATGCGCTCTTGACGCTCGGCCCGGTGGCGCTCGGGCTCGCGGCGCTCAGGGCCGCGGCGATCTACGTGTCGACCAGCCGCCTCGCGCCCAGGCAGGACCCGCGGCTGCGGCCGCTTTTGTGGATGGGCCTCATCTCGCAAGCGGGCGTCACCTTCGGTCTGGCGGCGCTGGTGCGGCGGACCTTCCCCGACTTCGGGGCAGGGATGGAGACGCTGGTCGTGGCGATGGTGGCCCTGCACGAGCTGGCGGGGCCGGTGCTGACCAGGCTCGCGCTCCAGCGGAGCGGCGAGGTGCAGCGCGAGGAGTTGCCGCGCGCGGGCGACGCAGAACCGGAAAAGGTGTAGGAAGCGCACCCCCGATGGATGCCCCGATAGTCGAAGTCGACCCGATACACCCGCAGCCGAGAATCGTGGAGCGAGCGGTGAGGGTGCTCGAGGAGGGTGGACTCATCGCCTACCCGACGGACACGTATTACGGAATCGGCTGCGACCTGTTCTCGAAGAAGGCGATCGAGAGGCTCTACGCGCTCAAGGACCGGGAGCGGAGAAAGCCCTTCTCCTTCCTCTGCCCGGACCTATCGGACGTGTCGAAGTACGCGATCGTGACCAACTTCGCCTACCGCACCATGCGGCAGCTCACTCCCGGGCCCTTCACCTTCGTGCTCGAGGCCACCCGCCTGGTCCCCGAGATGATGCAGACCAAGCAGAAGCACGTGGGCATCCGGGTGCCGCAGGCGCCGCTCATGCTGGAGATCGCCAGGCGCCTCGGCCGGCCGGTGGTGACCACCTCCGCGTCCACTCCGGACGGGGCGGTGCTGGTGGACGCCAAGGACATCAAGAAAGCCATCGGCCACAAGCTGGACCTCATCCTCGACGGCGGCGTGCAGCCCAACGAGCCGTCCACGGTGGTCTCGCTGGTGGGAGACCAGATCGAGGTGCTACGGCAGGGGAAGGGGATCATTGTCTGACCCCCTCACCCTTTCCCTCTCCTCGGCTGGGGGAGAGGGTTTGCGAAGTTGCGCAGGCGCCGACCACGGGTAGCCTCAGACCGGTGGAAGGCCTCCTCGACGCTTTCATCGGCTTCATGCGCGCCGAGCGCGGGCTGTCCGCCAAGACGGTGGACGCCTACGGGGCGGATCTCAGGCGCTATCTGTCCGAGCTTTCGCGCCGGGGCATCGCCGAGATCGGCCGGGTCACCCGGGAAGACGTCCTCGAGCACTTGGCCTGGCTGTCGCGCTCAGGCCTCTCGCCCAGGAGCCAGGCGCGCCACCTCGCCGCCATCCGCTCCTTCCACCGTTTCTTGCACGACGATCGGCTCTCTCCCTCCAACCCGGCTGAGGACATCGACACCCCGCGCTTCGCGAGGAGGCTTCCTTCCTTCCTCACCCTCGAGGAGGTGGACCGGCTCTTGGCCGCGCCCGAGGCGCACACCCCCGCCGGCGCGCGGGACCGGGCGATGCTGGAGGTGCTCTACGCCACCGGGCTCAGGGTGAGCGAGCTGGTGGGCTTGGGCGTCGACGCCGTCAACCTCGCGGACGGCTACCTCATCGCCGCCGGGAAGGGCGGAAAGGAGCGGCTGGTGCCGGTCGGCAGCGCCGCCAGGGAAGCCCTCCGGGCCTATCTGGCGGGCCCGCGGACCCAGTTGCTGGGGGGAGGGCAGGCGCGCGCGCTCTTCGTCACCCCCAGGCGCCGCCCGTTCTCCAGGATGGGGCTGTGGAAGCTCCTCAGGCGATATTCGCTCAAGGCCGGCATCCGCAAGGCGGTCTCGCCGCACCAGCTCCGCCACTCCTTCGCCACCCACCTGCTCGAGGGGGGCGCCGACTTGAGGGCCATGCAGGCGCTCCTCGGGCACGCCGACCTGTCGACCACCCAGGTGTACACCCACGTCGACCGCTCCCGGCTGCGCGCCGTCTACGACGAGCACCACCCTCGGAGGTAGGCCTGCGTTTTCGCCCCATGTTGCGTATGGTGCCTGCCCCATGCGAATCCTCTCCGGGATCCAGTCGAACAGCCTGTTGCACCTCGGCAACTACTACGGGGCGATCCGCCAGTTCATCGAGCTGCAGCACGAGGGCGAAGCCCTCTACTTCATCGCCAACCTCCACGCGCTCACCTCGCTGAGGGACGCCGCGAAGGCCCGGGAGCTGGCCAAGGAGACGGCCGTCGCCTTCCTGTCGCTAGGGCTGGACCCGAAGAAGGCCACCCTCTTCCGCCAGAGCGACGTGCCCGAGGTGTGCGAGCTGTACTGGATCCTGGGCACGGTGGTGCCGGTCTCCAACCTGGAGCGCGCCCACAGCTACAAGGACAAGATCGCCCGCGGCGTCTCGGCGGACTTCGGCCTGTTCGCCTACCCGGTGCTGATGGCGGCGGACATCCTCCTCTACGACAGCGACGTGGTGCCGGTAGGGAAGGACCAGGTCCAACACGTGGAGTTCACCCGCGACTGGGCCACCAAGCTGAACGTCACCTACGTGAAGGGGTACGACCCCTCCGACCCGATGGGCGAGAAGAGCGGGGCGAGAGGGGCGCTCAAGCTCCCGAGCTACCGGGTCCAGGAGGCGGCCGCGGTGGTCCCGGGCATCGATGGGCAGAAGATGTCGAAGAGCTACGGCAACGCCGTCGAGCTGTTCGGGGACGAGAAGGAGATCAAGCGGCGGATCATGAGCATCAAGACCGACTCGACCCCGGTGGAGGCCCCCAAGCCCATCGAGGGGAGCGCGCTCTACCAGCTGCTCAAGCTGATGGCGCCGCCCTCCCAGTTCGGGGAGATCGACCAGAGCTGGCGCGCGGGCGGCAAAGGCTACGGCGACTACAAGAAGGTGCTGGTCGACTTCTTCCAGGCCGCCTTCGGGCCGGCCCGGGAGCGGCGCAAGCAGATCCTCGCCGACGAGGGCGAGCTGGAGCGGATCCTCGCCGACGGCGCCCAGCGCGCCCGGGAGTACGCCGCCCCGGTCATCTCCCGCGTGCGGCGGGCGGTGGGCTTGTGAGGCGGCGTTGACCCCCTGGGGGGCCGCTGGTATTGAGGCCGCCACTCTTGGGAGGCTTTGGACCCGAAGCTGTGCTCGAGCAGGTGCCCACCGGCCTGTCCGGGTCGGCCTTCCGCGTCGCCCTGCCGAGCTTCGAGGGACCGCTCGACCTGTTGCTCCACCTGATCCGGGAGCACAAGCTCGACATCTTCGACATCCCGATCGCCCTCATCACCGAGAAGTACCTCGAGTACCTGGAGGCGATGCGGGAGATCAACCTGGACATCGCCGGCGAGTTCCTGGTGATGGCTTCCACCCTGGCGCACCTCAAGAGCCGGCTGCTCTTGCCCAGGCATGAGGCGGTCGGCGAGGTGGAGCCGGAGGAGCAGGGCGACCCCCGCGAGGAGCTGGTGCGCCGGCTGCTCGAGTACCAGAAGTACAAGGAGGCCGCCGACAGCCTCTCCCGCCAGGACATCCTCGATCGCGACGTCTTCCCCCGGAGGGTTGCGCAGGTGCGACTCCCCATCCCCGAGGACGAGATCGGCCTCGCCGAGGTCTCGGTCTACAAGCTCATCGAGGCGCTCGACCGGGTGCTCGAGCGGCTGGAGCCCAAGCTCCAGCACGAGGTGATGCGCGAGCGGCTCTCACTCTCGGACGCGATCCACCAGGTGGCCGAGCGCATCGGCGCGCAGGGCAGGGTGACGTTCTTTTCGCTGTTCGAGGGACAGCGCCAAAGACACCAGGTGATCGTCACCTTCCTCGCGCTCCTGGAGATGTGCAAGCTCAGGCTGATCCGCGTTTGCCAGGAGGAACCGGAGGGGGACATCTTCATCAGCTCCCAGGGCGGCGCCCTGGGCCAGCTTTGTGCCACGGAGGTCGACGAGAGTGAATACGACTGACATGCCCCCCGGCCCGGGACCGGCGCCCGCTGTGGAGCCGACCGCGCCCGGCACCGGTCCGGGCCAGTTCAGCGAGGAGGAGATCGCCTCCGCCACCGCCCCCGCGGCCGATCCCGAGCTGGATGAAGTCGAACCCGCGGAGATCGAATCGCCCGAGCCGGAGCTGGAGACCCCGCTCGAGAAGCTCCAGCAGAAAGCCCGGAGGATGTCGCCCGAGCGGGTGCGCACGGTGATCGAGAGCCTGCTGTTCGTCACAGACAGGCCGTTCAACGTGGACCAGCTCTTCGAGACCACCGGAATCGACCGCCCGCGAATCCATGCGGCGCTGGAGAAGATCGCCGGCCAGCTCAGGGACGGGATCTCCGGCATCGTGCTCCACGAGGTCGCCGGCGGCTGGCAGCTCAGGACCGATCCCGGCTCCTCCGAGTACGTCCGGCGGTTCTTGCAGGTGAAGCCGCAGCGGCTCACCCGCGCCGCGGTCGAGACCTTGGCGATCATCGCCTACCGCCAGCCGGTCACCCGGCCCGAGGTGGAAGACATCCGCGGGGTCGACTCGGGAGCGGTGATCAAGGCCCTGCTCGAGCGCAGGCTCATCAAGATCCTCGGCCGCAAGGAGGAGGTCGGCCGGCCTATCCTCTACGGCACCACCCGCGAATTCCTCGAGTTCTTCGCCCTGAAGGATCTCGCCTCCTTGCCGACCCTGCGCGAGTTCCAGGAGCTGACCGAGGAGCATCGCGAGATCGTCGAGAAGGAGGCCCCCCCGAAAGTGGAGGGCGTATTCTCCGAGCTGGCCGACCCGACGTTCCGGAGGAAGCTGGAGGCGGAGAGCGGCGCCTCGGAGGCGGCGCTGGCGGAGCTGGAGGACGCCATCTTTGGAGCCGACCGCACCGCGAAGATCGCCGCCACCGCGCTCGGCACTCCGAAGGACGAGCAGGCCGCGGCCGAGCCCTCCGCTCCAAACCCGCAGGCGCCGACGGAAGGCTGAGGGCGCCCGACCGCCGTGCCCGAGCGCCTCCAGAAGTTCCTCGCCCGGTCCGGGGTGGCCTCGCGCCGGCGGGCGGAGGAGCTGATCCTCCAGGGCCGAGTCCAGGTGAACGGCCGGCCGGTGACCGAGCTGGGATCGAAGGTGGAGGCGTCGGATCTGGTCACCGTCGACGGGAGGCCGGTCGAGCCTCCTTCGAAGCTGAGCTACGTCATCCTCTACAAACCTCCCGGGGTGGTCACGACCCTCAAGGATCCGCGCGGCCGGCCCTCGGTCGGGGACTACCTGGGGCGGCTAGAAGGGAGGCTCTTCCCGGTGGGAAGGCTCGACTTCGACGCCGAGGGAGCGCTGCTGCTCACCAACGACGGAGAGCTGGCGCAGAGGCTGCTGCACCCGCGCTACCAGGTGAAGCGCACCTATCTCGCCAAAGTGAAGGGCATTCCTTCGGAGGAGAGCATCTCCAAGCTGCGCCGAGGAGTGCGGCTGGAGGACGGCATGGCTACCCCGGTCGAGGTTTCCCTCTTCGAGAAGGCGGAGCGGAACGCCTGGCTCAAGATCGCCGTCACCGAAGGTCGGCCGCACTTGGTGAAGCGGCTGTGCGCCGCGGTGGGCCACCCAGTGGTGAGGCTGTTCAGGCCGAGCCACGCGGGCGTGGGCGTCGGCGGCCTGCGCCAGGGCGAGCTGCGCCCGCTTCTGCCGGAGGAGATCTCCCTGGTGAAGGCGGTCGGATACGGCAAGCCGGTGCCCGAACCTGGGCTGCGGCTCCCGCCCCGGCGCCATGGCCACGGTGCGCCTCGGGTCGAGCCGAAGACGATGGCGCCCACGCGAGCCCGGGGCCAAAAGCGTTCAGGCCGCTGATATAAACGCCTGATGGCGTCCACGGGGGCTCAATGCTTCGCCCGACGGTCGGCGCTCGCCGCGGCGGCCCTGCTGTGCGCCTGCAACGGGAGCAGGGACCGGCTCCTCGCCGGCCTCCAGAGCACCCGCCCCGAGGAGCGCGCGGTCGCGGTGAAGAAGCTGGCCGAGCAGAACCGGTCGGAGGACTTGGTCCTGTTCACCCAGGCCGCCAAGGATCCTTCGTCCCTGGTGCGCGCCGAGGCGATCTCCGCGCTCGCCCGCAGCCAGGATGCGCGGGTGGTGGACCTGCTCGGAGAGCTCCTGGGAGACTCCGACGAGTCGGTCCAGGGCAAGGCAGCGATGGCGCTGGCCGAGATCAAGAGCGAGAAGGCGAAGGCTTACCTCACGCTCCAGTACGGCCGCCGCGGGCGCTCCACCAGGCAGGCGATCGTCCAGGCACTCAAGGCGGCGAACATCCCGGGTCCGATGGCGGGAGTGGTCGCCGCCGAGTCCCAGGCGACCTGGCAGCGCAACCTCGACGCCCTGCAGAAGGGGACCCTCCCGGAGCGAGTCGGGGCCGCCGAGGCCTTGGGCAAGAGCGGACGGGCCGAGGCGGTGAACCGACTCTTGCCGCTGCTCAAGGACGGCCAGGTGATCTTGGCAGCCGCGGCGGTGCGCGGCCTGGGCTACGCGGGAGACCGGCGGGCGGTGGGCCCGATCTCCGAGCTTCTGTCGGAGAACTTCCCGGAGCTGCGGGAGGCCGCTCTCGACGCGCTGATCCAGCTGCAGGAGCCATCAGCACTTCCCCACCTCTTGGAGGTCGCGCTGGAGCGGAGCCCGACGAGCCCCCTCGCGGCTGCGGCCATCGCCGCGCTCCCGCCGAGCCCGGAGACGGCCCAGGCGCTCTGCCGGGTGGCGACGGAGGGTGCGCATGCCGAGGCCATCTCCGCCGGGCGGGAGCTGCGGCGCCGAGGAAGCTGCCCGCTCGAGCCGATCCTCGAGCGGCTGAGGCAGGCGTCGCAGCTCGAGGGCGGTCTCCAGGCGCTGGTGGGGCTCGGGCCGGCGGCGCGCGAGGCGCTGCCCAAGGCGCTGCCCATCTTGGCGGGAGCCGACGCGCACTTGCGAAGGCTCGCCCTGGACGCGGTGGCGGAGCTCGGAGACAGCTCGGCGTCGCCGGCGGTGCTCAAGCTCTACGAGCAGGAGCTCAAGGTGGTGCAGCAGCTCCGCGCGGACTGGGTCATCGGGGAGCTGCCGCAGGTGTACTCGCCGGGCTTCGATCCCGCTTCGCGGAGCGACCAGGAGGTGGCGGCCGGGAGGCTTCGGCAGGCCGAGCTGCTCCGGAAGGTCGAGGCGCTGGACCAGGCGAGGGCTCAAGCCGCCCACAAGCAGGTCGTCTCGGCGCGCCCGCCGGCGGAGGTGGTGGACGACGCCTCCGAAGATCAGCTCCGGCTGCTCGCCTTCGCGCTCCGCGCCCTGGGCGCGCTCCGGGCAGAAGGAGCGCTCGCCACCCTCCGCTCCTACTCGGACGACCCGAGCCCGGCCTTGCGGGCCGCCGCGCTCGTGGGTGCCACCGCGCTGGGCCCCGAGGGCATCGCCTTCGCCAAGGGCGGGCTGTTGGACCGGGAGCGCGAAGTGCAGGCGGCAGTGGCCCAGGCCCTCTCCGAGCGCGGCTCGGAAGGTCAGGCAGCGCTCCTCGAGGTTCTGCCCAAGCTCCCCGGCGACGCGGTGCGCTTCGTCGAGGCCCTCGAGCGCAGCGGGGCGGGAGAGGCTGCGATCGAACCGTTGAAGGTGCTGGTAGCCGAGGGCGGCCCGGGGGCGGTCGGCGCGGCGCGGATGCTGGGCGAGCTGCGCGCCAAGGGTGCAGTGGAGGCGCTGGTGAAGTACCTGGAGGATCCCACCGGAGTTGCGCGGAGGGAGGTTTTGGTGGCGCTGGGGAGGATCGGCGATCTGCGGGCGCTGGAGCCGATGGGCCGCGAGCTGTACCACGACAGCCCGGAGATCCGGGCCGCCGCCGCCGAGGGGCTGGGCCTATTCGCCCGCTCCGCGCCGGGCGAGGCCGTGGCGGCGCTCCGGGGCGGGCCGCACCTAGACGCGCTGGACGCGCTCAAGAGTGACTACTACCGGAGGGTCCGCGAGGCCGCGGCGACGGCGCTGGAACAGGTCAAGTAGATGGAACTGCGGAAGCTCAAGGACAAGGCCGCCGAGGCGTTCTCCAAGGGGAGGTTCGCCAAGGCCGCCGAGCTTTACGAGGACTACTGCAAGGAAGACGCGAAAGACCACCAGGCTCGCGTGCGGATGGGTGACGCCTTCGCCAAGTCCGGGAACCGGGACCGCGCCATCTTGGCCTACAAGGCGGCCGCGGAGGGATACGCGCGGGAAGGCTTCCTCCCGCGGGCGATCGCTGCCAGCAAGCTCGTCCTCGAGTTGGACGCCTCGCACAAGGGTGTCCAGCAGATGCTCGCGCAGCTATACGCCCGAAAGGCCGGTCCCGCGGACGGGAAGCCGAAGGCTGCTGCGGCCGCCGAGCTGACCGCGGCCGCCGGAACGCCGAAGCGCGAGGCAATCGAGCTGCCTGCCGGCGGAGGAGCCCTCGAGCTCCTGTCTGACCGAAAGGATTCGCGCTCGCCCAGCCCGATGAACCGGAAAGACGCCATCGAGCTGGCGCAGCACGACGCAAGATCTGCTCCGGAGGCGAGGGCAGAGCGGCCCTCCGGCCCGCCCGCGCCCAGCCCGATGAACCGGAAGGACGCCATCGAGCTGCCGCCGGACGACGCCGGAGCTGTCATCGAGCTCAGGGGCGACCGCGACTCCGGCCCGCCCGCGCCCAGCCCGATGAATCGAAAGGACGCCATCGAGCTGCCGCCGGACGACGCAGGAGCCGTCATCGAGCTCAGGGGCGACCGCGACTCCCGCGCGCCCGCGCCCAGCCCGATGAATCGGAAGGACGCCATCGAGCTGCCGCCGGACGATTCTCCCGCGCCAGCCGGCGCTCCGATCGAGATCGAGATCGACAGCTCCCCCCGGAAGCCCGGAGAGATCGAGGTGGTGATCGAGGCCCCGGCCTCGCCCAACGAGCTATCGCTCGAGGCCGTGCGGGGGAAGGCCCTGGATCTGTCGGCGGAGCTGCCGCCGGAGCTGCAGCTGGAACCCGCCCCGGGAACTCCTCCGGCAGAGGAGCCGGCGCTTCCGTCGGTGATCGTCGACCCCGCGCTGCTGATTCCGCCCGCTTCGGTGGGCGCCGCGCCCGCGGAGGGTTCGGCGCCTCCGGGGCTCAAGCCCAAGCGCATCCACGAGGCCGCTCGAGTCGAGGCGGCCCGCGCCGCCGCACCCGGCGGGCCACCGCCACCTCTCGAGGAGCCATCGCTTCCGCGTGCCGAGCCGGCGGCGCGTGCCCTGGAGGCGACGCCTGACAGCCCGCCCGCGGCGACGCAAGAGGCGATCGGTCGGCCTCCCCCTCCACCGCCGGCCGCACCGGTGCAGAGCCGAATCTGGCTGCCTCCAGCCCTCGCGGCTTCGGCTCAGGGGCAGGAGCCAGCCGCGGAAGCGCCGGCGGCACCTCCGCAGCCCGCGTCCGCGAAGAAATTCAAGTCAGACATCGAAGCGGGGCTGGCGGCGTTCAACCGCTTCGAAGAGATCGAAATCGAGATCGAGGTCGCGGCGGTGCCCGCGCCTGCCGTATCGCCACCTGCCGCTTCCGCGCCGACCGCGTTGCCACCCTCGGCGCCCGCCTCTCCTCTGGACGCGGCGCGCGGCAGGCGAATCTCTACCTTCACCGAGTTGGAGCTGGAGGGCGACTCGCTCCTCCACGCCGTGGACACTGCCGCCCAGCAGGGGATCGCCCAGCGGGGCCAGCAGCCCGTCGATGACGCCGAGGAGGCGATGGAGGCCCCGGAGGAGCTGTCGGCCGAGCGCCGGGAAGCGGGCGAGCTGCCCAAGATCCCCCTCTTCTCCGATCTGCCGCCGGACGCCTTCATCGAGCTGTTCGAGCGCTGCCCGCTGCGGCGCTTCGATGAGGGAGAGCGGGTGGTCGAGGAAGGCTCGCTGGGGGACTCCTTCTTCGTCATCTGCGCCGGCAGCGTGAGGGTGTACCGGTACCACGACGGCGAGAAGCGGGAGCTCGCGGTGCTCCCCGAGAGCTCGTTCTTCGGAGAGATGGCGCTGCTCTCCGGCGCGCCGCGTACCGCCTCGGTGGAGGCCGCCTCCCCGGAGACGCAGCTCCTGGAGATCAGCGCGCCGGTGCTGGCCCAGCTCTCTCACCGCTACCCGCAGGTCTCGCAGGCGCTCAAGAAGTTCTGCCGCCAGCGGATGCTGTCGAACGTGATGCGCTCGTCGGCGCTCTTCCAGCCCTTCAACCGCGACGACCGGCGCGACTTGATCCAGAAGTTCCGCGCCCGCGACGTGAGGAAGGCTCAGGTGGTGATCCGCGAGGGCGAACAGACCGACGGCCTCTACGTGGTGCTCTCCGGCGAGGTGGAGGTGAAGAAGACCGGGCAGCGGCTGGCCCTCCTCCGCGAGGGAGACATCTTCGGGGAGATGTCGCTCCTCAAGAAGACCGCCGCCACCGCCACCGTGGCCGCCCTCAAACACACCTCCCTGCTCCGCCTACCGAGGGCCGACTTCGACGAGCTGATCATGAGCCACCCGCAGATCCTCGCCCTGGTGGCCGACCTCACCGAGGACCGGCGGCGGCAGACCGAGGCGGTGCTCGAGGGAAAGGCAATCGCCGGCGAAGAGGGGCTCCTCCTCGTCTAACCCTCACTCCCTCCGGACCTTGGAGAGGTACTCCTCGCGGCCGAGCACGCCTTTCTCGACCAACAGCTCCAGCATGCCCCGGAGCGCGCGCACCTGGCCCGCCACCAGGCGCTCGAGGTTGACGACCTTCTCGGCCAGCTCGCGCAGCTCAAGCGCAACCTCCGGCGGAGGGGCGCCGTTGCTCGAAGGGGCTGCGGGCCCGCCCCGGGAGATCAGCTCGGGATCGAACGTGGTCTCGCTCACCCCGAAGGTGCTTGGGCTGGCGGTGGCTGAGGCGGTGGTCGACTCTCCGTAGTAGTAGCGGCGGATCGCCCGGTCGATGCCCGACGCGGTGGACACCGAGACCTGGACCTTCATCCCGGTGGAGAAGGACAATTCTTGTAGGGATTCGAAGTTGGTCGGGTCCGCAGTAGCAAGGTGCAGCGCCTTCTGGCGCTTGTCCCCTCCGAGCGGGAACACCCCGTAGCGTTCGGCGACGTCGAGCCGCAAGAGCTGGACCACGTCCAGGGGCAGATTGGCGGTGTCCAGGTCGACCACCGGGAGATTGAGCTGGCGGCAGAGCGCCTGGACCATCGAGTTCTCTTTGACGAAGCCCATCTCGACCAGCGTTCGGCCGAGCTTCCCCCCCCACTTCCGCTGCTCCGAGAGCGCCGCCTTGAGCTGCAGCTCGTCGATCACCCCGGCCTCCATCAGCAGTTCGCCGAGGCGCCGCTTCTTGCCAGTCGCGCTGGGAGTCGCCACGAGCGGGGAAGCCTAGCAGGCACCGCGCCCGCGACCAACGGACCTAGTAATCCGAACAGGTTGCGTGCCGCCGAGCTCACTTGCCCGGCTCGCCCGGAGGAGGCTGGTTGGGCGCGGGAGCCGGGGCGGGGGCAGGCGCCTCGGGGGCTTCTTCTCCTTCCGCGCGCAAAGGAGGGTCGAGCTTCTTCGCCTCGGCCTTCTCGGCCGCGGTGAGCGGCTTGGCGCGGAACAACTTGAACGTGCCCTGGCCCTCCTTGAGCGACAGCACCGCGGCCAGGCCCACGCTCTTGGTGCCGTCGTTCATCTCCCAGCCCACGGTGTCCGCCGGCCCCGGGTTGAGGAACACCGTCTTGGAGGCGGAGCCGGGGCGCAGCTGGGTGGTGCCTTCGGGATCGGAGGTGGCGCGCGCGCCCGCTTCCTTGATGTTGGAGAAGGCGCCGAAGGCGATGTTGCCCTCGCGGATGGCCCGGTTGATCTCCGCGTCGCCCACGTTGCCGCCCGCCGCCGCGTAGTCGAGCGCCTGGCTGCCGTCGCCGTGAGGGGGCCCGTGGGCGATGAGCAGCACCGGCCCCTTGGCTTCCTTGGCCATGCGGATCACCTCGTCGACGGTGCTCTTGAAGTAGCGGCAGCCGGTGGCGCAGGTGATGTAGTTGGGGTCGTGGTAGCCGGGGAGGGAGACGAGGGTCAGCTCGGGCAGCTCCACCGCCCGCACCTCGTTCATGTTGACGACGTTGGAGTGCTCCTTCTTGGCGTCGCTCACCCCGTCGGAGTACTCCGCCCGGCACTCGCGGTTGCCGGCGATCACCAGCACCGGCAAGTTGGAGGCGGCCAGCGTCTTGAGCACCCGGGAGATGCCGTCGGCCACTTCGCCCACGTCGCCGGTGACCAGGATGGCGTCGGCCTTCTCGTCCTGGAAAAACTTCAGGTACTTCTTCAAGGCCAAAAGGTTCTGCCCGGAGTCCTCGTTGATCGGCCCGAGGACGCCCAGGTTGAGCGAGCCGTCCGCGTCCTTGTCCGCGAAGGAGAGCTTGTAGCCGGTGGACTTGGCGGCGCGCTCGCCCACCTTCACCTCGGTGGGGGGAGCGACGTCGACCGGGGCGGCGCACTCCTTGACCGCCTGCGGCTCAGCGGCGGCCGGGGGCGGGGGCTTCGGTGGGGGCGGGGCCTCCACCACCGGGGTGGCCTCCTTGGGAGGCTCCTTCTTCTGTGGGCAACCGACGAGGGCGAGGCTCGAAGCGGCGGCGACGAGCGCGGCCAGGCGCAAGCGATCCATGCGGGGTTCCCCTCCGTGTCCTTGAAGGCACGCCTCCTAGCGCGATCGCGCTCGCCGGTCCAGCGGGTTCAGGCTATGACTTCTCCATGCGCCTGCGACTGGTCCCTCCGATGCTTTTGGCCGCGGCCGCTTGCGCCCACCGGCCGCTCGCCGCCTCTGACCTGGATCGGGTGAGGCGCCCCGCCTTCATCTCGCGCATCGACGAAGGCGCCGGCCCCAAGGCCCGGGTGTTCCGGGAGGACGGCTCCTATTCCGGCAAGCTCAAGCGCCTCGAGCCGAAGGAGGCCGACCGGCGATTGCAGGTCAAGCTGAGCAAGGGGATGACGCGCTTCGAGGTGTCGGAGACTTTGAGGGCCACGGTGTTCGCCGGGCTGCCCCAGGAGCACCCCTGGAACAACGTGGTGGAGGCCGCGGAGGTGGCGCGCGAGCTGCAAAGCTTCCTCGTGGAGGAGGTGCCGGCGAACCCGCCGGACTACGAGCTGTTGAGGCCCCTGGGAGCGGACGCGGTGGTGGAATTCGTGATCGAAGACTACGGCATGCGGAGCACCGGCGGGAGGGCCGGCACCTTCATCGAGGGTTACGGGCGGATGTTCACCCTCGCTGGGCGGGGGGAGCTGTGGCGGCGATCCTTCCGGGCGGACCAGATCGACTCCGGGAGCCCGCATGTGGACCCGTTCCGGGTGGGGAAGGAGCCGGCCCAGTTCCGGCTCGAGCTGACCTCGCTGATCGACGGGGTGGCGGCGCAGTTCTCCAAGGACCTGAACCCCCCCGGCCGTTCGCCGAGGCTCGCTCCGGAGGGCGCCGAGCGGGCAGGGCCGGACGACTCCAACCGGACCGGCAAGGAGACGCCGGTGAAGCCGCCAGCGAAGGACGACGAGCTGCCCGACCCGGATCCGATCTAGCCGTCGGGCTCAGAGAAGCCGGTGCTCGAGGAGCAGCGCGCCCAGCCCCAAGGCCAGGCTGAGCGCCGTCGCCGGCAGCCCCACCTTGAGGTACTGCCAGAAGGAGATCCGCACCTTCTCGCGGGCGGTCTCGAAGACGATCAGGTTCGCCACGCTGCCCACCAAGGTGAGGTTCCCCGCCAGGGTGGAGGCCAGGGCGAGGACGTGCCAGCCGAGGGTGGGCGCCTGCATGGAGGGCACCCAGTGGCGCGCGAGCATCACGAAGGGAACATTGCTGAACAGGTTCGAGGCGATCACCGTGAGCCCCGCGAAGCCGAAGGTCTCCTGGCCGACCGAGCCGTGCATGAAGGGAGCGAAGAAGTCGCGCATCCGCTCGGCCCAGCCCTCCTTGTGTACCCCGTAGACCACGACGAACAGGCTGGCGAAGAAGAGCAGGAGGACGAAGTCGACCTTCTCCAGCATCTTCCTCGGCTCGTGGCCGCCGAGCGCCATCACCACCGCCGCCCCGGCCAAGGCGCTCCAGCTCATGGGGAGGCCGGCGAAGAAGGCGGTCACCACTCCGGCGAGGGTCAAAAGGCACAGCGCCATCAGCCGGCGATCGATCGGCGGCGGAGGGGGGTGCGGCTTGAAGGGAGCCCTCGGCAGCTCCCGCCGGAAGACCCAGAGCAAGACGGCGATCACCGCTGCGGTGGAGAGCACCGCGGGGAGGAACATGTAGCCGGCGAACGAGGCGTAGGACAGTCCCGAGGCGCCCTGGATCAGCATGTTCTGCGGGTTGCCGGTGAAGGTGGCCACCGAGCCGGCGTTCGAGGCCATGCACACCGCGAGCAGGTAGGGCAGCGGCGGCAGCTTGGCGTCCTCCACCACCGCGAGGGTGAGCGGGGTGAGCATGAGGCACACGGTGTCGTTCACCATCACCGCCGACAGCCCCCCGCTCACCAGCGAGAGCGCGACCAGGAGCATCCTGGGGGTCTTCGCCATGCGCACCGCGTAGTAGCCGGCCGCCCGGAAGAAGGCGGCGTGCGTCATGTACGAGGCGAGCATCATCATCCCCAGCAGCAGCACCAGGGTGTCGAGATCTACCGCGTGCTTTCCGGAGTCGGAGCTGTGGTTGAACACCTCGGCGGGAGTCACCACCCCCAGCCCCACCATCAGCATCGCCCCCACGAGCGCCCCGCCGGGCCGGTCGAGCTTGAGGAGCGGCAGCCGGGTGCCGGCGATGAAGGCGTAGGTGAACGCGAATATCGCGAACGCCTCCGCGGCGCCCGCGCCTGGAATGGACGAGGGCCAGCTCATGTCGGCCACGCTAGCCGACAACGTCTGGTAGTGTCGGCAGGAACGTGGCCGATGGAGAGCTGATCGTCCTCGACGGGAGCGAGGGGGAGGGCGGGGGACAGATCCTCCGCTCGGCGCTGTCGCTCTCGCTGGTCACCGGGCTCCCGTTTCGGATCATCCACATCCGGGCCAACCGGCGGCCCTCCGGCCTGAGGCCTCAGCACCTGGCCTGCGTGCGGGGTGCGGAGGCGATCAGCGGAGGCACCGCGGAGGGGGCCAAGGTTGGCGCCTCGGAGCTGCGCTTCGAGCCCGGGCCGGTCAAGCAGGGGAATTACCTCCTCGATGTCGGGACCGCGGGCTCCACCACGCTCTTGCTCCAGTGCCTCTACTACCCCGTGGCGCTCGGTGGGGGCGGAGAGCTGACCCTGCGAGGCGGCACCCACGTGCCCCACAGCCCGAGCTACCACTACCTGAGTCGGATCTGGCTCCCCGCGCTCGCGCGGTACGGGCTGGGAGGGCAGCTGTCCATCCGCTACGCGGGCTTCTACCCCGAGGGAGCGGGGGAAATCCGCGCCACCGTGCCCACACCTATGAAGCCCCCTGAGGCAGTGGACATCTCCTCGCGCGGCACGCTCGCGGAGGTGGACGTGATCTCCATGGTGGCCAACCTTCCGCTGGAGATCGCCGAGCGCCAGGCGAGCGCGGCGGTGGCGGCGCTCCGCGAGCGCGGCATCCACGCCGACCCGCAGAACCTGCCCTTGCCGACCATGCGGTCGACCGGCACTGCGGTGCTGATCCGCGCGGCATTCGAGCGCAGCGTGGCCGGCTTCAGCGCGCTGGGGGAGAAGCGGAAGAGGGCCGAGGAAGTGGGCCGTGAGGCCGCCGCCCTTCTTGCCCGTTTCATGGAGAGCGGGGGAGCGGTCGACGAGCACTTGGCGGACCAACTGCTCTTGCCCGCCGCGCTGCTGGCCGCCGGCAGGCTCGGGCCGAGGGCAGGAGCGACGCGCTACACGCCTCCCGCCGCCACCGAGCACCTTCGGACGAACGCCGCGATCATCCGCCGCTTCCTGCCGGTGCGGATCGAGCTGAGCCCGGAAGGGAAGGTCCTCGTGGCACCGGCGGGCGCCACGGTGCCGGCCGGTTGAGTCGCGGCCCACGACGCCGCTCGGGCCAGGCGCAGTCGAGCCCCCGCTGACCGAGCCTCCGCCGCGACGTCAGGCCGCCTCTTCCTCGTCGTCCTTCTTGCGCCCCGCGGAGCCGAAGGTGCTCGCGCCGGAGATCTCCTTGGACGCCTGACGGTAGGCGCGCACCGCGAAGGGCGCGGCGATCAGCAGGCACAAAACGCCCAGGCTGACGCCCAGCCAGGGGAAGCGCTTCTCCGGCTCCGAAAGCTCGATGCCGAAGTCGTGGACCGGGCTCTTGCTCTTCTTCTTGGCCGCCTCGATTTCCTCCTCGGTCATCCTCCGCGGCTCGGTGAACTGCTGCGGCTTGCGAGCCAGGGCCGGCCCGGCCAAAGTGGCCGCGACGACGAAACCGGCGAGGAGCGGGCCCGGCCAGAAGCGCATGGACGGGTAAGGTACCACGCCGGAGGCGCCCCATGCTCATCCGGCTGATCCGAAACCTGATCGTCCTAGCGCTCGCCCTTGCCTTCCTCCCCCTGAGGCTGCTCCGGCTGCGCGCGCGGCCGGCCTACGTGCGCTTCAGGATCAAAGGCGATCCGCCCTACCGCGAGGCAGGGCGCCGGCGGCTTTTCGCCTTCCGCCAGAGGGATCCGGCTCAGGTCACCTCGCTGGAGGCGCTTCGGCGGCAGCTTTCGGTCCTCCGCGGCGATCCCAAGGTTCGCGGAGCGGTGTTCGAGGTGGACGGCTTCCGGGGGCCGGCGGCGAAGCGGGAGGCGATCTCCCAGCTCATCGCCGGGCTGCGCGGCTTTGGGAAGGAGGCGGTGGCCTTCGCCGTCGGGGCGGACACCGCCGAGTACGAGCTGCTCTGCGCTTGCGATCGGATCGTCCTCTCCCCGGCGGGGAGGCTCGAGCTGACCGGGTTCGCCGCAGAGGCGATTGCCCTCGGAGCCGGGCTCAAGCGAGCCGGCATCGGAGCGCACTTCGTCCGCCGCGGGGAGCACAAGACCGCCCCGGAGCTGTTCACCCGTGAGGAGGTCTCGGAGATCCAGCGGCGGACGCTGGAGGCGATCCTCGACGAGCGCTACGCGGAGCTGTTGAAGATCCTCGAGTCGCGCCGGAGGCTCCCGCCGGAGGAGGCGGCCCGGAGAGTGGACGGCGGGCCCTACGGGGCGCGAAGCGCGCTCTCCGCGGGGCTGGTGGACGCGCTCTCCAGCCTCACCGAGCTGGGCAAGCTCCTCGCTGGCGAAGGCGATCGCCCCTCGGAGAAGGGGGAGCCGCCCGAGGCGAGGATCGACCACTTCCCCTCGTACGCCGCCACCCGCGCGTTCCCTCCATTCGCGTGGAAGCGGCTCCGGCGGCGCCCCCGGGTGTCGGTGGTGCCGGTGTCGGGGATCATCGCGCACGGCGACGGCGGCGGCGCGCCGATCGGGCCGGTGATCGCCGGCTCCGAATCGGTCTCCCGGGCGCTCAGGGCCGCCCGCCGCGACAGATCGCGCTCGGTGCTGCTCTACGTGAGCAGCCCCGGCGGCTCGGCGATCGCCTCGGAGTTGATCCTCGAGGAGGTGCGGCGCACGGCCCGGAAGAAGCCGGTGGTCGCCTTCTTCGACCGGGTCGCCGCCAGCGGCGGGTACATGGCCGCGCTCGGCGCCAAGGAGATCTGGGCCGCCCCTCAGGCCATCGCGGGCTCGATCGGCGTGTTCGCCGGCAAGCTGGATTTCTCCGGGCTGATCGACCGGCTGGGAGTGCGGCATGTGCTCGTCTCGCGGGGGGCGAATGCGGGCATCTACTCCGCGCTGCGCCCCTTTTCCGAGGCCGAGCGGGCCTCGCTGGAGCGGGACGTGGAGGAGACCTACCAGGCGTTCCTCGAGCACGCCGCCGCCGCCCGGGGCCGGACCAAGGAGGAGATCCACGCGCGCGCCGAGGGCAGGGTGTACTCCGGCCGAGCGGCGCTGGAGGCCGGGCTGGTGGACCGATTGGGCTCTTTCGAGGACGCCTGCCGTCGCTCCCTGGAGCTTGCCGGGCGGGTGGACGAGTTCGACATCGTCCTCCACGGTCCGATGCGCCGCAGGCTGTCGCCGCTGACCCTCTTGCAGCACGTGGGGACGACCGTCCTTTGGGGGCTGATGGACCCTTTGCTGCCGGCCTCCTTGCTGGGAGACGCCGAGGCGGGGCCCTGAGCGGTGAGAAGTTGGGCTGCACCGGGCGGGTGCTATCATCGGCGCCACCTTGCCCGCGCCACGCGCAAAGGCCTGGCCCCTGCGCCTTTTGCTCTCCTGCACGTTGCTGGGCGGCCCTTCGCTCGTGGGCTGCAAGACGTTGGGAGGCCCCGACTCGGCGGCCTTGGAGTACGCGCGGGCGCTCCGGGAGAACCGCCTCGACGACGCCTACGCGGTCACCACCGGCGCCTACCGGGCGAGGGTGAGCCGCGCGGAGTTCGGCCGCAAGTACTCCGACGAGGTCCTCCGTCACGAGCGCGCCACCGCGATCGAAGCCGCCGCCCGCTCGCTGCGGGCGCGGTCCCCGGAGTTGGAGGCGATCCGCGAGAGCGACGGCTGGCGGGTCGAGGAGGTGATCCCCTCGGAGGGCCCGCGGGAGGCGCTGGCCCGCTTCCTCGACTCCGCCGAGCGCGGCGACTTCGAATCCGCCTACCGGTTGCTCGCGGCGAGCTGGCGCTCCAAGTACACCCCGGACAGGCTCAAGGCAGACTTCGAGGCCGAGCCGCTCGCGCGAGAGCGGCTGGTCCGCGCCCGGGCCGCGCTCAAGGAAGAGGTGGTTTGGAAGGGCGAGGCGGCAGAGCTTCCGGTCGGCGAAGGTGGTGCGGTGCGGCTCATGAGGGAAGGGGGCGCGTTCAAGGTCGCGGCGATCGAATGACACGGCCCACGGACCAGCAGCTTCGGGAGCTCGGCGCCAGCATGCGGGAGATCGATCCGCGCACGCTCACGCAGGAGGACGGTGCCCACGTCCGCTGGTTCCTCGGAGACAACGCCACCGAGCTGTTCGCCTGGGGAGAACAGGGGCAGCTCAAGCACGCCCAGCTCGTGTTCGCGCGGGTGTCGGTGGAGTGGAGCGAGGAGGCGGGCCTGGTCACCGGCAGCTTCCAGTCCGGCGCCGCCACCGCCGGAGGCCGGTACGATCCCTATCTGCTGAGCGTCGGCTCCCGCACCGACCCGGAGGTGTGCCGGGCGGCGCGGGTCCTCCTCGAGGCGAGCAGCCTGGATCCGATGGTGACCGGGCCGCTCCTCCGCGCGATCGCAGAGGTGGTGCCTGCTTGAGGTCACGCCGCCTTCGGGGCAGGGGGCTCCTTCTTTGCCGGTGGGGCGAGGAATGGCCGGAAGCCTGCCTGGCGCAGGGCGACCGCCTCGGCGGCGGCGAAGGCCACGACGAACGCGCACAAGAGGAGCGCCACGAAGTAGCCCTCGGCGTAGCCGTGGTTGGTGTGCTGGTAGAGGTAGAAGAGGGCCAGGATCGCGTGCAGGCCGAAGAGGGCGTACAGGGGCGGTCGCTCCTTGCGCATCGCGAGGCCCAGCGCGAGGAAGCCGAGCATGTTCCAGTAGTACATGTTCACTACCAGCCAGGTGAACACCAGCAGCGGCCCCAGCGCGAAGGCCGCGACGTCGCCGGCTCGCGCGAGCGCCAGCACCACCAGGAGGGTGAACAGGAGTTGCACCGCGAGGAAGGACAGGGTGTGGTCCTTGATGTCGACGTCCGGGCGGCCCTGCTTGATCTCCCGCGGCGCGGCCCAGCCGCTCAGGAACTCGTCCGGCGAGGAGTAGGCGAGCTGGAGGAAGACGGTCTTGAGCGAGTACTGGTTGGCGTAGAACTTCTCCTCTCGGGTGACGTCGATGCGCCGCTTGTACTCGAGCCACACCCCCGGGCCGCCGAACATCGCCGAGGCGACGATCACCGCCGCCAGGAGGGAGCCGACCGCGCCCGCGCCGAAGCGCAGGTAGCGGGGGGCGATCCTCCGCTCGCGGATCGTCTGCAGCACCGCTTGGACGAGCAACGCCACGCCGAAGAAGATCGGAAAGAGCTTGGTCGCCACCGCGTAGCCGAAGAAGGCGCCCGCCGTCGCCCACCGGCCGCGCTTCATGAAGCACAGGCACATCCCGGTCGCGAAGAGCCAGTCCCACCTGAGGAAGCTGCCGGCGAGATAGTCGAAGACGATCGGCACCGCCGCGAACACCGTGAGCGCGATGCTCGCCACCCGGAGCTCGAAGGTTCGGTAGATGAACCACCAGAGGATCGCCATCAGCGCGAAGTCCAGCCAACCGATGAGGACCTGGCTCGCTTGGGCGAGCGGCAGCAGCCTGGCGATGGGGTGGGCGACGATGGCCCAGGCCGGGGAGTTGCTGTTGCCATGATCCTGGAGGATGGCTGCCCAGTTCGCGGGAGTTCCCAGCATCCGCCGCCAGTCGTCCTTGAAGTCGGTCCACCGCTCGTCGCTGAACTTCGCGCGCACCCGCGGTGCGTCCTCGAGGGCCTGGGCGACCGGAATCACCTCGAAAGTGTGCAGGTCCCGGGTGTGGGTCAGCCCATCGAGCGCGTGCGCCGACTCCCGGTCGGCGAGGATCACCGCCTTGTAGAGATCGAACCAGCCGACCTCCTTCTGGTACTTGGCGCCGAGGTAGAAGTGGAACTGCTCCCAGTGGTGGACCATCCAACCGCCGCCGCGGAGCTGTCCGTAGTTGGCGAAGGCGAACACCGACAGCCCGGCGATCAGCGCGAAGGCGATTCTCCGGGCGCGCTCCTTTTCCGGCGCCAGCAGGCGGTCGAGCAGGATGAGCGCGCAGGAGCCCTCCAGGATCGCGATCTTGATGATACCGGAGATGAAGTGGTTCATCTGTCGGGCGCTCGGAAGGTCGGTCGCGGCCTGCTGCGGCGAGTTGGCCGCCGCGTTATAGCGTCACCTTGACACCGGGTGCTCGGGCCGCCATCCTCCCGCGCTCCTCGAAGGCTGGCTAGGCGGCCAAGGCGCCGAAACATCGAGGGAAAACGACCAGATGAGCGCCTCCGAGCAGGACGTCCTCGCGGCGTTGGGCAAAGTGAAGGATCCGGAGCTGGACGTGGATCTGGTCCGCGCCGGGATGGTGAAGGAGGTGAAGGTGGCCGGCGGAGAGGTGAAGCTCCGCATCGAGCTGACCACGCCCGCCTGCCCGCTCAAGGGGAAGATCCAAGCAGACGTCGAGGCCGCGGTGAAGGCCGTTCCGGGGGTCAAGGCGCTTGAGGTGCAGTGGGGAGCGCAGGTGCGGCCGGCGGTGTCTCCGGCCGGGCAGGGCCTGCTCCCCGAGGTGAAGAACGTGGTGCTGGTGGGCGCGGGCAAGGGCGGAGTGGGCAAGAGCACCGTGGCGGTGAACCTGGCCGCGGCGCTGGCCCGCTTCGGCTCCAAGGTGGGCCTGCTCGACGCGGACTTCTACGGGCCGTCCATTCCGACGATGACCGGCATCACCCAGCGCCCGGTCAGCCACGACGGGAAGACGTTGGATCCGCTCGAGGCGTTCGGGATGCGGGTGATGTCCATCGGTTTCTTGGTGGAGCCGGACCAGGCGCTCATCTGGCGCGGCCCGATGTTGCACGGGGCGCTCCAGCAGCTCCTGCGCGACGTGAACTGGGGAGAGCTGGATTACCTGGTGCTCGATCTGCCGCCGGGGACGGGAGACGTGGCGCTCTCGGTATCCCAGTCGGTGCGAACCACCGGCGCGGTGCTCGTCACCACTCCGCAGGACGTGGCCCTCGCCGACGTGGTGCGCGCGAAGATGATGTTCGACAAGGTGCAAATCCCGGTGCTCGGCATCGTGGAGAACATGAGCTCCTTCGCCTGCCCGCATTGCGGGCACGCCACGGCGATCTTCGATCAAGGCGGGGGCCGGAAGGCCGCCGAGGCGATGGGCATTCCGTTCCTCGGTGAGTTGCCGCTGGAGCCCCGGGTGCGCCAGGGTGGCGACCGCGGGACTCCTTCCGTCTGCGCCGAGCCCAAGAGCGCCGAGGCGAAGGCGTTCATGGAGCTGGCCCAGGCGGTGGCAGGCCGGATCTCCCAGGAGAACATGCGCGTCCGGCTGCCGGTGATGTCGGCCCACTAGAGATGATGCCCGAAGAAGACAACATCCCCGATCCGCTGCTCGAGGAGCCCGTCGACGAGAAGTCCGCCCGCGGAGTGGTGTCGGAGTTCGTTCGCAAGGTGGCTCTGGCCGGCCTGGGAGCGGTCTTCATGACCGAGGAGGGAATTCGCCACCTCGCCGGCCAGCTCAAGCTGCCCAAGGAGGCGCTCTCCTTCATTCTCAGCCAGGCGGAGCGCACCAAGGATGAGATCGGCCGGGTGGCGTCGGAGGAAATCCGCGGCTTCTTCCAGTCGGAGAAGCTCCGCTCCGAGTTCCTGAAGCTCTTGGCGGGAATGACGATCGAGGTGAAGGCCGAGGTCCGGCTCCTTCCTCGCCGAGAGCCGAAGGCCGCCGCCGGCGAGGAGCTTTCTCCCTCGGTGGACGTGGTGGAGGTCCACGCCCGCCGGAAGAAGAAGAAGGAGTAACGGCTTGAGGTGGAAGCGGCTGCCGCTGCTCCTGGTCGCTCTCGTAGGGCTCTGGCTGTGGAAGGGCGGCGGGGGCCTGTTTCCTACCGGCAGGGAGCTGGTCTACGAGTTGCCCATCGACTCCACCATCCGGGAGGTGGAGATCCAACTTTGGGACGGGGAGGAGCTGCTCAAGCGGGAGGCCATCTCCTTCGCCGATGGCCCCGCTCCGAGCGTGGTGCAGAAGCTGCCCCTGAAGGAGGGCGAGTACCTGGCTCGAGTCTTCATCCGCCGCCGGGATGCCGGTTCCCCCGAGGCATTCTCGAGGAAGGTGCATGTAGGTGACGCGGAGACTGTCGTCACCTCGCTGCGTTAAGCGCAACTCGGCTGCCGCGCGCATCGAAAACTCCCATGTGAGCTTCGCCAGTGAGCTTCCGATGCTGTGCGCCCTTTTGCCGGCGGTGATGTTGCCGTTGGTCCGGCGCGCCGCCGCGTCGCTGGCGGAGGCGGTGCGCTCGGACCGTCCGGCCGCCGCGCTTCTCCCGATCCGACCCGATCAAAGGGTCCGGAAGAGGAGAAGCCCATGCCGCGACCGCTGATCGCCGTCCTGCTCGCCTCCGCCTGCGTCAGGTACGGCGCCATCCACCCCGAATCTCATCGCCACAACGAGCTGTGCGCCGACCTGCTCGCGCGCGGTGAGCTGGTGAGCGCGGAGATCCACTGCGATCACTCGCTCGAATACTCTCCGCACAACGCCGACGCCTGGACCAACAAGGGCCTCATCGCCTCGCGCCGAGGCGAGCAGGGCACCGCCAAGGAGCACTTCATCCGGGCGCTCCGCTTCAACGAGAACCAGGCCCAGGCGCACAACGATCTCGGCGCGCTCTACCTGGAGGAGGGCGCGCTCGGCCAGGCCCGGGACTGCTTCCGTCGCGCCCTGAAGGTCAACCCCGACTTCAACGAGGCGTGGAGCAACCTCGGCCTCGCGCTGTTCCGGATTGGCGATCTCCCCGGCGCCGAGAGCCAGTACCGCCACGCCATCGCGGTGAACCCGGCGCTCTCCGGCCCCAGGCACGATCTCGCGGTGGTGCTCCGCGCGCGCGGCGATCGCGAGGGCGCGGTGGGGGAGCTGACCGCGGCGGTGGAGCTGGAGCCTTCCTACGCCCAGGCCTGGCTGCACCTCGGCGCGATCCTCGGAGAGCTGGGAAGGTGGCGAGAGGCACGGGACTCGTTCCAGTCCTGCCTGGCCGCGGACCCGAAGGAGCCGGACTGCCTGGCGAACCTGCGCCGCGCGCTACAGATGGTGGCGTCGCTGGAGACCCCATGAGGAAACGCCGAGTCCTCGTTCTTCATAGGGCGCCGCAGGAGGACGGGGGCATGATCCGCCTCTTGGTCGACCTCGGGCTGATTGAGATCCGCGCCCGGTTGCCGCCCGACCGACGAGAGGTCGACGGCGCCGCCCTTGCCGGTCGACAGGCGCACGGCTCTCGCGTATGAGGGCCGCCGTTCGCGGAGGATTGAGATGGCAACCGAGCACCTGCTGATCATCGGCGCGGGCCAGATGGGCGCCGGCATCGCGCAGGTGGCGCTCCAGAGCGGGCTCGAGGTGACCCTGGTGGACGTGGCGAAGCCCGCCGTCGACAAGGGAGTGGAGCGGATCAAGTCGGGCCTCCAGAAGCTCGTGGAGAAGGGAAAACTCGACGAAGCCAAGCGAGCCGCGGCGCTGGAGCGGTTGCGGACCGCCACCTCCGCCGCCGACGCCAAGGACGTGGACTTCGCCGTCGAGGCGGTCATCGAGAGCGAGGAGCTGAAGAAGAAGATCTTCCTCGAGCTGGACCAGCTCGTCCGGCCCGGCGGGGTGCTCGCCACCAACACCTCGTCCATTCCCATCACCCGGATTGCCGCCTCCACCAGCCGGCCCCAGGCGGTGATCGGGATGCACTTCATGAACCCGGTGCCGCTGATGGCGCTGGTGGAGATCATCCGCGGCGCGGCGACCAGCGACGAGACCTTCGCCGCCACCCAGGAGCTGGCCACGCGGATGGGGAAGACCACCGTCACCTCGCGCGATTTCCCGGGGTTCATCGTCAATCGCATCCTCATTCCGATGCTGAACGAGGCCTGCTTCGCGCTGATGGAGGGCTTGGGCACCGCCGAGGACATCGACACCGCGATGAAGCTCGGCACCAACCAGCCGATGGGGCCGCTCCAGCTCGCCGACTTCGTGGGCCTCGACACCTGCCTGTACATCGCCGAGGTGCTTCACAAGGGACTGGGCGATGACAAGTACCGGCCCTGCCCGCTGTTGCGGCAGCTCGTGGACGCGGGCTGGCTGGGGAAGAAGACCGGCCGGGGCTTCTACCAGTACTAGCCGCCGAGGAGCCGCCATGGGCTACGAAACCATCCGCCTCGAGTACGAGGAACAGCTCGCCATCCTCACCATCGACCGCCCGAAGGCGCTCAACGCCTTCAACGCCAAGGCGCTCCAGGAGGTGGAGCTGGCGCTCCGAGTGGTCCACCACAACGCGCAGCTCCGCGCCCTCATCGTCACTGGGTCCGGCGAGAAGGCCTTCGTGGCCGGAGCGGACATCGCCGAGATGGTCGAGATGACCCCCACCCAGGCGCGGGAGTTCGCCGGCATCGGACACCGGGTGTTTCACATGATGGAGACGCTCTCCATCCCCACCATCGCGGCGGTGAACGGCTTCGCCCTGGGCGGCGGCTGCGAGCTGGCGCTCTGCTGCGACCTCATCTACGCCTCGGAGAATGCCAAGCTCGGCCTCCCCGAGGTCACCTTGGGGGTCATCCCCGGCTTCGGCGGCACCCAGAGGCTCACCCGCCTGGTCGGCCGTGTCCGCGCGAAGGAGCTGATCTTCACCGGAGAGATGGTCGACGCGGCGAAGGCCAAGGAGATCGGCCTGGTGCTCGAGGTGCTGCCGGCCGACAGGCTCATGGAGCACTGCCGCTCGGTCGCCCACAAGCTGCTCAAGCGGGGCCCGCTCGCCATCGCCCAGGCCAAGCGGGTGATCGAGTTCGGCGCCGACGGCGACCTCCGGAGCGCCAACGAGTTGGAGCGGCAGGGCTTCTCGATGCTCTTCGGCTCCGAGGACCAGCGAGAGGGCATGCGTGCCTTCCTCGAGAAGCGCCAACCGATGTTCAAGGGGAGGTAGAGTGCCCTCCCCCGTGGGGGGAACGAGGAACGAAAAGTGAATTTCGAGCTCAATGACGTCCAGCGGGAGATCCAGCGAGTCTGCCGGGACTTTGCCGCTCGCGAGCTCACCCCCAACGCCCGCCGCTGGGACGACAGGCACGAGTGGCCCACCGAGGCGGTGAAGAAGCTCGCCGAGCTTTCCCTGCTTGGCATGTGCGCGCCCGAGAAGTACGGCGGCGCAGGGCTAGACAACGTCTGCTACGCGCTGGCGATGGAAGAGATCAGCCGCGGGTGCGCCTCCACCGGCGTGATCATGAGCGTGAACAACTCGCTCTACTGCGACCCGGTGCTCAAGTTCGGCTCCGAGGAGCAGAAGCGGGACTTCCTCACCCCGTTCGCAAAGGGGGAGAAGCTGGGCTGCTTCGGGCTCACCGAGCCGGAGGCGGGCTCGGACGCCGCGGCGCAGAGGACCACCGCCGTCCGCAAGGGTGACGAGTACGTCATCAACGGCTCGAAGAACTGGATCACCGTGGGGCCGAAGGCGGACGCCATCGTGCTGTTCGCGATGACCGACAAGGCCGCCGGTCACAAGGGCATCACCGCCTTCCTCGTGCCCACCGACTCGCCCGGCTTCGACCGGCAGCCGCCCGACAAGAAGATGGGGATCTGCGCGGCCTGGTCCTGCACCATCTACCTCGAGGACTGCCGCGTCCCGGCGAAGAACCGGCTCGGCAAGGAGGGCGACGGCTTCAAGGTGGCGATGAGCACCCTCGATGGCGGGCGAATCGGCATCGCCTCCCAGGCCCTCGGGATCGCCCGGGCCGCCTACGAGGAGGCGGTGGCCTACTCCTCGGTGCGCAAGACCTTCGGCAAGCCCATTCGGGAGCACCAGGCCATCCAGTTCATGCTCGCCGACATGGCGACCGAGATCGACGCCGCTCGGCTGTTGGTCTTGCGGGCTGCGCTCCTCAAGGACCAAGGAGTGCGGCACTCGATGGAGAGCTCGATGGCCAAGCTCTACGCTTCGGAGATGGCCGGCCGCGTCTGCCACCACGCCCTGCAGATCCACGGGGGCATGGGGTACAGCAAGGAGATGGACGTGGAGCGCCACGTCCGCGACGCGCGCATCACCGAGATCTACGAAGGCACCAGCGAGATCCAGCGGATCGTCATCTCCGCCAACCTGCTCAAGGAGTAGTCAGATGAAGCGGCTCGTGCTCGCCACCTCGTTGCTCGCCGGCACCTGGGCGCTGGCCCAGGGTCAGCCGCCGCGCAAGGAGGCGGTGAAGGATCTGGTGAAGGAGGCGGTGAGCGGCCAGGACGCCGCCGCCAAGCCGGCGCAGGCCCCTCCGGACGTGGAGAAGATGCCGTTCACGCCCGAGTCGATCCGCAAGGTAGTCAACCACTATCAGCCGCAGATCCAGGCCTGCTACGAGGAGACGATGGCCACCAAGGAGAAGGTGGTCGAGGGGAGGATCCTCACCTCCTGGGTGATCACCGCGGAGGGCATGGTGAAGGGCGCGAAGGTGGAGAAGAAGAGCACCACGGTGAAGGATCCCAAGCTCCACGAGTGCGTGGTGGCGGTGCTATCGACGATGACCTTCCCCAAGCCTCCGAAGAACCAGGAGCACCCGATCCAGTACCCCTTCAACCTGAAGGCCATCCAGTAGGCGGGGCCGGGCGCCGAAGTCCAGTGGACCTCGAGCTCAACGAGACCCAGAAGCTCGTCCGCGAGACGGCGCGAAGCTTCGCCCGCGAGAAGGTCGCCCCGCGCGCGAAGCTGCACGATCGCGAGGAGCGCTTCCCCGCCGAGATCTACCGGCAGATGGGCGAGCTTGGGCTGCTCGGGGTCAACGTCCCCCCACAGTTGGGAGGTGCCGGAGCGGGGGCGGTCTCCTACGCCCTGGCGATGATGGAGATCTCCACCGCCTGCGCTTCCACCGCGGTGGGCATGGCGGTCACCAACATGTGCGCCGAGCTGATCGCCGAGGCCGGCACCGAGGCGCAGCGAAAGAAGTACGTCCCGCGCCTCGCTTCCGGGGAGGCCTTGGTGGGCGCCTTCGCCCTGTCCGAGCCGCACTGTGGCTCCGATGCGGCAGCGCTCCGCACCCGTGCCAGGAGAGTCGGCGATCGGTACGTGTTGGACGGCTCCAAGCAGTGGGTCTCCTCCGGCGCCTTCGCCGGGGTGATGGTGGTGTGGGCGCGGACCGCTCCGGCCGGCGACTCCCCAAGACGCGGGATCTCCTGCTTCATCGTCGAGGGCAACCCTCCCGGCCTCACCGTCGGAAAGCCGGAGGACAAGATGGGCCTGCGCGGCTCCAACACGGTGCCGCTCACCTTCGAGGGCTGTGAGGTGCCGGCCGAGAACCTGCTCGGGAAGGAGGGCGACGGCTTCAGGCTCGCCCTGCTTGCGCTCCAGGGCGGGCGGATCGGCATCGCCAGCCAGGCCTGCGGCGTCGCCCGTGCCGCGCTGGAGGCCTCGGTGGCCTATTCGAAGCAGAGGACCGCCTTCGGGCAGCGGCTGGCGGATTTCCAAGCGCTTCGCTTCTGCATGGCCAACATCGCCACCGAGCTTGGCGCGGCGGAGCTGCTCACCCTTCGCGCGGCCTGGCTCAAGGAAGCCGGCCAGCGGTTCGTGCGCGAGGCCTCGATGGCCAAGCTCTTCGCGAGCGAGATGGCCCAGCGCGCCTGCGACAAGGCGGTGCAGATCCACGGCGGCTACGGCTACATCGACGAGTTCCCCGTGGAGCGGTACCTTCGCGACGCGCGGGTGCAGACGATCTACGAGGGCACCAGCGAGATCCAACGGATGGTGATCGCCCGGGAGATACTCAAGGCCGCCGGGTGAGCCTCCCCGGATTCCCTCTCCGTCCGGGAGAGGGCTAGGGTGAGGGAAGCGTCGAGGAGCTCAACATGGAGCGAGCTGTGCGGATGCTGTGCTTCGCCGCGGCGCTGGCGCTGATCGCCTGCGGCCCGAGGCCCAAGAAAGTCTACGACGGCGGCGAGGAGGACGCCGGCGAGGACGCGGGCGTGGACGGTGGGCGCCCCGCGGGAGAGAACCCGCCAACCGGGTACTCGGTCGCGGTGGAGCAGCCGGCGACGGTGCCGGCGACCAACCGGTTAGGCATCTCGGTAGCGATGGCGCTGGATCAGAACGAGCAGCCGATGCTCGCCTACCTCCACGAGGACCCCAACGGCGACGGGGTGGCGCAGGACGGGCGGGTGTCGTTCACCCGGTGGAACGGGGTCGAGAAGAAGTGGGAGGACGTCCGCACCATCGAAACCGTCGGCCAGGTGGACACCAGCCACCCGCACCGGCAAGTGGCGATCGCCCGCGACTCCTCCTCCGGAAAGCTGGGGATCGCCTACCTCAAGTCCGGGGGCCAGGTGAGGCTCGCCACCAGCGACGACGAGGGCGCGAACTGGACCCTGGAGACCGCGAGCGGGGCGAACCCCAACGCCCGCCCGCTCACGGATCCCGCGCTCGGGATGGCCGGCGGGCAGACCTACCTCGCCTACCACGAGGCGCAGCGGCGCTGCGCGGGGCCGGCCTGCGGCTCGGTGATCCTCCGGTCGCGCACCGGAACAGGCGCCTTCTCCGACTCGGAGGCGCCGCTCGTCGGCGGAGCGGAGGCCCAGCTTCCGATGCCCATCGCGCTCGCGCTGGACTCGTCAGGGAAGCCGGGTGTCGCGTATTTCCTCCATTCCAGCGCCTCGGCGACGGTGGCCCTCGGTCTCTGGCGGCCCGCAGGCGGGGCGACCAAGGTGATCGATTCGGAAGGAGTCGCCGATGCCACTCCGTCGGTGAGCTTGGCCTTCGCCGGGACGCTCCCCCGGCTGGCGTACCACCTCGCCGGCTCGGATCCGGCGGCGCAGCTGCGGTTCAGCGCCGCCACGGATGCGGCGGGCACCTCCTGGGCGCCCGCGGTCGCCATCCCGAGGAACGGCTCGGTGTCCGATCCTGAAGGCACCAGGTGGTACCAGGCGGTGGCTGCGCAAGGCGCGAAGGTGTCGATCGCCGCCAACTTCGCCATCGCCACGCAGCCGTCGCAGAGCTGCGGCGGGCCCAAGCTGGCTCGCTCCTCGAACGGAACGGACTTCACCGTCTGCAGCCCCGACGGAGGGAAGGTATTCGGCTTCGCCGGGCTCTGGGCCAACCTCAGGTACTCGAGCGGAGGGAAGCTGACGCTGGCCTTCCTCTACGACAGCAAGGCGAATCCGACCATCCGCCCTGGGGTGGTGATCTGGCGCGAGCCGTAGTTCACCATCACGGCCTCGGCCGGCTCGTGCTCTGCCAGGGGTGTGCTGACAGGGCAGGCCAGTCGCGTTGCGCCTGCTGCGGCGACCGATTCTCTCGCTGCGGGGCGCATGTCCTAAGGACACCCGCAGCCCAGGCCGCGGCTCGTCGCTGCGCTGCTCGACGTGCCCCGGGCTGAATGCGCCACTGGCCGCGCAGTCAGAGGCAGTCCTGCTCGGTGATGCCCACGGCCCGAGCCGCGTCGCAGCGCAGCTGGCGCGCCTCCGGGGCGAGCTGGTGTGACGGGTGGCGCCTCATGAACTCGCCTGCGGAGCGGAGCGCCGCCTTCGGATCGCTCAGCGCCGAGCGCTCGATGCGCGCCTTCTCGACCAAGGCGAGCGGGGACCAGGTCGAGTCTTCCATCGAAGCCAGCTCCTCCAGTGCGGAGATCGCTTCGAGGTATCGAGCCTGCGCCCTCAGCAGTCGCGCCGAGCGCCAGAGATCGACCGCGAGCCGGCGGCCTGCGTCGGCCAGGCCGGAGGCCGACTCGCTCCTCTCGTCAGGTTCCGATTCAATCTTGGTCCGCGCAGTGGCGGCGTCGGGCGTCCGGCCAGTCTTCACCGCGCTGCTGGCAGCCGCCGACGGCTCCCTCGACTGCGACTCGATGGTCAGATCCCACGACTCGAGGATCGGGTCCTGCTCCGAATTGGCGAGGAGCCGCCCCGACGCGGCGTGCAGCTCGAATCCCTGCGTCACCAGGAATTCCTCTTCGCCCACGCGGGCGGCGACCTTGCCCTGGTGCACGGCGACGGAGGGGCCGCCGTCGAGCCCGACTGTGAACACCGTCCCGACCGCCTCCACGGTCATCCCGCCTGCGGAGACGAGCAGCCGGTGCGCCGCAACGCCGTGGAAGAGCCGGAAGCCGACCTCGCCTCCGGTGACCTCGATGATCGATGAGGAGTCGTCAGCGCGATACACGTGGAAACGACCGCCCTCGTGGACGTTGAGCACCACCCGGCGGCCCACCTGCACGACCGTTCCGCGACGCTCCACCTTCGTCGGGGCCTCCGCAGCTGGGCGCTTCGAGCCGACCCAGAGCGCGATGCCTGCCGCGGTCGCCACGGCGCCCCAAGCGATCGCCGCGACTGCCGCCCAGAGCGGCCAGCGCCGCGGTCGCGCCACGCGGTTGGCGAGGACGCGGCTGACTGCGCGATGCCCGTACTCTTCTCGCAACGCAAGTCTCCGCGCATGCTCGAGAGCGGTCTCCAGCTCAGAATCGGCCATGGATCACCAAGCCGGTCGGCGCGGGCGCGACGGCTACTTCGAGCGGCAGCTTTTCGAGCTCTATGCGGGCGACGAAGTCCTCCGCGGGGCCATCGAGGAAAGCGGCCGAGAGCAGGGTGGGGCCCATGAGCAGCGTCAATCCGCTCATCAGGGTGCTGACGGGCTCGGGGTTGGGCGCCAGGAGCCAATAGCCGGCCAGGCCGGCGGCTCCGGCGATGAGCGCGCTCGCCGGCATCCACCAGGTCCTTCCCCGCGCCTGGGCGCGGACCGCGCATTGCTCCAGCGCGGAAACCCGCTCCGCGCGCTCGCCCGGCGCGGCGAGCCGAACCGAGTCGAAGTGGCGCAATTGCTCGGCCGCCGTGCACGCCGGCCGGTTGATCCCCGACAGGAGCAGCAGGCCGCCGCTGAGCGCGAGCGCCGAGCCGGTGATCAGAAAGGCCGGCCGGTAGCCGCGCGGCATCACCACCGTGTCGGTGCCGTCGAGCGTGTAGACGTCTCCCGGAGAGTATCCGGCGGCGAGCGCGCCCATCCCGAGGCCGACGAGCCCGAGCGACACCGGAAGCTCGATCTGCAACGGGTTGCGATCGTCGAGGAACGGCCCCACCAGCGCCCCGGCGACGGTGACGGATGCGCCGGTGATGCCCAGGTTGCGCGCCGACGGGGAGTTCGACGTCATCATCATCGGGAAGATGAGGGTAATGGGCGTCGTCAGGACCGAAGCGGCGGAGACGCCGAGGGACACGGCTTTCGCCTGGGCCGCGCCGTAGGGCCCCTGCCGCTCGGCGAGGATCTCGGTGAGCTTCACCTTCTTCTCCAGGCGCGGCTCGAGCTTCGGGCCGGGGAGACCCTGGGCCCTCTCCGCTCCATGCCTCTCGACCAGCGCCGTCGCCACCGCCGCCACCTCTGCGACCGCGGCCTCGGTCTCGGGGGGAAGACGTTCCAAGATTCTGGCTCGGGCCTCGCCGCTGCTGGGCTCCTCCAGGAGCACGGCCCAGCGGCCCCCGTCCCTCCGCACGCGCAGCAGGAGCCCCAGCCGCGAGAGCGAGACTCCGTCCCGGATCAGCTCCTCGACCGCGCGCTGCTCCAGTTGCGTCTCCGTCCAGGCCGGTGTCGCTTCGGTGGCCGAGGCTGCCGCCGCCGGTGAGAGGGAGACGGCGAGCAGCAAGACTCGAGGGACAGTGAGCTTCACGATCAGCTTCCTTTGGGCTCCATCGACGGAGCACCCACGCGCCCGGCCTTCGCGATCTCCCTAGTGGCGAGCGGCGCTGAGATTCGTCAAAACGCGGGCGGCGGAGGAGCGCGGCTCACCTCCGCGCATCATCTGCTCCAGCTCCGCGCGGGCGTGCCGGCAGCGGCTGGCGACGGTGTTGGCGAAGGTGCCGAGCACCGCGGCGGCTTCCTGCGCGGTCATCTCCAGCACCTCCAGCAGCACGAAGGCCTCGCGCTTCTTCGGTTTCAGGTTGAGCAAGCACCAGGCGAGCCGCTGGATTTCCACCCTGGCGACGAAGTCCACCTCGTAGACGCTCTCGGGAAGCTCGTGCGTGGCCGCCGTGGGCAGCGGAGTGAGCTTCTTGCTGGCCGTCCTTGACGCGATGCGGTGCGCCCAGGTCATCAGGGAGGAGCGGTGTCGAAAGGAGGGGAGGGCGCGGAGGATCTCGATCATCGCGTCGTGCGTCCAGTCCTCGACTTCGGGGCGAAATCCAAACAGGAAGCCGAGATGCTTCCGCACGGACGGGTAGAGGAACTCGAGGACGAAGCGCTGCGCGGAGATGTCGCCCTTTTGAGCGCGGCGCACCGTGTCCAGGTCGGGGACTGTCACAGGCGCCGCATCGACGCGGCTGAGCCGGATTTATTCGCGGTGGCTCAGGATCTCCCTTAAGGCATCGCGCAGCTCATCCGGCGTCGGAATGCGCCGCGGCACCGCGGCCCGGCGAATCGGGGCCGAGAGGCCACGAGAGGCTTGCAACGGGAAGTTGTCGTACTGCCCGGTTCCGTCGCCGTCCACCAGCACCGCGTTGGTGAAGGCGTAGGCCCTCGAGCTGTTCGGCGTACAGACGCCATTGGAGCAACCCACGCCCCTCCACGCGAGCGGAGCGAGCGACGCCGACTGGCTGCTTCCGCGGACGATGACCGAGTACCAGGTGTCCCCTTGCGGCGCGACCAGGAACTTCAGGACCACGTGGATCCGCCGATAGTTGCCGGCGACGCCGGGCACCGGCTCCACCGGGAGGGCGGTCGGATCGAGCTTGACCGCCCGATGCACTCGGCTGTCCGGCCAGTCGCTGTTCGCCTGGCCATCGACCGCCTCACGCCCGCTTGCGTGGGTGAAGACTTCGATGGTGTCGAAGGTGAGCCACTCCGGCGCCTGGACGTCCAAGGCCAATTCGAGCTTCTCCCTGGCCGAGACGTTCACCTTGGCGGTCCCCCCGATGCCTACCGGCGCGCCCACCGCCTGTCCGTTCGCGTCGACAGCCACGGCGCTCAGCCGCACGAAGGGACCGTTGGTGCCGATCGCCTTCTGCGCCCGCGCCGCTTGGGCGAAGGCCGCCGGATCGAGCTGCGAGGGCGAATCGGCGCCCACCTCCACGTACGTCCGGGAGTAACCCCCGGTGGTGGTGTAGGCAGCGTGGGTGTCGGAGACGGCGGTGGCGGTCTTGAGGCTTCCTCGCGAGAGGAAGGTCATCCAGTCGTTGAGGACCGCGGCGCTGGGGGCGAATCCGTTGGCGACTTCGAGCGCGTCGAAGTCCTCGCTGAGGAGTCGGGTATCGGCGGCGGTGCCTCCTTCCGGGGGCTCCATGCGGAACGAGGCTGGGTCGGCGTGCGAGGCGCCCGAAGCGGTGTCCACCCGCAGCTGGGTGAGGGAGCCCTGCTTGCCCCGCGGGTGGTTCATCTGCAGCACCACTCCGGGGAAACGTTCGCGGAGTCCGGAGTAGAGCTGGTCGAGCCTCAAGGTCGGCCCATCGCCACCCGCCCAGTCGAACGCCCCGCCGGCGAGCTGTGGGCTCCAGCTCAAGGGGAAAGCGTTCTGGTGCCCGAAGTCGAACGGGGTCACCTCCGCCCCGATCATCGTCGCGATCCGTCCGTCGGCCCCGAGCGAGCGCACCACCGGCCCGAAGTCGGTGATGAAGTCGTGGTCGGTCGACACCAGCACGTCGACTCCTTCAGCCAGGAAGGACAGCACTCGCAAATCATTGGGCACCGAGGAGTCCGGGCTGTGGACCGCGTGCACGTGAAGGTCCGCGCTCGCCCAGCCGTTGGTGTCCACCACCGCCGCAAGCGTGGCGCTCCGCTGCTGATCGGCGGAGGTGAGGTCCACCGCATCGCCTCGGGCAGGGAAGGTATCCGGCCACGCGGAATACTCGGGCCCGCGGGTGACGAACAGCTCGTATTGGGCGGGGGGCAGCTCCAACTCCAGCGCGCCCTGCGGGGGCACCAGGCCGATCGCCGCGACGTCGGAGGGCAGGGGCTCAACCTGATAGAGCTGCGCATAGGCGGCGGACTGCCAGGCGCAGGGCCCGCCCGGGCAGCCCACCCTCACCTTGGCCGAGAGCGGCGCCCCGTTCGGGTCCTTCACCGCCACCGTCAGCTTGCGCGAGGGCCCGAGCTTGAGGCTCGCCTCGGCGCTCCCAGAGGTCGGGACTTGAACGTCGAAGGCAGGCTCGAGGGCGCGTCCGCGGATTCCGGCGATCAGCCGGTAGCCCCCGCTCGGCAGGTCGACCTTCGCCTTCCCGTCGGGGCCACTCACCAAGAGCGTCTCCTGCCGGCTGGTGAGGGCGGAGACCACCGCCACCCGCGCCGCGGCTGCCGGGGTTCCGTCGGGGTAGGAGACGGTCACGTTCAGCCGCCCGCGGGGGCCGACGCCCAGAGCCACCAAGTTGGAGGTGACCTCCCCGAGGTCCCTCGCCACGAAGAGGTCCCTGAGGTAGTTGCGCTGCGATCCCCCGAGGATGCCAAAGGCGCCCGGCCGCCGCTCCGCGTTCGGGTCGACCCAGCTGAGGAGCGCCTGCTGGCTCTCCCCCCCGACGATGGTTCCCGCGACTCCCGCCACGTAGGCCAGAGCGTTGGCGGTCTGTGGCGCCGAGAGATCGGCGAACTGGTAGCTGCGCATCGCGTAGGCGACGCCGTCGCCTTGGTATCCAAACCAGGACGAGGGATCGACCAGGCAGCCTTCGGCGCCCATCGCGTTCGAGCAACCGTCGGGGTTGAAGAACTCCGTCGCCCCGCCCTGCTCGACGAGGTCGGTCAGGGGGATCACGACCGGATCGCGCCCGTCGTTGCAGAACGCGGTGACCATGCGAAGACGGCTCTCCCCGGGCGAGAGGACAAAGTAGGTGGTGGCCCGAAGGGGCAAGCTCTGGTTGGGATCGACCGCCAGCGCGACGCCGGGCAGGTACACGTCGATCATGTTCGGCGCGTTCATGTAGTCGTTGACCGCGTCCGCCCCGGTGGCGGCGAGCACCGCGGCGCCACCCCGCGAGCCGTCCTCCAGCACCTCGACCCGGTCCGCGCGGATGAGCCGGCCGAAGGCGTACAAAAGGCCCACCTTGCCCAGCTGATCGCGCCCGGGCTCTCCCACCGGCCGCCTGCGATCGGCGTCGATCACGTGGCCCCCGTAGGGAATCGGAGAGAGGTGCCGCGTGGGCCGCTGGACGATGAGCCGCACCTTGTCGTTCTCGATGAGGAAGTCGCCGACTTCGCCTTGCGCGAAGGGGCCTCCGGTCAGCTCCTTTTCAGTCTCCACCACCTTGGCGCGGGCACCGGTGCCCACCTGGGAGAACAGCCCGGTCTCGGCGAGATCGATCTCGCACCGGCCGGAGGACTCCGGCGGGGGAAGGGGCTTCTTCGGCGGGCAGCCGCAGAGGACCATGGCCGCCGCGGCTAGCAGCAGGGCGTCGAGTCTCTGCCGTCTCCTCGCTGGCCGCTCGTTCCACACCACATCGGGGAGGCCGCCCCCGACCGGAAACCCTGGCGATGACTTCGTCGTGGGTTCGCCAACCGAGCCACCTCTCGCCCCCCGCAGTCGGTTCGGAGTCTGACCCAGCGGTGCTGGGGAAGTTGCTCCCATGTCAGTGCCTCCGGACGAGATCCCGCAGCGCCTCGATCAGCTCGCCGGCGGAAAGCGCGCGCTTCGGAACCTGCGGCCTCAGCGGCAGCGAACGCGGCGCGCGGAGCGGGAAGCGGTCGTACGCGCCGGTGCCGTCGGCGTCGACGAAGATGGGGTTGGTGAAGGCGAACGGCCTCACCGCCTTGGCCGCACACGTCCCACCCGTGCACTGGACGCCGGCGAAGTGCAGCGGGAAGAGCGTCCGGGCCGCGTCCGACGACCGGAGCATCACCACGTACCAGTCGTCGGCGGTCGGGGCCACGGTGAACGACTCCCGGAGGTGCAGGCGCCGGAAGGTGAGACCGTTCACCACCACTGGCTCGAGCGCCTGGGCGCCGGCCGAAAGCGCCTTCCTCTGGAGGATGCGCGAGTCGGGCCACTCCGCGTTGTCCTGGCCGTCGGTCGCCTCGCGCCCGGGCGCATGAGCGTACAACTCGAGCGAGTCGAAGGTCATCCACTCGGCGGCTTGAATGTCGACGTCGACGCGCAGCCGCTCACCGGCAGCGGGATTGAGGCTCGCCGTGCCGCCAATTCCGACCTCCGGTCCGGCTGGCTGGCCGGCGGCGTCGAGCCTCCTCGCAGTGACCCGGAGGAATGGTCCATTCGTCCCGATCGCCTTGCCGCCGCGAAGGGCCTGCGCGAAGGCCGTGGCGTCGAACAGCGAAGGCGAGTCCACGGCCGTCTCCACGTAGGTCCTCGGGTATCCCCCTTGGTACACGAAGGCCTGGTGGGTATCGCTGTTCGCGGTGGCGGCGCGCACCGTCCCGCGGGAGAGGAACGTCATCCAATCGTTGAGGACCCGGAAGGAGGGGAAGGCACCGGTCTGCACCTCCATGGCGTCGAAGGCATCGCTGAACAGCCGGGTGTCCTCGGGCGACGCGTCGGGCGCGCCTTCCATCCGGAAGTCCCCGGGCGGGGCGTGGCTCGCCAGCGTGGCGGTGTCCACCCGAAGCAGCGTGAGCGAGCCGATCGGCCCCCGAGGGTGATTCATCTGCAGCACCGCCTCGGGAAAGGCGGACCTGACCTCGAGCATCATCTGTTCCGGCCGCTGCGTCGGCCCATCGCCCCCTGCCCAGTCGAAGGCGCCGCCGTTCGGTCCATCGCGCACCGCCACCGGGAAGGCGTTGTAGTGGCCCCAGTCGAACGGAGTGATCTCGGCTCCAACCATGGTGGCCAGGACCCCTTCGGCTCCCACCGCCCGCGCCGCCTGTGAAAAGTCGGTGATGTAGTCGTGGTCCGTCGAGCAGAGGATGTCGACCCCCTCGGCGGCGAAGTTGAGCACGCGCACCTCGTTGCGCACCGAGGCGTCCGGGCTGTTCACCGAGTGCACGTGGAGGTCCGAGCTCACCCACCCCGCGGTGTCGATGACGCGGGCGAGGGTGGCGGAGAGCGTCGCCTCCGCGGCGGTGGAGAGATCGAGCTTCTCTCCGCTCAGCGGCCAGGTGTCGGGCCAGGCGGAGAACTCCGGCCCGCGGGTGACCAGGACCTCGTAGCTGCCCGGAGAGACGGAAAGCTCCAAATAGCCGGTGGGCGGTACGAACCCGACCGCCGCCACTTCCGACGGAAGCACCTCGCTCTCGTAGAAAGCTCGGTAGCTCGATGAGGAGGTCGGGCAGGCTCCGGAGGGACAAAGCAGCGTCACCTTCGCCGGGATGGGAAGGCCATAAGGATCCCGTACGGTCACCTTGAGTCGCGCGGAGCCACGCAGGCCGAGACTCGACGCCGCGCTGCCGCCCGCCGCGACAGCGACGTCCGCGGGAATGCTGGACGAGTGGCCGAGCAGCCCGGCGGTGACGCGGTAGCTCCCCTCCGGAAGCTCGGCCCTGGCTTCTCCCAAGGCGTCGGCCACCAGCACGGTGACCATCTTTCCGGTGGATGGAGCGACCACCTGGACGCGGGCGCCGGGCGCCGGCGATCCCGAAGCCGTCTTCACGGTCACCCGCAGAGAGCCACGAGCGACTTGGTCGATCTGCGCGAAGTCGGAGGTGATCGCTCCCAGGTCCGACGCCACGTGGAAGTCCCGCAGGTACACGCGCGCCGAGTGAGCCGGAATGACGAAGACGCCCGGGCGACGTCTGGCAGTGGAGTCGACCCACGACAGTACGCCCGACGGCCCCTCTCCGCCGGCCAGGGTCGCCGACACCCCGCTTACGGTCAGAAGTGCGTTCGCCGTCTCGGGGATCGAAGGGTCGTCGAGGCGGTACCCCCTCAGCGCATAGGCGACTCCGTCGCCCTGGTACCCGAACCACGGTGATGGGTCGATGAAGCAGGAATCGCCCGTCCCCATCGCGCTCGCGCAGCTGTCCGGGTTGAAGAAGTCGATTGAACCTCCGCGGTCGACGAGATCCCCCACCGGCGCCAACACTCGCTCCTCCCCATCGTTGCAGAGCGCGGTCAAGATGCGCACCCGGCTCTCGCCCGGCGAAAGCACGTAGTAGGTGGTGGACCTCAACGGGAGAGGCTGCTCGGGATCGACCGCGAACTTGAGCCGCTTTGCATCGAGAACCCGGTAGAGAAGGTTCTGCACGCTGAGATAGTCGTTGACCGCGTCCATTCCGGTGGCGGCGACGATGGCCGAGCCACCCCCGCCGCCGTCCGCGAGCACTTCGACCACCTTCGCCTGGCTGGTCCTCCCGAAGGCATACAGGATCCCCATCTTCCCGAACTGGTCGCTTCCCGCCTCGCCCTCCGGCCGCGCGACGTCCGCATCGATGAGGTTGCCACCGTACGGCTGAGGGCCGATCGCTCGCAGCGGCCTCTGGATGATCGCCCGGATCCGGCCGTTGCCGATCACCGCGTCTCCCAACTCCCCGTGCGCCCAGGGCCCTCCGATGAGGTCTGCCTCGCTCTCGGCGATCTTTGCGAACGCTCCTTCGCCCTCGGTCGCCGCGAGGCCCGAGAGGTCGGCCTCGCATCGCGGGACGCCCAGTCCTCCCCCGCCTTCCTTCTTCGGGCAGCCCAGCAGAAGCAAAGGGAGTGCGAGGAGTGGGGGATACCAGCGCATGGGAAACCCGCAGCAGGGGCGCCGGCCCGGTCGCAGGCGCGCAGCCACGGCAGGTATACCCCCGCCCGCGCCGACGGTCACCACGCGATGCCCCGCGCCGGCTCAGGTTCGTCGCTAGCCGCGGGCCGCAGGCTTCTTTTCTGCAAAACTTGATAGTGCTGGCCAGTTCTGCAGAAAAGAATACGATGCGGCTTGTGCGGAGGCGGACACGTGATCGAGGCGGAGGCCAAGTGCCAGCGGCTGGCGGCGAGGAGACGGGGAGTCCTCTCGAGGCATGAGGCGCTGTCGGCGGGGATGTCGGCCGAGACGATCAGGCGGCGCGCGAAGAGTGGCCAGTGGGAGGAGCTGTTCCCGGGCGTCTATGCAATGCCCGGGGCGCCCAGGAGTTGGGAGCAGCGGCTTGTGGCCGCGTGCGCTTGGGGCGGGAAAGGAGTGGTGGCCTCGCACCGATCGGCGGCCGCGCTGTTCGGGTTCCCGAGGTTTCAGCCGGGCCTGATCGAGATCACGACTACGCGGGGGACGAGGCCGCCACCTGGGTTGAGCGTGCACAGGGTGCGCTGGCTGCCGAAAGACGACCTGGCGGAACTGCGGGGAATTCCAGTGACCGATGCGGCGCGCACCCTGATCGATCTCGGTGCAGTGGTGAGCGTTGGTGAGGTGCGGGCCGCGGTGGAGGACGCGCTCCGTCGCCGGCTCACTGCGGTGCCGCTCCTCGAGGGCGTGCTTGAGCTTCGGGCGCGCAGTGGTCGGCGAGGGGCAGGCGCACTGCGGCAGATCATCGGTGAGCTCGCGCCCGGCTACCGCCCCACCGAGAGCGAGTTGGAGAACCGGCTCCGGGAGGTGCTTGAGGAGGCGGGGCTGCCTGCAGCGCAGCAGCACGAGGTCGTTTCCGCGGGCAGGCGTCACCGGCTGGATTTTGCGTACCCCTCGCTGAGGCTCGCCCTAGAGGCCGACAGCAAGCGGCACCACATGCTGTCGAGCGACTGGGAGCGAGACCTGGAGAGGCGCAACGCCCTCACGCGGAACGGGTGGAGGTTGCTGCACTTCAGTTGGGACGCGGTCACGCGCCGGTCGGGCAGCCTGGTAGCCGCGATAAGGCAGGCGATGTCCGTGTGCCGAGCGGAGATGGCTGCCGGGCAGGCTCGCCGGCTCCGGTAGAGGCGCTGCGAATCCGTCGGGCCAAACCCAGAGCTCGCCCAAGTCGCCCAGGGGATCCGGCGTACATCGAGGCCAAGATGTGCCGAGCACCGATGCCCGGCCCCGGAGAGACCGGCCGCAGCAGGCGGAAAAGGGCGAAGCCCGATAGCAACCCTGTCAATTCGCGTGACGGGCTGGAACTCCGTGGCGGTCACCCCGCGGTTCAGCGCCCCCTCCCGCGTCGGCAGGCAGGAGGATCGGGCACGCCGCATGCAAGACTGCGGGCATGCTCCTGCTCTTCGCAGCCACCGTGGTCTTCCTCGATCCCGGACACGGGCCAGACTCTCCGGGCGCCACCAGCGCCCGCGGGATCCCCGAGTTCCGCTACAACCAGGAATGGGCCGCGCGCCTCGAGGGCGCGCTTCGCGCGGTGCCAGGCATCGAGGTGAAGCGCACTCGGAGAGACGGCCAGGCGCTGGCCCTCGCCGAGCGCGCGGAGCGGGCGAACTCGGCGCGGGCGGCGCTGCTGCTTTCCATCCACCACGACGCCGCCGGGGCAGGGGAGAAGCTGAGCTGGACGGACCAGGGCAAAGCGCGAGAGCATCAGCTGGTCGCCCGCGGCTACTCGCTGCACGTGAGGGGAGACCGGCCCGAGTCCGTCGCTGCGGCCCTGGCGATCTCCCGCGCCATCTCCGCGGCCGGCTTTGCTCCGGCCGAGTACCACCGGCGGCACTACCGCCTGGTGGAGGGCACCGATGCCTCGCTCGCGATCTACGACCGGCCGGAGCTGGGGCTCTTGCGCCGGGCGAAAGTGCCCGCGGTGATCCTGGAACTGGGCTTCATCGACCACCTGGAGGAGGAGGCGTCGCTCGCGACCCCCGAAGTCCGCGCCCGCCTGCTCGAGGCGATCGTTCGAGGAGTCCGGGAGGCGGCCCCAAAGCCGCAGCCCGAGGCCGCGCGCTGAGCCCGATCGGAACACCAGGCGGTTGTGGTAGTCAGCGCCCCCATGAAGACGCGACGGCTCACCATGGCGCAGGCGCTCATCGAGTACCTCCTCCAGCAGCACGTGGAGCGGGACGGGCGCGAGCACCCCTTCTTCGGCGGCGTGTTCGGCATCTTCGGGCACGGGAACGTCGCCGGAATCGGCCAGGCGCTCCAGCAGCGGCCCCAGCTCCGCTACTACCAGTGCCGGAACGAGCAGGCGATGGTCCACACTGCCGCCGCCTACGCCCGGATGCGGAACCGACTCGGCGCGCTGGCCTGCACGAGCTCGGTGGGCCCGGGAGCGACCAACATGGTGACCGCCGCTGCCGGAGCGACGATCAACCGGCTGCCGGTGCTGCTCCTGCCAGGCGACATCTTCGCGCGGCGAAACGTGGCTCCGGTACTGCAGCAGCTCGAGTGGGCGTCCACTCAGGACGTCTCGGTGAACGACTGCTTCCGCCCGGTCTCGCGCTACTGGGACCGCATCCAGCGCCCCGACCAGCTCGTCACCGCGCTCCCCGAGGCGATGCGGGTGCTCACCTCTCCGGCGGAGACGGGAGCGGTCAGTCTATGCCTTCCCCAGGACGTGCAGGCGGAGGCGTACGACTACCCGGCGGCCCTTTTCGAGCGCCGGGTGTGGGCCGTGCCCAGGCCGAGGGCAGACGAGGCGCTGATCGCCCGCGCCGCGGAGTGGATCCGCGAATCGAAGGCGCCCCTGATCGTGGCGGGCGGAGGGGTCATCTACTCCGAAGCCTGCGAGGCCCTCTCGTCGTTCGCGAGCGCGACCGGCATACCGGTGTGCGAGACCCAGGCCGGCAAGGGCTCGCTGTCCTGGGAGCATGCGCAATCGGTCGGCGCGGTGGGCGTCACCGGCTCGCGGGCGGCCAACGTGCTGGCCCGGCAGGCCGACCTGGTGCTGTGCATCGGCACCCGGCTGGCGGATTTCACCACCGCCTCGAAGACAGCGTTCCAAAACCCCGAGGTGCGGTTCATCAACGTGAACGTCGCCGAGGTGGACGCGCACAAGCACGGCGCCCTTCCGCTCCTCGCAGACGCGAAGGTCGCGCTCGAGGAGCTGGCTTCGCGCCTGCGCGAGTGCCGCGTGGCGGCGGAGCACCGGGAAAACGTCGCCGCCCTGCGCAGGGAGTGGAACGCCGAGGTCGATCGCATCTTCGGGATCCGCCACGGCCCACCGCTGAGCCAGGGCGAGGTGATCGGGCTGCTCTGCTCGTCTTCGGCTCCCAAGGACGTGGTGGTTTGCGCGGCGGGGAGCCTGCCCGGCGATCTGCACAAGCTGTGGCGGTCGCGAGATCCCAAGGGCTACCACGTCGAGTACGGCTACTCGTGCATGGGATACGAGATCGCCGGCGGGCTGGGAGTGAAGCTGGCGGCGCCCGACCGTGAGGTCTACGTGATGGTCGGCGACGGCTCGTATTTGATGATGGCCCAGGAGCTCGTCACCGCGGTGCAGGAGGGGGTAAAGCTCGTCGTCCTGCTGCTGGACAACCACGGCTACGCAAGTATTGGCGGCCTGTCGCAGTCGGTGGGCAGCGGAGGCTTCGGCACGCGCTACCGGTTCCGTGGGCCGGACGGCCAGCTCAGCGGCGACCCTTTGCCGGTGGACTTCGCTTCCAACGCCGCCAGCCTGGGGGCGAAGGCGCTCGTCGTGCGGACGCACGACGAGCTTCGCCAGGCGCTCTCTGCCGCCCGCGCGGAGACGCGGACCACGGTGATCGTCGCGGAGGTGGACCGCGAGTCGCGGGTGCCCGGCTACGAGTCGTGGTGGGACGTCCCGGTGGCCGAAGTGTCGGAGATGGAGACCGTGCGCCAGGCGCGCGCGGCCTACGAAGCCGCCCGGCGAAAGGAGCGCTGGTTCCCCTGACACTCCCAGAGGAGGAGGAACAACCGAATGAGAGCTAGCGCGGAAGTCCACCGTGGTCGTCAGTGGCACCACGGTTCAGATCGCCAGCGTCTGCAACTCCGATGGCGGCTGCGCAATCGAGCGGATGAACATCGGCGTTACCACTTCGGGAACCCAGGTGACGTCCACGGCGCAGTGCCCCTCCAACTGCCAGGACTGCGGCGGAACGAACGGGTACACGGCGAGCGGGAGCGACCTGTTCATCTTCGACGCTCGGCAGGGCTCCACCACCGTGGAAACCTACACGCGGCCGTAGCTCGGCAAAGGGGGCCAAGATGACCGACGGAGGCCGGCTCGCGAGGCGGGTGGCGGGATTTCCCACCACCGTGTTCTCGGAGTTCTCCGCGCTGGCGGCCAAGCACGGCGCGGTCAACCTCGGCCAGGGCTTCCCCGACTTCGACGGGCCGGAGGAGATCAAGGAGGCCGCCGCGCGCGCCATCCGCGAGGGGGTGAACCAGTACGCGGTGGGAGCCGGGGCGGCGGACCTCCGACGAGCCATCGCCGAGCACTGCCGGCGCTTCTACCGGATGGAGGTCGATCCGGAGACGATGATCACCGTCACCTCCGGCGCCACCGAGGCGCTCTTCGACGCGGTGATGGGCCTGGTCAATCCGGGCGACGAGGTGGTGCTGTTCGAGCCGTACTACGACTCCTACGCCGCCAACGTGGAGATGGCCGGCGGAGTGGCCCGCTACGTCGAGCTTCGCCCACCGGACCAAGCCCACCGTGCCTGGTGGTTCGAACGGGCCGAGCTGGAGGCGGCCTTCACTCCGCGGACCCGCCTGGTGGTGGTCAACACCCCCCACAACCCCACCGGGAAGGTCTTCACCCGCGAGGAGCTGTCGCTCATCGCGCGCCTGTGCCAGGAGCGCGACGCGGTCGCGCTGGCGGACGAGGTCTACGAGCACATCGCCTTCGAGCCGGCTCGCCACCTGCGGCTGGCGACGCTGCCGGGCATGGCGGACCGAACCGTCACCGTGAGCAGCGGGGGAAAGAGCTTCTCCTTCACCGGGTGGAAGGTCGGCTGGGCCATCGCCGCACCAGAGCTGCGCCAGGCGGTCCAGCAGGCCCACCAATTCGTCACCTTCGCCACCGCTTCTCCGTTGCAGGCCGCCATCGCCGCGGCGCTCAGGCTGCCCGACGGCTACTTCCACAGGCTCGCCTCGGAGTACCGCACCCGCAGGGACCGGCTGGTCTCCAGCCTCGCCCAAGCGGGGCTGACGCCCTTCGCCCCGGAGGGCACCTACTTCGCCATGGCCGACTGCTCCGCCCACGGCTTCGAGGACGACTTCGCCTTCTGCCGCTGGCTCACCGCCGAGGTGGGCGTCGCGGCGATCCCTCCGTCGGCCTTCTACAGCGAGCCCCACAAGGCTCACGCCCGCCACCTGGCTCGCTTTGCCTTCTGCAAGACGGACCAGGTGCTGGAGGCAGCCGCCGAGCGCCTCGCCAGAGGCCGGGAGGTCGCCTTGCGAGGGGTGGATCCGGATGCTACATGCGCCGGCATGGCCCGCGTTTCCAAGGCTCGCCGAACGGGGGCGAAAGTCCGGAGGCCGGCGCCCGCGGGCGGCGCGGCTTTGACGCCCACCTACGATGGCCGTTCGGCGCAGCGGATCGCCTCCGAGGTGGAGCGCTGGGTGGAGGGCGAGCTCACGCACACCCTGATCCGCGCCCCGGCCCGGCGGGAGCAGTTCACCACCGACTCGGGCATCGACATTCCCGCGGTGCTCACCCCGGCGGACCGCTCGGAGGAGAGGTTCGAACAGCTCTCCTTGCCCGGGGTGTTTCCCTACACCCGGGGAATCCAGCCCACCATGTACCGCGGCCGGCTGTGGACGATGCGGCAGTTTGCCGGCTTCGGCTCGCCCCAGGACACCAACCGGCGCTTCAAGTACCTCATCGCCAACGGGATGACCGGCCTGTCCACCGCGTTCGATATGCCGGCCCTGATGGGGTACGACTGCGACCACCCGCTGAGCCTGGGGGAGGTCGGCAAGGAGGGGGTGGCGGTCTCCTCGCTCAGGGACTTCGAGATCCTCTTCGCGGGGATCGACCTGGGAGAGGTGACCACCTCGATGACGATCAACGCCTCGGCGATCGTCGCCTTGTGCATGTACGTCGCGGTGGCAGAGAAGCAGGGCGTCCCGATGGAGCGGCTGGGCGGCACCATCCAGAACGACATGCTCAAGGAGTACATCGCGCAGAAGGAGTGGATCGTCCCCCCGCGCCCGGCGGTGCGGGTGGTGGTGGACATGATCGAGTTCTGCGCGAAGCGGATGCCGAGGTGGCACCCGGTGTCGATCAGCGGCTACCACATCCGCGAGGCGGGGGCGACCGCCGCCCAGGAGCTGGCCTTCACGCTGGCCGACGGGATCGGCTACGTGGAGGAGTGCACCCGGCGCGGCCTCCCGGTCGACTCCTTCGCCCCCCGGCTCTCCTTCTTCTGGGACGTGCACAACGACTTCTTCGAAGAGATCGCCAAGTTCCGCGCTGCCCGGAGAATCTGGGCCCGCACCATGCGCGACCGGTTCGGCGCCAAGGACCCCAGGTCGCTCCAGCTCAAGACCCACGCCCAGACCGCGGGCGTCTCGCTCACCGCCCAGCAGCCGTACAACAACGTGGTGCGCACCGCGCTCCAGGCGCTGGCCGCGGTGCTGGGGGGAACCCAATCGCTCCACACGAACTCGCTCGATGAGACCTACGCCCTCCCCACCGAAGAGGCGGTCACCCTGGCTCTCCGGAGCCAGCAGATCATCGCCTTCGAGTCGGGCGTGGACCGGGTGGTCGACCCGCTCGCCGGCAGCTACTACCTCGAGCACCTGACCGACGAGATGGAGAGGATCGCCACCGATTACATCCGCCGGATCGACGAGATGGGGGGCATCATCCGCGCGGTGGAGGAGGGCTACCCCCAGCGGGAGATCTCAGAGAGCGCCTATCGCTTCCAGCGCGAGGTGGAGCAGAGGCAGCGGATCGTGGTGGGGGTCAACGCCTTCCGGGCCCAGAAGGAAGACCCGATTCCCACTCTCAAGATCGACGAGCGGGTGCACGAGCAGCAGGATTCACGGCTCCGCGAGGTGAAGGCATCGCGCTCCAAAAGCGCGGTGGAGGCCGCCCTGATGAAGGTGGAGGCCGCCGCGCGCGGCTCGGAGAACCTGGTGCCGCCGGTGCTCGAGGCGGTGAAGGCCTACGCCACCCTCGGTGAGATCTGCGAGGTGTTCCGGAAGGTCTGGGGCCGGTACCGAGAGGGTGGGGCATTCTGACCGGCGCGCGATAAGCTCCTCCTGCCTTCCGATGCCCAGGCTGAGCTTCTACTGCCTCGTCCTCACCGATGGCGCGGCGCCCAATCCAACGCTGCCCGGGTCGGAGTTCGGCGTCCGCCCGCTTGCCGGCATTCCCTGCCCCTGCGCAGATGACGAGCTTTTCGGGCCCCACGCGGAATCGTTCACCCGCGCGGCGCAGGCGGCCCGGGCGGCCTACCTGTTCCACGGCTCCAGGAGCGCCCGCCACGAGGTGGGAGGTTTCCTCGGGGCCGCCCACGAGGCTCTCGCGGTAGCGGTGGACGGCGTGGCGGCCTTTTGCCTCGACGTGCTCAGGCTCTGGCCCTTTCCATCGAAGGACGCGATCGATCTCCCGACCGACCCGCTGCCGGAGGACGTCTTCGCGCTCGGCTTCACCGAGAGGGGGCCGGGCTCGTTCCGGGCGCTGACCTACGGTCTGTCGAAGCTGGGCCAGAGGGAGATCACCTTCGATTTCACCGGCCGAGGCCTGGCGGACGAGGCGAAGTACCTCTGCTCGCACCTGGCGGACTACGTGATGAGCCAGACCCGGCGGGTCGATCACCGCCAGTCGATGAGCTTCGGCTTCGACCGGCTGGAGTTCCGCGCCGCCGAAGGGGAGGCAGGAGGCCCGCTGCGCGGCTGGCACGCGCCCTACGTGCAGCGGGCGCTGCCCGAGGAGTTGTTCCCCGGGGTCGGGCTGCTCGAGGCACGCTGCTTCGAGCCCCTCTCGGACAAGCTCGCCTCGGACGTCACTTTGGCCCTGGAGCGGTCTTTGGAGCAAAGGCGGCTCCTCGACGAGTTGGGGCTCGAAGGGGAGGCGCCTCACCAGGGCACCATGGTGCGCTCTTGCGCGTGTGCGGGCGGCCCCGACGGCCTGGTCGGGTGGCGGGAGGAGCCGGACACGATTCGCCACAGCGGCTGGTCGTTCCTTTGCGGCCGCTCGCCGCATCCCGCGGAGGAGGTGGGAACCGTGCCGCTCGGAGCGCTGGCGCACCGGCTCCCGCAGATCGTCCGCTACCTGGCCCTGCCTGCGGGGTGCCGCGTGACCTGGAGGGGCGGCGAGGCGGTGGTCGATGCGGGGCGGCTGATGGACGAGGAAGAGGAAGAGTCGGGCTTGTAGCCCAATGCCGCGATGAGCTTCTTCGGCGAGCTGTACCTCCGCAGCACGGTCCCCTTCCTGGCCCGGGAAGTCACCGAGCGAGAGGTGGCCTATCTCGCCGAGTCGTTCGGCCGATGGCCGGTGCGCGGGCCGATCGTCGATTTGGGCTGTGGCCACGGCCGGCACGCAGGGCCGCTCTCGCGCGCGCTGGGAAGGCCGCTCCTGGGGATCGACCTGGACCGCCTCTCGCTCTTGCGGCGGGAGGACGGCTTTCCCGCGATCAGGGGCGACTTCTTTCAGTTGCCGCTGAGGGATCGATCGATCGCCTGCGCCTACTCCTGGTACTCGACGCTCTTCGTATTCGATGACGATCGGCAGCTTCCCCTCTTCCGCGAGGTGGCGCGGGTGCTGGCACCCGGAGGGCTCCTAGTGCTCCACACGGTTCCGTGGGAGCGAGTGGCCGCCGAGCCGGAGGCCCACTACGAGGGCAAGCTTCCGGACGGCAGCTACCTCTTCGAGCGAAGCACTTTCGATCCGTCGACAGGGCGAGACAACGGCTTCCGGGCGCTGCGCGAGACGGGCGGGCGCGTCCTTTCCGCGCACTTCTTCATCCGTTACTATCCGCTCCCGCAGCACTGCGAGCTGTTGAGGGCCGCCGGCATGCGGATGGCCTGGGCGCACGGCGGGGTGGCGGGCGGTCCGCCGACGCCTTCCTCGACAGACTTGATCATCGGAGCGGAGCGCGAGCATGCCTGAGCGGAAGCTGCGGATCCTGGTGGCGAAGCCGGGGCTCGACGGACACGACCGCGGAGCCAAGATTGTGGCGCGTGCCTTGAGGGACGCGGGGATGGAGGTCATCTACACCGGCCTCCACCAGACGCCGGAGATGATCGTCAGCTCTGCCATCCAGGAGGACGTGGACGCGATCGGGATGTCGATCATGTCGGGCGCGCACATGACGCTCTTCCCCTCGGTGATCGAGCTGTTGAAGGAGCGCAAGGCGCCGGACATCCGGGTGTTCGGAGGGGGGATTGTTCCGGGAGAGGACATTCCCAAGCTGAAACGGATCGGGGTGGCCGAGGTCTTCACCCCGGGCAGCTCGACGCAGGACATCGTGGCTTGGATACGGAACAACATCCCGCCCAGGGCGTGAGAGGGGCCTGGCTCGAGCGGCTGCCGCAACGGGTAGAGGTCTACGAGGTCGGCCCGCGCGACGGCCTGCAGAACGAATCGAGGCTGCTCTCCACCGAAGACAAGGCGCATCTGGTGGCTTCGCTCGTCGCCGCGGGGCTCAGGCGCATCGAGGTGACCTCGTTCGTCTCGCCCAGGTGGGTTCCCCAGCTCGCCGACGCCGAGCCGCTGATGGCCAGGCTGGGGAGGGTCGAGGGAGTCGTCTTCTCTGCGCTGGTGCCGAACCTGAAAGGGCTCGCCCGGGCCCGGGCCTCCGGGCTTCAAGAGGCCGCGGTCTTCGTCTCGGCGAGCGAGACGCACTCGAGGAAGAACATCAACAAGTCGATCTCGGAGGCGGTGGCCACCGCCTGCGAAGTGGCGGAGGCCGCCCTGGCCCAGGGGATGCGCGTGCGCGGCTACGTGTCCACCGTCTGGGGTTGCCCCTACGAGGGCGAGGTGCCGATCGGGCGGGTGGCGGAGATCTGCCGCCGGCTGGCCGGCGTGGGCCTGTACCAGCTGTCTTTGGGGGACACCATCGGAGTGGGCACGCCGCGGCAGACCGGCCGGATCCTGGAGGTGCTACTCGGCTTCCTCGAGCCGAGCCGCGTGGCGCTCCACCTCCACGACACGCGCGGGATGGCGCTCGCCAACGCCCTGGTGGGAATGTCTTTGGGGGTGAGCACGCTGGATGCCTCAGTGGGGGGGCTGGGCG
>JACPVI010000040.1 GCA_016191815.1 Myxococcales bacterium
AGTACTCGGCGCTCCTCCTCGGTGAACCCCCACATTCGCAGGCCGCGCGGCACGCGGCAGAACGAAACTCAGGCGCCCTCCCCGCGTCAACACCTCGGCGCAAGCCCCACAATTACGTCTCTCGTGGACGGGTTACGGTGCTGCAGCATCTGGGTGGGGTAGCCCTTGGGCCGCGCCAGCACGTGCCCCACCGTCGAGTCGATGGCCGAGACGATGATGTTCTCGTTGATGCCGCTGATGAACCCCTCGCCGAGGATGTAGATGCCGACCCCGGCGACCACCGCGATGCCGGTGAGGATGGTGCGCCGCTTCTGGCGCAGGAGGTTCTTGGCGGCCAGCTTGGCGACGCTCATCGCGCCTCCCGGGGCGGCGGCTGCTTCTGCTCGTCGCTCTCCACCCGCCCGTCGTGGAGCGTCACCACCCGCCGGGCGTGCTTCACCACCATCGGGTCGTGCGAGGAGAACAAGAAGGTGGTGCCCAGCTCGCGGTTCAGCCGCTCCATGGTCCGCAGGACATGCTCGCCGTTGGCCGAATCGAGGTTGGCGGTGGGCTCGTCCGCGATGACCAGGAGCGGCCGCTTCGCCAGCGCCCGAGCGATGGCCACCCGCTGCTGCTGCCCGCCCGACAGCTCGTTGGGGCGCCGGTGCCCCAGTCCCTCGAGCCCCACCTGCTCGAGCATCTGCTGCGCGGTGGCGCGGAGGTCTCCCGGCCGGCGCGCCAGCTCGAGCGAGAGCTCGACGTTCTCCCGCGCGGTGAGCACGGGGATCAAGTTGAAGGACTGGAAGACGAAGCCGATCTTCTCGGCGCGCAAGTGCGAGAGCTGGCGCGAGGACAGCTCGTTGGTGCGCCGGCCGTCGATGAGCAGCTCGCCGTCGCTGGGCGCGTCGAGGCAGCCGAGCTGGTTGAGCAGCGTGGTCTTCCCCGAGCCGGACGGCCCCTTGAAGACGGTGAACTCCCCGGGCTCGATGGCCAGCGTCACGCCCTTGAGCGCGTCGACCCTCGCCGGCCCGGAGCCGTAGGTCTTGGTGACGTTCTTCATCTCGCAGATGGGCATGGCGTTCTCGCTAGAAGCTCGCGCGGCTCCAGAAGGTGATGGTGGCGTCGGGGACCAGCCCCGAGAGGTCGGCGGTGAGGGGGCGGCCTGGCGCGGGGACGCGGATGACCATGTCCTCTGGCCGTGGATCGAATTCGCCGCCGCCGGCGCCCCAGGAGAAGGGAACCTGCGCCGAGAGCGAGAGGTCAAGCCAGTCGAGCGCGTTGTAGCTGACGGTGGGCACCACCACGCCGCTGCCGTCGTTCAGGTTCTGCAGCCCGGCCAAAGACGCGCTCAGCTCGGGGAGGATGCCGAGCATCGCGCCGACCACCAGGTAGTCCCGGCCAAAGGTGAAGGGGGCGAACGGATCGCGCTCGGCGGCGCCGCCCAGCGGAGACTCCCCGCGGGCGCAGGTCGGAGCCACCGCCGCGGAGAGCCCCCCGCTCCGCCCCGTGAAGCCGGGCTCGGCCGAGCCGGCGCCGTTGCGGTAGTACTGCGCGAAGGCGGTGGCGCGCTCGAGGAGGGGGATTGAGTAGTCGATGCCCACCGCGAGCTCCTCGTGCGCCGGGGCGCCGAAGAGGTAGGCCGCCTCGACCCACCAGCCGACCCCGAAGGTGCCGCGCAGATCGAGGCCCACCAGCCCACGCTCCCTGCCGCGCCAGGCGCCGAGCAGGGCCAGGTCGGTGCCGGAGAAGTTCAGCCGCAGCCGGCCCGCGGCGCGCAGCTCGTCGAGCGCATCGTTCACTGCCACCACCGCGGTGAAGTCGCGCAGCTCGCCGAAGGGCACGTGCGCGCGCACCGCGTTGACGCCGCGCCGCGGGCGCCAGGGCTCGGCGAGCAGCACCTCGGGGAACGGGTCGGTCGGGTTGAAGAACTGCGCCGAGCCCCAGTTGAGCGCCTGTCGGCCCACGCGCAGGTCGAGCTCGCCCAGGTAGGTGTCCAGGTAGAGCCGGTCGACGTCGAGGTAGTCGCCGGAGCCGCTGACCCGCAGCGCGGCGTTGCGGAACGCCGGCCACTGGCAGCCGGCCAGCTCCAGCAGCGGGCCGAGCTCGCTCCCGCCGAGGGTGCGCTCCAGCTCTTCGGAGAGGTCGCGCCCCTGCGCCAGCGCCGCCTCCACGGTGGCCACCAGCTTCACCCGCTCGTGCAGCTCGGCCTCCAGGGTGGGCCGCACCCGCTCGAGGAGCTGCCACTTGGTGCCCGCGGCGCCGGGATACAGCGAGGCGCGCACCTCGCCGAAGCCGCGCGACTGCTGGGCCGACGCGGCGGCCGAGCAGAGCAGCAGGGCGAGTGCGGCTCTCATGGGGCGCCTGCTCCGTGCGCGATCATCCTGGCGAGCAGCTCGGTGTAGCGCTCGGCGCTGAGGCCGCCGCGCATCCGTGGGTCCATCAGGTAGCCGACGGCGAACACCAGGCCCTGCAGCACCACGACCCGCTCGTCGCGTTGGCGTTGATCGAGCTTGTCCCAGGCGCCGATCCCGGCCAGGAGCGCGCTCCAGCCGGCGAACTTCACCCGATGCAGCTGCTCACTGAGTTCGGGGTCCAGCTCGTCGTAGAATGCCAAGAGCTCGCGATCGCCGCTGAGGACCTTCGCCACCAGCGGCACCTCGGGGATGATTCGCAGGCCCGTCTCGAGGTAGCGGCGGAAGCGCTCCTGGGGCGGCAGCTCGGCGCGGAGGATCGGCAAGAACCGGCCGATGAACTTCTTCTTCTCCTCGGCGATGACGTGGAAGAACAGCTCCGCCTTGTTCTTGAAGTGCACGTACACCGTGCCCTTCGCCACGCCGGCCGCTTGGGCAATCTCATCGACCGTGGTGCGGCGGTAGCCCAGGCGCTGGAACAGCTCCAGCGCCGCCCGGAGGATGCGCGCGCGGGTGCGCCCCTTCGCATCGAACGGGCCCTTGCCGATGCCCGATTCCTCGAGGACCTTCAACGATTGGGCGAATGCCTCCGGAAGCGGCATGAGATGACCAATTTGGTTCAATCGGTCATTCGATGCAACATCGTACCTTATCCCACCTTGCAGCGCTCCTAATGCCCTGCGGCTGTCGGGGAGAGTCGCCCTTCGACTCGCTCGCCGGGTCGGTGGTAGGCGTGCGGCCCCAGCTCACCGCCCCGGAGGAGACACGTGGAAGGCAAAGGGCTCGACCGCGAAACGCTGCGCATGCTCGTCGGCACCTTCGAAAGCTTCGCCAAGCACAAGCTGACCGCGAAGGTCTGCCGCGAGTTCGACGAGCACGATCGCTTTCCCAGCGAGCTCATCGGCGAGCTTTTGGGGCCGGAGATCGGGCTTCACCTCCTCTTCATCCCCCAGGAGCACGGCGGCCTCGGCGGCGGCGCGTTCGACGTCTACAAGGTGTCCGAGGCGATGGCCCGGGTAGACCTCGGCGTGGCCACCGCCTTCCTCGCCATCTTCCTCGGCACCGACCCCATCGTCGTCGGCGCCACCGAGGAGCAGCGCGCCCACTGGATGCGGCGAATCGCCGAGGAGGGCCTGATCGTCGCCTACGCCGTCACCGAACCGCTCGCGGGCAGCGAGCTGTCGGCGATCCGCACCCGGGCGGAGCGGGTGATGGAGAACGGCGCGGTGAAGGGCTACCGGATCAACGGCGCCAAGCAGTTCATCACCAACGGCGGAGTCGCCCAGCTCTACTCGGTGCTGGCGATGGCCCCCGAGGGGCCCTCCTTCTTCCTCGTGGAAGGCGGCACCAGCGGGCTCAACCCCGGCAAGCCGGAGGACAAGCACGGCATCCGCTCGTCCAACACCACCCCGCTCTCGCTGGAGGACGTCCAGGTCCCCGCCTCGCACCTCATCGGCGGGGTGGAGGGCAAGGGGCTCATCCACGCCCAGTCGGTGTTTGGCTTCACTCGGCTGATGGTCGCGGCGTTCGGCCTCGGCGGCGGCGTCGCGGCGATGCTCAAGGCCATCCGCTACTCCCGCGAGCGGGTGCAGGCCGGCTCGCCGCTGTCCGAGAAGCAGGCGTACACCCACAAGCTGATCGTCCCTCACGTGGTGCGCCTGGAGGCGGCCCGGGCGTACATCGAGGAGATCGCGGTGCGGCTCGATCGGGGAGAGCCCGAGCTGCAGACCGAGGGCGCCATCGCCAAGCTGGTGGCCACCGAGGCCGGAAATGCCGCGGCAGACGCCGCCGTCGGGGCGCATGGCGGCTACGGCTACACCAAGGAGTACGAGGTCGAGAAGATTCGCCGCGACGTGCGCATCACCACCATCTACGAGGGGACCAGCGAGATCATGCAGTGGACGATCGCGCGCGACCGCTGGCGCACCCACCTGCAGGGCCGAGGCGAGCTGTACCAGAAGCTGGCGGCCAGCCTGGAGGGGCTGCATCGCGAGGACCCGGAGGTCGGGGCCGATTCGGCGGCGCTGGCGGCCCGCGCCGTCTACGAGGCGGTGGAGCGCGCTCGGGTCGGGCGCCTCACCCGAAACCAGCACGTGCTGTTCCGCCTGGGCGAGATGATTTCCCGCGCCGAGGTGGCGGCGACCTTCTGCCGCTACGCCGCCGGGCGCGGACACCCGGACTACGAGGCGTTCTTCGCCCCCGGCGCGCTCAAGGCGATGGCGCGCATCTGCGCCCGCGAGGCCGCGCTGGACGTCGCCTCCGAGGCGATCCGCTGCCTCCGCGGCTGCGAGCCAGCCGGAGCCCAGGGCGCCGCCGATCTCGATCGCGCCCTCGGCATCGGCTCGATCCACGCGAGCTGCGCGGGCCTGCTGTCGGACATGGACCAGGTCGCTCGTGCCATCAACGAACAGGACGCCCAGCGGGCGTGAGCAGGAGGCAACCGTGAAAAGCTCCCAGCGAGATCCGATCAGCCGTGCGGTCGCCGTCGTCGGAGTCGGGGCGGTGCTGCCCGACGCTCCCGACGCGCCGGCCTTCTGGCAAAACGTGCTCCAGGCTCGCGACTGCATCAGCGAGGTCCCTCCGGATCGCTGGAGCGTCGCCGACTATTACGATCCCGACCCCAAGGCGCCGGAGAAGACCTACTCGAAGATCGGCGGCTGGGTGCGCGGGTTTTCCTTCGACCCGGTGCGGCTGCGCATCCCGCCGAGGGTTGCCGCGGCGATGGACGACGGCCAGAAGTGGGTGGTCGCCGCCTCGCTGGAAGCGCTGAAGGACTCCGGTTACCCGGACCGGCCGCTGGATCTCGACTCGACGGCGGTCATCTTGGGCAACGCCATGGGCGGCGAGCGGCACTACCTCACCTCGCTGCGGGTGTTCGCGCCCGAGTACATCCATGCCCTCGAGGCCACCTCCGCGTTCCGTGGCTTGCCCGAAGGCGCCCGGACCGCCCTGGTGCGCGAGCTGAAAGGGGAGATCGCTCGCCGTATTCCGGAAGTCACCGAGGACTCGATGCCGGGCGAGCTGGCCAACATCATGGCCGGCCGGGTGGCGGCGGTGCTCAACCTGAGAGGGCCCAACTACACCACCGATGCGGCCTGCGCCTCGTCGCTGGCCGCGCTCGACGCCGCGGTGCAGGGACTTTTGGACCATCACTTCGATGCGGTCCTCACCGGCGGCATGGACCGCAACATGGGAGCCCCGACGTTCGTGAAGTTCTGCAAGATAGGAGCGCTCTCCCCCGACGGCTCCCGGCCGTACGCAAAGGGGGCCAACGGCTTCGTCATGGGCGAGGGCGGAGCGGTGCTCCTGCTCAAGCGAGTGGAGGACGCGGAGGCCGCGGGCGATCGCATCTACGCGGTGATCCGTTCCGTGGGGGCCTCCAGCGACGGCAAGGGCAAGGGCATCACCGCCCCCAACCCGGTCGGGCAGGTCTTGGCGATCAGGCGGGCCTGGAACCGCGCCGGGCTGCCGCCGAACACCGCCACGCTGATCGAGGGGCACGGCACCTCCACGCGCGTCGGCGACGTGGTCGAAGTCGAGAGCCTCGCCTCCGTCATCGGTCAGGGCCTGCCGGCGGGCAGCATCGCCCTGGGCTCGGTGAAGTCGCAGCTCGGCCACCTCAAGAGCGGTGCGGGCGCCGCCAGCCTCCTCAAGGTGGCGCTGGCCCTCCACCACAAGGTGCTGCCACCCTCGATCAACTTCCACGAGCCGAACCCCGACGTCGACTTCGCCAGGACGCCGTTCTTCGTGAGCACGCGCGCGCGCCGGTGGGAGCATTCCTCGCGCCACCCCCGGCGCGCCGGCCTGTCGGCGTTCGGATTCGGAGGCACGAACTTCCACGTGGTGCTGGAGGAGCACGTCAAAGGTCTGCTCACCACGCGCAGGCCCGCGGTGCAGGTCCCGGGCGGCGCGGAGGCGCCGAGCACGGCCACGGGGCCGGCGGCAGTCGCAGAGTCGCGCCCGGATCCCGCTCGCGGACTGCTCATGCTCGGAGCCGAGAACATCGAGGCGCTGCGCGCCGAGCTGACGAGGGCTCTTTCCGAGGCTCGGTCCGGCCGCGTTCCGCCCAGGAAGGCGCCGCGAGCCGAAGCGCTCCGTGCGAGGGAGAGGCTGGTCATCTCCTTCGACGACGCCTTGGACCTGGTGAAGAAGGGCGAGAAGGCGCTGGCCGCGTTTGACAAGGGCGACGCGCGCGCCTGGAGGCTCTTGCAGCCCAAGGGCGTGCACCACGGCCACGGAGCGCCGCCCAAGGTGGCCTTCCTCTTCCCAGGCCAGGGCTCGCAATACGTGAACATGCTGGCCGAGCTGCGGCGGACCGAGCCGGTCGTGGCGGAGACGTTCGCCGAGGCCGACGAGGTGATGGGGCCCATCCTCGGCCGGCCGCTCACCTCCTTTCTGTTCGTGGAGGCGAAGGACGCTGCGGCGCTCGAGGCGGCGGAGGCCGCCCTGCGCGACACCACGGTCTGCCAGCCGGCGGTGCTCACCTGCGACGTCGCGCTCACACGGCTCCTGGCGAGGCACGGCATCACAGCCGACCTCGTGCTGGGCCATAGCCTGGGTGAGTGGGCGGCGGTGCTGGCCGCGGGGATGACCTCTTTTGGCGACGCGCTGGTGGCGGTGAGCGCCCGGGCCAAGGGAATGGCCTCGGTGGCGCCACCCGACCCGGGGAAGATGGCCTCGGTGCTCGGCCCCTACGAGGCGATCGCCGGACAGCTCGCGAAGATCGAGGGCTACGTCGTCGCCGCCAACCTCAACAGCCGGAACCAGACGGTGATTGCAGGCGACTCCGACGCGGTGATGCGGGCAGTGGAGCAGTTCAACCGGGCGGGACTCACCTCACAGCCGATTCCGGTCTCGCACGCATTCCACAGCAAGATCGTGGCTCCCGCCTCGGACGCGCTCTACCGCTTGCTGTGCGAGATGACGCTCCGGGCGCCGGGCCTTCCGGTGGTCGCGAACCTGGACGGCGAGCTGTACCCGGCGGACCTGGAGGGAATGCGGCAGCGGCTGGCCAGGCAGCTCGCGTCGCCGGTGCAGTTCGTCAAGGGCCTGGAGACTCTCTACCGCGAGGGAGCGCGCCTCTTCGTCGAGGTCGGCCCCAAGCGGGTGCTGCAGGGATTCGCCGAGAACGTGCTCGGAGACCGGGAAGGAGTGCTCTGCTTGTCCACCAACCACCCCAAGCGCGGAGACCTGGCCGCCTTCCATGATGCGCTGTGCGGCATCCACTCGGCGGGCTTGCCAGAGCTGCTGGAAGCCGCCCGCCTGCGGCCCGAAGAGTCGCCGTACGTCGTGACGTCGGCGCCTGCCGCCGCCGAGCCCCGCCACCCGGTCGCCTTTGAGGCCCAGGCCGCGCCTCCCCCGGGAGGACCCGACTACCTCGCGCTCGGCAAGCTGTTCGCCCGCTTCCTCGAGGAGGGCATGGCGCTCTACCGGGGGGCGCCGCCCCGAGCGGAGCAGCCTGCCGCCGCCGCCTCGGCCGCGCAGAGCGAGCGCCGTGGCTCCGTGGTGATCAGCGGCGCGGGTCTCGGCCTTCCGGGAAAGGGCCGCGTTTTCGACGACCGGAACTTCGACCGCATCCTCAGCGGCGAGTCGTTCATCGAGCCGGTCCCCGAGGAACAGCGCGAGCGCATGCTGGGCAAGAACGTGGTCCGCCTGGTCAAGCGCGAAGTCGGAGAGCCCAGCCTGGACCCCATCCGCCACACCTCCGAGGTCATCCGCCTGGCGGCCCGCAAAGGCGCCTTCGACCTGACTGGCGAGTTCGGCGTGCCCAGCGAGCGGGCTTCGGCCTACGACGTCGCCACCTCGCTGGCCATCGCCGCCGGCCTCGAGGCCCTTCGCGACGCGGGAATCCCGCTGGTCCGCAACTACCGGCGAACCACCACCGGCGGCCTGTTGCCAGACCGCTGGCTCCTGCCGCGATCGCTCGCCGACGAGACGGGCGTCATCTTCGCCTCCGCCTTCCCCGGGGTGGACAACCTGGTGCGGGACATCGAGCGGTACCACTCCCACCAGCTACGATGCACCATGCTCGAGGAGCTCGAGGCGCTGCGCCGACAGTCGCCCCAGGGCCCCTTTGACGCCCGCCTCGGCAGGCGCATCGACGAGCTTCAGAAGGAGCTGTCGGAGGACGGATACGTCTTCGACCGCCGGTTCCTCTTCCAGATCCTCTCCATGGGGCACGCCCAGTTCGCCGAGCTCCTGGGAGCGCGAGGCCCGAACACGCAGGTCAACGCCGCCTGCGCCTCGACCACCCAGGCCACGGCGCTGGCGGAGGACTGGATCAGGAGCGGCCGCTGCCGCCGGGTGGTGGTGATCGGCGCCGACGATGTGACTTCCGATGCGCTGCTCGGCTGGATCGGCGCCGGCTTTCTGGCCTCTGGCGCGGCCACGACCGAGGACGTGGTCGAGCGCGCCGCCTTGCCGTTCGACCGCCGCCGCCACGGGATGCTGCTGGGGATGGGCGCCTGCGCCTTGGTGATCGAGGCCCAGGACGCCCTGGTCGAGCGCGGAATGCGCGGCCTGGCGGAAATCCTCGCCACCGAGTGCGCCAACAGCGCCTACCACGGCACCCGCCTCGACGTGGAGCACATCGCGGGCCTGATGGAACGGCTGGTGCGCACGGCGGAGCAGCGCTACGGGCTCTCCCGCCAGGCGATGGCCAAGGAGACCGTCTTCGTCTCCCACGAGACGTACACCCCGGCCCGCGGAGGCAGCGCCGCCGCCGAGGTGCACGCGCTGCGGCGGACCTTCGGGGCCGCCGCCGACTCGGTGGTGGTCGCGAACACCAAGGGCTTCACCGGCCACCCGATGGGGGTGGGAATCGAGGACGCGGTGGCGGTGAAGATACTGGAGAAGGGCATCGTGCCCCCGGTGCCGAACTTCCAGGAGCCGGACCCGGAGCTGGGTGCGCTCAATCTGTCGCGCGGCGGCCGCTACCCGGTGCGGTACGCGCTGCGGCTGGCGGCTGGATTCGGCTCGCAGATCGCCATGACCCTCGCGCAGCGAGTCCCGGGCTTGGAGGAGCGCGTCGCCTCGCGACCGGCCTATGAGCGCTGGCTCGCCGAGGTTTCCGGGCGGCGAAGCCCGGCCCTCGTGGTGGAGCACCGGACCTTGCGGATCAAGGACACCGGCGCTCCGGACCATGAGCCGATCGGCTCGCGCTGGGCGTTCGGCACGCCGCCGGGCGAACAGGTGTCCTCACTGCCTCTGGCAGCCCCGGCCTCCGTCCCCGCCCCGATCGAAGCGAGCCGGCCGAGCCAGCAGCGCGCCGAGGCGCCACCGGCCGCGGCCCCGGTGGACCCGGTGGCAGAGAAGGTGCTCGCGCTGGTGGGAGCGAAGACCGGCTACCCGCGGGACATGCTCGCGCTGGATCTCGATCTCGAGGCCGACCTCGGCGTCGACACCGTCAAGCAAGCCGAGGTGTTCGGGATGATCCGCGAAGCGTTCGGCATCCCCCGGCAGGACGACCTCAAGCTGCGGGAGTATCCGACGCTCAAGCACGTGATCGGCTTCGTGCAGGCCCACCGCCCTGACCTGGCCCAGCCGGCGCCGACTTCTCCCCGGGGAGAGCGGGACCTGACTCGTGCCCCCGTGGCATCGACCGATGTGGATCCAGTAGCCGAGAAGGTCCTCGCGCTTGTGGGCGAGAAGACGGGCTACCCGCGAGACATGCTCGATCTCGACCTCGACCTCGAGGCCGACCTCGGCATCGACACCGTCAAGCAAGCCGAGGTATTCGGGATGATCCGCGAAGCGTTCGGCATCCCCCGGCAGGACGACCTCAAGCTGCGGGAGTACCCGACTCTCAAGCACGTGATCGGCTTCGTGCGGACGCACCGCCCCGACCTGGCCCGGCCCGCGCCGGGCGCACCATCGCCGGCCATGCCCATCGCGGCGCCTGCAACTGCTCCGGCGGCGACCCGGGCGGCGAGCAGCGGGCTGTTCCGCTTCCCGATGCCGGTGCTTCGCCCAGGCGCCGAGCTGTGCAAACGGACCTCCGTCAGGCTCGAGCGCGGCGACCGCGTGGTGGTGTTCGCCGACCGCGGCGGAGCCGGCTCCCACCTGGCGGCCGCGCTGCGGGGCCGCGAGGTGGAGGTGCTGCTCGTCGAGGATCGTCCCGACCCATGCCATCTGGAGGCGCAGATCCTGGAATGGTCGAAGCCAGGCAAGGTGACCGGGGCGTACTTCCTGTCCGCCCTGGACCCCGAACCGGCGATCCCACAGCTGCAGCTTGCGGAGTGGCGGACGCTCCACCGCGAGCGGGTGAAGTCGCTGTATGCCTTGGCGCGGGCGCTCTACCAGCCGCTGGCGGCCAAGGGCGGCTTCCTCTTGGCAGCCACCCGGATGGGCGGAGTCCACGGCTACGAGGCGGCGGGCGCCCAGCATCCATCGGGCGGAGCGGTGACGGGCTTCATCAAAGCCCTGGCCCGCGAGCGGACCGAGGCCCTGCTCAAGGCGGTGGACTTCGAGGAGAGCGCCAAGGCCGAGAGCATCTCGTTGGCGATGCTCACCGAGACGGAGCGCGATCCGGGCGCGGTCGAGATCGGCCATCGCGACGGCCAGCGCTATTCGATCGCGGTCGTCGCCGACGAGCCAGGCCGGTGCGCCGAGCCGGTCGAGCTGGGCCGGTCCTCGGTGTTCGTGGTGACCGGCGGCGCGGGGGCGATCACCAGCGCCATCACGCGCGACCTCGCCGCGGCCTCGGGCGGCACCTTCCACCTCATCGACGTCCGACCGAACCCCGACGAGGCCAGCCGGAGGGAGGTCGCCAAGCTCGCCGACCGCGACACCCTGAAGCGGGAAATCTTCGAGTCCCTCAAGGCAGGGGGCACCCGGGCGACTCCGGCGCTGGTGGAGAAGCGAATCCTGGACCTGGAGCGCTCCGCGGCGATCCTCGACGCCATCCGAGCGGTGGAGGACGCGGGAGGAAAGGCCCACTACCACTCCGCCGACATCACCGACGCCGCCGCGATGAACGGCGTCGTGGAGCGAATCTTCGCAACCAGCGGGCGCATCGACGTCATCGTCCACGCGGCCGGGCTGGAGCGCAGCCGCTCGCTGGACACCAAGCCGGTAGAGGAGTTCGACCTGGTCTTCGATGTGAAGGCCGACGGGCTCTTCAACCTGCTGCGCGCCACCGCGGGGAGGGACGCTCGTGCGCTGGTGTGCTTCTCCTCGGTGGCGGGACGGTTCGGCAACGCGGGGCAGACCGACTACAGCGCCGGGAACGACCTGATGTGCAAGACCGCCAGGCGGTGGGCGGCGACTCACCAGGGGCGGCTCGCCTTCGTCCCCGACTGGACGGCGTGGGGCGGAGTGGGAATGGCCACTCGCGGCAACATCCCCGAGCTGATGCGCCGGGCTGGCATCGAGATGCTTGCCCCCGAGGACGGCATCCCCGTGGTGCGCCGGATGCTCACCGGCGGTTTCTCCGGAGAGGCCGTCGTCGGCCGATCGCTGGGTGTCCTGCTCTCGCCTTTGGACCCGGACGGAGGGTTGGATCTGCCGGCCTTCTCTCGCGCCTGCCTCGCCGCGCGGGGCGCCTTCACCGGGGGCATGGGCGCGACCTCGCTCGATTTGAACAAGGGCCTCCGGCTGGAAGTCACTCTGGACCCCAAGCGGGAGCCATTCCTCCGAGACCACGAGATCGACGGCACACCGGTGCTTCCGGGGGTGATGGGGCTCGAGGGCTTCGCCGAGGTCGGGACGCTGCTCGCGCCCCAGCACCGGATCGCCGCCATCGAGGACGTGCGCTTCCACGCCCCGCTCAAGTATTTCCGCCGGGAGGCCCGCGCGGCCACGTTCTGGGCGCTGCCGCTTCGCGGGGACGACGGGCAACTGAGGGTGCGGGTGGCGCTGGTCTCCACCCAGACTTTCCCCGACGGCAGGACGGAGGAGAAGCTGCACTTCACCGCCACCCTGACGCTCCAGCCCGACCGGGTGACCGCGCCGCCACCGCCGAGCCGGCCCGCGCCCGAGCGCAACGGCCGGGGAATCGGCCGCGACGACATCTACCGCGTCTACTTCCATGGGCCGGCGTACCAGGTCCTCTCCGACGTCAGGCAGACGGCGCAGGGCAACCTCGCGGGAGCAATCTGGAGCGGGCTCCCGGCGGACATGGCCGAGCCGGCGCGCTCGTGCGTGTTTGCACCGCGGCTCATCGAGCTGTGCTTCCAGACGGCCGGAGTCTGGGAGATCGGCGCCACCGGCCAGCTCGGGCTGCCGGCGGCGGTCGAGCAAGTGAAAGTCTGGGCGACGCCGATGGCGCCCGCTCCGCTTTGGGCGGAGGTGTCCCTGAGAAGCCGAGAGGCGAGCGGGCAGGGGCTCTGCTTCGATGCCCGGGTCTGCGACGAGAGCGGCCGCGTCTACGTCGAGGTGCAGGGCTACCGCACGGCGCAACTGCCCGGCGGCCTGCCCGAGGATCGGCTCCGGCCGTTCCGCGAGGTGACGCGGTCCTGAGGCATGTTCCGCTGGACCGTCACTTCCGCCGCGGAGCGCCCGGAGCTTGGCGAGGGGCGGCCGCCGGCCGGGTTCCTCAGCCCGGCGGAGACGGACGCCTTCTCACGCCTCCTGTTCCCGGCCCGACGGCGAAAGTGGCTCCTCGGCCGATGGGCCGCCAAGCGGCTATTGCTCGAAGAGCTTCGCGCGCGCGACGGCCGTGAAATTCCTCCCACGGCGCTGACCATCGCCAACGAGCCGGACGGAATGCCCTACGCGGTGCTTTGTGGTCTCGGCCGGCTGGCGTGGTCTTTTTCGATCTCCCACCGCGAGAAATGGGGCTTCTGCGCGGTGTCCTTCGAGCCAGGGCTGTCGCTGGGCGCGGACCTCGAGCTGGTCCAGCCGCGCGAGCCGGCGCTGGTCCGCCAGTTCTTCACCGAGGACGAAGCCGCGGCGGTGGCGGCCGCCGGGCCCTCGGCGGAGAAGGTGCTCGCCAGGATCTGGAGCGCCAAGGAAGCGGTGTTGAAGTCGCTCCAGGTGGGCCTTCGCCTCGACACCCGAGGGGTCCGGGTGGGAGGCGAGGGGCAAAACGAAACTGGACGGTGGCCAGCCGGCTGGTCTCCGCTGGCGGTCTCGCTCGCCCGCGAGGTGGCCGCGGCCGCCCCGGGCGCAATCGAAGCGTGCTGGCGCGACGAGGGACGCTACGTGCTGACGGTGGCGCTCGCGCCCGCATCACCGCGCGGCGAACAAGGCTGAATAGGGTGCAGATCGGGCCAGTTCACGCTGCCTCCGCGAGTTTGGGTAGGGGAGCGGGGGTCGCTTCTTGAAGCCTGAGCCTGCACCCGCGTTGTTGGGTCCTTCGCGTCTGGTCGTGGACTCGGTCGATGAAGCGCTCCCAGTCGCCGTTCATCTCGATGCAGCGCAGCTGCAGGAGCGCCTCCGCCCGCTCGCGAATCCAGCGCATCCCGCCCTTGTCGAAGCGCGCTCCGATGATGTTCTTGATCGCCCCCTCCACCGCCCCGCTCCCTATCTCCAAGTCGCCAGCGAACAAGTCGCCGTAGTTCATCTGGTGCACACGCTTGCCGAGATACTCGATGGCGCCGGTGAGTCGCTCGCGCTTCCCCTTGTTCCCGGGGCCCGTCAGCGGAATGGCGTCGAGCCGTCGCTTCAGCTCTGCGAGGATGCGCTCGATTCCCCCCTCGTAGAGCCGCTTCTTCTGCTGGTCCATCCAGGCGGCCAGTTCCTTGCCGCCCTCCCGGTACAGGCACTCCCCGGCCGTCCACAGGTACTCGAGAGCGTGCATGACGTCGAGGGTGTGGATAGCTCCGGGGAAGTATTCCTTGGCGTAGAGGGCCAAGTCGTCGTCGCCGTCGGTGACGATTTGGATGAGCTTGCCCGAGCCGACGGTGAAGCCGCGCTTGTTGGCCTCGCGGCGCGCAATCTCGAAGGCATGACGCTTGGGCGCGAAGGAGGCGTAGAACCGCCGGTTGATGGGCCCGAGCAGGTAGCGTCCCGACCGCTTGAGCGTGTACATCACCACCATCGTCGCGGCCCTTCCGTTCTTCGACTTGTCGCCCTTCTTCCGCCGCGGCTTGGAGCCGTAGTAGCCGCGTCGCTCGCGGCCCCGGTGTCGAGGAGACCTCGCCCGGCTCTTTCGCCGCTTGCCTCTGCGGCGGCGCAGCTCCTGCTCGGTCGCGGTCGGGCTGGCCTTGCTGTCGAAGAGCGCGATCAGCACCTCGCCGTCTCCTTCCGGCGGCGGCGCACTCTCGAACCACTCGGCTGTCCGTCGACCAAGGCCGAGCACCGCCTGCTCGATGACCTCCGTCGAGGGAGCCTGCAAGAAGAACCAGCCCAGCACCACTCGCGCCTGTGCGTACGAGAGCTTCGTCGCCAACCGTGTCGCCAGGCTCAACAGGTTCATGCTCAGCCGGTCTGCCGTGAGCCCCAGCTTCACGTCCAGCGGGTGGAAGCCACGCCGCCCCCCAGCGGTTGCCGGGCCGAGCAGGTACGTTCGCCAGTACCGGACGACGCCGAAGAAGGTGTTCAGGTTGCGCGGCTGCGGGGGCCTGCGACGGAACTTCTGCCCGGCCACCTCGAGGTCGCCCTGTGGCAGGCGTTCCCGTTCTGCGCCCAGGCAAAGAAACAGCGCGATGAACAGCCGCCCCAGCTCGAACACCCTCGGGATGAGCGCCGTCTCGAACGCCTTGAAGGCGATCGCCTCGCTGGCAGCCTCCGTCGTGGTGAACTCCAGCAATGCGTCCACCCGCGCCCGGATTTCGCGCCGCAGCTCCTCGCCCGTCGGTGGACGCGCGCCGGCACAGTTGGCGTTGCTGACGAGAGAGAGGGGCAGTACCGTCGAGCGCGGTGCGGGCATCGGGCTGGTTCTCCGGACTTTGACACTCGGGAGGGTCTACACGGTGTCCCGCACCTTGACGATCCCCACGTTGCCCCAGGCCGTGCCAGCGCCGATGCACGATATTCACGCGCCTCCGCGCGCGACCGCCGCCACCCCGACACCACCACGCGCCGCAACCGATCGAAATCTCTCAGCTACGATGCGGGCGGACCTGGATCTGGCTCCGGCTGCACCCGGCTGAATAGCCTCCGTGCAGCGATTGCGCTGGAGTTGATTGGGCTCCCGCGACTATTGCCTCGGAGTTGCCACCCGGCTGACCCGGTACGCGGGCCGCCGGCTGGTATGGGCGAAGGCGGCCAGAAAAAGGGTCGGGCAGCAATGGCCGACACGACCCGGTCGACCTCGGCCTTGAGTTCGCCGCCGAGGTGCAAGCGACGCTCCTCGTACCAGCGCACGGCGTGCAGCAATTCCAGGCGCGCGTCGTGATGAACCGAGACCCGCATCAGCGGGCAGAGCGTTTGCGCGCGCGACGAGCCGTCCTGACCGCTGCGCCGAGTTCTTTCTGAACGGAGTCCCAGGAGTAGAGGTTGGCTTCTCCCTCATCGATCTGGCGGAGGCGTCGCTCGACCTCCTCCGCCCACGCACGTTCGACGACCTTGGGATCCTCCAGCGGCTCATCCTCAAGGCTGAGCAGCAGCTCTCTGGCGAGCCCGGCTCTCTGGTGGAGGGGAAGCCCAAGCGCCTCTTCGAAGATGCTCTTCCGCGCAGTCATGAGCCGAAGGTAGCGCGCCCAGGGCACTGCGTCACCAACCGCACCTCCACGCCGGACTCACGGCGCGGCGCGCCCGACGGCCTACTTCCTGCCCAGCGCCCGCCGGAACGCAGATCCTCCACATCGCCGTGAGCGCGAACAGCTGCCGCAGCTTCGAACACCCTCGATGGTCGCCTTGATATCGCGAGGCCGGTGGGCCTCGACGTCGCTGGCCGGACGCCTGAATCGCTCGGCTCTGGTTCACCGTGGCGCTTGGGTCGATGATCGCGCAATGCGACTGCGCTGGTTGCTCCTTGGGATGGGCGTCCTCGCGACGCTGGCGATCATCGTCGCGCTGGCGGTGCTCTCGCGAACCGTCGACCTGCACGAGCGCCTGGTACGCGACGCGACGGAGAGCTACACGCCGCCGCGTCGGCAAACGCACGTGCCTGCGCCGGCTCCGGGCTCCTTCGGCGACGCGATCTCGCCGGTACTGGGCCGGTTAGCGAAAGGTCTGGACGAGTCGAAGAAGCAGCCGCCCGCGGTCGCCGAGGGTTGCATCGGCGTACGCAAGGGCGAGAGGGCATGGGGAGACCGACCGCCTGCGTGCGAGGTCGAGCTCGATGCGTACGGGGCGGACCTGGCTGCGGCACTGCGCGCGACTCACGCGGAGCGTCCCGACGCGCCCGAAGGCCTGTCCGCCATGCATGCGCGCTTCTGGGAGAAGAATGCGCCCAGCTGGGGATCGGTCACCTTCGCGGCGCGGCTCGCGGCAACGGACCTCTCGCGACGGATCTTCGACCTGGCGAAGCTCCCTGAAGCCGACAGGGAGCGGGTCAACGCGGCGGTCGTCGACGAGTGCCTCGACGCGCTGGCGCTGGGGCGTGACGCTTCGTGGTCCGGCGGCATCATCGGCCGGATGATCGACCGCGCGGTGGTCGGCGTGGTCTACCCCGCGTGCGCAGCGGCGATCGACGTGGTGCCGATCGCGGAGAAGCGGCGGGCGCTTGCGGGGATCCTCTCCATCCGTGATGCCACGAGGACGTTCGATGCGGTGCTCGATGATGAGGCGGTCTTCGCTCGGGTCGCGCTCGCGCGTGCTGCGTTGAGCCGGAAGGATCTAGAGCGGCTGCCGGCGGCGGCGGTCGCGCTCGCAGACCACACTCCGGTGGAGCTGGACGGGCTCGCGCGCGTGGTTCCGGCACTGGCCTGGCGGACGGTCGAAGGGCAGTTCGCGGCGCGGCGGAGGGCGATGATTCTCCCGGAGAACGAGCGAGGAGCTGCGCTGACGCGGCTCTACGAGGCCGACACAGAGAGTTGGAACCCGCTCGCGCGCGAGCTCACCTCGAACTTGGGCTTCGGATACTCGCGGGCCGCGCGCGCAGATGCCTTGCGGAACCTGCTCGCGTTCGCGGCCGCGGCGGGGATCTTCCGGGGCGAGCACGGTCGCTGGCCTGCGCCGACCGAGTTGGCGACACAGCTGCCCCGAGTCGACACGAGTAGCTGGAGCGTGAAGGAGATTGACGGGCGGCTCGAGGTGGCGTTGGCGGACGAGGGCGATGAACACCACGCCGTCTTGTTGAGTGCGCCCGTTCAGTGACGGCGTGGCGCGACACTCGGCTCAAACCTGGAGCACCAGGCCACTGACCGCACCTTCCGCTTGGCCTCAACCGCCGGCATACTGCTCCTCGGCTTCGGAGAGCACCCGATCGCGGAAATACCGGCTGAGGAAACGCGGGGTGTTGAGATCCACCGGCCGGCCTAGGATCTCCGACAGCTCCTCCTGCATCTCGAAGAAGCGGAGCCCTGGCGTGTGCCCGGCCTCGAACTCCACCAGCACGTCCACGTCGCTCGAATGGTGCGCCCGCCGGCCTACTTCCTGCCCAGCGCCCGCTCGGCCTCGGTCCGGTACACCGGCAAAAGCCGCGAGTGATCGACGTACTCCGGGATGCGCTTGGCCGACTCGGCGGGGTACACCGCCACCACCCGCTCGTAGTAGCGGCGGGCGGAGGCCTGGTCTCCCAAGGCGTCGGAGGCGCGCGCGGCCACCGAGAGCGCGAGCAGATGGTCCGGCGACTTGGCGAGGATTCTCTCCGCGGTGGCGCGGGCCTCTGGCTGGTCCCCGGAGGCGGCCCGGAGCAGCGCCACGTGGAAGAGCGCGTCCGAATCCAGCCCCTCGATCTTCTGGTAGGCGTCCAGGGCGAGCGGGATGACCTCCGAGGCCCGGGCCGACTCGCCCGCCTCGCTGGCCTGCATCGCGGCGTTGAAGAGGCTGTCGGCGCGCTGCTTGGGCGTCTCCACCGGCTTGGGGACGTTCACCGCAGGCGCGGTGGGCACCTGGGGCGGAGGAGTGGGAGGCAGCACCTGGGCCTGCTCCTCGGTGGGCCGCAGAAGCACCAGCGCGAGCACGAAGAAGCCAAGCACCACCGCCCCGAGCAATAGCCAGCTCGAGCTGGCCGAGCGCATAACCAGCGTCCCGCAGGCGCTGCAGGCGCGGACGCCTTCCTTCAACTCTCCGCCACACTTCCGGCAGCGCCCCGGCCTGAGGATGGCGCCACACCCACAGACGTCCGTCTCCGCGGTTTCCGCTGAGCATGCGGGGCACTTCATGGGGCGGGGAAGCTACGCGGGAGGGCGGTGAGGCACAAGCGCCCGCCCCGAGCTGCTGCCGTGCCTCCGACCGCCTGCCGTGCCGTCTGGGGTAGACTGCCTCCGATGAGCGTGGTTCGCACCCGGCGCGCCGAGGCGCCCAGCCGCTTGGGCTTCTCCGAGGTGGACCCCTCGCACTCCAGCGCCTCCTTCAAGAGGTACGTGGCCCGGGCCCTGGAGGTGCTGAGGCGGAGCCGGACTCCCATCGGGCGGGCCACCTACGACGTCATCTCGCGCGGGCGGGTTCGCATCGACGAGCTGAGCGACCTCACCCGGCAGGACTTCCGAAGGGTGCGGCGGACCATAGCCTCCTTCGGCACCCGGGTCGGCTCCGACGAGTACCACCGGCTACACGACCGGAAGGGCCACGCCTGGCGCGCCATCGAGGAGAACATCCGCGGCTACCAGTGGGACGACCGCATCTACGTCGAGCGCGGGCTCAGCCCCGAAAAGCTCGCCTCCACCCTGGTCCACGAGGTGAACCACATCCTCAACGTCTCCGAGGAGCACTACCGGGGCGACACCGCCGCCCTGCGCGAGGAGTACCGCGCCTTCTACGCCGAGATGCTCTTCGCCGGAGCGAAGATGACTCCCGAGCGCTGCAAGTCGCTCAAGCAGCAGATTGTCCGGGAATACGGTCTCACCGAGGCGAAGCTCGAAGAGGTGCGCGACCAGCCGCCGGGCATCCTGCTCCCCCGGCGCTGAGCCCTACCTGCGCAGAAACTTGAAGGCGTGGTTCCAGCTCCCGCCGCGGATGCCGTGGAGGATCCACACCATCGCCAAAGGCTCGAGCAGCCGCGCCGCCTCGATGCCTCCCAGGTCCACCACTCCCCAGCCGAAGGCGGAGCAGAACTCCCCCACCGTCCGCCGGGCGCCCTCGTCGTTGCCGCAGAGGAACATGTCCGGCGGCCCGCCCGGGAAGCTCGGGCGCACCATGTGCGCGTGCCCCACCGTGTTGAAGGCCTTCACCACCATCGAGTCGGGGAGCCACCTCTGCACCTGCTCGCCGCCCGAGTCCTTGTGCCCCAGCGCCAGCCCCGGAGGCCCCCCGGTCGAGAAAGCCAGAGGGTTGGTGGCGTCGAGCACCACCTTCCCCGAGAGGTTTCCCGGCCCAGCCAGCTCGAGGGCGTTCTCCGTCCCGCTCCACAAGGTGGCCAGCACCGCCAGCTCGCCGAACTCCGCCGCCTCGGCGAAGGTGCCCGATGAGGCCTTCGGGCCGCTCTTGCCCACCCACTCGCCAAGCTTCGCCGGACTGCGGCTTCCCAGCTTCACCTGGTGCCCCAGCATAAGAAAGCCCGCCCCCAAAGACTTCGCCACATCGCCGCTGCCAAGGATTCCGATTCTCATGGGCTGCATGGTCTCCCCTCACCCCGCCCCCGTAGAAGGTTCCAGGAGCGGGCTTGTTCAGAAGCGGTCGCCGGTGGGCTCCGGCACGGAGGGCGGCGCCACCTGGACGGAGGACTTCGGCGCCGGCGGCAGCGAAGGCAGCACCGCAGTGAAGCGCGAGCCCCTCCCCATCTCGCTCGTCACCTTCACCGAGCCGCCGTGCCCCTCCACGAAGCTCTTCACGATGGAGAGCCCCAGCCCGGCGCCGCCGAACTCCCGGGTGGAGCTGGAATCCACCTGGTAGAAGCTCTGGAAAATCTTGTCGAGCTGATCGGTCGGGATTCCCACCCCGCTGTCCTCCACGATGATCCGATAGCCCTCGCCTCCCAGCTCCGGCTGGTGGGAGACCTCGGAGAGGAACAGGTTCACCTTCCCTCCCTTGGGGGTGAACTTCACCGCGTTGGCGAGGAGGTTCACCACCACCTGCCTTAGCCGATCGTGGTCGGCGTGGACCTTCGGCTGCGGCGAGCCGGGGAGCTTCACCTCCAAGGCGACCCCCTTCTTCTTCGCCTGGGGGCTCAAGGAGGAGATGGAGGACTGCACCACCTCCACGATGTCGGCGCTCTCGAAGTTGAGCCGCACCTTCCCGGCCTCGATCTGGCTGATGTCCAGGATGGAGGAGATGAGCTTGAGCAGCGACTCCCCCTTCTCCATGATGGTCCGCACGTAGTCCACCTGCTCCTGGTTGAGCGGACCGGCCAGCCCCTCCGCCAGCATCTCCGAGTAGCCGATGATGGAGGTGAGCGGGGTCCTGAGCTCGTGGCTCACGGTGGCGAGGAAGCTGGACTTGAGCCGGTCCAGCTCCTTGAGCCGGGTGTTCATCGTCTCGAGCTTCTGGTTTTTCTCCTCCAGCTCGCGGGAGTGCTCCCTGGTGGCCTCGATGTGCATGTTCGAGGTCAGGGTGGCCTTGTGCCCGGCGGCGATCATCGTCTCCAAAAGCTGCGCGAAGTGCTTCATCACCCGCGCCACCGTGGCCTCCGGGGCGCGGCGAATCTTCCCCATCAGGGCCAGGGCCTTCTCACGGTCGAAGCTCGGGTCCAGGCTGGTCAGGCTCGGGGGCAACTCCTGGAGGTCGTCGGGAATGAAGGGCCCGAACACCACCCGGCCCACCGAGTCGCCCTCCCAGAGAACGGGCATCACCAGGTACTGCAGCCCGGTGAAGCAGGGCATCGCCACCATTGCCTCCGGCGAGCCCTCCGCGGGCACGTTGGGCGAGCGCGCTCCCAACACCGCCTCCACCGGGCCGTCCTTCACCCTTCCCACGGTGGCGGTGCAGAGCGCCCTCCCCTCGGAGAGCGAGAAGACGTAGCCGCAGAAGTCCCCGTTGCCGATCTTGATGTCGGCGATCTTGGCCCCCTTCTCGTCGAAGACCTTCACGCCGATCTGGTACAGCTCGACGAAGCCCTTCACCACCTCGGTGAAGGTGGGGATGTCCAGCATCTCCGCGAGCGCCAGCGAACGCTGGAGCACCGACTCCCGGCGGCCCATGCCCTCTGCCGGGCCCTCGCTCATCGCGAGCCCTCCGCGGGTTTCTTCGCGCCCAGCTTGAGCTTGGTCGCCAGCTCGGTGCCGGAGGTGTCGATATTGGCGAACACCTGCCGGATGAACTCCTCCTCGCTGAGGCCGATGTTCCGGCTCAGGTTGGTGGTGGCCTCCATGTGGCGGTAGGCGCCCTTCAAGGTCTCGTGGAGCGTCTCCAACACGCCTGCTCCCCGGATGGCCACCGCGCCCACCACCGGCTCCTTGCCCTTCTTGCGGATCTCCTCCATCTCCTCGTCGGTCTTGGTGTCGGGGAGGTCCCGCTTGTTGAACTGGATGACCACCGGCACCTGGGCGGGGTCGAGCCCGTTCTCCCGCATGTTCTCGTGGAGGTTCTTCCAGTAGGAATTGTTCTCCGGCCCGGCGGTGCGGCGGCTGTCGGCGACGAAGGCCACCGCGTCGGCGCCTTGCAAGACGATGCGCCGGGTGGCGTTGTGGATGACTTGCCCCGGCACGGTGTAGAGCTTCACCTTCACTTTGAATCCGCTGGCGGAGCGGAAGAACACCGGAAGCAGGTCGAAGAACAGTGTCCTGTCGTCGTGGGTTTCGACGGTCAACAACCGGCCCCGCACGTCGGCCAGGGTCCGGGAGTGGATCCACGCCAGGTTGGTCGTCTTTCCGGAGAGGCCAGGCCCGTAGTAGACGATCTTGACGGTCAGCTCCCGCTGGGCGTGGTTGAGTTGCACGGTGTCCGCGTCGGGGCTTCGTCTGCCCGCCCCTTTATAGAGGACCGAGGCCTGAGTTTGAAGCGGTCCGTGCGGGGAAATGTGGGCGCCATCTGATGCGTGCATGGACGCGGGTGAAGCGGTTAGGATCAGCCGCAGGTCGCGGGCCCCAAGGAGGAGCGCGGGATGACACAGAAGCGGGTGGAAAAAGCTCCGGAGAGCGCACCGCTGGTGCTGGACCTCGCCTCGCTGCCGAGCGACCTGACGGCCTCCTTGAAGTTCAGCCTGCCCTCCGACGAGGACATGCTCTTGCTCGCCTCGCTGAGGGCCGGCTCTGATCCGTGGAAGAGCCGCGGGGAGACTTCCGAGGAGAGCTTGCAGGCGCTCACCAAGCTGCGGCCCTTCGTCCAGGTGGCCAAAGTGAACGGGCAGCTGGTGGGCTACGTGACCATCGAGCGCGACGGCCCGGTCCCCGGGGCGGCCTACATGCGGAACATCGTGGTGAAGCCCGAGCTGCGCCGGCGCGGGCTTGGCCTTTTGGTGCTCAACCACGGCCTCACGGTGGCGAGGGACATGCACCGCAAGACGGTGGCGCTGAGGGTGGACCCCTCCAACGCGGCGGCGGTGAGCTTCTACCGGAAAGCCGGCTTCACCACCGTCGCCACGGTGGTGTCCAAGAAGAGCGGGAAGCTCCGGCTTCTGAT
>JACPVI010000041.1 GCA_016191815.1 Myxococcales bacterium
AGTACTCGGCGCTCCTCCTCGGTGAACCCCCACATTCGCAGGCCGCGCGGCACGCGGCAGAACGAAACTCAGGCGCCCTCCCCGCGTCAACACCTCGGCGCAAGCCCCACAATTACGTCTCTCGTGGACGGGTTACGGTGCATCGGGGTGGTGTGGCTCAGACGGTCGATCCGCCGCACGAGCTGCCGGCCCCGGCGGTGCAGCCGAAGCAGTGCCTGCCGACGCGAACGGCGCGCGAGGCCAGCTCCTTCGGGTCGAGCGCACGGACATGCCCGCTCGGCCCGCCGATTGGCAGCTCGAGCATCTGGTTGAAGTCGCAGTCGTAGAGCGTCCCGTCGTGCGCCACCGAGAGCGAGCTCCGGCACATCAGGCCCGGAACCGCGGACCCGTTGAAGGCGGAGACGAGGTGGGCGAGGTACTCCTCGAGGTTCTGGGTCTCCACCAGCCACTCGAGGAAGCGGCCCACCGGCATGTTGTTGAGCGCCAGCAGTCGGTCGAAGGTGATTCCGTGCCTGCGGAGGAGGGCAGCCTTCCACTCGCGCTCCAGCGAGGCCTGGCCGCCGGGGAGGAAGGCGCCCACCGGGTTCATCATCAGCGTCAGGCGGCGTCGCCCATTGCCCTTTCCGTAGCCCGCCTGGTTGAGCCGCCGGAGGGCCTCGACCGACTTCTCGAAAGCGCCGTCTCCTCGCTGGGCGTCCGTTCCCGGCCGGCGGGGGTGTGGGAGCGAGCAGATCAGCTCCACCCCATGCTCGCCGAGCCATTGCGGCAGGTCGGCGAAGCGCGGCAGGAGCAGCACCGTCAGGTTGCAGCGGTCGATGACGTGCTTGCCCCGCACGACGCACTGCTCGACCAGGGTGCGGAAGTGGGGGTTGAGCTCCGGCGCGCCGCCGGTGATGTCCACCGTGTGGGCCGTGGTGCGGTCGAGCGCGAAGAGGCAGAAATCCACGGTGGCGCGGTCCATCTGCTCGAGCCGGTCCGGTCCGGCGTCCACGTGGCAGTGTCGGCACGCCATGTTGCATAGCCGCCCCAGGTTGATCTGGAGCACCTCCAGCCTCGAAGGCCTGAGCGGCGCCTGCTTCGCCTGGCGGAGGGCGGCTTCGAAGTCTGCCTCGAGGGGCAGGGACTCCAGAAGCTCCACCTGGGCGGCCGGTGAGGCGAGCGGAGAGCCGCGGCCCTTGAGACTTCGGGCCGCGTTTGGGCCCACCTCGCCGGCGGAGAGCAGCGCGAGCGAAGAGGTGAAAGGCGCCATCTACATCCCCTTCCGCTGGACCTGCTCGAGCATCTGGATGCCGTGGATCAGCGAAGCACCCCCGCGGATGGCCGAGGCCACGTGCACCGCCTCGGTCATCTCCTCGAGGTCCGAGCCCTTCTCCAGGCAGGCCTTGGTGTACGCGTCGATGCAGTAGGGGCACTGGAGGGAGTGGGCCACCGCCAGTGCGATCAGCGCCTTCTCGCGCTCGCTGAGCGCTCCTTCGCGGAAGACCGCCGAGTACCAATCGAAGAACTTGGCACCCAGCTCCTTGTTGCCGCTCGAGATGTCGCCAAACCGCGCGAGGTGCTCAGGATGGTAGTAGTGCATCGGTTTCTCCCGGCGGCGCATTATAGGATGCGTTCCAACCAGCCATGCGCGTCCGCATGCTCGCCCTGCTCCTCGCCTGCGGCTCGGCCTACGCCGGCAAGCCGCTCCTCCTCAAGCCCCCTGCGCTCAAGGGCGCACGCCAGGTGTTGATCCTCGACGCGCGGCCGACCGAGAAGTACGAGTCCGGCCATCTCCCCGGCGCCATCTCGCTGCCCTGGATCGATTTGGCCGAGATGCCTTTGAGCGCCGAGGCCAAAGCTCCCGCCGAGGCCGCGGAGATCCTCACCTCCCGCGGCATCCGCTCGGATCGATGGGTGGTGGTCTACGGCGATGCCGCCGAGGGCTGGGGCGAAGAGGGTAGGTTGGTGTGGACCTTGCTCTATCTCGGCCACCGGCAGGTGAGCTTGCTCGAGGGCGGCTTCCCCGCCTGGAAGCGCCAGGGGCTCCCGGTGACTACCGAGGGGCCCGGCCTCCCGTCGGGGACGTTCAGGTCCGCCCCCGTGGCCGCTCTCCGCGCCGACAAGGCGCAGGTGAAGGCCGCCTCGGAGGGCGCCGAGGTGGCCATCCTCGACGTGCGCGACCCCGATGAGTTTGCCGGCGCGATCAAGTTCAACGAACGGCGGGGCGGCCATGTCCCCAGGGCGATCAACCTCCCTTGGAAGCAACTCTTCACCGAGGATGGCAGCCTTTTGCCCCCCGACCGGGTGCGGAAGCTCCTCGAGCGCTTGGGCGTCTCGCCAAAGCAGCCGGTGATCGTCTACTGCACCGGCGGGGTGCGCTCGGGCCTGGCCTTCGTCGCCCTCTTGAACGCGGGCTACCGGGTCTCGAGCTTCGAGGCCAGCTTCTGGGAGTGGGCGTCCGATTCGTCGCTGCCGGTAGTCACCGGCCCGTGAGGTTTCGCGGCCGCCTGCGCCGGCCGAACAGCGCGAGGAGCGCCAGCGCAGAGCCGGCCCCGGGGGCCGCAGCGCAGCCGCCGCTGCTCGATTCGCCGGCCTCGTCGAACATCCTCGCCGACACCTGGACGCTCTGGCCCGGCGCAGCCATCACCCACCTGGTCCACCTGGGAAGGCCGGGGCAGAGCACCTCGACAAACACCTCTCGGCCAGCCTCCACCGCGGTGGCGAGCGGAGTGGCCGAAGGGACCCGGGCGCCCCCGATCGTCACCGAGCAGCCGCGCGGATCGCTCGTCACCGAGAGCGGGGCGCGCTCGCCCGGAGGCACCGTCGCCTCCGGGATCAGCTCCACGTCCACCTTCGGCCCCTCGGCGGAGCCGTAGCGCCTCAGCACGCCCTCGCGGGCAAGGCCGATCTGAAGCTTCTCACCCTTCCGCTTCTTCACCCGGTTGCCCTCCTGCCGGATCCCTCCGACGTACAGGCGCTCGTCGGGCTGCACGTTGGCGATCTCCACTCCCTTGTCGGGCTTGAAGAAGAGCAGGTAGGCCGCCAGCAGCGCGAGCGCGCCGGCCACGAGCCCTCCCCCCGCCCACTTCCAGGAGATGCGGCCCGGGACGGTCCGGGCGGAAGGTGGAGGCATCGCGATGGGGGCGTAGACCGGCTGCGGCGCTGCCGCCGGCTGGGCTGGGGCGCCCTGTGCGATAAACGCGTTCTGTGGCACCGGCGGAGGGGCCTGGGCGGCGGGGGCGGCCGGCTGGGGCCGGGGCTGGGTCGCCGCCGGTCGAGGGTTGGCCGGCCGGGTGGCGGCGGTACCGGCGCTGGCCGCGGGAGCCCTCACCGCCGGGTTGCTGGGGAGGCTCTGCCGCCGCGGCAGGTTGGGCGGCTGCGGGGGCGGCGGAGGCGGCTTGGCCTTGGGCGGGGAGCCGGCGGTGAGGATGTCGTCCGGCACCCTCCACGAGGGCTTGCTGGGGGTGAGGGAGGTCTTGTCTGGGTCGTTCTCTCCGGCGACCGAAACCTTGATGCTGCCACTGCCGCTGCCGCTGATCTTCCCGGACCTCGAGCCTGGCGAGGAGGGCGCGGAGGGAAGCTGGGCCACGTCGGGCATCAGGTCCGGGAGGGCGCCGCGGAAGAACTCGGAGACGTTGGACGGCGAGGAGCGGTACCCGTACCGCGCCATCGCCTCCTCCAGCGCCTCGCGGAACTCGCCGGCGTTGGGGCGCTCGTTGGTGTCCTTCTCCAGGGCGCGGTACACCACCTGCGCCAGCTCCTGGGAGACGTGCGGGTTGAAGGCGCAGATGTCCGGCGCGGGCTCCTGGGTGATCGCCCTGAGGGTCGCCGCGTCGTTGTCCCGCCTGAAGGGCATCCGCAGGGTGAGCATCTCGAACAGCGTCACCCCGAGGGCGAACACGTCGGCGCGCCCGTCGATCCCCTGGCCCCGGACCACCTCGGGCGAGACGTAGCCGATCTTCCCCTTGAGCATCCCGGGCTGGGTGTGATCGGACTCGCCCATCGCCTTGGCGATGCCGAAGTCGGAGAGCTTGATCGCCCCGTCGAAGGAGACCAGGACGTTGTGCGGGCTCACGTCCCGATGGACCACCGGGAAGGGCGCCCCGGTCGGGTCTACGTAGCAGTGCGCGTAGTGAAGGCCGGCGGCCACCTCCGCGCCGATCCGCAGCGCGTGCTCCACCGGCAGGGTCTGCCCGGAGCGCTTGAGCGCCACCATCAGCCGGCGGAGGTCCGCGCCGCGGACGTACTCCATGGTGATGTAGGCGCTCCCCTCGAGCATCCCCACGGTGTAGGTCTGCACGATGTTGGGGTGCGTCAGCCGGGCGGCGCTCCTCGCCTCGGCGAAGAGCATGTCCACGAACTCGGTCTGGGCGGCGAACTGGGGGAGGATCTTCTTGAGCACCACGTACTTCTCGAACCCCTTGATGCCGACCTGGCGCGCCAGGAACACCTCCGCCATCCCGCCCTGGCCGATGCGCCGGAGGATCTGCAGCTTGTTGTCGTCGCTCCCCAGCGTCAGCTTCGAGGGGGTGTGCCCGGGTGCACCCTTGGCTCCGGAGGACAGCCCCAGGTACTGAGAGAGGGCCCTCGGCTCCAGGGTCTCGATCTCCTCGAAGGGAGCGTCGGCGGCCGCCTTGGCGTCGAGCAGCTTGAGGAGCTGGGTGTGCAACGGAGGGATCGCCTCCCCGCCGCAGACCTGGCAAGTCCTGGGCAGGGGCCGCCCCGCCTTGAGCTCCAGCAGGTACTGGAAGGCCTGTAGCCTCTGCGGAGACTGCTCGCCGCAGCTCTTGCACTCGCAGGGCAAGAACAGGGTTCCGACGTGCACGCCCGGGGGAAGCTCCAGGTTGGCGATCGCGTCGAGCACCAGGAGCGGGGCTCTCCAGAGGTACACCTTGGCGTCGAGGGCAGCGGTGCCGAGGATCTGTTGCAGCTTCGGCAGGCTCGGGGGCTCCACTCCCGAGACGTGGCCCAGATCGTAGGCCACGATGCCCTGGAGCCCGCCGGCGAGCCGCCGGACGTTGAGATCGCCCCTGAGCACCCCGGCCAGACGGATGAAGGTGACGTTCCCCTGCACCACCTTGAGGTGGCTGCCCGGCTGCTCCATCTCCGGCGCACGCAGGGACTTGAGGTATCGGTCGACCGTGGGGTCGAGGCTGTTGACCGGGTGGCTCCGCGCGTAGGCGAAGTACTCGGCCGGGTTGTCGGCGAACACCAGCGGATTGCCGCACACCGGGCACTTGGCCTCGGGCGCCTCACCCTTCTCGATCGCCTGGGCGCTCTCCCGGAGGTCGATCAGCCTCAGGCGGTCCTCCCCACAGCTCTCACAGCTGTACGGCCCGAGGATGGAGAGCACCTGGGCCACCCCGGCGAAGCCCTCGACCATCGCGAGCTGGTCGACGAACATCGGCGGGGCGTTCACCACGTACAGCCCATGCACCCCGTTGGGGAGCGCCTTGGAGAACTCCATCCACTGGCGCACGCCGAAGGAGCTGATGCGGTCCACCCGGCCGAGGTCGATGAGGACGTGGCCCACTGCCCCCTCGCGCATCTCCTTGGCGGAGAAGGTCTCGTCGATGACGCCGTTGATGCGGAGGTGGGTCACTGGCCCCACCGTGGACCGCTCGATGACCGCGTGTGCTGCTCTTGCGGCTGGCGCTGCCACTCATCCTCCCACGGAGGCGAAGAACACCGACTTTAGGCTGGTGGTGCGGCGGCGAGTATCGCCCAGATCGACCACGCAGACGACTTCCGAAGCTATCCCCTCCGTCACTCTCACCGCCAGAAGGTCGCTCTGCTCGAGCATGCGCCGCAACCCCAATCCGGCGCCCCCTCCGGATTCGTTGAGCTGCGCCCGCTCCCGCGCCGAGCAGACCACCCTCACCAATGGCGCGGCGGTGAGCCGGCCGTAGCGGTCCGAGGCGGAGAGGTAGATCCGCCCTTCTTCGACCGCCACCGCCGCGCGGCAGGCGTCTGAGGGCTCGATGGCCACCACCTCGCTGCGGCGGTGGGCGTACTTGGGCTGGCCGTCGCCCGAGACCGGGGCGTCGAGCAGCGCATTGGCCGCGATCTCGTACATCACGTCGGCGGCACGGCTTGCGGCGCCGGCCCTGGCGCCGGCCTCCCTGGCCGCCACCGCGGCGTGCTCGGAGACTTCCTTGAGGTCGGCCAGCGCGGAGACCTTCCATGCCTTCCAGGGCGCCGGCGCCATGGTCAACAGGGGGGAGCCGGCGAGCAAGGTCCGCAGTGCCCGAAGCTCCCACTGGGCGGGCAGCCCGTCCTCGCGGCAGGCGAGGAGCAGGCCCGGCGGTGTCCTCCCGATGGCGTCGCAGTGAGGGGTGTCCACCTGGCCGGAGTGAAGGGCGACCACCATTCGCCCGGCGGGGATGTTCGCGACCGACTCCAAAGGCGCCACCACCGGCGCGGCGTCGTGGTCGGTCAGCTCGAACTCCGCCCGGCCCAGGGCCTCGGCCAGCCGGGTGCGGAGGGGCTCCAAGGTGGCGGGGTGCAGGCTGACCGGCGTGCGCGGCCTGGGCGGGGTCAGCTGCTCGGCGGCGGCGCTCACGCTAGCCTCCCGAGCTCCCGACGTTGTCCCGCCACCCCTTTTCGATGGCCCGCACGTACTCCTCGGTCAGCTCGGGGAGCGCGTGCTTGTCGAGCACCTCCGGGGGAATGGCCGCCTCGTTGCCGCCCACCCGTCCTCGGTAGATGTCCTGCTGCTTCTCGCTCAGCTTGGAGTATTCGATTCCCATCATGGTACCGGAGAGGATCTGGAACTCAGGGGACATGACCATGTTTGCCAAGACCAGCGCCGCGGCCTTGTTCTTCGCGTTGAAGGGGATGGCGACGAAGTTCGCGTTTCTCAAGGTGCCCTCGGCGAGGACGAAGCCGCGCACCGTGGGCGGCCAGGCCTTCACCTTCACCATGTTGGCACCCTTGAGGGGGGAGTAGGAGATGGTGAAGTCCACCTCGCCTTTCTGGAACATGTCGTCCAGCTCGCTCACCGTCTTGGGGTAGCGCTGGCCCTGCTGCCAGAGGTAGGGCTTGAGGCCGTTCAGATACGCCCAGGTGGTGGCGGCGGCGCGATCGACGAGCTCGGCGTCGAACTCCTTGCCCATGAAGGCCTGCCAGCCGCCGGTGGAATTCGTGTGGTAGAAGACATTTCGCACGAAGCCGGAGCCGGTGTGGTCATTCACCTCGGGGTAGGTGAAGCGGCCGGGGTTCTGCCGCACCCAGCGCACCAGTTGGACCAGGTTGGTGGGCGGCGTCTTGAGGCGCGCGCCGTCGTAGTAGACGACGAGCTGGGCGCGGCCGTACACCGTCTCGAAGCCGTTGGTGGGGAAGCCGAAGTCGTAGGCGATGTCCTGGGCGGCCGGGTCTGAGTACTTGATGTAGTTGGGGAGGTGGTGCGCGAAGGGGCCCCACAAGAGGTCGCTCCGCCGCGCGGTGCGGAAGTTCTCCCCGTTGAGCCACACCACGTCGATGGCGCCGTCGGAGACGCCCTTCTTCATGTCCTCCGCCAGCCGGTCCATGAAGACCGAGGGGTGGTCCACGCCCACCCGCCGGAGCCGGATGCCGTAGAGCTCCCACATCCTGCGGGCGGCGAACTCGTCGACCCAGAGGTTGGTGTTGCGGTCGCCGTTCCACATCCACCAGCGGACCTCTCCCTCGGCGCGGGCGAGGCTGATGATCGCGTCCCAGCGATCTTCGAGGAAGGGGGCGAGCAGGGCGCGGCGGAAGTCGGCGCTCACCTGGGCGGAGGAGACAGCCGAGGCCAACAGGGCCGCCGCCAAGGAGAGCCTGCGCAGTTCTTTGATCTCGAGGAGGTTTCTCATGGCGTCCGCTGGAGCACCACCGCGGTGACGTCGTCCTTGAGGGGCATGTCGCCGGTGAACTTGAAGAGGTCCTGGAGCACCCCGTCGCGCAAGAAGAGCGCTTCGGGCACCTTCCCGGAGGCGACCATCCGGGCGAGGGACTGGGCGAGCCGCCGCGCCCCGTACTGCTGGTTCTGGGCGTTCTCGGCCTCGGTGACGCCGTCAGAGTAGATGAGCACCGAATCCCCCGGTGAGAGCGAGATCTTCTGTTCGGTGTACTTGGCCTGGCGATCGGTGCCGAGGACGCTGGAGGGTCCGGCGGTGAGGCTGGCCACCTCGAAGCCGGGGCCCTTCTGCGAGCGGCGCAACAGCAGCGGCTTGGGCCCGCCCGCCAGGGTGTAGTGCAGCTCGCCGGCGCGCAGGTCCAGGTTCATCACGAAGGCGGTCATCTTGAGGAAGGAGCGGGACTGACAGAACACCTCGTTGACCAGCGCGGCGAAGGCCTGGGGGGAGTGGGGCACCTGCATCAGCCGGGTGAAGCCGGCGTGGACCTCGGGGGAGACTCTTTCTTTGAGCGACTCGAGCACCGCCGCGCGCGAGCGGGAGGTGTCCAGCATCCCCTCGACCAGCTCCACGGTGGTCTTCACGCTGCTCACCGCCAGCGCCACCAGGGCCGCCGAGATGCCGTGGCCGGTGACGTCGCCCGCGAGGAGGGTGACACGGTCCTTCCCGGGGCTGACGAAGTAGCCATACCAGTCGCCGCCGCTGGTGTCGGCGCACTGGATGAGCCCCCTCATCGAGTACCCGGAAAGGTCGAGGATCGGCTGGGGGAAGCTCGCCTGCTGCACCAGGCGCGCCACGTTCAGCTCGGAGTTGATGGTGGAGAGGGCGGCCTGCGCCCGCCGGAGCGAGATGATCGCCGCCACCTTCGCCGCCACCAGTGAGGGGTTGAAGGGCTTGGTGACGTAGTCCACCACTCCGTGGCGGTAGCCCTGGAGGCTGTCCTCGGGGCGGTCCTTGGCCGAGACGATCACCACCGGGATTTCCTTGTGCCTGGTCTCCTTCACCCGCTCGAGGAACTCGAAGCCGGTCATCCGGGGCATCATCACGTCGAGGAGGATGAGCTCGATCCGCTCCTTGGTATTGTCGAGCTTCTCCAGGGCGTCCATGCCGTCCTTGGCGAGCAGGGTGCGGTAGTTGACCGCCTCCAGGTGGGTCTTCAGCACCTCCAGGTTGATCGGGTTGTCGTCGACGCACAGCACCAGCTCCCCGGAGCCGCGCACCTCGAGCGAGGAGGCGGTGGCGGCCGCGTCGGCGATCGGCTCCACCACCCGGGTGACCTGGGTGTGGGAGACGCTCTTCGCCGCGGGCATGCGGGTGAGCAGGCGGGAGAGCCGGGCGATCAGCTCCTCGGGCTCGAAGGGTTTGATCACGTAGTCGATCGCCCCGGCATTGAAGCCGAGCAGCTTGTCCTGCAAGGTGCCGCTCTTGGCGGTGAGGAGGATCACCGGAGGGTGGCCGGTGTCCGGGTCGGCCACCAGCTCGCGGCAGAGGTCGTACCCGGTCATCCCGGGCATCATCACGTCGCTCACCACCACCTGGGGCCGCTCCGCCCGCGCCAGCTTCAAGGCCTCCTCGCCGGAGAGCGCTCGGAGCGGCTTGAAGCCGCGGTGCTCGAGCTGGGCGGCCAAGGCCTCCACGTTCACCTGAAGGTCGTCCACCACCAGGATCTTCTCCCCGTTGCCCCTGGTGAGCTTGGAGGCGGACCGCTTGAGGTGGAAGGCGACCTTCCCCATCAGGTCCTCGACCGCGAAGGGTTTGACCAGGTAGTCCTGGGCGCCGACCTCGCGCGATTGGGCCCGGTCCGCCTGCTGCGGGAGCCCCGACACCAAGAGGACCGGGATCTGCCCGAACCTCGCATCGGAGCGGAGCTGCTGGCAGAGCTCGAACCCGGTGACCGGTCCCATCCGCACGTCGATGATCGCCACGTCCGGCTTCTCGCGCGCGCAAAGCTCGATCAGCTTCTCGTGGGTGAGGGAGACGATCGGCTTGTAGCCCCAGCCCTCGAGATGGATCGCCAGGCCCTGAGCGGCCGCCTCGCGATCGTCCACCACCAGCACCCGCTGGCCGCTGCCGCGCTGCACCGCCTGCGCCTTGGGCTTGACCACCTGGTGGATGCGGGCCAGAAGCTCCGCCGGCTCGAAGGGCTTGAGCACGTAGCCGTCCACCCCGGCCTCGGTGGCCGCGTGGAGGTCGGCCGCGGTCTTGGCCTGGGCCGTGACCAGGAACACCGGCAGCCGCGAGAGATTGGGGGTGGCGCGGATCTTCCGGCAAAGCTCGATCCCGGTCATCTGCGGCATCCTCACGTCGCAGAGCACCATGTGCGCCTTCTGCTGCTCCAGCGCGGCCACCGCCTTGGTCGGGTCGGTGAAGGGCAGGACCTTGTAGCCGTTCTGGCTGAGCAACAGCTTCAACGACTCCACGTTGGCGGGCTCGTCGTCCACCACCGCGATCGTCTCGCCGCCTCCCTGCAGCTTGGTGAGGTCGACGTCCTTGGCGGCCTTGCCGGTTCCGCCGATCACTCCGCTCGGGCCCTCGGCCAGCACGGTGACCTTGGTCTCCGGACCGAAGGTGAGCACCGTGCCCTGAGGCTGGGTGCCGGTGACGGTCTGCACGGTGTCGCCCGCGCCGAGCTGCATCGAGAAGTAGAAGACCGTCCCCTTTTCCACCTCGCTCTGGAAGTCGATCTTCCCGCCCATCTGGTTGACGAGCTGCTTGCAGATGGCGAGCCCCAGCCCGGTGCCCTCGAACTGGCGGCTGGCCGAACCGTCGACCTGGCGGAACTCCTGGAAGAGGTAGCGCCTGGCATCGAGTGGGATGCCCGGGCCGGTGTCCTCCACCGCCACGATCATCTCCCCGGCCTGGACCTGCCCGTAGACCCGGACATGGCCCTTGGCGGTGAACTTGGCGGCGTTCCCGAGCAGGTTGGTCAAAACTTGCAAGGTGCGCTCGGGATCGCCCTGCACCGGCGGCAGCGAGGGGGGCAGCTCGACGGCGAGGGTCACCGGCTTGCCCCTGAGCAGCCCTTCGCCCAAAGCGGAGATCTGCCCCGCCAGGTCGGAGAGCTTGAAGGAGACCAGGTCGAACTTCTCCTTCCCCGCCTTGAGCTTGGAGAAGTCGAGGATGTTGGTGATGAGGTGCTTTAGCCGCTCGGCGCTGTCCTTCACCATCTTGAGGTGGGCGGCCTGCTTGGGGTTGAGCGGCCCGTCGGCGCCGTCGACCACCGCCCCGATCAAACCCAGGATTCCGTTGATCGGCGTCCTCAGCTCGTGCGAGGTGTTGGCGAGGAACTGGTCCTTCACCCTGTCCAGCTCCCTCAGCTCGACGTTCTGCTGCTCGAGCTGCCCCATCGCCTTCACCAGGTCGTCCCGGCTCTGCTTGAGCGAGCCGGCCATGGCGTTGAAGCTCTCGCCGAGCATGCCCAGCTCGTCCCTGGACTTGATCTCCACCCGGTGCTCGAGCTCTCCCTGGCCGATGCGCCGGACGCCCTCGGTGAGGCCGCGCAGAGGCCGGGTGATGGCCTGGCTCTCCAGCGCGGCCAGCGCCACCCCGATCAGCACGAAGAGCAGGGCCTGCAGGCCGTAGCGCAGCCGCATGTCGGCCAGCTGCTTCTCGATGAGCTTGGCGGAGAAGTCGAACACCACCGCCCTGTTGACGTCGCGCGGATCGGCGATCTCCTTGCCGATGAACAGCGGGATCACCACCCGGTAGCTGTCGCCCTTCTCGCGGCTCACCAGCTTGTTCAGCTCGACGTCGGCGAGCATCTTGGGCTCGTCGAACACCCGGGCCTGGCGCTTGAAGCCGTAGTAGCCCTCGTCGAACTCCTTGCTGTCGAACAACACCACTCCGAAGAGCGCCTCCACCACCTGGACCCGGGTGAGCGCGCGGTGGCGGGACATCACCTGCCGGACGCCGGACTCCAGCACCGGGAACTGGTCAGGCTGGTAGTAGAGGGTGCTGGCGCGCTCCAGCACCGTGTTGGCGGAGACCGCCGAAAAGTTCTCGGCGCCTTCGCGAAGCTCGGTGTACAGCTCGCCGGAGCGCTTCCTCACCTCCACGAAGCCCGCCACGCCGACCAGGGAGGCTACGAGAAGCGAGATGTAGAGGATTAGCTTCGTCCGAAGCGAGCGCAAGGTGTCGGTCGCCTAGGTGGATGGGCAGAGGGACGTTAGGCGACGGGTGCCGGAGCGTCAACGGTTGCGTAGGAAGCCCTCGATGCGCTCGAGGAACCGGCGCGCCTCGGCGATGCGAGTCGCGGCGTGCTCCTTGGTGAACTCGCGGTCGACGGAGTAGTCCGCCTGCTCGCGATCGGCCTGCTCGCGGCCGAGGATGCTCAGGTACTCGGCTTCGAGGTGCCCGGGGACGACCAGATCCAGGTTGAAGCGCTCATTGACGCCGCGGTGCGTGCGCGGCTGGACACCGGCCATGAGCAGCGCGGCCCTCGCCGCGTGGAAGGTACAGTAATACGCCCTGCTCAGGGCGGCTTCATTGAACCCACCCTGGAGATCGTGCTCGGCGGCCTCCAGCGATCGACGCGCCTTCTGGAGTTGCTTGGCGACCGCCTTCTCCCGATTCACCCGCGTCACAGGCGGATGCCCTCCTCCTCGATGTCCAGCGCGAGCTGCAGCTCGTCCTCTCGCATCCGCTCCAGCTCCGTTCTGGAGAAGATCTTCGGCGAAACCCAGAGCTTGAACTCGATGTCGATGGCCGCCACGTCGTCGAAGACGGCGTCCCTCTCCTCGAGGCTCAGCTCATCGGCAAAGAGGAGCGCTACGTCGACGTCGCTCTCGTGGTGCTGCTCTCCGCGCGCGTAGGAGCCGAACAGGCGTGCCTCGATGAACCTCTCGCCGAAGCGCGCCCGCATTCGCTCGCGGAGCGCGACCAGCGCCCCCTTCACCGAAGCTGGGATGGCGGGGAAGTCCGGCCACTGCGGCTGGCTCATCAACGCCCGAGCCTAGCCGGCCCGGGCATCGATGTCGCCGGGCGCGAGGTCGTCTCTTCCAGTGACATGCGCACGCCCCCGGCCATATGACACGCTGCCCACTTCCTCTCCCGGCTTCACCGCCCGAGCTCCGGGGCAGGGCGGAGGCGAGCGCTCACTCCTTGGCCGGCAAGACCTTGGTGGTGATCGTCTTCTGCTCGTCCGCGCCGGTGCCCCGATTCGAGCCCAGCTGGCTCGTGGGAGTGAAGGACATGTCCGGAGGGAGCTGCCCCATCGACTCGCCGCGCTTCACCAAGGCCTTCAGCCATGCCGCGAGGTCCGCCGGCCCCGCGGTCTTGGCGGTGCTGGCGATGCACCACTCGAGATCTTGCTGGAAGGCCAGCGCGGTCGGGTAGCGCTGCTCCACGCCGCGGGAGAGGGCGCGGTCGATGACGCCCTCCAGCTCTGGCGGGGCCTCGGGCCTCCGCGCCGACACCCTGGGGACCGGGTCGTGGAGGATGGCCTTCAAGGTGGCGAACTCCGTCTCCCGGCGGAACATGTGCTCGAGCGTGAGGCACTGGTAGAGGATCAGCCCGGCCGAGAAGATGTCCGTCCTCGCGTCCACCGGGCCCGCGTCCGGCCGCACCTGCTCGGGGGACATGTACGAGAGCTTCCCCTTGAGCATCGAGGTCGGGGTGCGGTTGCTGCTGTCCACCGCTTTGGCGATGCCGAAATCGGCGACCTTCACCTGACCGCCGGTGGAGACCAGCACATTGTGGGGAGAGACGTCCCGGTGGACGATGGCCAGCGAGCGGCCGTGCTCGTCGGTGCAGGTGTGCGCCTCGTGGAGCCCGGCGCACATGTCCGCCACCACCCGCGCCGCAAGCTCCAGCGGGAAGGGGGTGTCGAGCCGGGTGCACAGCCGGAGGATGGCGCTCAGGTCCCAGCCCCGCACGTATTCCATCGCGATGTAGTACTGGGAGCCCACCTGGCCCACGTCGAAGATCTGCACCACGTTCGGGTGCGAGACGCGGGCCGCCATCCGGGCCTCGTCGAGGAACATCTTCACGAACTGCTGGTCAGCCGAGAGGTGCGGGAGGATGCGCTTCACCACCACGTTCTTCTCGAAGCCGCCCACCCCGGTCTGCCTCGCCAGGAAGACCTCCGCCATCCCGCCGGCGCCCAGCGGCCGCAGGAGCAGATACCTGCCGAAGACCTGCCCGGTGGCGGTCTTGTCCTCGTCGGGTCCGGACCTGGTCTGTCGCACCCGGTTGCGCGAGAGGTAGTCCGCCACCTCTTCCGGGGCGCGGGCCCAGGGGAGCGTCGAGCAGGCCCGCAGCTCCGCCTCGCCAAAGAGCGCGGTGAGCGGCCCCGAGCACTCCGGGCAACTCGTCGGAAAGGGCCGATGGAGATCGACGTCCTTGACCGTGTCCAGGTCGACCTCGGTCGGCGTCGCCACCGAGCAGGACTCGCACTGGAAGGGCAGCCGCACCGACAGCACTCGCGCCCGGCCGCAGGTCCCGGCGGCTCGGACCAGCTCGCGGGCCAGCCGCAATGGCAGCCGGGCCAAGAACACCTCGGCGTCGGCCGACATCAGGAAGGCCTTGAGGCGGGTGACGCCCTCGGCGGTCACTTGCTCCACCCGCTCGGCGAGCAGGATCACCTTGCCTTCCAGCCCGTCGGCGAGCCGCTTGAAGAACGCGGTCCGGTCGAGATCGCCCGAGAACCACAGCGCGGTGACGGTGCCCTCCACGTCCTTCTCCACCTTGAAGGCCACTCCCATCGGCGGCGAGCCGGACAAGAGGGAATCGACCAGCGGCGGCGGATTGGGAGGCTGGGCGGCGGCGGCGAACGCGAAGTAGCTCTCCGGGAGGTCGTCGAACTCCGCGCGCGACTGGCAATGGGGACAGGTCACCTCCGGCGGCTTGAAGGCCATCACCTCGTCGTGCTGCCGCCGCACGTCGACCAGGACCTCGACCTCCTTCGCGCACTGGCCGCAGACGTAGGGCGCGTAGAACGACAGAAGCTCCCCGCGCCCGGCGAAGTCGGCCACGGTGTTGAACTGCGTCACCAGCGCCGGGCGGCAGCGAACGAAGCCCAGGTAGTCCGCCGAGAGCTGGCGCACCGTCTTCACCCACTCTCGCACTCCGAACGAGGTGATGCGCCGCACCCGGTCCAGATCGATCACCGCCACGCCGCGGGCGGCGTCGATCAGGCGGGCCCCGTCGAACGCCTCGTCGACCACTCCTTCCATCGCGATGAGGCAACCCCCGCGGCCGGGGTGGACCCTGATCTGGAGGTTGTTCGGGGTGGACATGAGGAGAGCGGAGGGCCGCAGGTTAGCGGGCGGAAACCGGCGCTCGCAAGGAGCGCAGCGATAGCCAGGCTCCAATGGCCACTGCGGCGGCGATAGCCCAAAGCGGCCAGCTCGAGGGCTCCCAGGTGCCGCGGGCGTCGAACTGGTCGATCACCTCGTAGGTGAGCGGCGCCGCGGTGGCCCACGCCACCCAGACCGCAGAGGGAGCCGCGGCCAGAGTGGGCACCAGCGAGGCGAGATACCAGGGGAACACCACCGGGCTCAGGGCAACCGGCAGCGCCAGCGCCGCGGATGCGCGGGAGGGCCACGCTTGCCGGCGGCCCCAGGAGGCGACCGCGGCCAGCCCGAGGACCACCAGCGCGCCGGCGACATAGAGCCCGTGCACGCCCAGCGCCGCGGAGAGGAGCGAGAAGACGGGCGAGCCGAAGCGCCACCGCTCGAGGAACATCGGCAGGCTGCCGGGAGGCAGGATGCCGAGCGAGAGCGGAGCGGCGTACCCGGCCCCGAAGACGAGCGCGGCCGCGCCGAGCAGACGCCACCTTTGCCGCCCCTCGGAGGCGAGGGCGAGGGGCAGCACCAGCGAGAGCGGGAACAGCTTCACCAGCGCCGCGGCGCCGATTGCGGCTCCGGACCACAGGTGCGAGCGCCGCTGGAAGAGGAGCAGCGCGCAGGAGACGAAGAGCCCGGCGAGCACGTCGACGTGTGCCCCCACTCCGGCCTCGAGCAAGAGCAGTGGGGAGAGCGCCACCAGCGAGAGGTGCCGTGCCTGCCCCCTCTCGCGGGCGAGCCGCCAGCAGACCAGCACCGTGGCGACCGAGGCCAGGGTGGCCACGAGCTTCCAAGCCCAGGCGCCGCCCGAGGGACCGAGGAGCGCCAGCGCGGAGAAGAGGAACAGCGCGCCCGGAGGGTAGAGCGTCGGGTAGGCCAGGTGCTCGGAGGGGGTGGGCCAGGTTTGGCGCAGCGCGGCCAGCTCCGGGGCCCCGGCGGGGATCCGGTAGGGGTCCAAGCCCTCCAGGAGCACCCGGCCGTCCCACAGGTAGCGCTGAACGTCGTGGGTGGTGAAGGACGGGGCGAGGAGCAAGAGCAGCCGCGCCAGCACTCCCGCGGCCACGGTCCATCTCTGATCCGACTCGGAGGGCCCGCCGGTCGCCCAGGCGCCGATCATCAGCGCGCTCAGCCACAGGTGGAGGGCGACGTAGCCGAGCCCGCGGGACCCCGGTGGGAGGGAGGCGCAGGCGTAGGCCAAGGGGGCGGAGAGGGCGAAGGCGGCGCAGAGGACTCGATGCCATGGTTCTGCGCGCGGGAGTCTGTAGGCGGACGTGGTCGTGGACGACGGCGACGGCGACGTGAACGGTTCCGCGAGGTGACGGCTCACGGCGTCGACCTTTCGCCGACCACGTTCACGTCAACGTCAACGACCACGAAAAGCACGGGCCTCCTCGATCAACGGGCCCACCCGCGGAGCACGTCGTGGCGGAAAAGAAGCCCGAGGATTTTCGCGCTCGCGCCGAGCACGCCGGCCACCGTTCCCGACACCTTGGACTGGCCACCGGCGCGCCGGCCGCAGGGCACCGGCACCTCGCGGTAGCGCAGCCCTGCCCGGGCGGCTTTGATCTGCATCTCCACCGTCCAGCCGTAGTCGGGATCGCTCATCAGCAAAGAATCGAGGCTCGAGCGCCGGACGGCGCGAAACGGGCCGAGATCAGTCGCCGGAAGCCCGTAGCGGGTGGAGAGCCAGCGAGCCGCCACCGCGTTCCCGAGCCGCTGTTGCAGGCTGAGCGCGCCCTGCTGGACGCCGCCGAGCGAGCGGGAGCCCACCACCAGGTCCGCCTCGCCGCGCACGATGGGCGCCACCAGCCCGGGAATGAGCGAGGGGTCGTCGCTGCCGTCACCGTCGAGGAAGACGACCGCGTCCACCTCGGCGGGGAGTCGCCGGAGCGCCGCGAGGCACGCGTTTCCGTAGCCTCGCCTCGGCTCCTGGAGCACCTGGGCGCCCGCGATCCGCGCCTCCTCGGCGGTGCGGTCCGCGCTGGCGTTGTCCACCACCCACACGGTGTGCACCGGCGGTTTTTTCACCGCCCGCACCACCGCCGCGATGGTGGCCTCCTCGTCGAGGGCGGGGATGACGGCGTCGATCCGCAAGGCGCGCAGGATAGCCGGGAGGGAAGGGTGCTACTAGCTCGGCGAACCCTGGAGCGAGCTAGAATGCGGAGGCGCCGCGGAGAAGAGGGCCGCCGTAGGCGTCGCGAGCAGCCATCCTGGATGGACCTCCTTCTGGCGCTGGCCATCGGAGGGCTTCTCGGGCCAGGGGGCTCAGGGCGCCGCGCGCGGTGGACCGCCGCCTCGCGCCAGAGCTTCGATTGCGCCAATGGACACCATCCTCCGGGGCCACCAGGCGCTCTGCCTCTTCGCCATCCGTGTGCTTCTGCACCTCGCCCTGGCTGTGGAGGAGCACCGCCGGAGGCTCCCTCGCCGCACCCGGAGGTGGCTCGGCTCCTTGCGGCGCCTGCACCGGCGATGGCTCGTCCAGCAGGCCCTCGTCCCTCCGCCTCCCTTCCCGCGGCGGTGGCGCGCTTGGAACCGGACGCCGGGGCACCTGGAGGAGAAAATCGCCCGGCTCCACGTCGAGCAGCCGCAGCTCGGGGCTGGCCAGCTGATGCGCCTTTGCGAGCGGGTCCTCGGGTTTCGCGCTGTCCGGGAGACATTCCGGCGAATCCTCATCCGGCGTCGACCGCTCGTCATTCAGCTCGAAGAGGGTATCCGTTCAGCGAAGACCGTTCGAGACCGCGTAGCCCGCGCCGAGGTACTTGGGGCGCATGGCACGAGAGTCACGAGCGGTCTGGGAGAAGCGGGTTGCTGGCTGGGTGGAGAGCGGGCTGGGCGGCAGGGAGTACGCGGCGCGGCTGGGGGTGAAGGAGGCGACGCTGCGGCACTGGAAGTGGTTTTGGGGCCGCGAGCGGCGACGACGGCGCGAGAGAGGGGAGACGAAAGCAGCGTTCCTCGAGGTGTCGCCGGCGGTGAGTGCGCAGTTGGTGGGCGGGGACGGGTTCGAGCTGGTCCTCGAGGGCGAGCGGCGACTGCGGATTCCCGTGGCGTTCGACGAGGCGGCGCTGCGGCGCCTGCTGGTGCTGTTGGGGGGCGGGTGAGGTGCTGCCCTCGACGGTGCGCATCCTGGTGTGCACGGTGCGCCAGGACATGCGGAAGAGCTTCGACACGCTGGCGGCGGTGGTGCGCGAGGTGCTGAAGGAGGAGCCGCAGAGCGGCGCCCTGTACGTCTTCGTCGGCAAGCGGCCGACGAGGTGCAAGGTGCTCTGGTGGGACCGAAACGGCTACTGCCTGTTGGCCAAACGTCTGCACCGGGCGCTCTTCGTCGTGCCGCCCGCGGACGAGGGCGCTGCCTGCGTGCGCGTCGACGCGAACGCGCTGGCGCAGCTGCTCTCGGGCGTGGCGCGCGAGGAAAAACGCCGTGGGCCGTTGCACTGAAGCTTGTGGGGGACGAGGGAATGGTTATTTGAAAGGCCGTGCCAGAGACCGCATCCATCGACGAGCGCCTGAGCGAGTTGGGTGCGCGCCTTGCCGCGGTCGAGCACGAGCGCGACGAGTACAAGCGACAGTACGTGGCGTTGATGGAGGCCTACCGGAAGCTCGAGGCCGGCCTCATTGGCCAGAAGCGAGAGCGCTTCGTGGGAGGCGACGAGCAGCTGGTGCTGTCCTTGTTGTCGATGCTGACGCCTGGCGCGCAGGCCACACCCCCGCCTCCCGTGACGCAGGTGCCGGCGCACCAGCGGGCGAGGCCGACGGGCCGTAAGCCGCTGCCGGAGATGCTGCCGCGCATCGACATCGAGGTGGTGCCGCCCGAGGTGCAGCAGCAGGGCCTGAATGCCTTCGAGCGGATTGGCGAGGACGTGAGCGAGACGGTGGAGAAGCGCCCGGCCTCGCTCGTCGTGGTGCGGACGGTGCGGCCGAAGTACGTCGCCAAGGGGGAGGGGGTAGCTTCGGGGGCGACTTCTGCCGAGCAACTGCCGGCCGCGCCAGGCCAGAGTGTCGTCGAGAGTCCCGCGGCAGCGGCGCCGGCGAGCGAGGCGTCCGGTGTTGAGGAGCCTCAAGCCAAGGCCGAGGAGGACTGTCCGCTTCCGCCTTCGGCCTCGGTGGTGCTGCAGGCGAGGGCGCCGCAGTTGCCCGTCCCGCGAGCGCTGGCGGGCCCGGGGATGTTGGCCGACTCCATCGTGAAGCGATGGGAGGACCACCTGCCGCTGCACCGCTTGGAGCGCGTGTACGGCCGCGAAGGGTGGCCGCTGGCTCGCAGCACCATCTGCGGCTGGCACTTCGCGGTGGCCCTGTTGTGCAAGCCCCTCGTCGAGGCGATGTGGGACGACGCCCTTGCGTCGGCGTACCTGTGCATGGACGCCACCGGGGTGCTGGTGCAGGCGCTCGAGGAGTGCCGGCGGGCGCATTTCTTCGTGGTGGTGGCGCCCGGGAAGCACGTGCTGTTCGGCTACTCGAAGAAGCACAACAGCGAGGCGGTGGACGAGTTGGTGGGCGGGTACAAGGGCTACCTCGTCGTCGACGCCCACTCGGTGTACGAGCATCTCTTCGAGACAGGCGATGTCGTCGAGGTGGGGTGCTGGGCGCACGCGAGACGGTACTGGTACAAGTCGCTGGAGGCCGACGGGCCGCGGGCGCGCCACGCCCTCTCCCTCATCGGCGGCCTATTCACGCTGGAGCGCGAGTACGCCACCTCCCCGCCCGAGGAGAGGCTCCGGCGGCGGCAGAGGGACGCCAAGCCAATCGTCGACGCCTTCTTCGTCTGGTGCGATGAGGAGGCACTGAAGGTGCTGGACGAGACGCCCGCCGCGAAGGCGATTGGCTACGCGCGCAACCAGCGGATAGCCCTGCAGCGCTTCCTCTCCGACGGGCGGCTGCCCATCCACAACAACGGCAGCGAGAACGCCCTGCGGCGCGAGGCGC
>JACPVI010000042.1 GCA_016191815.1 Myxococcales bacterium
CCTGGTGCCTGCCCCGCTTTCGGAGAACAAGCGCTATTACTGGAGGGCCAGGGCGTTCGACGGCACCGCCGCGGGCGACTGGGCCACCTCCAGCTTCATGGTGGACGTGGCGAACGACCCGCCTGCGGCGCCGACGCTGCTAAATCCCTCGGACGGCTCGGGCGATAGCGGTCTCGAGCTGATCTTCACCCTGGTGAACGCCACCGATCCGGAGGGCGACCCGCTCAGCTACACCTTCGAGCTCTACGACGACGCCTCCCTCGCTTCGGCGCCGGTCGGCACCGAGGCGGTGCCGGAGGGCAAGTCGGTGACCAGCTGGAAGGGACCGACGCTGGCGGCCGGAGCGACCTACTACTGGAGGGCGCGGGCCAGCGACGGGAAGATATCGGGACCCTTCTCGGCGGCGGCGCGCTTCACCACCCGCGCGGTGAGCGCGGCTCCCGCCCGCGGCGGCTGCGGGTGCGGTGCTGGCGGCGGAGCCGAGTTGATCGGGCTCGCGCTCCTCTTGCTGCTGGTGCCGTTTGGCCGACCGCGACGCACTCCGGAGGCGGGATTCGAGCCCGAGCGGGGGCGCGGTCCCCTTTGCTTGGTCCCACGGGAGATGGGGACGGACCTCGCCCTCATGCCGCCGCCTCGCGGCGACCAGCCACCCTCCGCCGGTCTCGGCGGCGCAACCGCAAGACGAACTGACGCTGCTTCCTCCGGGCTTCTCCTCGCTCCCCGCGTCGGCCTCCCCAGCTCCGCCGTCCGCCAAGCTGATGCCCCCGTCCGACACCCCAGCGTCCAATCCGCCCTCGGCGAGCTCCACGAGCCTCCGCTGCGACAGATCCAGCACGATCGTCGCTATCCCCTGGTCCGAGGCGACCACGCCCGCCCCGGGAGCCCCATCGGCGGTGACGCCATACCCGCGGTTTGGCGCTAGCCCACCGATCTCCAGGGACGCTGTACTCACCGTTCCCCTGTAGGGCGCCTCCGCCTCCACCGTCCCGCCCGCGGGGCCCATTCTCCAAGCCACGTTCACCGGCCGGTCGCTCGCCAGCAGGCGGCTCCCCCTCAGAGACAGCGCCGTGCCACGAACCAACAGGGCCACCACCAGCGAGCTGCCCTGCCGCCGAACCAAGAAGGCAGCTCCGCTCGCGTCCACATCATCGGCCGAAACCCCATTCGCCCCTGACGCCACGCCGAAGAGATCGCTCGCCGCACCGGTTTGCCCCCGAATCGCCCAGCCATTGGTCGGGAAAGGTGGCTCGCATGAGGTCCCTGGTTCGAGGACGCGCGCCTCAGAAGCCTAGCCTAGACGGCCCGGAATCGAGTCAACCCCACCTCACTCGCCCGCCAACCGGTCGAGGATGAGCCCGAAGAAAGTGCGATCTCCCATGAAGAACCAACCCACGTGCGCGCGGCAACGGGCGCAGGAGGCGTACTGCCACGCGTGGCCCGGAAACCAGGTGTGCTCGAGGGTGGGCGGGCCCGAAACCACGCATCCTTCCGCACGGGAGAAGCAGCCAAAGTGGAACAGCGTCCCCGCAGGGTTCAAGCGCGTGTGTCGGTGCGAGCCCCCCACTTCGACGCGGCACCCTTCGTGCGTGATCGGATGGGCGCAGGCGACACACACCAGCGCGCGCTCCTCGCCGGGGCCCTCGTCCTTCGCCGTCGCCGCGGGATCGCCCACCGGCTGCTCCGGTCGCCAATCGCTCTTGAAGGAAAGGCGCTGCCTCAGACTCGGGTTTCGCCCTTTTCCGCCTGCTGCGGCCGGTCTCTCAGGCCTCGCGACGGCGGAAAAGGACGAAACCCGAGTCACAGCAGCCATCGGCGTCTCGCGTGCAACAGAGGGTGCGGGCGGCGCTCATCGAGGCGGCTCAGCCCGGCCTCTCGGGCGTGCACGAGCGCAAGCCGCAGCTCCGCCTCCGACAGCGTCCGCGTCAGCTCCGGGAAGCGTCCCGGCTCGCGGAGCACTCTGCCCTCCGGGCGGTACTGGTCCATCAGGTTGACGTAAGAGTTGGCGCCCAGCTCGCGGCCGAGCCAACGGAGGATTTCCCTGGTCTCCTCCAGCGCGCCTGGCACGACCAGGTGGCGGATCAGCACCCCGCGCCGGGCAATCCCGTCTTCCACCTCGAGGGCGCCCACTTGCCGGTGCATCTCGCGGAGAGACTCGCGTGCGACCTCGGGGTAGTCCTCCGCCTTGAGCAAGCGGGCGGCCGTCTCCGGCCTCCAGCACTTGAAATCGGGCATGTAGATGTCGACCACCCCGTCCATCCATCGCAAGCTCTCCAGGGAGTCGTAGGCCGAGGTGTTGTAGACGAGCGGAATCCGCAGCCCCCCTTCCACCGCGAGCACCAGCGCTTCGAGGATCTGCGGCACCACGTGCTCCGGGGTGACGAAGTTGATGTTGTGGCAGGCCTGTTCCTGCAGCTCCAGCATCATCTCAGCGAGCTCTCGCGCGCCGACCTCGGAGCCGACGCCTTGCTGCGAGGTCTCCCAGTTCTGGCAAAAGACGCAGCGCAGGTTGCAGAAGGTGAAGAAAATGGTGCCGCTGCCGGCGTAGCCCCGCAGCGGGTCCTCCTCGCCGAAATGCGCGAAGCAGGAGGACACCCGAGCCCAGCGACCGACCTTGCAGGCCATGGCGCGGCCGCGCAGCCGGTCGGCGCCGCAATTCCTGGGGCACAGGCGACAGGAGCCGAGCGCGGCCAATGCTTGCTCGGCCCTCCGCCCAAGCTCGCCGCTTTGGAAGGTCTCGAGGTAGGCCGGCCAGCTCACCGCCCTTGCATGCCTCCGGACGCGGCGCATTTCAAGACGGAGCCTGCGCCGTCGAGAACGAGGCGCGTGGCGGCCTGTCACGCGGGCGCTGGAAAACGAAGCGGCCGCCCTCGGGCGACCGCTTCGCCACTCCTTCTGTGGAACCCCGGTTCAGATGCCGCAGCGGAGCTCCCGAGTGCCGGCGTTGCCCTCGCTGTCGCTCCAGGAGGCCAGGCTGCTTCCGTCGAACTGGACGGTGAGGGTGACCCCGCTGGGCTGCTTCACCACGATGGAGCCGCCGGCGGCCGGGCACTGGCCGGCGCACTTGACCAGATCCTTCATGGTCACCGATCGGCTGAGCGCTCCGCGGCTGGTGCTCCAGGCGCCATCGAGCTCGGCGCAGCGGCGCTCCCGGTCGACCAGGAGCGTATAGCTGCCCTGGTGGGCAATCGCCTCGCCGCGCGCGGTGGCGCCGGTGGCGGCGCTGGAGATCGCCCACTCGCGAATGCCGTTCACCAGCTTGCAGGTGCCGGACAGGTTCACGTCGACGGTAGCCCTGCGCACCTTGAGACCGCTCCCGCTGCCCTGCACGTGCAGGCCCTGCGCGTCCTTGGAGAAGTCGACGGAGAAGGTGCCGGAGAGGGTGACCAGTCCCGACCGGAACGAGCACCCCTCCAGCGTGTAGGTGACGGTGGAGCCCTGAGCGACCGCGCTCGCGCAACCGGAGGGGGAGAAGCGCCGGTTGACCCGATCGGCGGCGCGCTGGGCGAGCTGCTCGGGGGTGAGCGAGGTGCAGTCGCCCGCGGCGACGCTTTCGTCGGGGTCCTCCGCTTCCACGGCGACGAGCGCCGACTCGGACTGGGCGAGATCCGCCTCGTCCGATCCTTCGGCGGCACTCCATTCGCGCACCGGGCCACAGGCCCAGAGCGCGAGCACGGCGACGGCGAACAGGGACAGTTTCAGACACGAGATCATGTGCTTTCTCCTCCGGCCACCCCGGTGAACCCGCGGGCCTCGCGATAGTTGCGGGCCGCCGCCGGCGTCACTTGGAGATGATTCGGGTGTACTCGACCTTCCCGGTGACGTCGCTGAACTCCGCCTGGACTCGGTTCCCTTCGACCCGCACGTAGAGCAAGCCCAGCGTGTTGGCCTGGAAGTGGTACGGATTGGAGCCCGGCAGTTCGGTAGTGGAGGCACCTGCGCCGGAGATGGCGAGCTCGGTCCCGTTGCAGGTACCGGCTGGCCACTGGCGGCTGTGGTCGTGGCCGCAGAGGTACAAGTCCACCTTTCCGCACACCACTCCCTCGAGGAAGTCCTTCACTCCCTTTCCGTTGACGATGGGGAGAAACGGCAGGCCGTCGTACTCGCCCGCGTTTCCGTGCTTGCCATTGGAGAGGTAGGGGTGGTGGCCGAGGGCGATCTTCCAGGTGGCGGTGGAGGCCGACAGCCATCCGGCGATGTCCGATTTCTGCTGGGCGTCGCGGCCGTACATCTGCGAGTTGGTATCGACGGCGAAGAACTCCACGTGCTCCCGGGTGAAGCGGTAGTACGGGGCGGGCATCTTCCACTTGGAAGAGATCTGGCTGTAGTCGACCTGGTACTGGCCCTTGTCGAACTCGTTGCCCATCCCGTTACCGCCGTAGTCGTGGTTGCCCAGCACGGCGTAGAAAGGAAGGTTGATGTCCGCGTAGGGCTGTTCGAACTTGGTCTGGAACTGGGGGTCGGTGGCCGAGCTGACGCCGGTGTCGTAGATGTTGTCTCCCAAGAGGATGACGAAGTCGCAGCCGGCCTGAGCGCACTTGGCGGCGACAGCGCGGGCCACGTCGTACTGCCCCTGGTTGCCCTTGCCGGTATCGCCGATGGCGGCGAAGCGGACGATTGGCTGGGCGGGGCCGGCGTCGGCGCCCCCGCCGGCATCACCGGCGCCACCTCCATCGAGCGGCGCTCCGGCGTCGACCTCCTCGCCCGCATCGGCAGGGGCAAAGCCGCCGCTGCCTCCGCCCGGGCCGGCGTCTTTGTTCGACTCGCCGCCGGATGCGCGCTTGCCGCAGGCGAGCGGCAGCACGGCAACGGCCGTTCCGAAAAAGGCCAGCGCCAGCGCGAGCAGAGGAATGCGAAGTCGAAGCATGCGCACACCCTAGACAGCTGCAACCCGCACCTACGACTGTTGCTCGTGTGGAGTCAACTCGTGGCGACTCACGACCCGCGGCCCCTCGACGCTCACTCGACGCCAGCCTCGACACTGAACCCTCGACGCTCGACTCTCAGTATTTCGACCAACGCTGAGCGACTCCGCCGGGCGCTCGCAGCTCCACCTCCAGCTCGGTTTCGCCTCGGGCCTCGAGCTGCTTGAGCCGGGGGCTTTGCGACAGGAGGAAGCGCGCGAGGTCGCGGCCGACCGCCTCGGCCTCGGCGACGTAGACCTTCGGGTCGAACCTCAGCTCGACCGCCACCCGTGGATGCGAGGGGCGGCCGACCATCGCGCACTCGAACTTCACCGCCCCGATGTCCGAAGAGGCCACCAGGCCCAGCGTCTCGCAGGGGTGCGGGTGGCGAGCCACCTCCCACCGCCCCTCGAGAAAGTCGGAGACGTCCGAGGCCGAAACCAGCAGGGGCTGCCCGGGCAAACCCCGCCTCAGGAGCGACTGGCCGATGCGCCCGCGAAAGAGGAGGCCTCGGTCAGGCGCCCTGTCACAGCGCGGCCCCAGCTCGACCAGATCTCCGGTCCAGTACCGGATGAGCGGCATCGCCTGCGAGAACGGATAGAGGCCGGTGAGCACCAATGCCCCGGTGCCGCGTGAGACGGGAGCTCGCGTGAAGGGGTCCAGGACCTCGGCGAGCTGGGTCGGAAGCAACCAGTGGTTGAACCCACACGACTTGCACTCCAGCGCCGGGGTGTCGAACTCGGAGAGGCTGAAGTTGTCGTACACCTCGGCATCCCACGACTGCTGGACCAGCTTTCGCCAGTGCGGCGAGAGGCGAAAGCCGGTGGTGGCGATGCGCCTCACCCGGAAACGGGCCGGGTCCACCCCTCGCTCCAAGAAGTGGGCGGTGAGCGGCATCAGCGCGCCGGCACCGACGACCACGGCCGTCACCCGACGCCCGTCCGCCTGCGGCCGGGAGAGCATCTCCTCGGCCAGGCGAAAAGCGTTGCGGCCGTAGAACCAAGGGATGCGAATCCGGCCGTCCGGCGGCATCCGGTCGGGGATGCCGTGGTGGACCGCGCGAATCTCCAGCACCAACCCTCCCCGCCCGCGCCGCGGCTCCCCCCATGAGAGCGCCCGCTCCAGCTCGAGCCTCGCCTCCAGCTCGGCCTCCGTCCTCAGCACCCGCAGGGGCCGTTGCTCGCCGTGCATCGTCCCCGAAGAGATGCTTCCCACGAAGGGGAAGGCCCTGCCGGTGGTCAGCTCCTCCTGGTGGGCGATGGCCTCGGCCTTGGTGAGCAGCGGCAACAGCGGCAGCTGCTCCACCTCTCGCACCTTCTTCCAGCGAGAACCCCACCGCCTCCGGTAGTAGGGCACCTGCTTCGCGGCGTGCTCCAACGTCCGGCGCAGGAGCGCCCGCCGGAGCTTCGCGGGAGCATCGACTGGAAGCGAACGCCAGCGCGCGCTCAAAACTTCGACCACCTCCGCTGGAGCGCCCCCGGCGGGAGGAGCCGTATCTCCAGCTCGCCCTCGCGCGAGCCCTCGAGCGCGGCCAGGCGAGGGCTACGCGAGAGGAGGCGCTTCGCCAACCCGTGGCCCACCGCCTCGGCGGCCGAGGGGTGGATCCGCGGATCGAACCGCAGCTCCACCCGCACCATCGGTCCTTCGCGCCGATTCTCCACCTCGAACTTCACCACGCCCGCCTCGGCGGAGCGGACCAGCCCGAGCCGGGCGCAAGGATGGGGAAGGCGAGCGACCTCCGGGCGGCCATCCAGGAACTCCTCCACGTCCGCCGCCGACACCAAGAGTGGCTCGCCGGGCATCCCCCTCCGCAGCACCGCCTGGCCAATCCGCCCGCGAAAGCGAAAGCCCTGCTCTTTGGCGCGGCGGCAGCGCGGCCCCAGCTCGACCAGGTCTCCGGTCCAGTACCGGACGAGCGGCATCGCCTGCACGAAGGGGTGGAGCCCGGTCATCACCAGCGCCCCTGTGCCGCGCGAAAGCGGCCTCTTCGAGAAGACGTCCACCACCTCGGCCACCACCGGCGGCCAGGTCCAATGGTGGAACCCGCAGTCGGCGCACTCCAGCGCGGGAGTGGCGAATTCCGAGAGACTGAAGTTGTCGTAGACGTCCGCCTCCCAGGCGTCCGCGAGGAAGCCCCGCCAGCGCGAACCAAGCCGGAAGCCGGTGGTGCCGACCGATCGGACCCGGGTGCGCGCCGGGGACACGCCGTTCTCCAGCAGGTGCAAGGTGAGCGGGACGATCGCGCCCGCGCCGATCAACAGAGCGGTGATCCACCCTCCCGCCTGCGGGCGGCTCACCAACTCCCGGAACAGCCGGAAGGCGTTGGCGGTGAAGGTCCAGGGAATCCGGAGCACGCCGGGCGGCGGAGGCGCGTCGGGCAGCCCGTGTTGCATGGAGAGTACCTCGAGCAACGGGCCTCGCCGGGATGGAGCCCTGGGAGCCCAACGGGCAGCGGCGCGCAGCTCGTCCGGGGTGACGGGGACTCTCAGCGGGCGGCGGTCTCCGTGCTGCGTCCCCGAGGAGACGACTCCCGCAAACGCCTCCATCCGGCTCGCCAGCAAGGAGCGCTGATGCCGGCACGCCTCCTCCTTGGTGAGGAACGGCAGGCGCGGCAGCTCCGCTCGCGACTTGACGGCGCGCCAGCGTTCGCCCCACCGCCGGCGGTAGTAGGGGACGCACTTCGCGGCGCGACGCACGGTCGCCGCCACGAGCTCGTCGATCGACGGAAGCAGGGATTCCTGGCCGTCTTCGGCCGAGGTCCTCCGGCTACTCGACCCCACCGAGCCCGCGCTCGCTGGAGGTGTCGCGGTAGCTGATCGGATCGCGGCGCACGGTGTATCCGGGCGACTCGGAGCCGCCGGCCGCGCGCTCGCCTCCAGACAGCCTGCCGCCTCCGCCGGTGCGGCTGGGGCGCGTCTTGAACGAATCCGACGCCTTGGATCCGCCCAGGCTGCGCTCGCCGCCCGCCTTGCGAGTCCCGCCGGTGGAGCCGGCCTTCTTCGACTCTGCCGCCTTGGTGCTGCGGCCCTTCTCCGCCCGCGCCGTTCGGGTACCAGTCACTCGCGCCATGGGAGCCTCCCGCTCGTTCCGAGAAGTATCCTCATTCGTTCGCCGCGCCGTCAACGCGCGGCGCGCCGCCCTCCGGCGGACTCGAGGCTCGAGCGACCTCACCGGGTGAGGTGGGCTCCCAGGGCCGGAAGTCCAAGAGGTGGAGCGTGAGAAGCAGCCCGAAGACGGTCAGCGCGTAGAGCCCCGCGTAGTGGAGGAGCCCACGCCGGGCGGCCCGCGCGACCTCCGGAGGCGTGGGGACCTGCCGCCCGTACGGCCGGAGGAAGATCGCCCACCCGACCAGGGCGAGCGCGACGCCCGAAAACACGTCGGCCACGTAGTGCTGCTTGACCAGCGCCGTCGAGACTCCGACCAGGGCGGCCAGGGCCAGGGCGGCGGCGCCGGTCGGCCGGTCGACCTTCCATGCACTGAGCGCCGCGGTGAACGCGATCGCGAGGTGGATCGACGGGAGGCAATTCATCGGAGGGTCGCAGTAATAGTTGAGCGCAAGGCCCCAGCCCCAGAAGGTGGAGGTATCGAAGCCATCGAGAGGCGGCCTCAGAAACCCGTTCGAGGTCACCGGGTAGACGAGGAAGCACGCGTAGGCGGTGAGCAGGGCGAAGAGGTACGCCAGGCCGACCCTTCGGAACAGCCCCCGGTCGTGGACGACGAACATCGGCAACAGCATCGAGGTGTAGACCGCGGCGTAGACAAACATCCAAGCGGGCTGAAGCGGAATCGCCGCATCGAGGCTGGTGAGGATGCGCTGGGTGTTCTCCACGACCTTGGGGTCGTCCGGCCTGGGCCCCAGGCCGATGGCGTAGTAGCCGGGGAACACCACGCAGAGCAGCCCGAACAGCCATAACCCTTTCTCTACCCGCAGCGAACGCGAGATTGGCATTCGCGCCATCCTACAAGCATCTGGGCCCCGCGCCGCACCCGGAGCGCGGTAGGCTACCAAGATCCATGCTCGCTGATTTCCCCCCGCGCATCCTGCCCACCGCACAGGTCCGCCTCCGCTCCGACGGCAGCTACGGCATTTACGATCCCGAGACCGGCCGGTCCTTCGAGGCCGCCGCCGACCAGTCGAAGCTGGTGCAGCTCTTCGACGGCAAGCGTTCGCTCTCGGAGATCGCCGCCGAGCACCTGAGCGCGCACGGCTTCGTCCCCTTCGCCGCGCTCAACGACCTCACCCGGGCGCTCGCCACCGCCGAGCTGTTGGCGAACCCCCATGAGGAGGTGGAGCGCGTGGGCCTCGCCGGCTGGAGGCCCTGGACCGACTGGCTCGAGCCATGGGTGCTCTCCAAGCGCCGCCCCTGGGCGAAGCCCTGGCTCCGGGCGATCGAGGTGTCGCTCTGGATCGCGCTGGCGGTGGTGCTCGGGCTCCAGCCGGTCTCGCCCCTGGGACCGCTGGACGTTCCCCTCACCTACGTGGGGGCGTCGCTGGCGCTCACCTTCAGGGCGCGCTTCAAGGCGGCTGTCTGCGCGCTGTTCGGCATCCCACCCGTGCGGGCCTGGGTGGCGCTCGCCTTCGGGATCCTCCACGCGGCACCGGACCACGCCATCGCGGTGCTGCTCGACCGGCGCCACCGGATCCTGGCCCACCTGGCCGCACTGGCGGGAACGCTGTGCGCGATGCTGATCGGGAACATGCGGCCGGGCCTGTGGGCGGGCGCGTTCGTGGTGCTCTTGGTGGACCTCTGCCCGTTCGCGCCGTCCTCGGCGGGGATGATCGTCACCGCGGTCGCCGGCAGGTTGGACCTCCGGGAGCACGTCCGCGCCTACATCGGCCGGCGGCTGCTCAAGAAGATCCTCTCCCTCCACCGCCTGGGGAGCGACCGCGATCTCTTCGTCACCGCGCTCTTGTCCATGGGCTGGATCGGCCTGGTGACCGCCCTGGTCTTCGTCCTCGGCGTGGAGGCGGCGGTGGGGCTCATCGCGGTGGGCACCTTGGAGCACGGCATCGGCGCGGTGGTCGCCTACGTGGGAGCGGGTCTGCTCTTCACCTTGATGCCGTTGCTGCTCTTGTTCCTGCTCGGCTCGCTGGTGCAGGCCGGGGTCTCGGTGCTTTGGTCTGGCGGCACCACCAGCGGCAAGCGCACCGGTGGAATGGCCGACCTCTCCGCGTTCCGGTCCATTCCGCTCTTCTCACAGCTGTCGCACTCCGACCTGGCGGCGATGGCGGCGGTGTCGCGGGAGATGGTGTTCGACCCGGGCCACACCATCGTCGAGCAAGGCACCCGGGGGGACACCTTCTACGCCATCAGGTCCGGCGCGGTGCTGGTCGAGCGCGAGGACGACGTCGGGCGCACCCGACCGGTGGCGAGGCTGGGGGCGGGCGACTGCTTCGGCGAGACCGCGCTCCTTCAGGACGGGGTGCGGACCGCGACGGTGCGGGCGATCACCCAGACCGTCGCCACCGAGCTGTCCCGGGAGGCGTTCGAGAAGATCCGTTCGAACTTCGAGGGGGTAGACATCGGCGCGGTGCTCCGCGCAGCGGCGGCATTGGGGGAGAGCCGGCTGTTCCGCGAGCTTCCCGCCGAGCAACGCTCCGCGCTGGCGATGAAGTTCGTGCCGCGTTCGGTGGCGCCGGGCGCCGAGGTGGTGCGCATCGGCGAGGTGGGAAACGAGTTCTACCTGATCGGCAAGGGCCGGCTCGAGGTGCTCGACGGAAACGGCGCCAAGCTGGGCGAGCTGGGCGTGGGCGATCACTTCGGAGAGATCGCGCTTTTGCGCAACGTGCCGCGCACCGCGACAGTTCGGGCGATGACGGACGCGGTCCTTTTGGCCCTCTCGCGGGACGTCTTCCTGCAGGCGCTCAACACCGACCTCACGCTCTCCACCCGAATCGAGGAGATCGCCGCCTCCCGGGTGAGCGGGACGAGCGCGGAGCCACGGGCCCGCTCATCGGGCTGAGCCGGCGCGGCCAAGGGCCATACGGCGGCTTGGGGGCCACCACGAAGGTGGTCTCACCGCCGATGCAGCTCACCGTCTCGACGCGGGCGAAGCCGATGCTCCCGCGCGCCGGCGCCAAAGCCGGAGGAGCAACAGGAAGAGCACCGGGAGCGCGTCGCGCGCACTCGCGGTCCCTCATCGCGTAGCCGCTGGCGTTCGCGAGGTCGATGATCACGAATCCCCGGTTCGGCGTGGTGCGATTGACCCAGCCCTGTCCTTGCACCCGGCGTAGGCGCTCGAAGGGGCCGCTCCGTCCGGGCGGGACCGAGGAGAGATCGAACCCAATCAGCGTTGCGATGTTCGACGGAAAGCCGTCCAGCTTGTTGCCGTTGCCTTCGTAGTTGGTGTCGGGCTCGCGGGTCGCGGTGTAGGCGAAAGTCAGGGTGACGTCCCGGGTGCCGGAGTAGGCGGAGCTGGGCGACACCCCGTCCTGGAAGAGAAGCGTGTCCGCCGCCGATCCGGTCGGCACTAGCCCCGCCCCACCCCACCGCTCCGGCATGTGCGGAGCGAACAGCCCCGTCTCCCGCGCGCGCGTACGGGCCCCCTCGAGCTTGGGAAGTGACTTCCGGAAGCCCACCGCGAGGACCTCGCGCTCGAGGGGTTCCACCACTTGGTGCATGAAGTCGCGCAGCAGTCCCAGGACGCTCGCCACCTTGCCGGGCACGCTGAAGTCCAAGCCGGAACCTCCGTTCCGCCGCGCGGCGCACCGATGCGGCGTGGGCGCGGTTGTAGCGCACCTGCCAGGGGCAGGCACCGATTGCGGTGCGCCCGACGCGCGAATTGCGTGACTTCGGAGAGTGGCGCTGAGAGAACTCGGCCATGGGGTTGACTCGGACCGAGGCGGCGCTGGTTCGGCGGCTGTCGACGCCCGCGAAGGTGCAGGCCTGGCTCGACACCCTCACCTACAACTACGAGGGGGACGGCCGGCCTACTCTGCGCACGCTCCACAGGGTGATCCGCGACCGCACGGCGCACTGCCTGGAAGGCGCGCTGGCGGCGGCGGCCATCCTGAGGACGCACGGGTACCCGCCGCATCTGGTGTGCATCGAGGCGCGGGACGTGGACCACAACCTGTTCGTCTACCGGCGCGGAGGGCGCTGGGGCTCGGTGGCGCAGTCGCGGGACCCGCACCTCAAGGGGCGCGCTCCCACGCACCGCAAGCTCAAGGACCTGGTGATGTCCTACTACCCCTTCTACTGGAACCTCCGTACCGGGGACGAGACCGACCTCTCGATGCGCGGCTACGCCTCCGTCGACCTCTCGAGGTTCGAGGTGGACTGGGTCACCGCCGATGAGGACCCGCGCGCGATCGAAGAGCACCTCTACGCCATCGAGTACCGCGCGCTCTTCCCCCGGGAGGGCCGGAGGTTCTACGTCTCCACCCGAGAGGAGAAGATCATCTGGGTCCGCTGAGGCCCCGGGCGGCGCAGGTCAGTAGATGCCCCTGAGCGACGGCGCCGGGAGCCCGTAGTCCCGCATCGCCTGCCGCATGAAGAAGGGCACCTCCTCGTAGCGCGAGAGGGTGAGGCAAGCGCGGTTCGACGAGCAGGTGCAGCTCGAGTTGTCGGTGGCGTTGCAACCGGGGCGGCCGCTCACCAGGTTTCCCTGGGAGTCGATCGAGCGAATGCCGGGATCGAACTTCACCCTCGGCTTCCCGCCGGCGCCCAGCACGGGCACGAACCAATCGGGCTTCCCGTCGCCGTCGCGATCCGGCCCCGCGGTGGTGTCGTAGGCCTGCTGGACCAATTCGTTGGCGTGCTCCAGCATCCGGGCGGCGATGCCCTTCTGCACCGACTTGCCGAAGATGGTCTCCCGTCCGAAGGTCTTCGCCACGTAGGTCTTGCCGGTGGGCGAGTGGTACTCGATCCGGTTCTGGAACTCGGGGTCGGCGTCCGCGCCCAGCTCCCAGACGTCCATCATGTTCAGCCAGTGCTGCTGCTGGTTCTCGGGGAGGAAGAGCAGCGTCCAGGCGATGAGGAACTTCTGCTGCTCCCAGCCGATCTGCGGGTCGACCGCCACCGACTGCCCAGGCTGCGCGCTGCAGAGGATGCTGGTGTCGGTGGGGAAGCAGACCTGCGGCGCCGAAGGCCACCACGAGGTCCAGCCCAGCCCCCGCGCGGGGAACTTCTGCCCGTCCACCACCGGGGCGCCGCCAGCGGCGGTCTCGATCCGGTAGCCTTTCAGCTCGTCGTCGCCGGTGAGGTTGTTGCCCAGCCACCGCCGGTAGCCGTCCGGGAAGAGGTCGGCCATCGAGACCGCGCGGTAACGGGCGTCGAGGAAGTCGCGCCGCGAGTCGCTGATGAAGTTGTCCACCGACTCGGTCATCAGCATCGCCGTCCACGCCTTGTCGTAATAGGAGCCGGCGTTGATGGTGTACTCCGAGTCGTACTCGCCCTTGTCCTCGGCCAGCGAGTTCTCCAGCGGCCGCCCGCCCGCGGACACGTTGCGGAAGTATCCGGTGGCGCCGTTGGGGACCACCACGCTGGTGGGGCCACCGTTGCCGGCGGTGTCCACCCCGGACCTCAGCACCGGCTCGGGATCCACCGGCCCGGCCGCAACCAAGTAGTGCGGCCCGGCCTCCGGGCGCGCGAGCTGCCGCGCGAAGTGATCGAACCCGATTCCCGAGGCGAGGATGTTCTCCCGGAAGAACGAGTCCGAGATGTAGGGCCAAAGCCCCTCGAAGTCGTAGCCCATGTCCTGGGCGAAGTCCCGGTAGACGTTGGCCATCAGCCCGAGCCCCTTGGCGGCGTCCCGCAGCTTCTCGCTGTAGCGGTACAGCGAGCGGTTGGCGGCCCCGCGCACGCTGAAGGTCTGCCGGTTGCGGCGGTAGTTGTCGAAGATGTGGTTGACCTCCTGCTGGGTGATGAGGAAGTCGAACAGCTCGTAGGGGTCGGCGCCGTTGTCGTGCCGGTAGACCGACAGGTTGCCCAGGTCCGCCCAGCGGTCGGTGGCAAAGCCGTACGGCACGCGCACCCTGCCAGAGGGGTCGATCGCATGGGAGCTGCGGGTGAAGCCGACCTCGCTGGAGCCCGCATTGCGCAGGGAGCGCCAGGGCACGTAGTCCACCGGCTGCTGCCGGCAGCGCGTGGTGACGCCGTCGACCTGCACGATCAGCCCGTCGAGCAGCGGGTGCCACTGCCCCATCGCCTCCTCGCTCCACCTCCCCGGCTTGAAGAGGTTCGGGTCCACCTGCCGGCACCCGCCCATCAAGTCGAAGGAGCGCTGGAGCTGGGAGTAGTGGATGTCGATGGTGTCGGTGGGGGAGGAGCCGGAGCCGATGGAAGGGCGGAAGCCGAGGATGCCGCCGAAGTTGTCGAGCTTCTCGAGGACGCCCACCGCGCGCACCCCGCCGGCCTTGAAGCTGTCGTCGCGGTAGACCGAGGCGACGTCCCCGTAGAACAGCCGCGCCGCCGCGAAGTCGTAGGCCCCCAGCCCGAGCAGGTCCTGCGTGGCCTCGCCCGCGTAGTCCATGGTGGACGACTGCATGAACATCGCGATCAGGTTCTTGCGCTCGTTCTCGGTCACCGGATCGAAGTAGCGCGGGCCGATGCAGCTGCCGTCCGGGCGCAGGTCGGTGCAAGGGTTGGTCACCTTCCCGTCCGAGGTGCGGAGCTGCCAGTACTGCGGCCGGAAGTTCCAGGCGTCCGACGAGCTGACGAAGTTGTGCCGGAGCCCGATGGAGTGGCCCATCTCGTGGGTGGTCACCGCGTAGTGCGCCCGATGGGCGAGGTAGCGCCGCATCTTCTCGGCCCTGGCGAGCTGGTCGGCCTTGCTCTGATTGGGGTCGAACTTGCCGAACTTCGCCTCGAGCAGCTCGGCGAGGTCGGCGATCGCCAAGGGCGCGGGCGCCTCCTGAATCACGCAGGCTCCCTGCTCCGCCAACGCCAGCTCCCGCCGCTGCCAGAGATCCCTCGCCAGAGCCGGGTTGGCCCCGCGCAAGGGGGAAGCGAGGGCGAGGGCCGCCTCCGAGCTGGGCAGGCCTTCGGCGCCGGCGTACGACTGCATCATCGGCGTGGTGAGGGCGGCCTCCATTGCCGTGCCCGCCGCGCGCGCTCTCCGGGCGTCGTACTTGGGCTTCATCGCGCTGGGAGCGCTCGCGTCCGCGCGGATGCCATCGGCCTCGCGCGACACCCGCCGGAGCTTCTTTGCCAGCCCCGGGGCGAGTGCCTCGAGGTTGGCCTTGATCCGATCCAAGTCCTCGGCCTTGGCGCCGGACAACTCCGCCACCCTCGCCTGCACCTCCTGGCGCGCCATCGGCGGCACTGCCCCGTTGCGGGTGGCGGCCTCGGCGGCGCGCGCCCAGTCGTTGACGTACTTGCCCTCGGTGACGTCCTGGGTGGTCAGCTCGCCCCGGATGTAGCGCGCCACGTCGACCACGCCCTGGCTCCAGAGGTCGGTGACATGGGTCCACACGTTGATGCTCGCGGACACCGTCTCGCCGGTGAGCGGGTCATTCGCGTCGACCATGATGCCCCAGGGAGAGGGCGTCTGCGGCTGGGCGATGGCGTTCACCTGGTGGTAGCGGATGTCTCCCCGCCGCACGTTCAGGGCCTTTCCGCAGATGGTCGCGAGCGCCCGGTCGCCCGCCGCGTTCGCCGCCGCACAGACCGCTGCGGTGAGGCCCTCGGGCAGCCTTTGGCCGCCGCAAGCGAAGTGGTCCTTCCCCTCCACCGGGCTGTGGCAGAGGACGACCATCTCCTCCAGCTTGGCGAGCGCGACGACTCCGGCCGAGTACCCGCGGGCGCGGCCCAGGTCGTCGGCCAGGGCCATGCAGTCCTGTCCGAAGTGCGCGCGGCCGGTGCGGCAGTCGTCCACCTCGCGGGCCAGAGCCACCGCGTCGGCGTTGTCGTCCATCTGGCCGAAGTAGACCGGGTGCTGGGCGGCGCAGTCCTGGCCGCCGGTGTGCGCGCACTCGGTGTACCTCGCGGCCATCACCGCGCTGCGCAGGGCCACGTCCCACTCGTGGGCGGCCTCCTCGGTGGCGTCGAAGTAATCCGGCAGCCCCCCGGAGGCGTAGTACCAGGGAATCGTCACCGGCGTCCGCTGGCGGTAGGGCAAGGTGCAGCGCTGCTTGAGCTCGTCGCATCGCGAGCCGCCGCCCACCGCCGCGCACTCGTCCTCGGTGCCATCGCCGTCCTCGTCGCGGTGAGGGTCTTTTCCGGCGGGCGTCGTCTCCGGGGTGAAGCAGCTCACCTCGCCCAGCATCAATCGAGGATCCTGGTAGTGGTGGCTCCGCTCCCAGAGGTTGTAGCGGTTGATGAACCGGTGCCACTGGGTATCGGTCATGCCGTAGTTCCGGGCGTAGCCGTAGCGCTGGGTGACGAAGGCGCCGAAGGCCTGGAAGCGTTGGCCGTCCCAGTCGACCGGTTCGTAGTCGCGGTCCTTCACCTTGAGGAACGCCTGGCGGATGGTCAGCTCCACCGGGCTGCAGCCGGTGGCCGGAGCGCTGCCCCCCATGAAGTCGGCGTCGAACCAGCAGGCCGGCACCGCACCCAGGCCCCACCCGAGGTGGGAGATGTCCACCATCTGCGGCTTGGCGAACGCCTTGTTGGTGAGGTCGAGGTAACCCTCCTCGGGCACGAAGCGCGGCGCGTGCTCGTGGGCGGGGTCGTTGACGTAGTAGGAGAGCGGCTCGTACACGATGCCGCCGTAGACGCCGAGCTGCGAGAGGGTGTCGAAGTCGTAGTTGTCGGTGCTGAGGTTCTTCGACCAATCGACCCGGATGAACTGGCGCTCGTACCAGGGCCGGTCGAAGTCGTTCTCCTCGAACACGTTCAGCTGCTCGCCGGTGCTCGGGTTGTAGGTCCGCTGGATGTCGAAGTGCTTGAGGATCTTGTACGCGGCCACGACGATCCCATCGTTGGTGGCCTTGCCGGCGCCCTTGCCGTCGGAGTTGCTCACCCGCTCGTAGGCCAGGCGCGCGATGAGGTATTCCTCGAGGATGCTCCAGCGGACGCGCGACATCGGCTGGGCGTAGGTCGAGGTGAACAGGCCGTCCTGCCCCGCGCCGTAGCCTACGTCGATGAGGGTCCCCTGCGAGTAGAACTCGGGGTCGTCGGAGGAATCGAGGTACCGGGCCCCCAGGAAGAACGCCTTGTCGAAGTAGTTCGGCTGGACGCGGTTGATGGGCGGCCGCTCCTCGGCGCAGGCGGTGGCTCCAAGGGCGAGGATGAGGGAGAAGCGGAAGATGCGAGCCATGGTGCCTCCGGCTACTTCCTCGACAGCACGGCTTCGAAGTCGAGCCCCAGGTCGAGGTAGAGCGTGGTGTAGCGGTTGAAGAAGGGCGTGCGGCGCGTCCCGTCCGGCGCGAGCTGCGGAGCGATGGTGGAGGAGCCCAGCGAGGCGGTGAGGTAGGGGAGAAGCTGGTAGCTCGCCTCGAGGACCAAGCCCCAGGTGTGCCGCAAGCCCACCTCACCGGTCGTGGGCAGGTTCTCGGCCCCGTTCAGGCGGACCTCGGCGAGCGGGTACAGCCACCCCTGCGAGAGCTGGAAGCGCGCGGTCGCGGAGAGTTTCTCGATCGGCTCGAAGGAAACCGTGGCCGCGGCTCCAAGCTCGGACCTCACGTTGCGGGCGCCGGAGTGGGCCAGCTCGCCGCAGCTTTGGTCGCGCAGATCTCCGCAGGCGGCGATGGTCGGCGCCGAGAACTGGGTGGTGGTGAAGCGGTGAAAGGACTGCGTCAGGCGCGACTCGAGGCGAGCGGTGAGGCCGGACCGCACGGGAAACTTCCGCGTCAGGGAAATGCCCGGCCCTAACGAGAAGAGCTTGGTCTGCGCGGCCGACACCTTGGACAGCGGCGCAGTCAGACGCAGTGTGCCGGCGGCGCGAACCCCTAGCCACGGGTCATCGACGCCCTCGGCGCCAACCTCCACCGCGAGGTCCGACCACACCACCTCGTGGCGGTAGGTCGTCTCGTCCGAGAGGGTCAGCTCCTGGGACAGCTCGAGCTTCCCTCGGAGGAATAGCTGCTGGCCGAAGTGCCACTCGGGTTGAAGCTCGAGGCGGTGGCCATAGAAGGGGTTGTAGAAGGGCTCGGCGGACTTGCTCAGCGACAGCGCGGTCGCCGCGTGCCCGTAGGTCGCGACTGAGCCCCGCCAGGGCGGACCCTCGCCCTTCTCCGCCGGCGTGGGGGCGCCCGCTGCCGGAAAGCTGGCAGCGATGAAGACGAAACTGGCAGCTGTGGCGCAGGTGACCGGGTTCAAGCGTCTTGGCGGGGTGGGAGCGGGGTGTGTGCAGGCGTCGTGCCAGGACGCTTTGGGTTATCCTCGGCGCGATGCGGGTCCGAGCAGGCGCCACCAGATTCAGAGCAGAGGTGCGGGCAGCCGGCGCTCGGCAGCCAGCGAAAGCGCCGCGTGGCGCCGCAACCGAACGCGCGCGGAAGAGAGGCAGCGTCGAGCTGGGTCGCGCTCTCGAGGCTGCTTCGAAGCTCGAGCGGAGCGACTCGAGCGTCGGGCGAGAGGCGCTGCTCACGTCGCGGGAGGTGAAGCGAATCGAGGCGGCCCTCGCTCGCCTCGCCTCCCCGGAGCGTGTCGAGCTTTCGAGGCTCCTCGGAGCGCTCGAGGGTCCGGGGGCGGCGATCAAGCGGGCGCTTCTCTTGAGAGCGGTGGCGGCGCGCGCCGAGCAGCGCGGCGAAGGCGTCCTCTCGGAGCTGAGGCCCTTCGCCGAACGGCTCGCGGGCCTCGAGGCGAACCAGGCTCGGGAGAGAGCCACGGTTCTGGACCTGGAGCCTGAGCGGAACGACTACGCCTTCAACCCTTCGGCGCTGTGGGAGCGGCGCGGGGTAATCCACGAGCGGGGAGAGGGAGACTTCGCCGCGGACAACGACGGACTCTCTCAGCGCTTCACTGCCTCCTGCGGGCCCACGGTCATCCAGATGATGCTGGCCGAGGCGGACCCGTTGGTCGCCTTCGCCATTCACGATGCCGGGCTGCGGTCGGAGGCGACGGACGATCCGGTGGCGCGCTTTCAGCGAGAGCTTCTGGAAAGGCTTGGCGGGATCGCCATCGGGCGGCAGGAGGGACAGCTACGGGCGAGGCTCCGGAACGCGCTGGGCCGGCTGGAGAGCCGCGGGCGGGTGACTGACGCCGATGGGAAAGCGCTGCTCCGGCATGTGCTCGAGGGTGGTGAGATGGATGCGGGGGCGCGCGCGGCGCTCGCAGCGGTGAGGACCGCGTACGGGAGTTTCCCCGACGATGAGGCGCTTTCGAGGCTACGGCGGGAGCGCATCCCCAAGGCGGACGAAGGGGTGGGCACCGCGGAATTCCAGCGCGCGCTGGACACGGTCATTTCGCCGGCCACCGGAATCCGCTACGTCCAGACCGCGCCGCCCGAGGGCTTTGCCCGGGGAAAGGCCGCGCAGCATCTCGACGAAGTGGCCCGGGCGCTTCGGGAGGGGAACGACGTGCCCTTTGGCATCTGTGAGCCGGCGCACTGGATGCTGCTCACGGCGGTGAAGGGACGGAAGCCGGACCGTTCCTTCCTGGTCTCGGATCCGGATGGAGGCCGCACCGCGTGGGTCACGGAGGCGGATCTGGTTCGCGGCGTCTTCGCCGAGCGGCAGTTCCATCTGCCGAAGCCCGGCGAGAGGCCCTACGTGGACTGCTTCTTTCTGCCATCGAGGGTCGAGTGTCCGAACGGACGTTAGACGGGTCGCACTGGACGCCCGACCCTCGATGCTCGACCTAGTCGCACTCCGCCGCGCGGTCCGGCTTGACCGACTTGATCGCCTTGCGATACCCGTCCAGCGAGGTCTGGCAGCTCTGCTCCGGCGCATTCGCGAGCGCGTCGCACGCCGCCTCGGCGCCGGTCGAGATGATCTTGCAGCACGCCACCGCCTTGGCGCACACATCGCCGCTCGCCGCAACCTCCGCCGCTTCCGGGGCATCGGCCGCGACCGCCGGCTTGCTCACGAAGGTGGAGATGATCCCGAGGATCACCCCGATGCCGAGCGCCGCGCCTCCGCCGATGAGGAAGTTCTTCGCCCCCTTGGCGGTGGACGACAAGATCTGCTCCCGGCCCTTGTTGGACAGGATGAGCGACCTCCAGTTGGGCGAGGTGATCTTTCCACCCTCGTGCTTGCCGAGCACGAAGAGCTTCGGCTGCACCTTGAGGACCTTCTCGGTGCAGGTGAACTTGTCCGCCTGGCTCATCGGCGGATTCTGGAAGGCGTACTGCCCGAACATGATCGGCTTGCCCTTGCCCACCGCGCCCTTGAGATCCGCCAGGAAGCCCTCCTTCTTCGTCTCGTCGAAGGTCTTCTCCAGAGGGTCGAAGTCGCCGCCCTTGGAGGCGTCCACCTTGACGATGCCCGAGCCGTCGTCCACCGTGAAATCGGCGGCGCGCTTCTCATCGACGTAGTCCTTGGAGCGGTTCTGGTCGCCCTCCTTCCAGCTCCCCACCACCTTCAGCTCGTAGTACAGGCAGGGAGTACCGGTGACCGGCGAAGTCAGAGGCTGGCCGCACTGCACCGTCCCCTCCGCCGACAACGCGCCCTTCTCCCCCGCCACCGAGTCGCCCTTGCTCGAGGCGTCGCCGGTCTTCACGAACGGCGCCTTGGACAGCCTTCCGGCCTTGGACTTCTGCATCACCCCCCAGATGACGCCGATGATCCCCACCACGCACAGCAACGTCGCAATCGCTCCCATTTGGAACCCCCGGTAGTTGCGGAACGGGCCCGAATCTGCGCCGTTGGCCCGTTCGACTCAAGCGACTTCTGACGTGGGCGGATCGCCCCCTGGACCAAGTGGTGATTGAATGCAGCCAACGGTATTCCCGCCATGCCTCCGCGAAGCCAACGACTGCTTGCCGCCCTCGCGCTGTCCATCGGCCTCGCCGGGTGCGTGTGCGCGGTGAAGTTCCCCGCCGACGCGGTCTACTCCTGCCAGGCCGATTCCGACTGCGCTGGAGACGGCTACGTTTGTACGCTGCTCGAGGGGAAGCCGACGGGCTATTGCTGCAAGCCGGGGGACGAGGTCTGCGACGGCCGGGACAACGACTGCGACGGCAAGTCCGACGAGGGCTTCGACCTCCAGACCGACGCGGCCAACTGCGGGGCTTGCGGGCTCGCCTGCGAGGCCGGCATCCCTTGCATCGGGGGAAAGTGCAAGCCGGGGGAGACTGCGTGCGCCAACCGGCTGGATGACGACGGCGACGGGAAGATCGACTGCGCCGACCTCGACTGCACCGGGCTGGCCTGCGACGACTCCAACGGCTGCACCACCAACGAGCGGTGCACCATCCTCGGGGTGTGCGTGGCCACGGCGGTCTGCGACTCTCCGCCGGGGCAATGCTTCGTCGCCGGCTCCTGCGCCGCCGGCGCCTGCCAGTTCCCTCCCAAGTCCGCCGGGGCCGCCTGCAACGACGCAGACCCCTGCTCCAGCGGCGACGCCTGCGACGGAGACGGCGGGTGCCGAGGAACGTCCACCCCCTGCTCCACCCCTCCGTCGAGCTGCCACGAGCCCATCGGCGTGTGCACCGACGGAGGGTGCCAGTATCGAGGGAAGGCGTCTGGCCAACCCTGCTCCGACAACGACGCCTGCACCACGGGCGATTCCTGCGACGGAGACGGAGGCTGCCGGCCCGGCACGCCGGCCAGTTGCACCAATCCGCCCGGCCAGTGCTTCGCCGCGAGTGGGACGTGCATTCCAGCGGACGGAGGCTGCGCCTATCCGGTCACCTCCGGCGCGGTGTGCAACGACGCCGACGCCTGCACGGTGGGAGACCAGTGCGACGCCCTGGGCGCCTGCACCGGGACGGCGGTGGTCTGCAACTCTCCTCCGGGGCAGTGCTACGCGGCGGGCACCTGCAACGGCGGCACGTGCCAGTATCCCCCTAAAGCCGCAGGAGCCGCGTGCGCGGACGGAGATCCCTGCTCCAGCGGCGACGCCTGCGACGGCGATGGCGGTTGCGCCGGGACGCCACTCACCTGCAACAGCCCCCCCACGAGCTGCCACCAGCCCTCCGGCGCCTGCCTCGACGGCGGGTGCACCTACGCGGGGAGGCCAGCAGGCGTGCCCTGCTCGGACAACGACGCCTGCACCGCCGGCGACTCCTGCGACGGGGACGGTGGCTGCCAGCCGGGCGCGCCGGTTGGCTGCTCGAGCCCGCCCGGAGAGTGCTTCGCCGCCCCCGGGACGTGCATCCCGGCGGATGGAGGGTGCACCTACGCGGTCAACACCGGCGCGGGCTGCGACGCGGGCGCGTGCACCGACGCCGGCGAGTGCCTGCCGCCCTTCCCCTACCTCCCGAGCAATTTCGACCCCGCGCAGTTCGTCCCGCCCGCCGGCACCGTATTGCTCGACTGCGGGGTGACCACGGTCGACACCACGCCGCCGTCGCCGATCTTCACCAACTGGTGCACCGGGCAGCCGCAGCCATCGCCCGCGATCGTGGCACAGGACGGAGGGCCCACGGCGGTGCTCCTGCCGATGCGAGACTTCACCGTGGGCGACGCGGGCGAGTTGAGGCTCATCGGCTCGCGTCCGGCCATCCTTGCCATTTACGGTTCGGCAGCCATTCACGGCCACCTGCGCGCAGGCGCCGCGGGAAGGACGCCGGGGAGCGGAGGCTCGGTCGCCGCCACGTGCGGGCCTTCGACCGGCCAAGATGGAACCGCGATCGGCGGGAACGGCGGGGCAGGCGGAGGCGGCGCCGGCTTCGGCACCAACGGCGCCGACGGCGGGAGCGGAGGAACCTCGGGCGGCATCGGCGGAGTCGGCGGGGCGATGGGCGGCGTTCCCTCTCTCGTCCCTCTGCGCGGAGGTTGCCCCGGAGGCCGCGGCGGATCGGGCGGCGGCCTCGGCGGAGCCGGCGGGGGCGCGGTGCAGATCTCCTCCACCGGCCCACTCGAGGTGCTTGGGCTGGTCTCTGCCTCCGGAGGTGGAGGCGCTGAAGGAAACGGCAACGACAACGGGGGAGGGGGCGGCGGCAGCGCGGGGGGAATCCTGCTCGAGGGAGCGAGCCTCACCTTCGGGCCATCGGCCCGCGTCACCGCCAACGGAGGCGCTGGCGGCGAGGGGAACAACTCCAACCGCGACGGGGCGGACGGAGATCCGCTCAGCGCGTTCCCCGCGCTCGGAGGGGCGGGAGGGAGCGGCGCGGGCGGGAATGGCGGCAACGGAGGCACCGCGCTCGCCGGGCCCACGCAGGGCCAGAACGGGCTGGGGGGCACCGAGGGAGGAGGAGGCGGCGGCGGGGCGGTGGGCCGGATCCGGCTGAACCCGGCCATCTCCTGCTCCACGGCCGCCGGAGCGCTCTTCAGCCCGCCGCCGACCACCGGCTTGGCCGACGGTGGCTGCCCGTAGAGTCCCGGCTCAATCCGGCGCGGAGGCGCAGAGGAACACCGTCATCGGCGCGGTGAGCAACCGGCGCCGGCGGAGGTTCCGAAAACCCGCTCCGGCCAACCAGTCGCGCAGAGTGGGCTCGGGCCAGGCCCGGCTGCGAGCCACCAGGAAGAAGAACAGCTCTCCGAAGCCGGCCGCGGCGGTGAGGTTTCCTTCGCCCCCTTCGTGCTCGGAGTCGAAGATCGCCAGCGTGCCTCCAGGCCGCAAGGCCGCCCTCGCCCTCTGGATCGCCTCTCGCGCCTCCGGCTCGGTGAGCGTGTGGAGGATGTTGAAGAGCAAGAGCCCGTCGTACCCCTCACCCCAGGTCGAGCTGCGCAGGTCGCCCTCGCGGTAGACGATCCGCTCCGAGAGGCCCTCCTCTGCCACCAGCTCCCGGCCTTGCTTCGCGGCCTCGGGGAGGTCGAGCACCTCCACCCTCAGCCCCGGGTGACGCAGGCAGAGTGCGGCGCTGTACATCCCGTGCCCCCCGGCGACGTCCAGCACCCGCTCGGGAGGACGGGCGAAGGGAACCTTGCGCGCCACCTCGCCGCGAGTGAATCGCGCGAAGGAGGCCAGTCCTCGCATGTACGCCCGCCAGAAGGACTCGGGCTTGCCGGCGTGGTGGAAGTTGGTGCCCTCCCCAGAGCGAACCGCCTGCTCCATCTCGGCCAGCAACTCCCACAACTCTCCGCCGAAGAGGACGCCGTCGGCGATCGACTGGCGCGAGGCGCCGGAGAGCCACTTCCGGGTGCTCCCCGAGAGGGAGTAGCGGCCCCGGCGGCGCACGAGAAACCCGAAGCCGTTGAGCGCCTTGAGCAGCGCCTCGAGCGAGGCGGGGTTGCACCTCGTGGCGGAGGCGATCTCTCCGGCGTCCTTTTCCCCTTCGCCGATCGCGTCGAACAAGCCGAGCCGGGCCGCCGCGATCACCGCCCGGCTGACGGTCATGCCCCACATCACCGTCACCAGCGGATCGGGGAACAGCCCGAGCATTGAAACCGCACGCTCGAGGAAGTTCTCCGGGATGGGACCGATGCGCATGCCGCCCTCCGCTGGCTGGTTGCAATGTGCGAGTGGAAAGGCGCCTTGGCCGGCGGGTCAGCGCTTGGGCACCACCAGGACCTCCACTCGGCGGTTTCGCTCGCGCCCCTCCTCGGTGTCGCTGGAGGCGATCGGGCGGGAGGCGCCGAAACCGCGGATGCCGATCTCGCCGAGGCCGGCCGACCGGAGATGATCTCGGACCGCCGCCGCCCTTCCCTCGGAGAGCTTCTGGTTGAAAGCGGCGTCGCCCACCGAGTCGACCAGGGCGTTGTCGGAGAAGCGCAGCGTGAGGGTACCGGAGCAGCCGAGGGTGACGTAGTTTTCGTCCTTCTTGCTGTCGTAGTCCGGCGGGCCCATCGCCCTCGAGGCGTCGGTGGCCTTGTCCACTGGTGCCGGCTTGCCCTTCTCGTAGGCGACCACCTCGTCCGCGAAGGAGAGATCTCCCAAGGGGAAGTGCACCTGCTTGCTTCTCGAGGCCTTGTAGGTCTTGCCCTCGGCGGCCTCGGCGGGGGGCAGGAAGAGCACCGCCGCCAAGAGCATCATCCTGTGCATCGAACGCCTCCCGAAGTCGGTTGCGGCGCGACTCTACCGGCTCGGATGCGCCGCGTCCGTGCGAACGAGGGCGTTACGCGCCGCGACATGGAGTCCTATCTCTTTGCATTCGCCTCGGCGCGGTGGTGCATGCGCGGCAAGCGCAACTGGAGCGGCAGCGCTCCAACTCTCCCGGGCGGCGCCAGCAAGTCCGCGGACTTCACTCGGAGGGGGCGGGCGACACGGCGGTTGCATCGGCGGTGCGGAGCCGTCTCGCCGCGTTCGCAGGAGGCACCGCATGAACCCCACTCGCTTCGCGATTCTGGCTGTCGGAGTGTCCATCTTTTTCGGCTGCGGTCAGCCGGCGGACTCCTTCGAGGGAGAGTGGGAGGTGAGCGGCGCCGACTGGTTCAGCACCGGCAGCTCCGAGGTGTCGATGGTGAGAGGGCCGGCCCGGGCGACCCGGGCGTTGCCTCAGCCGGCCACGCTGCCGACCGAGGTGGAGGGGAGTCGCGAGTCGAAGTACGAAAGCTCCTGGGTGGTGCCCTCGGTGGGCCGGCGGGTGGTCGCTCGGGGCGTCAACTCGGACCTGCTGATCCGCCTTTCCCAGTGCGAGGTGCCGGCAGACGTGGAGAGTGGAGTGGGGCGGATCCCGGTCGGGTTCGTCTGCTCGCAGCGCATGGGTGCGGGGGTGGTGGTCCGCACCTTCACCTCCGGCAGCCTGACTCCCTCGCGGGACGGCCTGACTCTCACCGCCGGAGGGATGTTCTCCGAGCTGCTCAACGGGCGGGTCTACACCGGGACGTTCGCGATCAACGAGACGCTCGCCCGCAAGTATTGAGGAGGCCTGGCGCTTCGCGCACGGCCTCAGACCGACGAGCCCCGCGTCCTTCTCCCGCTGTTCATTGCCAAGTCCAGCTAGTCGCCACTCCCGGGCAGAAGAAGGGCTTTGTCGGCCGGGCTAGCATGGAGCGGTTGGTCGACCGCGACAGCGACATCGAGGCCGTACCCGCCGATCACCCGGACCGGGTGAAGTGGAACGAGCGGTATTCGGCCGCGCGACCAGGCTTCGAGCCGCATCCGCTGGTGGAGCAGGCGCTCGAGGCCGGGCTTCCCGAAGGCCCCGTGCTGGAGCTGGCCTGCGGCGCCTCCGGCTCGGCGCTGGCACTCGCCGAGTCGGGCCGCGATGTGGTGGCGTTGGACGTGTCGGACGTGGCGCTCGGGCTGCTGGAGGCCGAGGCGAGGCGGCGTGGGCTCCCGAGGATCACCTTGCGCCAAGTGGATCTGCGCGCCATGGAGCCGGACGCGCTCGGCGGCGGCTTTGCGCTGGTGCTTTGCACGAGGTACTGGGAGCCCTCGGTATTCTCCGCGGCATCGACGGCGGTGGCTCCTGGCGGCATCCTTGCCTGGGAGGCATTCACGCCAGAGCAGCTGCGTCGGCGACCTGATTTCCGGGAGGAGTGGTGCGTGCGCCCAGGAGAGCCTGCCTCGCTACTACCTCCCGGCTGGGGGGTGCTGAGCCAGCGCGACCTCGACGACGGCCGGAGCTTCGTCAGGAGGCTCCTCGCACGCCGGCGCTAGGAACGAACGGAGTCGAGGGCCGCAACTCAACTGCCCTGGACGTCATCATCGGCGCTCGGCCACCGCGCAGTCGAGGACGTGACGATAGCTCGCGAAGAAGTCGTCCCCGCGCCTGCGACGCTCCACTCGCGGTCGCCTCGGAAGGTCGAGCCCGAGGTGGGTGTCGGCGAAGAAGAAGATCCGAAGCTCGCCCCCGCCCATCAGACGTTGAAGCGGAACACCACCGCGTCCCCGTCCTGCACCACGTACTCCTTGCCCTCCAGGCGAAGCTTGCCGGCCTCGCGGCATTTCGCCTCCGAGCCGAGGGCCAAGAGGTCCTCCACCCGGGCCACCTCGGCGCGGATGAAGCCCCGCTCGATGTCGGAGTGGATGCGCCCCGCCGCCTTCTGCGCCGTCGAGCCCCTCCGCAAGGTCCAGGCCCGGCACTCGTCCTCGCCGAAGGTGAGGAAGCTGATCAGGTCGAGCAGCGAGTACGCCGCGCGGATGAACCGGTCCCTGGCCGGCTCCAAGAGCCCCAGCGAGGAGGCGAACTCCTTCTGCTCCTCGGCCGACATCCGCGCGATGTCCTGCTCCACGCGGGCAGACAGCACCACCAATCCCAACCCCCGCTCCTTGGTGTGGCGCGCGACCTCCTCGGGCGCCGCCTCCGAGACCTTCCCCTCCTCGACGTTGAGCACCAGCAGCAGTGGCTTCTGGCTGAGGAAGCGATAGGTCGAAAGCAGCGCCAGCTCCTCGGGCGCGAAGGAGAGCGCCCGGAGCGCCCCTCCCGACTCGAGCTGCACCCTCGCCCGCTCGAGCAGCGGCCCCTCGGCTGGCCTCCCGCCTTCCTTGCGGATCCGGTCCAGCCGCTTCTCGATGATCTCCAGGTCCGCGAGGATGGTCTCCGCCTCGAGATCGATGATCTCCTGCTGCGAGGAGACCGGCCGCGGATCGGTGGGTTCCTCGAACGCCCGCACCACCTGGCAGAGCGCGTCCACCTCGCGCATCGCGTTCAGGAGCGCCCGGTCGACGCCGCTGGAGCCGCCTGCCGCCGCGCCCACGTCGCTGAAGACGATCTCCGCGTAGGTCCGCTTCTTCGGACGGAAGTGGGCTGCGAGCGCGTCGACCCGGCCGTCGGGCACCTTCACCACTCCCAGGTTGTTCTTCCCCCGCGCGCCCGCGCCTGTCTCCGCGGAGAGGCCGGTGAGCGCGTTGAACACGGTGGTCTTCCCGGACCTGGGGAAGCCGACGAGGCCGATCTTCATGGGGCCGCGGACCATAGCAGAACGCGGGCTCGCCTCAGGCCAGCCGCGTCCGCCTGGACGCCCTCCCTACTGGCAGATCCTCAGCGCCCCCGTGCCCGAGATGCCTGAGCCGTACGGGACCTGCTGCAGCGAGCAGGACTTCCCGGCCGCGCACGACAGGTCGTCCTTGCACAGCGAGGCGCACCGTCCCGATTGGCACACCCCGCTCAGGCACTCGGCGGCAGAGGAGCAGCTCGCTCCGCCCGCCTTCTTGGCGCGGCAGGCGCCCTGCAGGCACAGCGCGCTCTGGCACTCCGAGCTTCGCTGGCAGCCGACCCCGTCGGCGCCGCCCGAGATGGTGCGGTCCAGCGCGCAGGTGGTGGACCACCCGAGCACCGAGGGGCGCGCGACGCAGTGCCGCGGCGGCCCCGCGTCGGTCGCGCCGCTTCCCGCATCCGGCTGTCCCCCGTCCGCATCGCCCGCGTCGAGAGCCCCGCCGTCCTGAACGCCGGCGTCCGGGCGCGACGGAGGAGCGGCGCCGCAATCGACGTCGTCCGAGCAGCGGACCGCGTCCACGCACAGCTTCGCGGCCCCGCCGAACGGCTGGGATCCGCTGTAGAAGGTGAACGGCTCGCAAACTTCGCTCGGGCAGCCGGCGTCCGCCGCCGGGCAGGCGCAGTCGAGATCGGAAGCGCACACCGCGCCGCAGACTCCGCGGTAGCCCTCTCCCGACCAGCAGATGCCGGAGGCGCAGTCCTCGTCGAGCGAGCAAGCGCCGCCCAGGGGAGTCGTCCCCGGAGCGACCTCGCACTTGGTGACCACCGAAGTCTGATCGAACGAGAGCGCCGGCTGGCAGGCCAAGGGCATCGTGCAGTCCTTCCAGCTTTGGCAGGCGCCATAGAGGTCGGGGTCGGGGACGCAGAAGCGAGGGCCGCCCGCGCTGATCGAGGCGCAGGTGAAGTCGGCCCGCTCGGCGAGGCAATCCGCCACCGCGGTACAAGGCTTGGCGCAGAAGGCGGCGGAGCTGCACCCTTCGAGGCATCGGTACCCCGACGCGCAGTCGGAGTCCTTCCCGGCGGTGCAAGCGGCCCCGAGCGTCCCGGCCCGGGTGCCGCACTTCGAAGCGGAGGTGCACACCCCGTCCGCGCTGCAGCAGAACGTCTCCGCGGAGCCAGAGAGGGTGCATTCCGAGTCGGCGGAGCAGCCGGTCTTGGCACAGTACATCGTCCCGTTACAGCGGACCGCGCACCGGCCGGAAGCGCACTGGCCATGGGCGCTGCACGGGGCGCCGTCGGCGAAGGTGGTGCGGTTTTGCCCGGAGTCGGCCGGCTCGCCGGAGTCCACTTCCGCGTCGGGCGTGCCGGAGTCCTGCGGCTTGATCGGCTCGTAGCACGCGACGAGCGCCGAGGCGGCGAGACACCCCAAGGTTTGGAGAAGGAGCCTCATGATCACCAGTCCTCCTGGTCCTCCCTCGCGCCGAAAAGCGCGTGGAGGAGAGACGGCCGCTTCAAGGAGCGGACGTAGAAGACCACCTGCCAGATTTCCTCGTCGGTGAGGGAGTCACGGTAGGAGGGCATCGGCGCCCCGTCCAGCCCGGTGACGAGGGTGCGGAACAACTCCTCGGGCGCATCTCCGGCGCGGAAGGCCTCGCGCCAGAGGTCGCGCGCCTTGATCGGGCGGCCATCGTCGTCCAGCAGCCCTGGCGAAGACGGCCCATCTCCGCGGCCCGTGGCCCCGTGACAGCTCCCGCACCCGGCGCGCTCGTACGCCGCGGCGCCGGCGTCGGGCGCGGGAGGGTTTTCCGGGAGGGGCGGAATCTCCACCTGGAAGCCGGGAGGCTCCTCGTCAAACCGCGGTGCGAAGGCCTTCACGTACTGCACCACCGCGTCCAGCTCCCGCTCGTCGAGCCGTCCGCCGAAGCCGGGCATCGAGGTCCCAGGCAGCCCGCGGGCCACCGTGCGCCGGAGGTCCGAGTCCACCGGCAGCTCCCCGGATCGCGTGCTGCGGAACTTGAAGGCGCCCCTGCGGAAGTCGCGCGGCTTGGGCGATAGGGCCCTGGCCGCCTGGCCCTCGCCGTCTCCACGGAAGCCGTGGCAGCTCGCGCAGCTCGAACGGTACACCCGCGCGCCGAGCTCCATGAGCGCCAGCCGGTCGAGCGGCACCGGCGCCTCTCCCCGGGCGGTGGCGGCACAGAGGACCGCGCCGAGCAGCAAGGTGGAGGGCGATGTCCGTGGGAGGGCCATGTTCAAAAGAACAGGTGCAGCATGGTGATCAGCTCGTGCTGGAAGGCGAGCGCGTTCCGGTCGGGCTCGCCAAAGGAATAGCGGTAGAGCAGCCGCAGCTCCGAGGCTCTGAACGGGTACAGCTCGACGCTCGCGCCCACCCGGTGCAGGCCGTTGCGGCGGAGGCGCAGCTCGGGGTCGAGGAACTCGTAGGTGAGCACCGCCTCCACCCCGCGGGTGGCGAGCGCCGACAGCTCGGTGTACGCCGCGTAGCGCGGGAGCTGAACCCGGGCAGTGCGGTCGTCCTCGAGGTGGTAGGCGAGCTCTCCGAGCAGGGTGAAGCGCCCCAGGCTGAGCCCCCCGTGGGCGCCGAGCCTCCACTCCCGGACGTCGGCAGGGGCGGCACCAGAGGGGCGCCGCTTGGCGTTGTACAGCGCCGACGCGCCGCCCAAGAGCTTCACGGGCCCCAGGCTCGAGTAGTGCTCGACCCTCGCCGTGAGCGCCTTGCCCGCGTCGGTGTCGAGCAGCGCCCGCTCGTCCGCGCCGTTGTACAGCCCGAGCTGGACCGCGAAGCCCCAAGGCTCGAACCCCACCTCCAGCCCGGTGTCCTTGGCCCTGGGCCCCAGCCCCAACGGCTCCCGGGTGAGCGCGGTGTGGCTGTCGAGCTTGAGCCCCACCGCCGGGAGGAACTTCCCCGCCTTCACGTAGCTGCGGGCGAAGGGCAGGCGAACGAGCCCCATCGCCTCGAAGCTGCCGAGGGCGCCGAGGTCCAGGTAGAAGAGGAGGTGCTCCGTCTCCGCCGCCGCATAGCCGTCCGCCTGCATGAGCATCAAGGAGCTCATCGGCGGAGGCTTGAGCTCCTCCGGCACCGCCTGGTTCGACGAGCGCGCCTCAATGTGCGCGACCCGCGCATCCAGGCCCAGGGACAACCCCGCGGCCACCTCGCCGTCGAAGGAGGGAAGCGGGCGCGCCACCTCCGCCTCCCGGACGAGCGGCAGCCGGTGCGCGGCGAAGACGTTCCGGCCGAAGGCGTTGCGCATGCCTCCGCCGGAAGGGTTCACGTGGCAGTGGGAGCAGCTCGCGCCGGCCCTCAACGCGAACCGGGGAAGCGCGCCGGAAGCCGCCGCCCAGAGGAGGCAGCCGGCCAGGACGGCGCGTCCGAGCGGGCGCTCTGAGGAGTGCATGGTCCTAGCGAACGACGATCTTCGCGTCGCGCATCGCCACCGGGTGGGTGCTGCAGAAGTAGATGAACTCCCCTGCCGTGCCGAAGGTGTACTTCCACACGTCACCGTAGGCGAGCCGGGGAGATTCGAAAAGCGGCTGGCGCGTCTGCCCGGGAATCCCCTCCACGACGATGTGATCCACCGTGTCGAGGTTCTTGAAGGTCACCTCGGTGCCCGCGGCCACCACCAGCACCGAGGGATCGATGAGCAATGCCTTGAGCAACACCTCCGGCTTCGCGGAGAAGCCGGCGTCCACTCCGGCATCTGCCCCGGCGTCCTGGCCCGCATCGTTCGAGGCGGACGAGTTGCCGAGGGGCGGTGCCTCCGCATCGCCCAGGTCGAGGCACCCGATAGCCGCCCAGGCCAGGACCAGCGCCGGAGCCAGGCGCATCAGCCTCGCGCCCCTTTCCTTCGCAGGAGTCCCCACAACCCCCACAAGGAGAGCAGCGCGAACGGGATCGGCGACGCGGCGCCACAAGAGCAGCCGGGCTTGGGAGTCACCTCGGGCGGAGGAACCACCTCCGGCGCGGTGAGCGAGAGGGCCTGGTCCGCCCGCTCCATCAAGACGTCCTCCTTCGGCCAGCCCTTGGCGTCGGCGAGCGGCTCGAAGGCGCGGCGGTAGAGGAGCATCGCGCTCACCCTCACCTCGCCGTAGCCGGCGGGGGCCTGGAAGGCGTAGGTGGACTCGTCGCGGGACTGGGGGCGGACCCGGGTGTCCTCGAGCACCTTGGTGGCCTTCCAGAACGGCACGTTGCGGTTGCCACCGTCGTCGCCCAGCACCTTGGCGAAGCCTTTGCCCGGAGAGCCGGCGTAGCGCCCTCCGTAGTCGGGGATCTGCCCTCCCGAGGCGAGCTGGAGCGGCGCTCCCGCCTGGTCGACGGCTCGGACGAGCAGGAGGATGTTCCTGAACGGCATCCCGGTGGGCAGCGCGTGGCCGGTATAGAGGTTGGCCACCGTCACCTTGGCCTCCGCCGTCTCGCCCTTCTGGGTGAGGGCCACCTCCAAGGTCGCGGCGTTCTCGTACAGCTCGGGAGTGAGCGCTCCGGAGAACTGGTGCCGGGAGATGGTGGAGGGCTCTCGCGTCTGGCCACCCATCTCCCAGGCGTGGTCGTTGTCCACCAGGCGGGTGCGGGTCTCCTTCGGCTGGGTGGCGAAGGGGCGCATGTGGCAGTCCTGGCAGACGTAGGCCTTGTCGCCGATGGCGGTCTCCGCCCACTCGCTGTAGGTCTCCATCACCGGCACGCCGTTGGCGTTCGAGTACTCGTGGCAGGCGGAGCACAGCCGCGCGCTGCGATGGAGCGGCGAGTAGGAGTTCTCCATCGGGTGGGAGAGCACGTTGTCCAGCGGGCCGAAGGCGAACAGGGTGCCGGACTTCGGCCGCCAGATGCGCAGCGCCCCGTCGACGCCAGGCCGGGTGTTCACCTCGACGTCGCGGGTCTTGTGGCAGACCTCGCAGGTGACGCCCTCGGCCTCCGCGCCAGTGAGCTGGGTGGAGAGCGGAGTGGCGCCGGGTGCCTTGAGGGCCGCGAGCGGCTGGTGGCAGCTCGGGCAATCGCCGGCGGCGTTGGGGAAGTCGAGCTTGAACCCCGGGCCGCCGATCACCTCGGTGCCGCCCTTGGTGCCGAAGTACAGGTCCAGCACCAGCGGATCCTTCGCGGCGATGGCGTGCTGGGAGGTGTCCCAGGCCCGCCGCTGATCGCCGTGGCAGGAGTCGCAGCCCATCTGCATCATGCTTTCCCGGGCGGGAATCCACTCGTACTGCGGATTGTCCAACGTCTCGAGCGGGAGAAGCGCGGTGCCGAGGTTGGTGGCTCCGGCGGTGCCCACCCCGCCCTGGGTGTAGTAGCCGGGCTTGGAGAAGGTGACGATCACGTCTGTCGAGGAGGCGAGCCCGGTCTCCAGGGAGTACCTCCCGTCGGCGCCGGTGGTGGCGAAGTCTTTCGACACCTGGCGGCTGCTCAGCGGAGAGGCGCGCACCCGGACTCCTTCGATCGGCTTGCCGGCGCTGTCGGTGACGGTGCCGCTGATCGGCGCGGCGGCGGCGGTGGCGGCCAGCATCGCCGCGAGTGCGAAGGGGACAGGTCGTACTTTCATGGGGGCCTCCAGAAAAGCGCGGCCTTCACTACCGCATCCGGAGCCGGGTTGAAAGGCCCCGGCCTACGATTGGACCCGCACCACCACCGCGGTCATGTTGTCCGCGCCGGTCTGGCGCTCGGCCTCGCGCACCAGCCGGATCGCGGCCTCCTGCGCTCCTCCCGGCTCCAGCAGCCGCGCCAAATCCTCGGGCCGCAAGGCGCGGTAGACGCCGTCGGTGCACAACAGCAGCGAGTCCCCCTGCTCGAGCCCCACCCGGTAGAGGTCCGGAGCAACTCGTTCCTCCATCCCGATGGTCCGGGTGAGGGCGTTTCGGTAGAGGTAGTAGTCCAGCTCGCTGAGCTTGGCTCCGGACGCCAGCATCTCCTCGTAGGCCGTGTGGTCCCGCGTCACCTGGACCAGCCGGCGGGAGCGAAGGTGATAGACGCGGCTGTCGCCCACGTGTCCCACCAGCGCCTCGCGGTCGCCGAGCAGCACCGCGGAGAGGGTGGTCTGCATCAGGCCGAGGGGACCGGTCTGCGCCTCCTTCACCTTCCGGTCAGCGTCTCGGAAGCCGGCCGCGAGCAGTTCCGTAAGCCCAGGGACCTCCACGCCGATCGCGTCGAGGCCCCGGCCAACCACCTCGCAGAGGGCGCGCACCGCCAGCTCGCTCGCGACCTCGCCGCCCTCGTACCCGCCCAGCCCGTCGGCCACCACGAACAATCCCCTCTCGGGCAGCGCGCAGTGGGAATCCTCGTTCACCGCACGCGCGCCTCTCTCGGTGGCTGCCCCTGCCTCGGCGCGAAGCATCGAAGAAAAGATGGCCACGCGCGAAGTCCCGCGAGACCGGCGCTCGGCTTGCCCCACGCTCGGGCAGCCGCTGAGCGCCTGGGCCAGGGTTCTCGAGTCGGCTCGGGTGCCCACCGGGCCTTGCATCCTGCCTGAAAGTGGGGCGTGCTCTGGGTTCCGGAGGCTCCTTGGTCGCCAAGTTCTTCGAGCGCCTGCTACCCCTCGCCTGCGTCCAGCGGGCCGACGACTTCTTCGGCTACAGCGGGAGCATCGCCTTCTCCATCTTGGGGCCAGGGGGCGGCGAATGGACGTTCACCTTCGCCGATCCGGAGCCGGTCCAAAAAGGGTTCTCGGCGGAGGCGGACCTGAGGCTGTGGTTCACCGGGGCGGCCTTCGAGGCCTTCGTGGGAGGGACGCTGGACGCCGCCGAGGCGGTGAAGGCGGGAGAGGTGAGGGCTGAGGGAGAGGTGGACCTCTTGCAGGATTTCGGGGGCCTGCTCATGCCTCCCCAGCGCGATCTCGGCTGGGACGTGGCCTCTGACTGACGTGTCACCGCTCGCCCGAGTGAGGTGGGAGGCTGCGGCTGCCTGGGTGCTCGCGGGAGCGGCCGGGTGCGTGCCGGCCACGGTGCAGCACGCCCCGCCGCCTCCACCGCCCCACCTGCCGCTGGAGAGCGACCTCAGCCAGCCGTTCTGGAGCCCGCAGGTCTGCCGGAACTGCCACATCGAGCTGCACGCGCAGTTCACCCAGTCGATGCACTCGAAGGCGTTCGTGAACCCGGTGTTCCAGGCAGCCTTCTACGGGAAGCTGATGTCGGACATGGCAGAGAACCCCTCGCTCGAGCGCCAGGCCCGGACCTGCCTCTCCTGCCACTCGCCGATCGCCTTCCTCAAGTCGAAGAACGGGATCGTCCCGCGCGACGAGGTGGACGTCGATCTGTCCGGGGTGACCTGCGATTTTTGCCACACCATTCGCGGTTTCAAGGGCGAGCGGCCGGGCAGCGCGAACTACATCGCGGTCCCCGGCGAGACCAAGTACGGGCCGTACCAGCACGCCTTCGACTTCCACCACGCCTACTCGGAGCTCCACACCAAGGCCGAGTTCTGCGCTATCTGCCACGAGGCGAAGACCATCGACGGGGTGGACTTCCGCACCACCTATTCGGAATGGAGGGAAGGGCCCTACCCCGCCCAGGGCATCCAGTGCCAGGACTGCCACATGAACAAGACCGGTTTTCTGGTGGACGGCAAGGCGCACTACGAGAAGGGCAAGGCGGCGTTCATGACGGTAGGCGAGGCGCCCGACCGGGAAGTCATCTATTCCCACCGCTTTCCGGGAGCCTACTCGGACGAGCAGATCGACCAGGCGCTGAAGCTCCGCATCGAGTGGGGGACGGAGAAGCTCGCGCCCGGGGCCCCTGTGCCGATCCACGTCCACGTGGACAATTCGAAGGCTGGCCACCGCATCCCCACCGGGAGCACCGAGGTCCGCCTGGTCTGGCTGGAGGTGGCGGTGAGCGAGGGCGGGCGGGAGCCGGTGTTCCTCCGCGCCGAGCCCCGCGAGGGTCCGCCGGGATACGACGTGGCCGGGGCGGCGGCTTGGGATGCCTACGTGCTCAGGCGCGACATTCCCGAAGGCAGCCGCATCTACCGCACCGTGTTCGTGGACGCCCAGGAGAACCCCACCGTGTTCCTCCAAGAGGTGGTGCACAGGGTTTTCGACAACCGCCTCAAGCCGGGAGAGGTGAGGCGCGAGGCGTTCGCCTACACCGTGTCGCCGAGCTTCGCGCCCGGAGACAGCCTCGATTTGAGCGCGCGGATCCTCTACCGGCACTACCCAAGCTCGTTCGCCGAGCAGCTGGGCGTTCCCGACCGGCCGCCGGCCACCATGGCCAGGGCGAGCGCGTCGCTGGGAAACTGAGCCGCACCCTCACCCTGCCCTGTCCCGCTCGCTGGAGAGGGTTCTGCTACAGGCGGCGCCTCAGCTCCTCGAGCTGCGCGCGGATGCCCTCGCGGACCTGGCGCAGATCCACCTTCGACCTCTTGAAGCGGCCCTGCAGCGCGAAGTACCGCTCGAGCGCCGGCTCGGACAGCTCGGGCTCGACGTTCAGCCTCACATGGGAGCCGCCGAACACCTCGTACACCAGATAGAGCCCGGAGCGGACCGCCAGCCGCACCAACTCGAGGCCGTCGGCCGGCTCGGACTTCCAACCGGTCGGACAGGGCGAGAGCAGATGCAGGAAGCGGAACCCGCGCAGCTCGAGCGCCTCCCGCATCTTGCGGAGCATGTCTTCGGGGTGCGCGAGGGAGAGCGTGGCGGCGTAGGGCACCCGGTGCGCCGCCATGATCGCCAGGATGTCCTTCTTCTCACCGACTTTCCCGTGCGGAGTGGTGGTGGTGGCCGCTCCCTGGGGCGTCGCGGAGGAGCGCTGTCCCCCGGTGTTGCCGTAGATCTCGTTGTCGTAGCAGATGTAGAGGACGTCGTCGTCGCGCTCCGCGGCGGCCGAGAGGGTGGCCATTCCGATGTCGTAGGTGCCGCCGTCTCCCGCCCAGCAGACGACGCGGGTCGGCTCGCCGTTGAGGCGGGCCACGTGGGCCAGGCCGGCGCCCACTGCCGCGGCGGAGGCGAAGGTAGAGGCCACCACCGGCGCTCCGTAGGCCGAGGCGGGGAAGGGCCCGGCGGTGACGATTCCACAGCAGGCCGGGATGACGAGCTGGATCGGCCGGTCCGCCGCCGCGCGGCCGAGCATCAAGAGGCCCACCGACATCCCGCAGCCGCCGCAGTTGGTGTTCCCCGCCCGGAGCAGGTTCTCGCCCCGGTCGCGGTCGGTCTGGACCATTCCCTCCAGGAGGGGCTCGTTCATGAGCCCACCTCCACGAACGAAGGCTCGCCCGCCCGCTGGCGCGAGGTGAGATCCTGGAGGACTCGCTCCACGTGCTCCGGCCGGATGTCCCCTCCGCCCATCCCGAGCACGTAGCCCTGGACCAGGCACCCGGGAGGCGCCACGCCGCGAAGCTCGGCCCAGACGATTCCGCCCAGGCCGGGGCAGAGGTTGCGGTCGAGCACCCCCACTCGCGCCCGCCCGGCGAGGTAGCCCCGCAGCGCCTCCTCGGGGAACGGGCGGAACATGCGGAGGCGGAGCGCTCCGGCGCGGATTCCCCGCTCGCGGGCACGGTCCACGACCGTCCGGACGGTGCTCGCGGTGGTGCCCATAGAGACCAGGAGCATCTCGGCGTCCTCCACCCGGTACGGCACCACCGGGTCCGCCAGCGCGCGGCCGAAACGAGAGCGGAAAGTCGCCTGCACCTCCCTGTAGACCTCGGGAACCAAGGCCATGGCATTGGCGTGCTGGATGCGGTGGACCTCGGTCTCGCGCGGGAAGTCGAGCCCGCCCACCACCCGGGGCCGGTCGGTGAGCCGGTGGGGCAACTCGAGCGGAGGGAGGAAGGCGTCCACCTCCGGCTGCTCGGGGAAGTCGGTGAGCATCATGGTGTGCGAGAGGATGAAGGCGTCCTGGCACACCATCACCGGCAAGAGAATCCGCGGGTCCTCGCCCAGGCGGTAGGCCGCGAGAATGGTGTCGGCGACCTCCTGGTTGTCCTCGCAGTAGAGCTGCACCCAGCCCGCATCCCGGAGCATCAGAGTGTCGCCGTGGTCCACCCAGATGTTCCAGGGCGGCCCCAGCGTGCGGTTGACCGCCATCATCACCACCGGCAGCCGGTAGAAGGCGGCGTTGAAGACGTTCTCCGCCATGTAGGCGAGCCCGTTGGAGGAAGAGGCGGTGAAGGTGCGCGCGCCGCCCAGCGAGAAGCCGATGCAGACCGCCATCGCGCTGTGCTCGCTCTCCACCCGCACCACCTGCCCCTTCTCGATCTCCTCCTCGCACAACAGCTCGATGCACTCGGTCTGCGGGGTGATCGGGTAGACCCCGCTCCCGAAGCCGCGCCCGGACCGGTTGGCCCTCGCGGCGAGCACCGCGGCCATCGCCGCCGCGTGGTTGGCGCTGACCAGCTCCCGGCTCATGAGGCCCTCATCTCCATCGCCTTGCGAGGGCACTCCGCCACGCAGATCCCGCAGCCCTTGCAGAAGGCCAGGTCCACCTCGTAGGCGGTGCCCTTCCGGCGGATGATCCCCTCCGGGCAGTACACCAGGCAGGTGTCGCAGCTCGTGCAGTCGCCGCAGGAGAAGCAGCGGCGCGCCTCCGCCCCGTCGCGGAGGCCACGACCGACCTCTTCGAAGTTGTGGACCCGCTCCGCCGCCGGAGCGGTGGGCTCGTGAGCGGGAGGACGGCCTTCGAAGTGCCCCATCCGGACATCCTGAGGCCTGACCGCCTTCGGGGCGTCGGGCGGCGCCCAGACCTCCGCTTCGAGACCGAGCGCGGCGAGGGCTCGCTGCGCCGCCCTTCTCCCATCGCCGATGGCGTGGGCCACCGTGCCCTCTCCGGTGGAGAAGTCTCCGGCGGCGAAGACGTTGAGCGGCCGCCCATCTGCATGGGCGCGGCCCGCCTCCAGCTTCCACCCCGCCGGCAGGAGCGAAGCGTCCGCCGACTGGCCCAAAGCGAGCAGCGCCAGGTCGCAGCCGAGGCTCGTCTTCCGATCGGTGGTCACCGGCCGCCGACGGCCGCTCGCGTCGGGCGGACCTAGCTCCACCTCCGCAAGCTCCACCGCCTCGAGCTTGCCCGCGCCGGCAAAGCCGAGCGGCTGGCGCAAGAAGACCAGCTCCACGCCCTCCTCGACGGCCTGATCGATCTCCTCGGCGATCGCCGGCATCTCCGCCCGGGTCCGCCGGTAGACGACGGTCACCTTCGCGGCGCCGGCCCGCAGAGCGCTGCGCGCGCAGTCCATCGCGGTGTTTCCGCCCCCGAGCACCACCACCGCGCCCGACAGCCGCGCCTTCTCGCCGAGGTTGATCCGCCGAAGGAAGTGGATTCCCTGCTCCACTCCGGAAAGCGCCTCTCCCGGCCCGTCGACCCTTCGCAACCTCTGCAGCCCGGTGGCGATGAGCAGCGCATCGTGCGCGCGCGCGAGCTCGGGAATCCGCGCGCGGTCGACCTTTTGGCCCGAGCGCACCTCCACACCCAGGCGCAAGATGGAGTCGATCTCCCCATCCAGCGCCGCCCGCGAAAGACGGTAGGTGGGGATGCCGGTGCGGAGCACTCCGCCCAGCTCTCGTTCGGCCTCGAAGATGATGGGGCGATGGCCTGCGGTGGCGAGCACGTAGGCCGCGCTCAGCCCCGCCGGGCCGCCACCCACGATGGCGATCCTCCGCGGAGAGGGATGAGCCGGGGCCGCGCGCACCGCCACCGGCACGCGCTCGGCGATCCAGCGCTCCAGCCCGCGGACGTTGACCGCTCCGTCCAGCTCGCGCCGGTTGCAGCCCTCCATGCATGGCGCGGGACACACCCGGCCGCAGACCGCGGAGAGCGGGGTGGTCCTCCCCAACACCTCTGCTGCGGCCGCCTCGCCGCTCCTCGCGAGGGCCTGCACGAAGCCCACCACGTCGTTGCCCGCCGGGCACCGCACCGAGCACGGAGCCGGATTGCGCAGGTAGAAGGGCGCCTGCGTCCGCCAGCTTCCCGTCTTCAGCCCGGTGGGAGGGCCCTCCTTGTGCTCGGAGAGAGGGAGCACCGCCGGCAGTCCGGGGAGGACCGCGGGCCTGGGCAGACGGCCGCCCCCCGCGGGCGCCTCGCGGACCCTGAGCGCGGAGTACGCCTCTCGCGCGGCCGGCACGTTGCTCTCGAAGCCCAGCTCCCGGTACGCCGCCTCCAAAACCTCCAGCGGAAGGTCCAGCGCGCGCGCGAAGGCGCCGGCGAGGGTGGTGTTGACGATCACCACCGAGCGCGTGCCGATTCCGTGCTTCCTCGCGATCGCCGTCGCGTCCACCGTGGCCAGCCGGAAGCGGCCGAACTGCGCCGCCATCGCCTCCGGCGAAAGCGGAGTGTTGAGGAGCAGGGTGCCGCCCTCGGCGAGCCCGGACACCACCTCCGGGCCGAGCAAGGTCGGGTCCAGCACCACCAGGTGGTCCGGCTGGTACAGCTTGTTCCGGTTGGAGATCGGCGAATCGCTCACCCGGGTGTAGGCGCGGATCGGAGCCCCCGAGCGCTCGCCGGCGTAGTCGCCGAAGGTCTGCACCGCCTTGCCCAGCCGCGCGTAGACCGCCGCCAGAAGCTTGGCGCAGGTGACTCCGCCCTGCCCTCCTCGGCCGTGGAGCCGAATCTCCATGGCTGCCCGCTCGCTCGCCTGGGTGTCCCTCGCCTGGGACATGGCCGGCGAAGGTGTCAGATCCAACGTTGCAGCCACTTGATCTAGCGCAATCCGAGCCGCCTTTCCTGCCCAAAAATGGCGGGAAACATTCAGTGCTCGAATGATTGGTGTGCGGCCGTTGGCGAAGTAAGAATGCGCTCCCGGCGGAAGCCACCCCTCATTCAATGCCCGTTTCGTGGACACCTGACCTCTCCATTGGGGTCGAGAAGCTCGATCTGCAGCACCAGCAGATCTTCGCGGCGCTGGACGATCTCCTGGCGGCGATGAGGCAGGGCAAGGGCAAGGCCGAAGTGGGCCGGACCCTGGCGTTCCTGGTGGGCTACGTCGCGGAGCATTTCGTCATGGAGGAGCGGACGATGCGCGAGTCCGGCTACCCGGGCCTGGAGTCTCACCGCGGCGAGCACGAGGTGTTCGCCAGGGACGTGCGGGCGCTCAAATCGGTGTTCGACACCTACGGGGCGACCAGCGTGCTGGCGATCGACGTCACCAACCGGGTGGTCGGTTGGCTCCGGGACCACATCCTGAGGAGGGACGTCGAGATGGCGCGCTACCTCAACTCGCTGCCGCCCAGGGAGTAAGTAAACTCCCTCACGTCGGCGACAACGTCTCGGAGATCGACCAATCTGTTCAGGTCAGACGTCAGCAGGCGGCCGGACGCCGAGCTGGAGCGCAAGGAGCGCTAGCTGGGTGCGGTTCTCCGCCCCCAGCTTGAGGTACAGCTTGGACATGTGCGCCTTGACGGTACGCTCGGAGATCTGCAGCAGGGTGGCGATCTTGAGATTGTCGGCTCCGGCGGCCACACAGGACAGCACCTGTCGCTCGCGCAGCGAGAGGGCGGCAAGCAGCGGGGGCAAGGGCTCGGGCGCCTTGTGCGCGATGGGCGATTTCATCATCTCGAAGGGGAACAGCCGCTCGCCGCGGGCCAGGGCGGAGACCGCGGCGATCAGCGAATCGCCCCCTGCCTCGCGGGTGTCGAGGTAGCCGGCCGCACCTTGCTGGTAGCAGAGGTCGGAGCTGGGCTCGCCTCCGCTGGCCAGCACCAGCACCGGCAGGGTCGGGTGACTTCGGCGCGTCTCCTCGAGCAGGGACCTCGGGTCGTCGCCGGCGCTGGGGCCGAGATCGGCGACCGCCACCGAGGGCCGATCGGACGGGACGCTGACCAAGAACGCGCCGCAGTCGCCGTACTGACCAACCACGCTGAAGCCACCGCGCTCGAGGAGATCCGCCAGCCGCTCGCGGAACAAACGCTGCTTCTCCAAGAGAGTTACCCGGACGGGGACCTGCGTTTCCATGCCGTCCTCCTCTGTTCCGCCGTGCCGCCGCGGAGCCGCCGACCTTCACCCTATTTCGAAGCCGAAGGCAATCAAACCGGCGCGCCATTGACTGTCGGGAAGCGAGCGGAAGCGCTGCTCCGGGCCGCTCTGGGCGTGAGGGGCAAGGCGAGCGCGCGGCGAGGCACGCCGGCAGGGCCGGGGGCGAGCGTCTTGGCTCGACCGGCCCTCGGGTGGCTCCGGCAACGGCCAGCCCGCAGCGTTAGGGCGTGCTCTTTCGTGACCGCTCTGAAGCCGGCCGCCGCCTGGCCGAACGGCTTTTAGCGTACGCCGGCCAACCCGGAGTGCTGGTGCTGGCGCTGCCGCGCGGCGGCCTGCCAGTGGGCTACGAGGTGGCCAGAGCGCTCGGCGCGCCGCTGGACGTGTTCGTCGTCCGCAAGCTCGGCGTCCCCGGCCAGGAGGAGCTTGCCATGGGCGCGCTCGCCCAAGGGGGCGTCCGGGTGCTGGACGAGGCGCTGATCGAGGAGCTGGACATCAGCCCGCTGGAGCTGGCGCGGGCGACCGAGGCGGCGATGGCGGAGGTGGAGCGGCGCCAGCGCACCTACCGGGGCGAGGGCGCTGCTCCGGAGCTTCGCGGGAAGACCCTGATCGTGGTCGACGACGGGCTGGCGACGGGCTCGACGATGCGGGCGGCGGTGGGGGCCATCCGCCAGGCGGCGCCCGCGAAGGTGGTGGTCGCGGTTCCGGTGGGCGCTCAGTCGGCCTGCGCGGCCCTCGCGGAGCTGGCCGACGAGCTGGTCTGCCTGGAATCGCCCCGCGCGTTCTGGGCCGTCGGCGCCTGGTACCAGGACTTCGCCCAGCTGGGCGACGCCGAGGTCCGAGAGATCCTCGAGCGCGCCCGCTCCGAGCTTGTGGCGGGTCGAACTGGCGCGCCCCGCGAGGAGAGCTAACCTCCGCGTCGGCATGGCACGAGTGGACCTCCCGCGCTGCGGCCTCTACCGCACCACCCGGCCCCTGGGAGAGACGATCCCACCGGGCCGGCTGGTGTACTTCCACAACCACGGCGATCCAGGGCCGGGCGTGTACCTCCCGAGCGGGTGGCGAGCGAACCGGGCGACCTGGCAGGCGCGGGGGACGCCGATCCCGAGCGAGGAGTGGGCGTCGTCGCTCGAGCCTCTCTCCCCCGAGGGGTTCTACCGGGTGCGCGAGGGGTTCGCCTGCTGCGAGCGCCGCTGCCGCACTTTCGGGCCCGACGAGCTGGTTCAGCTCGGATACGACGGGGGCGCCCGGCCGATCCTCTTCGTCCCGGAGTGGACCGGCGAGGGCCTGTCCTTGCCCGAGCGGGGCACGGCGATCGATCCAGCCTCGGTGGGGAAGCTTGCCGCGCTCAAGCTTCCTCAAGCGCCGCAGGCGGCCGAGCGGGTTCTCCACTGAGCGCCCCTCTGAGGGCGCAAGCGCCAGCTCACCCTTGACGGCGCGGTGAGCCGAAGCGAGGCTGCGATCCCCGTCTCACCCGCCGACCTCTAAGGAGAGCGCGCCATGGACAATGCGGAGCAGCTAAAGCAGGAGCTGGAAAAGCTGAAGGAGGAGAACGCCGCCTTGAAGAGCCGCTCCAACCGCGAGCTGTCGCTCAAGGTGAGCGAGAAGGGCGGCGTGTCGGTGTACGGGCTGGGCCGCTTCCCGGTCACGCTCTACAAGGAGCAGTGGCTCAGGCTCCTGGACATGAGCGAGGACATCCGGAAGTTCATCCGGGAGAACGACGCCAAGCTCAAGACCAGGGCCTGAGCGAGCTCGACTTCCTGGGCAGGCCGCACGCCCCCGCGGCCCGGCGCGTTCACCCGTTGGACTTGGCGAACGACTCCATGAAGGACACCAGGGTGCGGATGTCGGCGACGGAGACCGCGTTGTAGGCCGACACGCGGATGCCGCCCACGCTCCGGTGCCCCTTGAGCCCGACCATGCCCGCCTTCTTGGCTTCGGAGACGAATTTCTCCTCCAGCGCCTCGCTGGGTAGCCGGAAGACGATGTTCATCAACGACCGGCTCTCCTTCTCCACCGGGGCGCGGTAGAAGCCGCTCATCCGGTCGATCGCGTCGTAGAGGGTCCGGCCCTTCTCGCGGTTCCACGACTCGATTTGCCCCAGTCCTCCGACCTCTTTCACCCAGGCGAGCACGTTTCGCATCAAGTAGATCGCGAAGGTAGGCGGGGTGTTGTAGAGGGAGTTGTTCTCGGCGTGGGTGGTGTAGCGGAGGATCTTCGGGATGTCCTTCCGCCCCTGGGCGATGAAGTCCTTCCGGGCGACCACCACCACCAGCCCGGAGGGGCCGACGTTCTTCTGCGCCCCGGCGTACACCAGCGCGAACCTCGAGACGTCGAACTTCCTCCAGACGAAGTCCGAGCTCATGTCGCACACCTGGCTGACCGCCCCGGTGTCCGGCAGCTCCGGGTACTGGGTGCCGAAGATGGTGTTGTTCGAGGTGGTGTGGACGTAGACCGCCTTCGGGTCGACCTTCACCTCGTCAGGGCGCGGCACCCGGGTGTACCGCTTGTCCGGGTTGGCGGTGCTCAGCGCCACTCGTGCCGTTCCGACCAGCTTCGCCTCCTCGTAGGCTTTTTCCGACCATGAGCCGGTGAGCACGTAGTCGCCGCCGGCGCCAGGCCTCAGGAAGTTCATCGGCACCATCGCGAACTGGAGCGAAGCCCCCCCTTGGAGCAGCAATACCTGGTAGCTGGCCGGGATGCCCAGAAGCTCGGTGAGCAGCCCGATGGCCTCGTTGTGCACCGCCTCGTACTCCTTGCCGCGGTGGCTGTGCTCCATGATCGACATCCCGCTGCCCTTGAAGTCGACCATCTCGTCGCGCGCTCGCTCGAGCGCCGGCAGTGGGAGCCCCGAGGGGCCGGCGTTGAAGTTGATGACGCGCATTCGTCTCCTCCGGCGGTTTGGGCGCCTTTCTGCGCCGGGAGGGCCCGAATGTAAAGCGGCCGCTGCTATAGTCGCCGCCATGCCTGCGGAGCCTCTCGGGGCTGCCGACCTCACGTGCCAGCACTGCGGGGCGCCAGTGGCCGACCTCGACGGCGAGTGTCCAAGCTGCGGCGAGAGCCAGGCGGCCATCGAGCCCACGGTGGTGAAGGCCGGCGCCGAGGTGCTGGAAGGAAAGTGGGCCATCGAGGAGCGGATCGGCAAGGGGGGCATGGGCACGGTGTTCCTCGCGACCGACCTCACCCTGGATCGCAAGGTCGCGATCAAGATGCTCACCTCCGCCTTCAGCCAGGACCCGGAGGTGATCGCCCGCTTCGAGCGCGAGGCCAAGATGATGGCCAAGCTCGACCACCCCAACCTGGTGCCGATCTACGCCGTGGGCCGGAAGGACGGGGTGCCCTTCATCGTGATGAAGTACCTCGAGGGAGCGAACCTCTCGGACCACATCCGGCAGGCGGGCCGGCTGGAGATGCCCGAAGTGCTGGGCATCATTCGGCAGGTGTGCAGCGCGCTGAGCTTCGTGCACTCCCGGGGCTTCATCCACCGCGACATCAAGCCCGCGAACATCTTCGTCGCGCCCGACGGGCACGTCACCATCCTCGATTTGGGCGTGGCGCATGACCCCAAGAGCAACGTCACCCGCTCCGGGCTGCTCATCGGGACGCCCAAGTACATGTCGCCGGAGCAGGTCCTCGGCCAGAAGTTGGATCACCGCTCCGACCTCTACGCCCTGGGCACCGTGCTGTTCGAGATGGCCACCGGCGCCCCGGTGTTCGACGGCGAGAGCGACTTCTCGGTGATGCGGGCGCACACCGACGTGCCTCCTCCGGATCCCAGCACGCAGGCCGGCTTGCCCAAGCCGGTGTCGGTGGTCATCCAGAAGACGCTGGCCAAGAAGCCCGACGACCGCTTCCAGAGCGCGGCGGAGCTGTACCAGGCGCTCGAGGCCGGCACCCTCCCGGGCGCGAGCCCCATCCTTCTCACCGCGGCCGTTCCAACCAACACCGTGCTGGCGCGGGCCAGCCGGACTCCTGCTCCCGGCTCGGTGAGCTCGCCGGGCAAGCGGGACGGCCCGGTGTCGGGCACCAAGCTCACTCCGCTCGATCCGGAGGTGCCCGCGCCTCGGCAAGCCGCCACTCCGGCGCCGGTGGCCGCTCCCTCGCCGGCGGTCACCCGACCCGAAGTGGCGGCCGCCCTGCCTCGGAGCCGGTCGGGGCTGCTCTTCCTGGCGGCCGCTGCCGTGGTGTTGATGACGTTCGCGGCGGCCGGCTACCTCATTCTCCGGCCATACCCCGCGGAAGAGGTGCCGGAGCCCTCCGCCGCGGGCGACACTTCTGCCGCCGCGGTCGAGCCGCCTCCTCAAGCCGAGCCCGCTCCGCCGGCGGAGCCTGCTCTTCCGGCCGAGCCTGCACCTCCAGCGGGCTCCTCGCCGCCGGAGCCCTCCGGCTCGGGGCGGATCATCGAGCTCGCCGAGGCGGCGGACGCTCCGACCGCCGCCAAGATCGCTCCCCCCGAGCCCCGCGCTCAGGGCGGGACGAAGCAGGTCGAGCGGGCCAGGGCGAGCGACCCGGACAAGTCGAAGCGATCCGATCCGAAGCGGCCGGGGCAGATCCGCGTCACGGCGATCGTCCAGGGCCAGCCATCGTGGGCGTGGGTGAACATCGACGGCACCCGCAAGGGCTCGGCCCCGATCAAGATCGACGTCGAGCCAGGCAAGCACGTGGTCCAACTCGAACGGCAGGGGTTCAAGACCGTGGTGCGCGAGGTGAGCGTCGCTCCGGGCGAGGTGAAGAAGATCCCCGTGGAGCTGGCGCCATGAACAGGGCACTCTCCGGGTGGGCATCGTTCCTCCTCTGCGCGGTGCTGGTGGGCGTGCCGGCCGATGCGAGGAAGGCGCGCCCCCGGGCGGATCCGGCCAAGGAGGCAGCCAAGGCGCTCGCGGAGGGCGACTTCGAGAAGGCGCTGAGCCGGCTAAAGGCCGCCCTGGAGAAGGCGGCCGATCCGAAGGAGGTGGCTCTCCTGCACCTGTTGCGCGGACAGTGCTACGTGGCGCTGCAGCGGCAGGAAGAAGCGCGGGCCGCCTTTGCCGATGCATTGGCGAAGGATCCCGAGATCTCGCTCGACCCTTCCTCCTCCAGCCCGGACATGATCGATCTGCTCGAGCAGGAGCGCGCCAAGCTCGAAGGGGAGCTGTCGATCAGCGCCGACCAGGAGGTCGCGGTCCGGGTGGACGGCAAGCTGCTCGGGCCAGCGCCGCTCAAGCTGAGACTTCCCTCGGGTCCCCACCGCATCGAGGCCAGCGGAGCCTCCGGCACCCTTTCCCAGGAGGTGGTGGTGCGGCCGGGCAGGGCGGAGGAGGTGCGGCTGGAGCTGGCTTCGCTGCCTCCCCCGAAGCAGGAATCGCCGGATCGCCACCCAGAGGCTTCGCCGGGCCCGAGCGCACCTCCGCTCTTGGCCAGCGCCGAGCACGATCGGAGGTGGACGGTCGCAGCCAGGGTGCAGCTTCGGCCGGTGGCGCGGGTGAGCGGCGCGTGGACCGCGCACGCGGGCTACCGAGTACACCCCTGGGTGACGGTCGGAGCCGGCGCGATGGTGACCGGGCCGCCCGCGGCGATGGTGCCCGGGCTGCTGTTGCGCGGCGCCTGGACGCCCGAGTGGTCGTCCAAGCTCCGGCCGGTGGTTGCGCTGGAGGTGCCGGTGCTGTTCTCGCAGGCGCTCCTCACC
>JACPVI010000043.1 GCA_016191815.1 Myxococcales bacterium
CCCGTCTACGTCGAGCTTCAACGGGGCCCCGCTCACGTGAGCGGGGAAGGACTTGGTTCCAAGGCGTCAACAGTGCGGCTCGGGCGCTTCAACGGGGCCCCGCTCACGTGAGCGGGGAAGGAGCCCTTCATAATCTGTCAGCAATGGCGTCCGGTTGCACCTCGTTTCGCGAGCGGGTTTGCGCAAGAGCCACTGCCGGTTCGGACCGAGGGTCGCTCCACTTGGTCGACCGGCTCCAACTGCCGGTACTGACTGCGCATCTTCAACCGCGAGCGCCCCTCCCAGCGACCTCAGCACCTCGGCGCTCGCATGCGCGTATTCGGTTGCCAAAGAGCCCACCCCTACACCACCTTCACCGGCTCCGCCTCGACGTACGCCCTCCCCAGGCTCTCGAACACCTCCGCCCCCCGCCCCTCCGTCGGGCCGATGTCGATGATCAATACCTGATCCTCCGACTCGATCTCCTCCCTCAACGCCACCTTCATCATCACCAACGCCATCTTGCTCAGGTCGCAGCGGAACACCGAAAGCTGCAGGTGCTCCCCAAACCCTTTCATCACCTTGAACACCCGCCGCAGCCGCCTGGGATCGCAAATGTCGTACGTCACAAGGTATCGCTGCCGCATACGCTACCTCGTCCGGAACTCGGGGTATGCAGCCAACTCGCCAAGCAGATGCCGCGCGAACAGCCGGCACTGCACCTCCAGCACCCGCCGATACGAGATGCGGTAGCCGAACACCGGATGGGTCACCTCCTCGTCCATCCGGCGCTGGTACGCCTTGAGGAAGTCCCGCCGGGCCTCGGCCTTCAACGCCACCCCCAGGCCGCTCCGCACAAACCCACCCGCCGGCACCACCCCGGTGTTGATCGCCGAGAGCACCACCGAGTCGGCGATCAGCGGGCGGAACTCCTCCATCAGATCCAGCGCCAGCGCCGGCCGCCCATGCCGCGGCTGGTGGTAGAAACCCAGGAACGGATCCAACCCAACCCCGCGCGCGGCGATCGCCACATCCTTGGCCAAGAGCGCGTACGCCAGAGACAACAACGCGTTCACCGGATCCTTGGGAGGCCGGCGCGTCCGCGTCTCGAAGTCGAAGGCCAGCGACTCCGCTGGGGCCCGGAGCATCCCCGAAAAATGCCCGAAGTAGATCCGCGCGGCGTTGCCCTCGATGCCCAATAGCTCGGGCAGCCCCGCCGCCGCCCCGGCACGTTCCACCAGGGACGACAGCTCCCGCAATGCGGCCTCCGGCGCCTCGCGGTGGTTGCGCCTCAGCAGCGTGCGGCAGTTGGCGATCTTGTTCCGCACGAAGCGCCGCGCCAACTCCAGCGCCTTGGCCTCGTCGTCCGCTAGGCGGTACTGGCGGCGGCGGATCTCCACGTTGTTGTGCCCCAGGCCGTCCACCAACCCAGACAGCCATCCTCCATAGCTCAGCCAGCAGACCGGGATGGCACGCTCGCACAGCTCGCGAATGGCCTGCGAGCTCACCTGCACGTTCCCGAAGAGGACCAACTGCGACAGCTCCATCAGCCGCGCCTCGGCGAGCTGCACACCCTCGCGGTCGCGGACCAAGAGCCGCTCCCCCTCCAGGCCGACCCGTGCCCCCTGAGAGGTGACATAGAGCGGAGTGGCGTCGTCTCGGGCCGGCACAAGCCGCCGGATGGGCCCGCTCTGCTCCTCCCTCAAGTGGTTGGTCTCGTCGGGCAGACAGATGCCGTGCAGCGAGCAGCCCTGGCACTTGGGGCTGCCCTTGAGCGGAGGAGGCGCCGCCGAGCGCTTCGAAGCCTCTCTCGCCTCCGCCAAAAGCGCCAAGGTGCGCCCCACCAGCTCCTCGCCGATGGGGATCGCCACCCGCTGGCGGGCCTGCACGTAATAGAGCACGCCCTCCTCGCACCGGTACCCCTGCTCCCTCAGGAGCAGCGCGTACGCGCATAGCTGGACCTGCTCCGGCTCATGGGCCAACAGCCCGTTCGAAGGCGGCCGGCCGCGCTTGTAGTCGACGGCCACCACCGTCCCCGACTCTCCCTCCACGATGTCGATCTTCGCCGACAGCCCCAGCCGCTCCGACGAGAGCGAGACCGACCTGGCCTCGAATGGCTTCTGCTCCTCCGCGGCGGGCAGCTCCTGCGCGCGCCCGTCCACGCGGCGGTGCGAGGCGCGGCCCTCCACGGTCAGCTCGTTGTCGGCGAACTCTCCCTGCACCCACTCGAGGTGGAAGAGGCGAGGGCAGTAGGTGAATTCGTTGAGCATCCTCACCGGCATCAATCGGCCCGATTCGATCGGCTCATCGGCTCCCAGGTGCATGGCGGACCTCCGCTGTCCTGGGAGGAAGCGTAGAGGGCGCCTGCGTCAGGGGAGGTCGGAGATCCGGTCGAATTCCTGCGAGGACCAAAACTTCCTTGACTCCCGGGGAGGGCCAGCGGTACACGCTCCGTCCGTGAGGGGGCGGGCATCGTCCAGATCGGCCTCGGCGCGGGCCGCGGCACCCTGCGGGCCTACCAGGTCACGCTCAGAGCGCCACCGCATGATTTCGCGAACGCAAAATGCGTCCCAGGGCGATCTGGGAGCCGTTTGGCGATCGCGAAACGTGGCGCAGGGCGGCTCCGGCGGCGTTTCGAGCGGTCGAAACTCTGCGCAGCTCCTTCGCGGGCGCATTCGGAGCGCGAGGAACCGCCCGAAGAGGCGACCGCCACCGTCTTTCCAAACCGCAAACGCCCCGGCCACGCGGCCGGGCGCGACTTCAAGGAGGAGTAACCCATGGCGATTCGAGACGAGAGCACTTCCTCCGCCGAGCTGCGCAAGGACGGCGTGTTCCACCGCGCCGGGGTGAACGCGAGCTCGAAGACCAAGCACCTTGCGCCGCCGGTGAAGAGCCAGTGCGATGACTTGAAGGGCAAGTGGCTGGCTACCCAGGACGCCGTGGAGGAGGAGCTGGTGGCGCAGGCGAACCTCGCCCAGGCGGAGGTGGAGGCCCAGGACGAGGTGCGGGTGATGGAGCTCGACCTCCTCCGCAGGACGGGGAAGCGTCGAGAAGAGCCACAGTACAAGGGACTGTTCCCCAAAGGGTTGGTTGCTGCGCTGGAGCCCCGGGGCAAGGAGCAGGCGGACGAGCTGAATGCGCTGGCGAAGCGGCTGGACGCGCATGCCCCCGCGCTTTGGAAGCAGTATGGGAAGTCGCTCAAGCAGCTCGCCCAGAAGCTGCTCGACGACAACGCGCAGAAGGAAGCCGCGGAGCAGGAGGTGGCCCAGGCGGAGATCGCCGAGCGGCTCTCCCGCGCGGCGCTGGTGAAGGTGATGCAGAAGAACGAGGGCTCGCTGCTCACCCTCTTCCCCGGCGACAAGCGAAAGGTGCGGAGCTTCTTCAGGCCCGTGAAGAAGAGCCCCAAGAAGCCCAGCCCCGGGAACGAGGGCGGGAACAGGTAACCGCGGGTATGCCGCGCGGAGACTCGCTGGCGCGTCAGCTCCAGCTCCTGCAGATCCTGGATGACCGGCGGGAGATCGCGGTGCCCGAGGTGGCCGAGCGCCTCGGCTACACCGCGCGGACCGTCTATCGCGATCTTCTGGTGCTGGAGCGGGTGGGAGTGCCCATCTATCGGGAGGCGCAGGGGCGGCGCGCGCGCTGGAGGGTGGTGGAGGGCTACAGCCGGAAGCTGTCGTTGACGCTGTCCTTCCCGGAGATGCTGGCGCTGACGGCCGGGAGGGAGTTGCTCGCGGGGCTATCGGGCACGCTGTTCCACGAGGCGGCGATTTCGGGGCTGGAGAAGATCCGGGCGGCCTTGCCGCGGCCGTTGGTGGAGCGGGCCGACGCGGCGGCGCGGCGCCTCTCGGCCGAAGTGGGAGGGCGGGACTACTCGGCCCGGGGAGCGCTCTTGGAAAGGCTGGTGCAGGCGCTGGAGGAGCGGCGAACCGTGCGGCTCCGCTACCGCAAGGCGGGGGCTAAGCGGGCCGGGGAGCGCGAGGTGGATCCGTACCATCTGCACCTGCACGCCGGGGGCGTGTACCTGATTGGCTGGTGTCATCGCAGCCGGGCGGTGAGGACGTTCCTCTTGGAGCGGGTGGCGGAGGTGGAGGTCTTGGCGGGGCGGTTCGAGCCCAGGGAGCAAGTCAGCTTGGGCGAGCAGGTGCAGGGAGTGTTCGGGCCGTGGAGCGGGGAGGCGGAAGCAATTGCGCTCAGGTTCTCGCCCGAGGTGGCGCCGCTGATTGCCGAGCGGAAGGTGCATCCGTCGCAGTCAAGCCAGTGGGCCTCGGATGGGACGCTGGACGTGAAGATGAAGGCGCCGCTGGCTCCCGCGCTGGTGCGGTGGGTGGTGGGCCTCGGGCCAGAAGTGGTGGTGCTGGGCCCCAAGGCGCTGGCGAAGACGGTGCGCGAGGCGCACCGGAGGGCGGTGGGGCTGCCGTGACCCAAGATCTGAAACAGCCGGGTGAGGATGCAGGAGAGGTGGCGCCGCGCTCTTCAGCTCAGCCGCGAACTCGCACTCTGCCCTCTTCTACGATCCAGAGCTTTCCCTCCAGGGGCTCCTGCTCGAGGAGCGAAAGCGCCGAGCGAAGAACGGCGAGGACGTGCGGCTTGTCCTGTCGGCCGACGCGCAGGACCATGAGGCCCGGATTCTGCTCGGGCGGGTTCGCGCGCACGTCGGCGAAGCCGAGGTCCAGCGTCACCAGCGCGCGCCCCTCAGCTTGGCACCTCTTGCCGATGTCCTGGTCTGTCCAGCCCCTCATGCCCTCGTCGTGGACCGTCTCTGCTTCGTGGCCCGCCGACCGGAGCAGCGTGGCTACCTCGGCCGGTAGATCCTCATCGACTTTGAACCTCACGGTGCGTCCCGAGGATCGAGGTGGATTACCCTCTCCTTCGCCAGCTCCGCTGCGTAGCTCATCGCGGCGCGCACGTCATCGAGGCCTAGCGGTGGGTAGCTCGCGACGATTTCCTCCGGGGTCTGCCCGGCCGCGAGGTTGTCGAGAATGACCGACACTGCGATGCGCGTCCCAAGGATGCACGCCTGGCCGTGGTGCACCTTGGGGTCGGTGACGATCCGCCTGCGCCAGCTCATGACTTCAAGCATATCCCGGGAGGCGTGCCCGGAGCGGGAATCCGCAACAGCTCTCGCATGGAAGTGCACCGGGACAGCCGGGACCAAGGGTGTCGCATGGCTGGGACAGGATGCTGGAAAGTGCACCCAATCGACGCAGTGCCCAACACGCGAAATCGAGGGAGCCAATGCTGACGGTACCGGCAGTCAAGGTTCAGCAATTCAGGCAGGAGTTCTTCCTGCTCAATCTGTCGGCCGCTGATGTCCAGCGGCTGGTCCGCTTCGAGGTTCTGGGTGAGGCGGGTCTCGAGGGCGCTCGGCGGGCAGCGCGGCGTTCCCAGCCATCGCTGGTGAACTGGAGCGAGATCGAGCGCAAGGTTCACACCTCCGAGAAGGCGTTCCAGCGACCCATCCTCCGGAAGAAGATCGAAGACCTCGTCCAGCACTACCAGCAATGTCGGGAAGACGGCGCGGTGCCGGCCATTCCCGGCGCGGTGCTGGTGGTGAGCGAGGAGCCGGTGACGTTCACGGCCCAAGGGGCAAATCCATTCGTCGGGCTGGTCCAGCTCTCCGAATCGGAGGGAACGCTTCGCGTGTTGGACGGGCAGCACCGGCTTCTGGCGCTCGACGCACTACTGTCCTCGCCCGAGGCCGACGCGATCCGCGAGGTGCAGGTGCCGGCGATCCTCTTCGCCGGGCTGCCGGCCCCCGCCGTGGTCGAGATGTTCGTGACCATCAACTCGAAGCACACCCGGCTCAACCCTTCGCTCCTGTACTCGCTCAAGGGTCGCCAGCTCTATCCCGATCCGATCGACTCCGCCATTCACGACACCATCAAGGAGCTCAATGGCAAGGAAGGCTCCCCGCTGGCGCGGCACGTGAAGTTGCTCGGCGTCGGGCCGGGGAAGGTGCCCCAGGCCGGGCTGGCGCAAGAGATGCGCGCCGCCGTCGAGGCGGTCCGGGCCGCGTGCCAGGAGGCTCCGTGGCTCGACGACTTCGTCGCCAACCTTCGCCGGTTCTACGGGCTGTACTTCCGCGAGGTCCAGCGGGCGTTCTCCGATGTGTGGGAGAGCAAGAAGCATTCGGTGCGGTCGACCATCGCGCTTCGCGCGTTCATCCAGGCCTCGCCGGCGGTGGTCGCGCGGGTCTACGAGCAGGGAGGAGATCCGCGGCCCACCGTGGTCGCGATGCTCTCGCACTGGGGCACGCGGATCGGCGGCGCGCGCTTCGAGACGGCGGTGGCGTGGCGGGCGAAGTTGGCTGGCGGCGGCAAGGAAACCACCCGGGTGCTCGCCCGAGAGCTGGTGTCCGCTCTCGGTGCGCCAGGGGCAGAGAGGCGCTCCGCATGAGCATTGACGAGGCGATCGCCGGGCTGTCCGCGGAGGCCGACGACGTGTTCCGGCAACTGTTGAAGCGGGCCTACGAGCGGGGGTTCCGCGAGGCGCTCGCGAGCACGGGGGAGCCACCTGCCCCGGAGCCGATGCAGCAGCCTGTCGTTCCAGATCCGCTTCCGATCCTGTCGCCGGTGAAATGGGCGGAGGCCTCCGGTGGAGCTGCGGAGGAGATTCTCCTCGAAGAAGACGAAGGCGAAGGCGAGGAGGAAGCGGATGAGGCCCTCGTGGTGCGGCCGATCCTTCCTCACGCGACGGTGGGCACGCTTCGCCGGCGGATCAACCGAGCCTTTGACCTCGAGCGGTTCGAGATCGACGTGGTGATCTGCCGTCGCGGTGACCCCGACCGCCGCCAGCTCAAGAGCACCGCCCGGCTCGGGCTGTACCGGAGGGAGGAGCCGTGAGCGAGAAGACCAAGCCGGTCCTTTGGGATTTCGAGGAAGGCGCGCCCGCTGCGCCCGCAAGACCCACGGCCCCCCAAGTAACGGTTGTGCCAGCGGCCGAGGCCGGAGGGGCCACAAACCACGGGAACTGGAGTGAGCGGGCAGGTGCGGCAGCCCTACGCGGAGAACACGGTGTGACCGGGGTTGTCAACTTCGACTCCGCCTTCGCGGTGCTCACCGGCAACGCCCCGTTCCCCTGGCAGCGCGCGTTGTTCGATCGCTTCGTTGCGGGCGAATTTCCCAAAGCCTGCGACTTGCCGACGGGGCTCGGCAAGACCTCCGTCATCGCTCTCTGGCTGCTCGCGTTGGCTGAGAACCCCGCCCTGCCGCGCCGCCTCGTCTACGTCGTCAATCGCCGCACCGTCGTCGACCAGTCCACCACCGAAGCCGAGAACCTCCGGAAGGCGCTCGAGAAGCCCGAGGCTGCGGCGTTGAAGGAAGCGCTCCTCGATCTCGCCGGGGTTCCCGGGCAGGCCCCCATCGCCATCAGCACGCTGCGTGGCGAGTTCGCCGACAACGCCGAATGGCGCCGCGACCCCGCCCGGCCCGCCATCATCGTCGGCACCGTCGACATGATCGGCAGCCGGCTCCTCTTCAACGGCTATGGCTGCGGCTTCAAGACCAAGCCCCTCCACGCCGGCCTCCTCGGGCAGGACTCGTTGCTCATGCACGACGAGGCGCACCTCGAGCCCGCGTTTCAGGAACTTCTCGAGTCGTTGCGCGCGGGCCAGTTCAAGGACCTGCGCGCGTTCCACGTGATGGCCCTCTCCGCGACGGGCCGCGTGGTACCCGATTTCACCATGGCCTCCAGCGACGAGGCGCACCCCGTCGTGCGCGCACGCATCACCGCGAAGAAGGGCTTGTCGCTCCACGACGTCGCCGACAAGAAAGAGCTCGCCGGGCGCGCCGCCGAGCTTGCCCTGCAGCACTCCGGCGCGGTGTTGGTGTTCTTGTCGACCGTCGAGAACGTCGAGCGCTGCGCGGCCGCGCTGCGGAAGGAGGCCGGCAAGGACCATGTCCAGGTTCTCACCGGCACCATGCGCGGCGATGAGCGCGACGCGCTGGCGCGGACTGATCCGGTCTTCGCGCGCTTCCAGCCGGAGAAGTCCCGCAAGGTGTCTCCCCGCGAGGGCACGGTCTTCCTCGTCTGTACTTCGGCAGGAGAGGTCGGCATCGATCTCTCTGCCGATCACCTGGTGATGGATCTACCCGCTTTCGATGCGCTCGCGCAGCGGCTCGGCCGCGTCAATCGCTACGGCGCCGGGGACGCCCGCGTCGACGTCATCGCCGAGCCACTGGAGGCCCGTCCCACGCAGAAGGCCAACGACGAGGGCCATGACGAGGACGGAGCCGACGACGACAAACCGGCGAAACGCAAGGACGAGCTCGACTGGGCCCGCCATGCGACCCGCGAGCTGCTGGCGGCGCTCCCTGCGCGCGCCGACGAGCTACGCGACGCGTCGCCCGCCGCGCTGCGATCGCTACCCAGTGACGCACGGCTGGCGGCCTCCACGCCCCTGCCCGACATTCCCGCCGTTGACGAGTTGCTGTTCGACCGGTGGTCGTACACGTCGATCCGCGGGAAGTTGCCCGGTCGCCCTCCCGTCGACGACTGGCTCCACGGCGTCGCCGAGTGGGAGCCGCCTCGCACCACCATCGCCTGGCGCACCGAGGTGGCTTGGCTCGACGATGAGCACCTCGGCGCGGAGTCGCTCGATGACTTCCTGGCCGACTACCCACTGCGTGCCCGCGAGCGGTTGAGCGATCGCACCGACCGGGTCCTCGAGCAACTCGAGAAGATCATCGCACGTGACGAGCACCGAGAGCTACGCGCTTGGCTGCTGCGCGATGGTGAGATCGTGCGCCACGAGAACCGGAGTTGGTGGCGCCTGGCCGACCTCGTCGACGCCTATGACTCGAAGCGGAACCCGCTGCTCGACGAGGTGACGGTCATCCTGCCGCCCGAAGCCGGAGGCCTGAACGGCGGCCTGCTCGACGGCGATGCCGTCTTCGAGCCTGGCCAGCACGGCACTTACGACCGGGGGCCCAGGGAGGGCGAGCGCCTCGTCCACGAGCTCGCCGGAGAGGTGAACCCGCCCGAGGGCATGCGGTTGGCGCGTGCGATTCGACGGCAGACCGAGGAGGGAGAGGACGTCTGGTGGCAGCTCTACACCCTCTCGCTCGCTGCCGATGATGACGGTTCGAGAACCAGTCGGTTCCGTCAAACGCTCGACTTCCATCTCAGGCGCGCTGAACACTGGGCAGAGGCGATCACCTCGGGCCTGGAAATTACCGGCCTGGAGCGGAGCGCCATCGTCCGCGCAGCGCGCTGGCACGACCTCGGCAAGCGGCGCCGCGTCTGGCAGCGGTCGATCAAGAACTTCGACTACCCGACCTCCGTGTTCGCCAAGGGCAAGATGCAGCCCTCAGAGCTGGGGCACTACCGGCACGAGCTGGGCTCGCTCCACGACGCGCTGAACGAGCCCGGCTTCGCGGACCTCGCCGAGGATGAGCGGGAGCTGGCGCTCCACCTCATCGCCGCGCACCACGGGCGCGCGCGGCCCCATTTCCCTCCCGAAGAGGCCATCGACCCCGAGGTGAAGGACGCCGAGGTCGCAGCCATCGCGCGGGAGGTGCCCCTGCGCTTCGAGCGACTGCAGCGCAAGTACGGTCGCTGGGGGCTCGCCTGGCTCGAATCGTTGGTGCGCGCCGCCGACTACCTCGCCTCCGACGACGAGGAGGTGGAGTCATGATCCGCCTCGAGGTCGACCGCACTAACCCCGGCCAGTTCTTCGCGTGCTGCGGCCTCTTCGAGCTGGCCCATCGCCTCTGGCCCGAGACGACAGGCCACTTCGAGGGAGCGGAGTTCATGCTCTCGCAAGGAGAGCTGAAGCAGCTCGTCGAACAGGCGGCGACGGCGACGCTGACCAGCCTCGTGCCCTCCGACAAGTCGGCGTCACCGATGGCGCTCGGCGACCCGTTCTCGCTTCGGCTCGACTGGTGGAAAGACCGAGCGGCCGGGGACGCGACCTTGAAGCCCTGGGCCGGCACCATGCTGGCCCTCCGCATCGGACAGGCGATGCAGGGAGCGCTGAGCCGTTGCCTCGAGGGTGGCCGGCTGTTCGACGTAGGCTTTGTGGTGACGGGTCCCGACGGTAAGAAGGTCGAGCCGTACTACTTCGACGCCCGGCGTGGGGCCAACGCGCTGCCGCTCGATCTCGGCTTTTCTCCCGATGCGCTCAAGCTCGAGGCGGTCGGGTTCCCCGCAACCGAGTTCTTCACGCTGGTCGGGCTGCAGCGTTTCCGGCCGGCCCCGGCCCCGCGGCGACCGCGCGTCTTCCGGTACCGCGCATGGTCGACGCCCTTCCCGGTGAGGCTCGCGGCGCTCGCCATGGGGCTCGCGCTGCCAACCCCTGGTGGCACCTACCAGTTCGAAAACGCATTCCGTACCGACCAGCGAAAACACAAGGCCTTCTCACCCGCGGTTCCCGTGAATGGAGATCGAAATGAGTGACGCTGTGGCGAAGATCGAAGAGCTGCTTTCGGAGTCCGGCGACGTGCCCGCCGCCATGGTGCTCCGCGAGTACTTGAATCCTGTCGAAGGGAAAGACGGCGTCCTCTTTCCCCCGACGTTCGCGGCCGCGCAGAGCTTGAAGGACTTCCCCGGGGGCTACAACATCGACACGCTCGGCGATGGGAAGAACGTCTGCCTCATCGACTCCGTCGGCTCGCAGGCCAACCGCATCGAGCCCATGTTCTCGACGGCACCGTATGACGAGCTCGTGCCTCGGATCGTCGTCGAGGCCGGATCGCGGAAGATCAACCTGCTCGAAGCTGGGCACCGCGCGGGCGACGCCATCGTGCGTTGTTCAGCGCTCAAGGACGACCTTCAGAAGGCATTCAAGGCACTGAAGGCCGGTGACGCGATGCCGCTGGCGAAGCTGGCTCCCACCTCGCTCGTATTCGGCGTGTGGGACTCGCGCGACACGCAGGCCAAAGCGCCCCGGCTGCTCGCGGCCACCGTGCGCGCGTTCGACGTCGGCAAGCTGACCCGGTCTGCGCAGTACAACCCGGCAACGGACTACGTCGAGGAAGGTCTGCTCGATGACACCGCGGACAAGGACGCGCTCGAGCGCTACTCCGAGCGGGGCTTCCGCCACGTCCCTGCCTCGGCGACCCACGGCGGCGTCATCGCCCGCGGCGAGATTCGCCGTGAAGTGACGCTGCACTTGGCGGCGCTGCGCCTGCTCCGGGCCGCGGACGCCAGCGAAACAGCGAAGCTCCGCGCCTACCTGCTCGGCCTCGCGCTCACCGCCTTCACCAGGCCCGCGCTCGGCTTCCTGCGGCAGGGCTGCAACCTCGTGCTCGACGCGGACAGGGTGCCTGAGTCGAAGGTCGTCTACGCGAGCGGGAGGCGGGAGAAGTCCGGGATCACGCACGAGGCGGCCCTCGAGTTCGCGAAGAAGGCGGCCACCGCATTCGGCGTCGAGAAGGGCCGCGAGGTGAACTTCGACAAGGCTCTCGCGAAAGAAGAGACGGCCGGAGACGACAAGAAGAAGGGAAAGAAGGGGAAGGACAAGCCGGCCAAGGCTCAGTGATGAGCGACTACCTCTGTCTCTCCTTTCGTTTCCTCGCGCCGTGGTTTCACGGCCGAGGCGATGAAAGCGCGCCCGAGTGGCCACCCTCTCCGCTGCGCGTCTTCCAAGCGCTGGTGGCGGCCGCCGCGCGCGCCGGCACGCTCGACGCGACGCGCTCCGCGCTCCGATGGCTCGAGACCCGCAGTCCGCCGGTCATTTTCGCACCCGCCGCCGAGCCATCGGTGGGCTACCGCCTCTCGGTGCCCCACAACGCGATGGACCTCGTTGGCCGGCAGTGGGCTGCTGGGAAGGAGGGCGAGGCGTCGAAGCAGCGCACGATGAAAGACGTGCGTCCTCTGCGGCTGCCCGAAGAAGCGGCGGTGCACTTCTTGTGGGAAGTCTCCAGTGCGGAGAGGAACGGGGCGCGGGCAAGCGCCAGTCTCCTCATTGCCGCCGCGAAGGCCGTCGTCGCGCTGGGCTGGGGCGTCGACCTCGCCGTCGGCGATGGCGCGCTCATCAGTGCAACCGAACGCGCGGCGCTCGCGACGCCCGACGGAGGGCCGGCGCTCGACATCTGGGAACCACGCCAAGACGCCGCCGCCTGGCTTCGAACGCCGCGCTCCGGGAGCCTCGCCGATCTCGATCGTCACCACGAAGCCTTCTCGAGGCGCACCAGCCTGGCAGAACCGACGTTTCGCCCCCCACCGGCTGTTTCGGCGTTCGCGGTCACCGGCTACGCCAAGGCCGGCGACCCCATGCCAACTCGAATCGCCGCCTTCGTGCTGATGCAGCCGATGGCCAACCAGATGAAGAGCTTCGACACGGCGCGAAAAGCAATGGTCGTCGCCGGGATGCTGCGACACGCCGTGCGTGAGGCCGCTGAACGCGCGGGCTGGGACGAGTCACGTATTCGGGGCTCGGTACTTGGCCACGGTGAGGAGCCAGGAGCGCCACCGGCGGCGCCGACCGCCGCTCGCTTCGTGCTCGTGCCGCTTCCGAGCATCGAGGCCCGCGAGTGCGGCGGAGAGGTGGTGTCTGGCGTCCGCCGGGTGCTGGTGATGAGCACGGACGCCCAGAGCGCGGACGTCGACTGGGCGCAGCGCGCACTCGGCGGTGCGGACCTCATCGACGAGCAGACGGGGGAGGTGGTCGCGGTGCTGGCGAGCAGCTCACGCCACGAGCGTGGGTTCGCGCGCTACCTCGGTCCTTCACGAACCTGGGCGACCGTGACGCCGGTGATTCTTCCCGGGCTCGACGACCCAGGAGGCCTCAGGGCGCACCTGCGCCGCACGAAGGATCCTGCCGAGCAGAAGCGAATACTCGAGCGGCTCGCGAGGAGACGTGAGGCGCTGGTCCGCAAGGCGCTCCGTCATGCAGGCGTTCCGGACGATCTGGTGTTCAACGCCGGCATCGAGACACGCAGCGTGGGCTTCTTCGCGGGAGCAGACCGGGCGGATCGCTACGCTGTCCCCCAGCACCTGAAGTCCTTCCCGCGACTTCACGTGCGCGTCAGTTGGGCCCGCCCCGTCGCTGGACCGCTGTGCGTCGGGCGCGGCCGGTTCTTCGGGCTGGGGCTCTTTGCTTCCCAGGCGTAGGCCCGCCGAGGGTCGGCGTCTGGTGCGCGAGCTCCTCGTCGCACGGGCGCGGGAGGCTACCGGGGCCGGGAGCGCTAGTCCTCCACTCGAGCTTCCAGGAAAGGAGGCTGGAGCCGTCGCCAGTCGCGCGAGGAGGCGCGGCGGGCCACCGCCTCTCCGCAGGCGAGCCCCACCGCGCAGGCGTGGTGCACGTTGTCGTGAACGAAGAGCGCGTGCCGCCCGGCGGGATAGAGGCCCTCCACCTGGCCTACGGCCTCGAGCGCACGCCCGCGCGCCTCCTGGAAGCCGCGGCGGTAGACCGGGTAGGCGTGCGGGTGCCGGCGGACAGCCATCTCGAGCACCTCCGGCGCGCAAAGGCCGATCCGTTCCAGCGCGGGGCGGACGAGGGAGAGCAGCTCCGCGTCACCCGCTCGGAAGGTGGCGTCGCCCTCCTGGCAAGGGATGTCCAGCCCCACCACGGTGCGCCCCCGGGGTCCCGACATCGAGAACAACCTTGGTTCGAATAGCCTGCTCGGTGGGATTTCCTCGCCGGCGAAGTAGTGGACGTCGTGGCTGCTCGCCGAGTCGAGCCCAAGCGCGAGGTAGACCAGCACCACCGCCCGGTAGCCGAGCCCGCGTGCGGCCTCGCGTGCGCCCACCCAGGCGCAAAGCTCCGGGAGCGGGTTGGTCGCCACCACCGCCTCCGCCTCCACCGCCCGCCCGGAGACTCTCACTGCCGCGATCCGCCCGCGCTCGAGCTCCAACCCCTCCGCGCGAGCGCCGAGGAGGACTTCACCGCCCAGCTCGCGGATCCGGACGGCCAGCCCCTTGGCGAGCGCGCCCATCCCGCCCGGAGGGTAGAGAAAGCTCTTCCCGCGCCGGCCGAGTGCAGCGGCCAGCAGCGCCCCGATTCCGCCGGCGCGAACCCGTGTGCGGGCCTGGGCCTCCTCGAGGGCGGTGGGCTCCACCCCCCACACTTTCCTGGCCGCGGGTCCGTACAACAGCCGCGCCGCGCGGCGGCCGACCCTCCGGGAGGCTTCGTCGAGGAAGCTGTCGCCGCGCGGCGGAAAAAGCCTCGCCCAAACCGCGGACGCGGTGTGCCTGGCCAGCTCCAGCGCTCCCAGCCCGCGGAGAGCGCCCAGCGGCGTGAGAGGGTAGGGGAGCCTTCGACCGTCGAGGTGGAGGAGCCCTCGGCGCTTCCGGCGTTCGGGCGGACCGCGGAGGGCCTCTTTGTAGAGGGCGAGAACTCTCGGCGCTGCAGCGAGATGGAGCCGGTGCGGTCCGTAGTCGACCTGGAAACCGGCGAAGCCGAAGGATCCGGCCAGCCCGCCGACCACTGGGGAGGCCTCGAGCACGGTGACGCGGCAGCCGCCCTTGGCCGCGGCCAGCGCCGCCGTTAGACCGGCCGGTCCGCCGCCGATCACCGCCACCCGCATCCCTCGGTTCAACCGATTGCCCTTGGGGCCGGCAGCGCGAGCGGCAGCCCGCCCCGGCGGATCCAATGGATCCCCCGGGCGACCGCGCGCGCCATGAGCCAGGTGTCCGCCCACACGCGCCACTTGGAGCGGCCCGTTCGACGCCGGTAGGAAATCGGCACGAAGGCGATCGAGTCGCCCAGCGCGGCGAGCCCGAGGGTCAGCGTGGTGGTGAGGGAGAAGCGGTCGGGCAGGTGCGCCTCCATCGCGCGGAGGTCGGAAGCGTAGAGCACCCGGAGCCCCGAGTTCAGGTCTGGCACCGCCACCCCCGCGAAGAGCTGCACCGCGGCGCGGAAGGCCGCCTTGAGGCCGATGCGCGAGAGCCCCTCCGCGTCGTTGATCGCCGGCCTCGCGCCAATCGCCTGGCGAGCGCCTGTGCGCACCGCCGCCAAAAGCGAGGGGATCGCCTCCTCCGGATAGGAGCCGTCTCCGTCGATGAGCACCAGCAGCCGCCCGCGGGCCATCCTCGCTCCTGCCTTGATCGACGCTCCGTAGCCGAGCCCGCCAAGCCTCAGCACCGCCGCGCCTGCGCTGCGCGCCGCCTCGCCGGTTCCATCGATCGAGCCGTCGTCGATCACCAGCACCTCGAAGCGCTCACCGGAGAGCGCGCGGGCCACCGCGGCGACGACGGCGGCGATCGAGCTGGCCTCGTCGCGGGCGGGCACGAGCACGCTGATCACTCCAGCTCCTCCTGGGCGCGGCCTGGCCTCCACATCTCCCAGATCGGCCAGACGAGCATCGGCAGCCAGCCGGCGGCGGCGATCACCGCCGAGGAGGGGACCAAAAAGCCCAGCGCGGCGCCAAAGAAGCGCACCGCCAAGGGCGCCGCCAGGTGAAGCAGGGTGCCCGCCGTGGCGAGCAGGATGACTGCCACCTTCGCCCTGGTGGAAAGCGCGGTCAGCATGAAGAGGTGTCCGACGACGAGCAGCACCACCGGCACGGTAAAGAGGTGGAAGTGGAAGGTCTCCATCACTTGCCGGGCGGGCTTTTGGAGCCTCAGCCCACCGGGGCTCTCCGGCAGCTCCAGCCTCGGCCCCGCGGACGCCGCCGCCGGCGGCGGGTCCGAGCCGAGGTAGTAGTCCGCCGCCCCTTCCCCGGAGAGATCGCCGAAGGAGCTCGCGTACAGCCAGGCCGCCGAGAAGAACCCGACGAGCAGGAACACCAGAAACCCGGTGTAGAGCACCCTGGCTTCCAGCGAGAGCGTGCCGATCGACACCGAGGATCGAGCGAACGGGCGCAATGCTCACCCGCTCTTGGGCAGGGCGCTCTTGGCGGCGGAGGTAGACGCCGCGGGCTTGAGGACCAGCTCCTCCAACAGCACCACCGAGCGCCGCACCCCGATGGCCATCGACCTCGAGGAGATGGTGGCGCCGGTGACCACGTCCACGTCCACTCCGGCGCGGATCTCGTCGCGCGAGGACTTTCCTTCGAACTGGCGCTTGAACCGGGGGTCGACGATCTCGTGGCCGTAGGCTTCGCGGTAGACCATCACCTCCTGCCGCTCCACCGCCCCATGGGGCGAGAGCTTCACCGCGAAGGTGATGGGCTCGTGCTGCCCGCGCTCCTCATCGATGATCGCGTACCCGTCGAGCTGGCTGCGGGTGAAGGCGAGGAACACCACGTACTCCGATCTGGGCAGCCGGTAGCCGAGCCGAGAGGAGACCGCCAGCTGCTGCGCCGGGGTGAGCGACACCTTGCGGTAGGTGACCCGCTCGCTCTGGGGAAAGAACTCCCGGAGGATCTGCGGGGTGGTGAAGTAGGTCGAGGCGGCGCGGGACGCTACCGGCGAGGCCAGGGCGAAGAAGAGGACGGCGATTCGCGCGCGCTTCACGGCAGCTCCTTCATCGCTCGGACCAGGGCGTCGCGCAAATGCGGGCGCCAGTCGCTCCGGGCGCGGTACAGGCTCACCTGGGTCGGCCCGCGGAAAGATGCGCTCCAGCGCGGGCTCCCCGCTCGGTCGAAAAGCTCGGCGCAAAGCTCGACCTCGGCGCTGCCGAGCGGATCCAGCGCCGAGGCGTCGAGGCGGGAGAGGGTGATCCGGAGCGCGGCGTCGGCCCGATGCTCGCTCAGCAGGCGGCGGAGCGCATCGCCGCTGGACACCTGCGCATATCCGCAGGCAACCCTCTGTCCCACCGGGCCCGGCACCACCAGCGAAGCGACCGTTCGATAGCCCTTGGCCCAGAGCTGCCGCTCGGCTTCCCGGGCGAGGGTCTCCCTCGGGTCTTCCGCACCGAGCGCGGCCTCCACCAATCCGCGAAGAGAAGGCCTCTCGGCCGCCAAGGCGGAGATCACCACCACGCGCTCCTCCGAACGCGGAGCGGGACTGACCGCCGCGCAGGCGGCGAGAAGCGGCAGGGCGGCGGCGAGCGAGTGTCTCATCAGAAGAGGAAGGCGGCGGAGCCGATGTACGTCCACTCGTTCTCCCGCCAGAACTCCCGGCTCCACAGGTGCGGCTGCTCTCCACTGGCGCCGGTCTTCTCCCAGTGGAAGCTGTTCTTGAACACGAAGGGCGGGATGGGCCGGAAGTTGAGCCCCACGGTGAGCCGGGCCGCGTCCCCCGCGGTGACGAATTCGGTGTCGGTGTCTTTCTCCTCGTAGCGGAGCGAGGCGGTGAAGTGGCCCTCCTTCCACTCCTCGGGGAGGAGACGGAACAGCGGCTCCACCCGGAAGCGCGCGTTGGCCTGGGCGTAGAAGCCGAACATCCCCGGCGGAACCCGCGAGCGCGTGTTGGCCTCGGAGCTCTCGGGGAAGCCCTGCACGAAGCCAGGGTCGATGAACACCCGCACCACCTCGCCGGTGAAGTCGAACCGGCCGAGGCGCCAGAAGAAGTCGAGGTTGGCCAGGTTCACCCTGCGGCCCTCGAGATCGTACGCACCCGAGTAGCCCGACAGCCCCGCCTCCATGCCCAGCCGGGGCGAGAGCGCCACTCGGCCGAGGATCGCCTTGTCGTGGTTGTTGTCCTCGAGGTGGCTGCCCCGCGCCCCCCTCAGCCCCTGGACGTCGAAGATGCGCGCGTCGAGGCCGTTCACGGCGTACAGCTCGTAGCTCAGCCGCATGTCAAGAGGGAGCCGAAGCTGCCCCAGCACCCCGGCGCCGGATTCGAACCAGGTGGTGGGCACCACCGTGGTGTAGGCGATGGGACGCTCGGGAAGCTCCTGCGCCGCGGCGTCGTGCCGGAGGTTGTAGGCGCTCACCGGCACCAGGATCACGCCCGCCCGGAACACCAGCCAGTCGGCCACCTTCACGTCCACCACCGAGAACTCCAAGAGCACCTCGCCCGCGCCCAGGATCCCGTCCCGCTTTAGCGGGCTGCCGGCGAACTCGAACTCCACCTCGGTGGCGGTGGAGACCTGCTCGGAGATCTGGCTGTAGACGAAGAGCACGTAGCGGTGGTTGCGGAAGGTGCTCCGGCCTCCCTTGGAGAGGATGAAGTCGTGCTCCGCGTAGCCTCCCAGGGTGGTGCGATCGAGGATCGCCGCCGCGCGCTGCGCCAAGTCGGCGGTCGGAGCGAGCCGGCGCTCGTAGGAGACCTCCGCTTGCTGCTCCGTGGCCGCGGCCTCGGCAGCGGCTGGGCTGGAAAGCTCGGGCAGGCCCTCCAGCTCCAGATGCGGGCCCTCGGCCCCCGCGTCAGCCGAACCGCTCGAGGCAGGCGCCCCGCCATCGGCGGACTCCTCCTGCCCGACCGCGGCGAGCGGCGGAAAGAGGAGGAGCAGCGCGAGGCGAGGCGACAAGAGGCTCAGCTCCGCACGTCGACGCCGTAGGCGCCTTCGAGCTTCTGGAGCAGGTCCAGGGCGTTGAAGCCGGCGATCCAGCTCGGATCATTGGCCTTGGCCTTGGTCAGCGCCGCCTCGTAGACCGCTCGAAGCTCGGTGGCCACCTGCGCGCGCGAGCCGCCCGCCGCCTTCATGTACGGCTCGATGATCTGGAAATAGCCTTCGCCCTCGTAGAGCTTCACCGTGGCGGCGGCCTGGTCGGCGCGCTTGGCGTCCAGCTCGAACAGCTCGTGGCCCACCGAGTAGGCGGTGACCAGCTCTAGCTTCTCGTCCATGGACCTGACCATCTGCGCGTAGGCGGGGTCGTCGTCCTTGGCCATCTCGGTGGCGCCCTTGGCGGCGAGCGCCTTCTCGCAGGCGCAGGCGCCGTCGAGGACGAGGGCGAACAGCTCGGAGGCGAGCGTGGTGCCGTTGTTGCCGTCCCGCTTGGTGGCGATCCGCGCGTAGCTCTTGCGGCCCGCCTCGGCGTTGGTGGGGCCGGTGCCCAGATAGCCGTAGGCCTCGTCGAAGTGCTTGTAGGAGGGCGAGGAGAGCTCCTGCACGATCGAGAGGTAGAGCCAGCGGTTGAAGCCGGCCTTCTCGGCCTTCTGCTTGGCGATCTTCACCTGCTGCGCGGAGGTGGCCGCTTTCAGCTCAAAGATCGCTCCGCGGATGGTCTCGTCCAGCTTGGCCCCGACGTTGGCCCGCTCGTCGGTGAAGTGGACGTCTTTGCGGCCGGCGACCTTGGCCGACAGCGCGGCGGACGGATCCTGGTAGATGGCCAGGACCTGGTCCGCCTTGTCCGAGGAGGAGGAGGGCGCCTTCTCGGCGTCGGCGAAGAGGACCAGCATCTCGTCAATCTTCTGCAGCCTTACGTCCTGCGGCGCGTGGTTGGCCGGATCGAACGCCAGGTACTCGGCGCTCTCGCACCGCTGGGGCTCTGGAGTGGTGTTGTTGCCGGGCGGGGGGCCGCAGCCGACCAGGGCGAGCGCGGCAACGGACGACAGGGCGATGCGCTTCATGGTTTCTCCTCTTGGAACGGCGGTTTCACTCTCCGGTGTCCTTGTCCACGCACCGGCCCCGAAGGCAGGTGCGGCCCGAATCGCAGTGCGCGTCCGTCTGGCAGCACACTCCGATGCAGGCGCAGCACTCGGTGCCTGCCGGCGCCTTCTCGGTGAGGCACTCGATCGAGGCGGCGCAGCTCGGTGGATCCACGCAGACCATGCCCCTGGGCGCGGACGACTCGCCCACGAAGCTCACCGTGCCGTAGTACGAGTCCACGATCTTCCGACCGGGCTCGCCCATGTGGGTGTCGAAGTACTCGTACTGGCCGGCCAGCGGGAAGGTGTAGCGCCAGAAGGAGTACTCCTCGCCGCCCTCCTTCTTGATGTTGTAGGGGCGCACCAGGTTGGGGCTGAACATCGGCGCCGGCGCATCGAGGGCGGTGACGTCCGAGGGCACCTCGGGCAGGTAGTTGCGGAACTCCACCGTGTGGCCAGGCCGGATCGGGAGGCCTCCCGCGGGTGCCACTTCGCCCGCCGTGCCCGAGGAGGGTGGGGTGATTCGGTACTGCTGGCCCACGCAGAATGGAGTGATGGTCCGGTAGCGGCCCTGCACGGTGCGGTTGAGCGAGATGGCCGTGCGCGGCTCGGCCCTTGCGGAGTCCTGCACCGGAGGCGTGGCCGAGGGCGGGCCCTTGCAGGCTGCCAAGGCAAGGAGGGCGCCGGCGAGGAGGGGCCTCATCCGTCCCTCCGGAAGCGGTAGAGGATCAGCTCGCTGCCGTGCGAGCGCACCAGAGGGGTAGAGGTGAAGCGGGCCACCTCCACCAGCCTTTCGGAGAGCGAGGGGGCGCCAGGGGCGGCCGAGGTGACGTAGACCTGGATCCCTGCCCGGCTCAGCCGTTCGGCGTGCCGGCCAAGCTCGGCCTCCTTCGCGCGTGCCGCCCGGTAGTGGGGCGCGTAATGTTCGAAGAGCCGCGCCTCTTCCCCGGTGAAGAGCATCACGCCATCGGGCGGCAGCGACGCCGAGACGTGGCGAACCAGCCGAGCCGCGGGCGAAGGGGTGCCTCCTTGCTCCAGCGCGAGCGGCCAGCTCACCCACGCAAGGCACAGCGCCAGGCCCAGGGCCAAAGCCGCGGGCAGGGGCCTCCTTGGCAGCTTCGATTCGAGGGCGTGCGCGCCCGCCGCTGCGAGGAGCGCGGTGGCCAACACCAGCGGCAGCGCGTGGCGGGCCTTGAGCAGGTTCTGCATCGAGAACGCCCAGAGCGCGTAGGGCACGCCGATGAGCAGCGCGGCCTTGGCCACCGAAGCCGCCGGACCCAAAAGACGCCGGGAGATCCAGGCCACGATCAACGCCGCCAGGAGGACGGCGATGAGGAGAACGACGAGCAACCTCGCGGCGGTGAGAGCGCCCTCGCCGGGGAAGCCCATCCCCGCTGGGCCCAGATCGAAGGCGAGCAGTTGCATCCGCTCGAGGAGATTTGGGCGGACGGCCACGGTCCCGCCCCACTCGGAAGCATGGCCAGAGAGGAAGTGCCCGCCGATGCGGAGCAGCTTGGTGGGGCCGGTGATCGCCGCGAGCGGGAGGAGCCAGGCGGCGATCGCTGCGGCGAGGCCCGTCGCCCATCCGCGTCGCCGCGCCCTCGGGACTACGAAGAGCAGGCCCGCGACGGCGAGGGCGTAGGAGGGACGGGCTCCCAGCGCCAGCCCGGCCGCCGCACCCGCCATCGCGCCGCCGAGCCGGCCGCCGGATGGCTCGAGCACCAGCCCGGCTGCGACTGCGATCGCCAGCGCCGCGAGCCCCGTTCCGTCCGAGGAAGGCGCTCCGCCGGCGAGCACCGCGAGCGGGCTCAGCGCCAGGATCGACGCGCCCACCAGCGCCGCGAACGACCCCGCCCGGCGGTGGAGCGCCACTCCCAAAAACAAGATCGCCGGCAGGGCGAGGTATGCCCCGGGAAGCGAGAGCGCCCACGGCTCGTCCACTCCCAGCCACGCCGCCGCCCGCGCCAAGACGACGTACACCGGGTAGCCGGGGAAGTGTGGCCGCTGGCCGGCGAGGTCCCACTCCGAAAGCGCCCGGGCGAAGTTCACCGAGTCCAGATCCGGCAGCAGCGGAGGCATCGCCGTCAGCCTCGCCGCCAACCCTACCGCCGCGATCAACAGCAGCGCCGCCGGCGCCGGTCGGTCCGGAAGGGCCATGGCTGTGTGCGGTACCGGACGCATCGAGGGCGTTTCTGATTCTGATTCTCAAAATCAAGTAGCACAGGTAGCGGGCGGGCGCAAGTCCCCTCCGCGGCCGAGCGGGGCTTCACTTCGGGAAAGGGGGGGTGGTGCTCGGGTGCTATAGAGGGTGCGAGGCCCCGTAGCTCAGATGGATAGAGCGGCGGTTTCCTAAACCGTAGGTCGCGTGTTCGAGTCACGCCGGGGTCACTTCGCCTGGTCCGGCGTGCCGCCGGCCGAGTGCTCGCCGTGACCGCGCTTCCCCCGCCGTTCGAGAGGGCCACCGTCCCGCCGCCCGTCCTCCGGGTGCTGGCCAGGCTGCACGAGCGGGGCTTCTCCGCCTACCTCGTGGGAGGCTGCGTGCGCGACATGGTGCGCGGCGTCCCTCCCAAGGACTTCGACGTCGCCACCTCCGCCCGCCCCGAAGACGTCCGCCGCTCCTTCTCCAAAGTCATCCCCACCGGGATCGAGCACGGCACCGTCACCGTCCTCTCCGGCGGCCACCCCGTCGAAGTCACCACCTTCCGGACCGAAGGAGCCTACCTCGACGGGCGCCACCCCTCGTCGGTGGAGTTCCTCCGTGACATCAGGGCCGATCTCGCCCGGCGCGACTTCACCATCAACGCCATGGCCTTCGACCCCGACTCCCGCGAGCTGGTAGATCCCTTCGGCGGCCAGGCCGATCTTACGGCAAAGGCAGTCCGATGCGTGGGAGATCCCGTCGCGCGTTTCTCGGAGGACGGACTGCGGCCGCTGAGGGCGGTGCGGTTCGCCGCGGTGCTCGGGTTCACGCTCGACCGCGATACCGAGGGCGCCATCCCCGGGGCCTTGCCCGTCTTCAAGAAGGTGGCCCAGGAACGCGTCCGCGAGGAGCTGATCCGCCTTTTGTGCTCCGAGCGCCCGCGCGCGGGCCTGGAGCTGATGCGGCGCACCGCGCTTTTGGCCGCGATCCTCCCAGAGCTCCTGGCCTGCGAGGGACTCTCCCAAGACGAGCGGTACGCCGAGGACGTGCTCGGGCACTCCTTCGCCGCCACCCAGGCTTCGGGCGCGGTCCTCGAGGTCCGCCTCTCGGCGCTCTTGCACGACGTGGCCAAGCCGCGCACCGCGGTGCCCAAGGTGGGCGGCCACGACTTCCCCCAGCACGAGGTGCTGGGAGCCCAGCTCGCCACCGAGATTCTCCGGCGGCTCAAGTTCCCCACCCGGGTGATCGAGAAGGTGTCGCTCTTGGTGAGGCACCACCGGGTCGAGCTGCCCCCCTCCGCGCCGGACGCGGCGCTGCGCCGCTTCGTCTCTCGGGTCGGCGAGGCGAACGTGGAGCTGGTGCTCGATTTGGCAGAGGCGAACCGCTCCGCCTACGGCGTCGAGGTGGAAAAAGAAGTCGCCGCCATCCGCTCTCTCCGCGAGCGAGTCTCGGGAGTGCTGGCCGCCCGCCCGCCCCTGGCCGCCAAGTCCCTCGCCCTCGATGGCCATGCGATCATGCGCATCCTCGGCATCGGCCCCTCCCCGATGGTCGGCGAGGCCACCCGGTTCCTCCTCGACCTTGTGCTCGAAGACCCCCAGCACAACACCCCCAGCCTTCTCGAGGACGCTCTGCGAAACTGGGCGAAATCCAAGGGCCTCTGATAGTTCTCCACAGGTTTTTCCACAGCACCTGTACCTGAGGCCAAGCCCGCGCGCCTCCTGAGGGTGAGCCTGAGCCTCCGAGCGGTCTGGGCGAACAGATTCCCGAGAAAAAACCGCCTGGTACCTCACCGTCCGCCGGTCCAGGAAGAGCGTCGGGCCCAGAACGAACGCGTCCTCATTCACCTGCCGAGCATGTGGATAAGGTGTGGGGCTGGCCCTCACGGAGTTGCGCGGGAGGGCGCGGGCTGGCACTCCTCGGGGGAAATGCGGGTCGCCGTCGCCATGAGCGGAGGGGTGGACTCCTCGGCCGCCGCCGCCCTCCTCAAGGAGCAGGGCCACGAGGTTTTGGGCATCACCCTGAGGCTCTGGTCCCACCCCAGCCGCCCTATGAGCGGGAGCTGCTGCAGCCCCGAGGACATCGACGACGCGCGGGCGGTGGCGGCCAGGCTCGGCATTCCCTTCTACGTCGCCGGCGCGGAGGAGCTGTTCCGGGAGGCGGTGGTGGAGCCGTTCGTGCGCTCCTATCTCGGCGGGCGGACTCCCATCCCGTGCGTGGCCTGCAACGACGTGCTCAAGTTCGGGATGCTCCTCGGCCGCGCCCGCTCCCTCGGGGGCAAGCTCGCCACCGGGCACTACGCCCGCATCGCGCGCGAAGGCGGCGCCTATCGCCTCCTCCGCGCGGCGGACCAAAGGAAGGATCAGAGCTACTTCCTCTTCCGGCTGGGCCAGGCGCAGCTTTGCGATCTCCTCTTCCCCGTGGGCGAGATGACCAAGGAAGAGGTGCGCCAGCTCGCCGAGCGCCACGGCCTGCCCGTCAGCCGAAAGCCCGAGAGCATGGAGATCTGCTTCGTCCCCGACGGGGACTACGCCGGCTTCGTCGAGCGCGCCGCCGGCCCTCAGCCCGGGGGAGAGATCGTGGACTCGGCGGGCAGAGTGCTCGGCTCGCACCAGGGCGTCCATCGCTTCACCGTCGGGCAGAGGAAGGGCCTGGGCCTCGCCGCGGAACGCCCGCTGTACGTCCAGCGCATCGACGCCGCGGAGGGGAAGGTGGTCGTCGGCCCGGCCAAGGAGGCGGAGCGGCAGAGCTTCGAGCTCTTCGATCCGCGCTGGGTGGAGGGCTCCGCCCCTTTGGGCAAGCCCGCCCTCGTCAAGGTGCGGCACCGCCACGAAGGCGTTCGAGGGAGGCTGGCCGAGGAGGGAGGAAAGCACACCGTGCTCTTGGAGGCGCCCGCGCGCGCGGTGACCCCCGGCCAAGCGGCGGTGTTCTACGACGGAGATCGCGTCCTCGGAGGAGGGTGGATCGCCTGAGGGCGGCCTCCTCGACGAGAGAGCGGCGGCCACGGGCGTGTGCAATCTCCGCCTCTTTCTGTTAAGCGGCGGCCTCTTCACTCGGAGGTCTCGCATGGATCGCCGCGCCGCCTGGGTGTTGGGAATCGTCTTCGGCGGTCTGTTCCTCGTGCTGTTCGGCTTCTTGTTCGTGCTCTATCTGGCGGTGAAGGACGACCGGGGCGGCATCACCTCCGGCGAGCGGGTGGGAGTGGTGGAGATCGCAGGGGCGATCATGGACTCCAAGCGCACGGTGAAGGAGCTGACCGCCTTCCGCGACGAGGAGGCGGTGAAGGCGATCGTGGTGCGCATCGATTCCCCAGGCGGCTCGGTGGGCCCCTCCCAGGAGATCTACGAGGCAATCAAGAAGGCCCGCGAGAAGAAGCACGTGGTGGTGTCGATGGGCTCGCTCGCCGCCTCGGGTGGGTATCTGATCGCCTGCGCGGGGGAGAAGATCTTCGCCAACCCGGGCACGCTCACCGGCTCGATCGGGGTGATCATGCAGGTGCCGAACGTGGCTGGAGTGCTCAAGTGGGCGGGCGTGGAGATGAACACCATCACCGCCGGGAAGATGAAGGACTCCGGCTCGCCCTTCCGCGAGATGACCGAGGAGGAGCGGAAGTACTTCGAGGAAGTCCTCCACGACGTCCACGACCAGTTCCTCCGGGCAGTGATGGATGGGCGGAAGCTCGCCGAGGAGGACGTGCGGCCCCACGCCGACGGCCGAGTCTTCACCGGCCGGCAGGCGAAGGAGTGGAAGCTGGTGGACGAGCTGGGCGGCCTCGACGCGGCGGTGGCTGAGGCGGGAAAGCTCGCGGGGATCGAGGGCGAGCCGAAGGTGGAGTACCCGCGGCGCGAGCGCAAGCTGTTGCGCGAGCTTTTCGGCGACGAGGACGCGGAGTCCCTGGTGCAGGGCGCTTCGCGGGCGCTGGGAGAGCTGGGCGGGTTCGGCTTGCAGTATCGGCTTCTGCTCGTTGACGTGCAGTGAGCGCTCGGGTGTAAGAAGGGCGCTCGGCCGACGCGCAATGAACGGCCGCAGCCATGAAAGGGGGAGGCGCGTATGACGAAGAGCCAGCTCATCGATCGGATCGCCGCGAAAGTCGCGGACCTGCCGCGGCGAGAGGTGGAGGCGATCGTCTGCGCGATCTTCGAGGCGATGGCCGAGGCCCTGAGAGAGGGCCAGCGCATCGAGATCCGCGGCTTCGGCAGCTTCTGCGTCAAGGCGCGCGCGGCGCGGCAGGGCCGCAACCCCAGGACGGGCGAGAGGGTCAACGTGCCGCTCCGCCACACCGTCAGCTTCACCATCGGGAAGGAGCTCAAGGAGCGGCTGAACCCCACCTCCCCGGCAGCCCTGCCCGCTTATTCCGGCGCCACGCTGGCACAGCAGCCCGAAGCGATGGTGGCCGCGCCAGCTTCCGGCGGGCGCCTCACGCTCACGTAGCCTCGATCGCCGATGGAGCTCTTGTGGGCGCCGTGGCGGATGGAGTTCATCAAGGGCGAGCGCCCCAAGGGTTGCATCTTCTGCGACTTCCCCTCCCAATCTGGCGAGGAGGCTGACCGCAAGAACCTCGTCCTCGGGAGGAGCGAGCGCTCCTTCGTGATGCTCAACAAGTTCCCCTACAACAGCGGTCACTTGATGGTGATCCCTCGACGCCACACCGCCGACTTCACCTCGCTCTCGCGGGAGGAGTCGGAGGACCTGCATCGTCTCCTGCAGGGCGCGGTGAAGGTGGTCGCCGACTGCTACCGGCCCGACGGGCTCAACCTGGGGATGAACCTCGGCGCCGCGGCGGGAGCAGGAATCGTCGATCACCTGCACTACCACCTGGTGCCGCGCTGGGGCGGCGACACCAACTTCCTGCCGGTGCTCGCCGAGACCAAGGTGATCGTCGAGCACGTCCAGGCCGCCTACGACCGGCTGCGGCCGCCCTTCGACCGCGAGCTGGGCGGCTGAGGATGGAGCCGACCGCGCTGGTCGCGCTGTTCGGCGGAACGGCCCTCGCGGCGCTGCTCGCCCTCTTCCTGGTCCTCTCCCGCAAGGGCCGCTCGGAGGACGAGGCCCGGGCCTACCTGGCCGGCTTCACCTACGTCCTCTCCGACGACCCCGACGCTGCCATCGCCGAGCTGTCGAAGGCCGCCCAGCTCAACCGGCAGACCCTGGAGACCTACTTCGCTCTCGGCGCGCTCTTCATTCGCAAGGGAGAGCTGGAGCGGGCCATCCGGCTCCACCAGAACATCCTGCTCCGCCCCGGCCTCAGCTTGGACGTGCGGCGAAGGGCCCAGCTCGCGCTCGCCCTCGATTACAAGCGCGCGGGCCTGTGGGACAAGGCCGCCGAGGCCTTCGAGAAGCTGCTCTCCGAGGAGCCGGAGCACCTGGAGGCGCTCTTGCGCTACCGCCAGGTCTTGGAGCAGACCCGGAGCTTCGAGCGGGCGATCGCGCTCCAGACGCGGCTGGTCTCGCTCCTCGGAAAGGGCGACGGCGTTTTGGCCCACCTCCTCGCCGAGCTTTCACGCTCGCGGCTCCCCGGCGACCCCAAGGACGCGGAGCGGCTGGCGCGGAGGGCGGTGGGGCTCGACTCTTCCTGCGCCGACGCGCAGCTCGCCCTCGGCGAGGCGCTGGTGGCGCTCGGGCGCGCCTTCGAGGCAGCGGCGCCCATCTGCCGCGCCGTCGAGCTGGAGCCCGAGCTGGCGCCCACCTCGCTGCGCTTGCTTTCGTCCGCGCTGGAGAGCGCTGGCGCGGTCGAGCGCTTCCTCGAGGGGCAGATCGGCTCGCGGGGGGAAGAGGGCCCCGCCTTCGAGCTGGCGCTGGCGCTCCACCTCAAGGCGCAGGGCCAGGTGACGCGCGCGCTCGAGCGGTTGAGAAGCCTGGTGGATCGCCTGCCGCGCTTTTCCGAGGCGCGCCGCGAGCTCGGGGCGCTTTTGCTCTCGGAGGATCGCTCCGAGGAGCTGAAAGCGGACTACGAGGAGATCCTGGGCGCCCTGGGCGAGCCGGCGATGGGCTTCTACTGCACGAGCTGCGACCAGCGGCTCCCCAATCTGGTCTTCCGCTGCCCGGCTTGCGAGGAGTGGCGCACGGTGCGGCGGGAGCTGGGCGCGGCGCGCTCCAGGGAGCCCGCCGAGAGCCGCGCAGACCGTAATTTGACCAGGTGACCTCCCGCGTCTACCTTGCGGTGCGAGCCGCACCAGGGCGGTGACACGGCCGAGAGCATGCGCGACGCCCACAGGATCAAGGAGAAGATCGACCTCACGCTCGACAGCCGGCAGATCGTGAGCCTTCTGCTCGGCGGCCTGGTGGTGCTCGGTGCGGCCTTCGTGCTCGGGGTGGTGGTAGGGAAGAAGCTCGCGACCAGCGAGCGCGCTTCCTCGGCGCCGGATCTTTTGACCGCGCTGGACGCGCAGGCGGAGGCGCTCGGCGGGACCGACGAGCGTCTGACCTTCCACGAGGAGCTGACCAAGAAGCCCGAGGCGCCGAGGCCGGAGCAGAGGCCGCCGAAGCCCATGCCGGCGCCGCCGCTGGGCGGCGAGGCCGAGGCGGAGGGGGAGCAGCCCGCGGAGGCGGGTGGCAATGCGGCCGCGGGGAGCAAGTCGCCCGCGGGAGGGGCCGGTGAGGCTCCGGCGGAGCGGAAGCGGGAAGAAGCACCGAAGCTGCTGGAGCAAGGGAGCCTCAAGCCGGACGAGCCCGTCCCCACCCGGAGCCTCAAGGACGGCGGCCTCCGCGAAGCCTTCGCGCGGGCCCAGCGCCCCCAGGAGGCGGTGGTCGGCGGTGCCTTCACCCTCCAGCTCTCGGCGAGCCAGGATCGCGCCGAGGCGGACCGCTTCGCCTCCAGGCTCAGGGAGCGCGGCTTTGCGCCGTTCGTGGTCGAGGCGCAGGTGCCTGGCCGCGGCTCCTGGTACCGGGTTCGGATGGGGAGCTTCCCCTCGCGGGAGGCCGCCCACCGCTACCTCCAGGACTTCCGGCGCGAGACGCAGCTCGAGGCGTTCGTCGCGTCGTCGAACTAGTGCTCTGCCCGGGGTGTACTGATGGCACCGAGACGAACGAGACCGAAGCGAGAGCGCGCACGCGAGGAGTGCGCAGCGCAGGCGTGCCGCGGGGCACGTCGAGCAGCGCAAGCGACGAGCCTGCGCCTCGCAGCGAGAGGATCGTTCGTCGCAGGTATCAGTACACCCCGGGCAGAGCACTAGGCGAGGCGAGCATGACGGTGAGACGGGTGGAGAAGCCGTGGGGCCACGAGCTGATCTGGGCCCACACCGATCGTTACGTCGGAAAGGTCCTCCACGTGAAGCAGGGCCACAAGCTCTCATTGCAGTACCACCACCGCAAGGACGAGACGATCCACCTCCAATCGGGGCGGCTGGTGCTGGTGGTGGACGAGGGCGGTGGGCTCTTCGAGCGCGAGCTGTCGCCCGGGGAGAGCTACCACATCCGCCCGATGACCAAGCACCGGATGGTGGCGCTGTCGGACTGCGACATCCTCGAGGTCAGCACCCCGGAGCTGGATGACGTGGTGCGGCTGGAGGACGCCTACGGACGCGCGGGGAGCTAATTAGAGCTTGCCCGGAAATTGGGCGACGGGTTCGCATAACGCCGCCTGGGTCGCGAAGCCTACTCCTGGGCCGGGGCGAGGCCGCGCATCCGCGTTGCCGCGAAGGTTCGCGACTGCGCTCGCGCTACCCGACCAG
>JACPVI010000044.1 GCA_016191815.1 Myxococcales bacterium
GCACCGACGTGTGCAGCGCGGGCACCTGCGCCGGCATCACCTACACCTGCACGCCGACCCAGTGCCAGGCGAGCTCGGTGTGCGCGGGAGACGGCACCTGTACCGTCACCCCCAAGGCCAACGGCAGCGCCTGCAACGACAACAACCCCTGCACCCACACCGACGTGTGCAACACCGGCGCGTGTAGCGGGACGGCGTACACCTGCACGCCGACCGCCTGCCAGCGCAGCTCCACCTGCGACGGTGCCGGGGGCTGCGCCACCGTGCCGGTGCCCGACGGCACCCAGTGCGACGACGGAGCCGCCTGCACCCACTCCGACCAGTGCGCCGCCGGCACCTGCACCGCTACGGCCTACAGCTGCACCCCGGGCCAGTGCGACGAGACCTCCGCCTGCGGTGGAGACGGCGGCTGCGTGGTGGTGACCAAGGCCGACGGCACCTCCTGTGACGACGGCAACAAGTGCACCTCCGGTGAGAGCTGCCTCGGCGGCGCATGCGGCTCCCCGAAGTCCACGGTGACCTGCAACGCGGTGGACGAGTGCCACCTCGCGGGCGCGTGCGACCCGAACACCGGAAGCTGCAGCAACCCCGCCGTGCCCGACACCACCCGCTGCAGCGCCGGCAACTGTCTCTCCGGCACGTGCACCGCCGTTCCGGATGGCGGCCCGCCCCCTCAGCAGCGAGTCTACTCCGGCTGGTCCTGCGGCTGCGGCGCGGCTGGGGCTTCGGCGTGGCCAACGATGCTCCTGGCGCTCGCGCTGCTCGCCTTCTCGCGCGGACGGAGGTGCCGATGAGGGCGGCGATCCGAACCGCGGCGCTCGCCGCGACGCTGTGCCCCTGCCTGGCGTTGGCGCAAGGCGGGGATTCGAACGGCTCGCAGCACGCCCGGCTGCACCTGTCTGCGGCCGGCTTCGGCAGCCTGCTCGCCCGCTACGCCGGGGCCGAGGTGGGGGCGAGCTGGGCCCCGGCTTCCTTCGTCGAGGTCGGCGCCACCGCCAACCTCGGAAGGTACGTCGGCGGGCGCCTCACGGTCGGGCTGCACCCCTCCGAGCCGTTCGCCGCCGGCCTGAGGCCGCTCCTCCAGCTGCGGGGCGTCCTCCACCCGGTGGAGGGCGGGGCCGGCATTGGGGGCGGCGCGCTGGTGGGAGGTTCCCTCGAGGCCGGCCCCGGTCGCCTGATCGGGGGGGTGCTAGGGGAGTTCTTCTCTGGGCCGGCGGCCTACACGCCCTTCGCTCTGCATGCGCTCGCCGGCTACGAGCTGGATCTGCTCAAGCCCACCCGCGTCGTGGAGGTCCGTCCGGCAGACGCCGACAAGGACGGGGTGATGGACCTCGACGACGCCTGTCCTTCCGAGCCGGGGCCCGCCACCCAGCGGGGCTGCCCCCTGCGCGATCGCGACGGCGACGGAGTCGCGGACGACGCGGACAAGTGCGTCGCCGAGCCCGAAGACAAGGACGAGTTCCAGGACGACGACGGCTGCCCCGACGCAGACAACGATCGGGACGGAATCGCCGACCTAGAGGACAGGTGCCCCAACGCCGCCGAGGACGCCGACGGATTCCAGGACGAAGACGGCTGCCCCGATCTCGATGACGACGGAGACGGCATCGCCGACGCGAGGGACAAGTGTCCGGCGCAGCCCGAGACCTACAACGGGACCGACGACGAGGACGGCTGCCCCGAGCTGGCCGCCAAGGTGTTCGTGGAGAAGGAGAAGAAGAAGATCGTCATCACCGAGCGCGTGCACTTCGAATACGCGAAGGACCGCTTGCTCCCGAGGTCTCACCCCATTCTGAGAGGCGTGGCGGACCTGATGAAGCGGTTCCACGGAATCAAGAAGGTGCGCGTGGAGGGCCATACCGACGACCGCGGGACGGGCGAGACCAACCAGCGCCTCTCCGAGCGGCGCGCGGCGAGGGTGACCGAGTTTCTCATCAAGAGCGGGATCGATCCGCTCAGGTTGGAGTCCGTCGGCTTCGGCAAGAGCAGGCCTCTGGCCCAGGAGCGCGGGGAGGGCGCCCGGGAGATGAACCGTCGGGTGGAATTCGTCATCGTGGATCCCGCGGAGTTCACGCCTGAATGAACTCCCACCCCGGGGCCATCGGGACAGAGAAGGGCCGGTGAGACGCGGCCTTCGCCGCCGGCCCTCCTGCGGAGCGACGGCCCAGCGGAGAGGCCGTGGCGTGCGCACCGAGCCAGACCGTCCGGATCACCCGCCGATCATCAGCGGCGCTCCCTGGAGGCCGTTATTCGTAAAGGCCGGAGTCGCCCCATGTACCCCTCCTATCCACTCGGCCTCATGCTGTTCCTCGCGGGTGCGGCGGCGGAGGGCGGGGTCGGCGGCACGGCGACTCCTCCATCAGGAGGCGAGCGACCCATGACCTACCCCCGGCCAAGCGAGCAGGAGTTGAGGCGCCGGCTCACGCCGGAGCAGTACAGAGTGGTCCGGGAGGAAGGAACCGAGCCTCCGTTCAAGAACGCCTACTGGGACGACCACCAGCAGGGCATCTACGTGGACGTGGTGTCCGGGGAGCCGCTGTTCAGCTCGCTGGACAAGTTCGACTCCGGCACCGGCTGGCCCAGCTTCACCAAGCCGCTGGAACGCTCGCACATCGTAGAGCGCGAGGACCGCCGACTGTCGGTGAGCCGAATCGAGGTCCGCTCGCGCGAGGGCGACTCGCACCTGGGCCACGTGTTTCCCGACGGCCCGGCCCCCACTGGGCTTCGCTACTGCATCAACTCCGCCGCCTTGCGCTTCGTCCCCGTGGATCGCCTGGAGAAAGAGGGGTACGGGCAGTTCCTCCCGCTCTTCGGCAGGGCGCCCGGCGCACAGGAGTCTGCCCGCCGAGAAACGGCGGTCCTGGCCGGAGGCTGCTTCTGGGGAATGGAGGAGATCCTCCGGAAGCTCCCCGGCGTGCTGGAAACCAGGGTGGGCTACACCGGCGGCGGGCTCGAGAGCCCCACCTACGAGGACGTGAAGTCCGGCCGGACCGGCCATGCCGGGGCGGTGCAGGTGGTGTTCGACTCCTCGGTGCTCACCTACGAGGTGCTGCTGGAGAAGTACTTCTTCCGCCTGCACGACCCGACCACCCCCAACCGGCAGGGCAACGACAAGGGCACCCAGTACCGCTCGGCCATCTTCGCGCAATCGGAGGAGCAGGGCCGGGTGGCGGAGGCGGTGAAGAAGAAGGTGAACGCCTCCGGAGTTTGGAAGCGGCCGGTGCTGACCGAGATCGTCTCCGCCACGCGCTTCTACCCGGCGGAGGAGTACCACCAGAGCTACCTCGTGAAGCACCCCGGCGGTTACACCTGCCACTATCTCCGGGACTGAGCGGACCGGGCTGCGGGCCTGGGCGGAGGGCGAGCCTGCGGCCGGCCGCGTGACCGCCCTGCGCCACAGGACCTGGAATCGACAACCGCAAGAAGGTGCTGTGGGTGGAAGTTCCGGCGCGCTTGAACCCGACGATCGAGACGCTGGAGAAGGTGGCGGCGGCCCTCGGCGCGCGGGACGGGTGCTCGACGCCTGGGGCTTCCGCTACCTGACGGCGTTGACGTGGGTGAAGGACCGGGTCGGGACGGGTTTCTGGCTTCGAGGGCAGGCCGAGTTCCTCTTGCTGGCCAAGCGCGGCGACTTCCCTCCGCCGGCCTGGGGCGAGGCGCCCCCGGGAGTGCTGTTCGCTCCCCGCGGCAGGCACTCCGAGAAGCCCTCCGAGGTGGCGGAGCTGATCGAGCGGCTGTACCCGGAGCTCCCCAAGCTGGAGCTGTTCGCCCGCGCGGCGCGGCCTGGCTGGAGCGCGTGGGGCAACGAAGTCCCTGAAACGGAGGCACCATGCAGCGCGACTTGAAGGCGGAACTCGAGGCGGAAGACGGCATCCATCCGGAGGCGTGGCGGCCCAGGGTGGGCGAGGTGTTGGTGGGGCGGCTGTCGCGCTACGACCGCGCGCCGGACCTTTACTCCGGCGGCCTGGCCTGGGTGGCGGTGGTCGAGCCCGAGGACGGCGCTCCTCGGGTGGCGATCTGGCTGGGGACGGTGCTGCTCGACCTCTTCAAGCGCCATCGCCCGAAGCCCGGCGAGCGGCTGGGGCTCAAGCGGCTGCCGGACTCCGAGCCGGTGGAGCGCGGCCGCAAGCCTTGCGCCCGATACGCCCTGCGGGTGGACCGCCCCGAGGAGCTGCCTGTGTTCGAGGAGCCGGCGGGGGAAACACCGTGACCGCCCCCGCCCCCCTCGAGAACCTGTGGGACGCGCGCCGAGTGGCCGAATACCTGGGAGCCTCCGCTTCCGCCGTCTACAAGTGGGCCGAGCGGGGCGAGCTGCCGTGCCGTCGCATCGGCGCCCTGCTCCGGTTTGTCCCCGCGGAGGTACGTGCCTGGGCGGAGGGGAGCGAGGGGCCGAGCGCGGGGGTCCACCGGCTCCCGATGAGCGGCGCGGCGAGGTAGACTTGAGGCGTCGGTGGGAACCCGACAGGAGGTGACAATGCCGAAGAAGAACGGAAACGGTGCCGGTCGCGGGGACCTCTGGTTGCGACTGTACGAGGAGGTCACCGGCATGCGCGGCGAAGTCACTGTGCTGCGCGGGTCGGTGACGCGGCTGGACAAGGGGCTGCGGTCTATGGGTCGCCTCATTCTTCGCATCCGCGCTGAGCAGCGGAACGAGCTCGCCGACATCAAGCGGCGGCTGTCTGCCTTGGAGGCCGCCCAGTAGGTGCGCGCGCGGCGCTGCTGTCGGTCACTTCCGGCGGCGCGGCGTTCCACCCGTGCCGGCCCGGGGCGCAAGGACCGGCGTTTTCTTCTCGGAGGTGAACCATGGCGAGCGTCTTTCACGAGGATGGCGGCTGGCGGCTCAAGTGGAAGGACGGCGCCGGCCAGTGGCGGACAAGGCGGGCGAGCTGGTCGCGCTTCGCAAGGCCGACGCGGACCTCGAAGCGGGCACCATCGCCATTGCCCAGAGCTGGGGCGCCGACACGACGAAGGGCAACCGCGCCGCGCTCCTTCCCATCCACCCGGAGCTGCGCCCGTACCTCACCGAAGCCATCCGCCGCTCACCCTCGGAGCTGGTCTTCCCCGCCGCGAACGGGCGCATGCACTCGCGAAACCTCGACCTCGCGGAGATGCTACGCGGGGCGATGAAGCGCGCCGGCCTGGTCGACGGCTACGAGCACGTCTGCCGGCGGTGTAAGGCGCGCGGAACGCCGCACGTCGAGCGGCACCCTGACTCCGCGCTCCGGCGCTGCCCGACCTGCAACATGAAGCTCTGGCCGCGCGCCCTCCCCCGGAAGATGCGCTTCCACGACCTAAGAGGCACACGACGGCCACCTTGCTCCTCAAGGCGGGGGTGACTCACGCCATCGTCCAGCGCATCCTGCGGCACTCCGACCCGCGCATCACCACCGAGGTCTACGGGCACCTGGACCTGGCGGACATGGGCGCGGCCCTCGCGCGGCTTTCCTTTGCCCCGGCCGCGGAACAACCACCGGCCAAGGTGCTCCCGGTGGCAGCGAGCGACAAGTTTGGTCCGCCGGTGGTCCGGACGGGCCGCAAAGACCCGGGAGCGCTCGCGGAGCGGGCCGCCATCCCCGCGAAGGCGCCGGGGAAAAGCGAATGGGCCCTCCAGGATTCGAACCTGGGACCAATCGGTTATGAGCCGACAGCTCTGACCGCTGAGCTAAGGGCCCCCACTCCTCCGACCGATACTAGCCTTGCCCGCCCGCGGCAAGGCTCTACGCTCCTCTACCCGCACCACGGCCACCCCTCCATCCGCTCGCCTGGAGCGCGCGCCTGACAGCTTCACGCCCTCCGAGCGGAGCCTTCCCGCCTGCTCGGGCGCCACCTCGGGCGCCAGCGTGCCGTCGGAACGGATCACCCTCCACCACGGCAACCCCCGCACCCGGTACAGCGCCCGCACCACCGCCCGCGCCGCCCCCGGCCTCCCCGCCACCGCCGCCACCGCCCCATAGGACAGCGTGCTGCCGCGCGGAATCGCCCGCACCACCCGCGCCACCGCCCGATCGAAAAGGCCCCTTTGGCCCATGCCGAAAAGATGAACCATCCGTGAGCCTCAGGTGAAGCCCCATCCGCGAGCCTGAGCCTACGCTTTCCTCCGCAACCCGGAGGAAACCATGCCCCGCCCCCTCGTACTCGCCCTCTGTCTCGCCGCCATCGGCTGCGCCCACAAGGCCGCTCTCCGCGCCGAGCTGGAGCCGCTCCGCTTCGAAGCGCCGCCCACCCCGCCCGCCATCCTCACCGAGAACCACTTCTCCCGCGACGTCCCCGCCGCGCTCTCGGAGGCGGAGCTCAAGACCATCCTCGCCGCGCCCGTCTTCCTCGAAGAGCAAGCCCGCGTCGGAGTCGTGCCGGTCGCCTCGCGCTACGAGCCCGACCCTGACCTCCCCACCGTCGCCGCCCCCGCCGCCCTCGCCGACGCCCTCGAGCAGAGCGGCATGTTCGAGCTGTCCAGCGAAGTCTCCACCGACTGGCCCACCGATCGCGGCATCAGAGGGCTCCGCGAGCTGGCCGCCCGCTACCGCACCGAATACCTCGTCTTCTACCGGCACCGCTTCGTCGACCAGAGCTACCTCAACCCCTGGGCCTGGGGCTACCTCACCGGAGTGGGCGCCATCTTCCTCCCCGGACAGACCATGGAGGCCGCCGGCGTCCTCGAAGCCACCCTCTTCGATGTGAAGACCGGCACCATCCTCTTCACCGTCTTCGAGCGGGTCAGGAAAGAGTCGCAGGAGACCCCCTGGGACGCCGACCGCAAGCGCATGGCCCTCAAGCGGAAACTGCTCGAGGACGCCGCCAGCCGCCTCGCGGACCAAGTGGTCGCCAAGTGCCGCCGACTCGCCGCCGCCCGCCCACCTCCTCCCGCCAAGGAGGCCATCTCGCAGCTATAGGTTCTCGAGGTGCTGCTCGGCCTGCAAGGACCAATAGCCGCGCGGCACCAGGCGCAAGTACGCCCGGAACGCCTGCCGCGCCCCCTCCACATCGCCCAGCTTCTCCAGCGCCATCCCCAGGCCGAAGTGAGCCTCCGGATGCTCTGGTGAAATCTCCAGCGCTCTTTTCTGCTCCCGCGCCGCCGCCTCCGCCTCTCCGCGCTCCAGGTAGAGGTACCCCAGGTTCGAGTGGGCAGGCGCACTCGCCTCGAAGGCCTCGAGCGACGCACGGTACGAGGCGATGGCCTCCTCCGCCTTCCCCGCGGAGGCGAGGGCCAGCCCGGCCCGGAACAACTCCTCCGCCCTGCGCCGCGCCTGCTCTTCCGGCGCCGGCCTGGCCGCCTGGCCGCCGTGAGAGCGGCCCGCCAAGGAGAGCTCGAAGCGGGCCCAGGCCTGGCGAACCCAGAGCCGCTCCCCCTCCGCACGCCCGAGCGCGCGCCGGTACCAGCGCCGCGCCTTCTCCGCATCCCCTTGGTGCTCCGCTGCCTGGGCGAGCGCCATCAGCACTGGCAGCTCCGACTCCTCCGGCGGCCCCAGCGCAGGGAGCAGCGCCGCCTCCGCCTCTGCCGGCCGCCCCGCATCGATCAGCGAGAGCCCGAGGTACAGCCGGCAGAGCCTGCACCTGGGACTCTCCGCCACACTCCGCGAGAGATCGGCCAGGAGCCCGTGGGCGTACTGGCGGTCCGACAGCTTCTCGAACGGGAACGGGTTCGCCGGCAGCGCGAACCGGTACTCGTCGCGTTCGGCCCGCTCGGCGTAAGCGCCACCCCGGCGCAGGTAGAGAAGCCCTCCGTCATCGAAGGCGACCAAAGACCAGATCTCCCTGGGGGCCGCCCAGTCCCTCCCCACGCCTACGCGCTCGAGGGAGGCGGCCACGGACGGCTCCAGATTCGGCCGGGCGAGGACCAAGGCGTCGAACCGGTAGCGCTGGTCCAGTGGCGCGAAGCGCTCGTAGTGGGAGGTGTCGAAGAGCGCGGCGGCAGCGTCTTGGGCCCGCAAGGCGCCGCGGCCGTCCTGGAACACCGGCCGGTCCAGCACCCACTCCAGATAGCCGCCGTACTGAAAGGTGTTGTACAGCCGCCCTGAGAATCCGATCGCCTCGAGGTAGGAAGCGGCGCGCGCCGGGAAGCGCTCCTTTGCGAGCGAGGTGCCGAAGGGCACGGCCGCGGCAGCCGCGGCCCACGCTCCGGAGACGAACACCAGCGCGCCCACCGCGCACGCGGCCACCCGGATGATCGAGGCCAGATGGGGGCGGACCCGCCGGAGGCCCACGGCGAAATTCCTGGCGGCGATCGGCGCGGCCACCAACGCCGCCATCGGGGCGAACCTCCTGGTCGGCGCCGCAGCCACCACGAAGGCGAGGAGCAGCACGAGATCGCGCGGGCTCGTCCTCCGCCATCCCGCCAAGAACGAGATCCCCGACAGCGCCACCAGCGCGCCGAACGGCCCTAGCCAGTCCTCCTTCGAGAGCGGCCGCAGCTCGACGATGAGGTGCCGCATCAGGGCGAGGCCGGAGTCGGAGCTTCCCCAAGCCCCCGCGGCGCCGAGCTGCGAGCTCATCAGCGCCGTCGCCGTGGAGAGCCCCGAGGTGGGGACCAACAGCCCCGCCACGAGCCCCCCCGCTCCCACGGCCGCGACCGCTCCGAGCTGGCCGAGGGGCGGTGCGCCTCCAACTCTGCCATAGGTGAGCCTTTCCACCGCCGCTTGGCCGAGCCCGACCGCCACCCAGACGGCGAGGGCGCCGATGCCCACCGCCAGCGACTGATGGAGCGAGCCCCAGAAGAGCGCCGCCGCGGGGAAGAAGTAGAGCCCCCGTCCCTTCCCTGCCTCGAAGCGGCGCAGGGCGAACAGCGTCACGGCCAGGAAAAGCCAGGCGAACAGCTCGGGTCTCGGTACCGCCCTCGGCCGATAGACGGCGAAGGCGAGCGCGAGCACGGCAAGCGAGACGGCGAGGCCGGACCAGCTTCGCTCCTCGCCCAGCGAGTCGGCCAAAAGCAGCGCGAACAGGCCGGCGGACAAGAGCGCGGCCAGCAGGACCGGCCCCGGCTCTCCCGCCAAGGCGTACGAGAGGTAGAGCAGCACGCTGGTCAGCCACGAAGCGGGAGGCCCGGCCGGCAGCCCCTTCATCGGGAAGAGGAACGGGTCCTCGGCAGGAAAGCCGCCCCGCCGGACGATGTCCCTCCCGGCGGCCAAGAGGTGGAGGGTGTCGTAGTCACTAAGCCCGGTGAGCGCCCCCACGAAGGCGAGGGCGGCGACCAGGAGGGCGGCGAAGGCGAGCTCCCTCCGGCCGAGCGGACGCACGAGTCGGCCCCGCTCAGAGGCTGTGAGGACATCCCCCGACCGAGCCCGACGGTCGAGGTGCGAGCCGCGCAAGGAGGAAGCCCGCAGGCGTATCTCGGTGATACGTCAAGGGCTTCCGACGGGGCGCATGTCCGGTAGACACACGCAGCCCAGGCCCGGCGAAGCAGATCGGCCGTCCGGCGATGGGAGGGGATATCTTCACAGCCTCTCAGCTCTCCACGAAGGAGCGGAGCCGCTTGCTTCGCGAGGGGTGCCGGAGCTTGCGGAGCGCCTTGGCCTCGATCTGCCGGATGCGCTCGCGGGTGACCTCGAAGTCCTGGCCGACCTCCTCCAAGGTGTGGTCGCTCTTCTCGCCGATGCCGAAGCGCATCCTCAGGACCTTCTCCTCGCGGGGGGTGAGGGTGGCGAGCACCTTGCGGGTCTGCTCGGCGAGATTCATGTTGATCACCGCGTCCGAGGGCGAGACCAGGCTCTTGTCCTCGATGAAGTCGCCGAGGTGGGAGTCCTCCTCCTCGCCGATCGGCGTCTCCAGCGAGATGGGCTCCTTGGCGATCTTCAGGACCTTCCGCACCTTGTCGAGCGGCAGCTCCATCTTCTCGGCGATCTCCTCCGGGGTGGGCTCGCGGCCGATCTCCTGGACCAGGTAGCGGCTGGTGCGGATGAGCTTGTTGATCGTCTCGATCATGTGCACCGGGATGCGGATGGTGCGCGCCTGATCGGCGATCGCCCTGGTGATGGCCTGGCGGATCCACCAGGTGGCGTAGGTGGAGAACTTGTACCCGCGCTTGTACTCGAACTTGTCCACCGCCTTCATCAGGCCGATGTTCCCCTCCTGGATGAGGTCGAGGAACTGCAGCCCGCGGTTGGTGTACTTCTTGGCGATCGACACCACCAGGCGAAGGTTGGCCTCCACCAGCTCGCTCTTGGCGCGCTCGGCCCGCCGCTCGCCGGCGCGGATCGCCTCGTAGTTCCTCCTCAACAGCTCGATGGGGAGGTTGGCCTCTTCCTCCACCCGCTTGATCTGCCGGACCGCGGTGCGCAGGTCCCGGTCCAGGTTCTCCAGCTGCTCCTCGGTGAGGTTCAGCCGCCGCTGGAGCTTCTTGGCGGTCTGGGGGTTCTCGCGCGCCTCGCGCAGGGCCGGCCTCAGCTCCCTCACCGCCACCCCGTAGGTGCGCTCGCACTCGCGCAGCTCGTCCTCCGCCTTGTCCACCCGCTCGATCATCGCCCGGAGCACCCCGACGATGCGGTCCACCTGCTTCTTGGCGAGCCGCATCTCTTCGAGGACCTCCATCATCTTCTCGCGGAGCTCCTTCAGCTCCTGGCGGAGCTCCTTCTTCTTCACCTCGGAGAGCTTCTTCTTCGAGTCCAGGCCCTCGTCGATCCCCTCGGCCTCCTTGGCGTGGCGGCGGATCTTCTCGATCGCCCTGCAGATCTGCTCGATCTTGTTCAGCTCGTTCTGGTTGAGCTGCTGGGCGCCATGGCCCTCGCCGTCGACCTCTTCGGCCTCGGGCTCAGCCTCCTCCCCTGCCTCGGCGTTGGGCTCCTCGGGGGCGTCCTTGACCACCTCCCGGATGCGCAGCTTGCCCGCCTTGAGGCGGTTGCCGATATCGAGGATCTCCGCCACCGACACCTTGCAAGCGAGCAGGGCCCGCAGGACTTCCTTCTCCCCCTCCTCGATGCGCTTGGCGATCTCCACCTCGCCCTCGCGGGTGAGCAGAGAGACCGAGCCCATCTTGCGGAGGTAGAGGCGGACCGGGTCGTTGGACTTGCCCCCGGGCTCCTCTTCCTCGTCCTTCTCCTCTTCTTCCGCCTCCTGCTTGGCCTCCTCGGAGGCGGCCACGGTGGGCTTCACCTCGGTGGCCTGGGCGGCCTTCTGGGCGTCGACGATCTCGATGTCATTGTCGCCGAACATGCTCATCACGTCGTCGATCTGGTCGGACGACACGATGTCGGCGGGGAGGGCGTCGTTCACCTCGTCGTAGGTGAGGAAGCCCTTCTGGCGGCCCGCCTCGAGGAGGTCCTTCACCTCCTTGCGCTCGGAGATCGCCTCCTCGTCGGGCTCCTCCTCTGCGTCGGGGTCCACCTCCACCGCGGCGGCCAGCTCGTCGGCCTGCTCCTCGGGGTCGACCTCATCGAGCCCGGAGCCGGGAGCGCCCTTCTCCTGCTTCTTAAGCTTCTCCTTGGCGTTGGCGGCGGTCTTCTCGCGGGTGGCCTTCCCGTCCTTGGCGTCCTTGGCGGGGGCCGGGGGGTGATTCTTGTCCCGGCTCTCCTTGGCTGCCCGCCTCGCCTTCTTGGCGGTCGCCTTGGAAGAGGAAGGCTTCTGCGTGGGCATGGGACGGGTTCTCCTCAGGATTACAGGCGCTTGGACGTGGGCCGGCCGATGTACCGCAGATCCGAGGGCGTTACAACGCGCGTTCTCAACCAACCCCTCGGGGCGGTTTCTTCCCAGGGGCCTACCCGGGCTCCTCGAGCACCCGGCGTTTGAGGGCCAACAGCTCGCTCCGATCCGAGAGGAGTCGCCTGGTTTCATCGGTCAAGTCGCTGGCTCCGGCGAGGGAGGCGGTCACCCGGGCGATGTGGGAAAGCTGGTCGTCGATCCGCCGGATTTTCAGCCTTCGACACGCGCCCAGAAAGCGCGGTTCCAGCTCGGAATCCTCCTTGGGAAGCTCCCGGCCGGCCGCCTCGAGGGCGCCCTTGAGGGCGGGCGAGGCTTCGAAGAGGGAGTCCTCGGCGGAGGCTCCGGAGGCAAGGTGGGCCAACAGGGTCCGAAGCCCAGGGTGCAGAAGCTCGTCGGAGAGGCGGAAGGGGTCCTTGGAGATGAGCTTCCGCTCGCGCAGGGCGAAGGCGGCGAAGAGGGCTTCGAGCGGGTCGACCTTCGGCTGCCCGTCGAGCAGGCGGGGGGGCTTGGGCGCGGGGCGGACGGGCTGGGTCTTGCCGCGTAAGGAGGCCTCCAGCTCCGCGGCGGGGAGGCCGAAGTGGCGGGAGAGGGCGGCGAAGAAGGCGGAGCGGGTGAGCCCGACCGGGAGCTGGAAGGCCACCGGCCTCAACCTCTCCAGGGCGGCCATCTTGGCCTCGAAGGAGTCGGCGGGCCCTCCGGGGAGGACGGTCTCGAAGAGGTACGAGGTGAGCGGCGGCGCCGACTCGATGAGCCCACCGACTTCGTCGGCGCCTTGCTTTCTGGCGAAGGTGTCGGGATCTTCGCCCTCGGGGAGGGTGGCGACCTTGGCGTTGGCTCCGGCGGCGAGCAGGGGTCCGGAGAGGCGCTCGATGGCCTTTCGCCCGGCCTCGTCGCCGTCGAGGAGGAGGACCAGCTCCTTGGCTTCGCAGCGGGAGAGGAGGGAGAGGTGCCCCGGGGTGAGGGCGGTGGAGCAGAGGGCGACGGCGTTCTTCACCCCGGCGGCGTGGAGGCCGATGCAGTCGAAGTAGCCCTCCACCAGGACGGCGGACTTGCGGCGGCGGATCTCCTCCCGGGCCTGGTCCATGCCGTAGAGGGTTTCGCTCTTGTTGTAGAGCCTGGACTCGCGGGAGTTGATGTACTTGGCGCCCTCGCCCTCGAGCAGTCGGGCCCCGAAGGCGATGGTGCGCCCCTCGGGGGAGCGGATGGGGATGGTGAGGCGGCCGCGGAAGAAGTCCACGTAGCCCTCGCCGCTCTTCCGCTGGGCGATCAGGCCGGCTTTGACGCCGGGGTCGATGAGGCCGCGCTGGTAGAGGTGGTCGGCCAGCTCGCTCCAGGCAGGGGAGGAGTAGCCCAGGCCGAAGGCCTTGGAGACGGCCTCGGCGACGCCGCGGCCCTCGAGGTAGTCGCGGGCTCTTTTCCCGGCGGGCTCCCACAGCTTCTGGCGAAAGTGTTCCTGGGCGAAGTCGGTGGCCTCCTTGAGGAGGGCGCGCTCCCTGGCGGCGGGGTCGACGGCGGCGTCGAGGTCGACCCCGGCCTCGCGGGCGAGGTCCTTCACCGCGTCGACGAAGGTTTTTCCGAGGTAGCGCTGGACGAAGGCGATGGCGTCGCCGCCGGCCTGGCAGCCGAAGCACTTGAAGCGGCGCAGCTCGGGGGTGACGTGGAAGGAGGCGGTCTTCTCCTGGTGGAAGGGGCAACAGCCCTTGTAGCTGCGGCCGGACTTCTTGAGCTCCACGTGCCGGGACACCAGGGCGACGAGGTCGGTGCGCTCGAGGATCTCCTCGATCTTGTTCTCAGGGATCAGCACGGCCGGGGCGCGACAGACTGGGAGAAGTCGGCGGCTGGAGTCAATACCTCGCGACCGCGATCGAATCGCAGCTCGGCAACTGATATCTGGGCGGTCGGATTGGAAGGAGTGTTCCATTGGAACGGTAGTGCATGGACGCCCGCCGCAAGCAGCGCAGCCTTCCTGGTCGGCGTCTGGGGCAGCTCGGCGGCTGACGCGTGGGCGGTTGGCTACTCCGGAACCATCCTCCGGTACACGCCGTAGGCGCCGCGGCAGCAATCGCCGAGTCGTTGCGACGGGCGGATCCCGAATGCTACCCGGGCCGGAGGAGTGGCGCCCACGCGTCGGGAGTCCGGCCGGTAAAAGGCCCCCAGCAGCCGCCCTACCAGTTCTTCCGGAGCTTCTTCACCGCGCGCTTCTTCGCGGCGAGCATCTTCTTCTTCCGCTTCACGGAAGGCTTCTCGTAGTGCTCGCGCTTCCTGATCTCGGAGAGGATCCCGGCCTTCTCGGTGGCCTTCTTGAACCGCTTGAGCGCGGCCTCGATGGACTCGCCCTCCTTCACGCGAATGCCCGTCAACTCGTTCACCTCCTCGCGTCCTGCCGGTAGCTTGGGAGCGGCGGTATGGCCCACCGAATCCGAAAAGGCAAGGTATGGTTCGCCCCAAAGGAGGCCCGGTAGCAATGAAGCTCTCCCGCGCTGCGGTCCTGGAACCGAACCCAAAGCTGCGCGCGCAGCTCGCCCTGGCACTCAGGAAGGCTGGACTCTGGGTCTCGGCCGCGGCCTCGCCCGCCGAGCTGTCCCGCGAACAGTTGGTGGTGCTGGGGCCAGGGGCCAATGGCCCTTCGAAGCTCTCCCGTGAGATCCGAGGGCGCTGCCCGCGAGCCGTGGTGATGGCCGCCATGAAGCGAGGCTTTCGGGCCGGCTTCGCCGACGCGGTGCTGCCCCTGCCCGTCTCGCCGAATGATCTTCGGGCACGCCTCCCCGAGCTTGCCGCCCGCACCCGGCCGCCACTGCCGGCGCCCAGGCCCGGAGACGGAATCCTCGACCCGCTCACCAACTTCTATACCTTCGCCCATTTCAAGGAAGTGCTCTTCATCGAGGTGAAACGGGCCCGCCGCTACGGATTCCCGCTCTCCTTCGCCCTCATCGCCTTCGATTCGCTGGGCCGCGAGCTGGGCCCGGAGCCGACCTCCCAGCTCATGGGCGGCCTCGCGCTCGCCATCAGGCGATCCCTGCGCGACACCGACTTCCCCGTGCAGTACAGCCCGGACCGCGTGCTCTTGCTCATGCCGCACACCGACCTCTCGGGGGCGCTGATCGTCTCCCGGCGAATCTGCGAGCGGGTGGCGAAGGCCACCCTGGCGCTCGGTGATGAGATTCTGCGCCCGACCATCTCGGTCGGAGTCTCCGCGGGCCAGGCCGGCAGGGAGTACGCCTTCGCAGACCTGGTGAAGCAGGCGCAGGAGAGCCTCGCTGCCGCCATCTCCGAGGGCGGAAACCGGGTCGAGTTTTTTGATTTGGCCGAGGGGATTGCGCTCGTGGAACTCCAGGGGCCAAAGGGCTAGCTTCCCCCGCCCTGATGAGCGCGCAGCGATTCGACGTGGTGGTGGTCGGCGGCGGGCACAACGGGCTCGTCGCCGCGGGGCTCCTCGCCAAGCGGGGCGCCGGCGTCCTGGTCCTCGAACGCCGCCACAAGGTCGGCGGCGCCGCGGTCACCGAGCAGCCCTGGGGACCCGAGTTCAAGATGACCGCCCTCTCCTACGTGGTGAGCCTGATGCCGCCCAGCATCTCCCGCGAGCTGGAGCTGGAGCGGCACGGGTACAAGATCTATCCGCAGCACGGCTACTTCGTGCCGCACCCCGACGGCCGCTTCCTCCAGATGCCGCCGGAGCCCGCGCGGCGACACGAGCAGATCTCCAAGTTCTCCCGCCGCGACGCCGACGCCTTCGAACGCTGGGATGAGTGGCTTTCGAAACTGGCGAAGGTGTTGGGGCCACTGCTCACCACCCTTCCGCCAAGGGTCGGCTCGACCCGGCTGGGCGACCTCTGGGAGCAGTTCGCGCTCGCCTGGAAGCTCCGCGGGCTCGGAGTGCAAGGCGTCGGCGAGGTTACCCGCCTGTTCACCATGAGCGTGGCGGACCTGCTCGATGAATTCTTCGAGTCGCCCGCGGTGCAGGGCGTCCTCTCGGTGAGCGGGGTGATCGGAACCTGGGCCGGCCCGCGCTCGCCGGGCACCGCCTACGTGATGGCCCACCACAAGATCGGCGACGTCGGCGAGGGACAGATGGGGAGCTGGGGCTTCCCCGAGGGCGGGACCGGCGGAGTGAGCGAGGCTTTGAGGCGCGCCGCGGAGTCGTTCGGCGCGAAGGTCCGCACCTCAGCGCCGGTGTCGAAGATCCTCGCCCGCGACGGGCGGGTGACCGGAGTGGCGCTCGAGGGCGGAGAGGAGCTGGAGGCGGAGGTGGTGATCGCCGCCACCCACCCGCAGATCACCTTCCTCCAGCAGCTCGATCGGAAGGAGCTACCGGCGGAGCTGGTCGGCCGGATGGAGCGGTGGAAGACCCGCAGCGGCACGGTGAAGGTGAACCTCGCGGTGGACCGGCTGCCGGAGTTCAAGTGCAAGAGGGGCTTCGACCCCGAGGTGCACGGCGGGACGATCGTGCTGGCGCACTCGCTCGAGGATGTGGAGGGCGCCTTCCAGGACGCCGTCGCCGGGCGGCCGGCGAGAAAACCCTTCGCCGACATCTGCATCCCCTCGGTGTTCGACAAGACGCTCGCGCCCGAAGGCAAGCACGTCATGTCGATGTTCACCCAGTGGGTGCCGCACACCTTCGCCGCCGAGCCAAAGAAGGAGGAACTGGACGCCTACGCCGACCGGCTGATCGACCGAGTCGAGGAGCTGGCGCCGGGCTTCAAGGCTTCCATCCTCCACAGGCAGGTGATCGGGCCGCATGAGATGGAGCGGGAGTACGGGCTATTGGGCGGCAACATCTTCCACGGCGAGCTGTCGGCCAGCCAGCTCTTCCACATGCGGCCGGCGCCGGGCTGGGCGGACCTGCGGACGCCGATCTGCGGGCTGTACCAGGCGGGCTCGGCCACGCACGGAGGAGGCGGGATCACCGGCATTCCGGCCCTCGGAGCGGTCCGGCAGATCTTCCGCGACGGGATGCAGGCGCGCTTCAGGGGCAAGGCGTAGACCGAGCGTGATCGCGAAGAAGCCTACGCGCGCCAGCTCTCCCACGACCCGCGCGCACGGTCTGCATGCATTCCGGACATGCGCCCCCCTCGCCAAGGCCTGGGCCGGGAAAGCTGTTCGGCGTTCCAGGGCGGGTCGCGGCGTGCCCTCAACCCGTTCGAAGCCGTGAGCGCTCAGGATCAGATCCACACCCTCCAGGGCCGCGCGCCGAAGCCAGCTCTGGTGCGGTGTCATTTGCCCCGATGGCGAAGAGCAACGGGAAAGCCCGCGACGTGCAGGAGCAGATCCTCGAGGAGTGGCGGGAGGGGAAGCAGCCGGGGGTGGCCGCCCGCCGCGGCTGGGCCCACGGAAGGCACGCCCCCTTCGATGTCGCGGCTCCGGCTCGGTCAGGCCTTTTTCGCGCGCTTCTTGCGGATGAGCCCGTGCTCCTCCAGCAGCCGGTAGAAGTAGGAGCGCGCCACCCTCGCCTCCCTGGCCGCGGCGGTGGGGCCGCCGTGCTCCTTCAAGAGCGCCTCGAGGTAGCTCCGCTCGAACGCCTTCATCGCCCGCTCGCGAGCCTCGTGGAAGTCGGCCTCCCCGCTCGGCCGCTCGGGCAGCGGTGCCTTTCCGAAGGTGGCGGCCCGCTCGATGACGTTCTCCAGCTCCCGCACGTTCCCCGGCCAGCGATGCGCAAAGAGCGCCGCCATCACCTCCGGCCCGAACCTCGGCCTTGCGCCCGGCCTCGCCCTCGCCGCGAACGCCGTCGCGAGCAGGGGCAGATCCTCCAGCCGCTCGCGCAGCGGAGGGACCTCGAGGACGATCGCCGCCAGCCGATAGTAGAGGTCCGCCCGGAAACGGCCCGAAGCCGCCAGCCGCTCGAGGTCCTCGTGCGTCGCCGCGATCGCCCGGAAGTCCGAACGCCTCGTGCCACCCTCGCCGAGCCGAACGAAGGACCTGGTGTCGAGGGCGCGCAAGAGCCCAAGCTGCGCCTGTGCGGGCATCGCCGCCACCTCGTCCAAAAAAAGCGTCCCCTGGTCCGCGGCCTCGATCGCCCCGGCGCCCTCGCCCTCCCCGAACAGGGCGGCCAAGGCGCCGCCTCCGGCCAAGGAGCCACAGTCGAGAACCTGGAACGGCCCCGCCAGCCTCGCCGACAAGGCGTGGAGCGCCCGCGCCAGCCTCCCCTTGCCGCTGCCCGTCTCTCCCACCAGGAGCACCGGAGAATCAGTCGGGCCGACCCGCTGGGCCTGCGCGAACAGCCGCCGCATCGCCACCGACTGCCCCAGCATGCCCTCGCACTCGGTGGACTCGCTCAGCGCGGAGTGGGGCAGCGCCGCCGGCAAGAAGGCAATCCGCGTCTTCCCGACCAGCACCGTGCTCCCGATCGGCAGCTCGGCAGTGTCGATCCTCGCGCCGAGATAGCGGGTGGCGTTCTTGCTCCGCAGATCCGTCACCCGCACCACGCCTCCGCGAAGCTCGAAGCTCGCGTGGCGCCGAGACACCGTCGGATCGGTGAGCAAGAGCTGGCAGTCCGGCGCGGTCCCCACCACCGACACGCCATCGCCTAGCGCGGCTTCCCGGCCCCGGTCCGGGCCCTCCAGCACGCGGAGCCGCACCCGCTCGAGCGCCGTCCCACTCCCCCCGAGCTTCATCGAAACCGTGCGCTCCGCCATCGGGCCGGATGATACGTCCCCCTTCGGCGGACACCGGGTGGAGCGCCGATGTTCCAAAACAATCAATAAAACCAGTTGCTTACAAACAACCAACGCTGGGCAGCGGCGACAATCCACCCCAGAGGAGAAGCCGCCATGCCCATCACCGCCACCACCGCCTCGCGCGTCACGGCGAAGAGCTTCGAGCAGCCGGCCAGGCTAGGGGACCAGAGCGCCGCCATCCGCCAGGTGGAGCAGATGCTCCACGGCCTGGGCTACTTCCCAGGGAAGGTGGACGGGTTCTTCGACGAGCACACCCTCTCCGCGCTCAGGCGCTTCAAGAAGGCGGACCCGCAGGTCGCCAACCAAGGCAACGCGATCACCTCTCGGGTGTACTCGAACCTCCGCGACGCGGTCCGGAAGGTGGAGAAGGATCTGAGCTCGCTCGGGAACGATCCGGGCAAGGTGGACGGGCGCTGGACCGACAACACCACCGGGGCGGTGAAGCGCTTCCAGCGCAAGCACGACATGGAGGTCACCGGCCGGGCCGGCGAACACACCCGGAAGCGGATCGCCAAGGCGCTGGGTCCCGATCTCGGGAAGCCGAAGCACGCCACCGGGTACGTGAACGGCCGCCCTTTCGGAATCACCGTCTACCCGGTAGGGCAGGGCGAGTACCTGCGGGCGGACGCGGCCAAGGCCTACGTGCAGATGATCGCCGCCGCCAAGCGCGCGGGGGTGAACCTCTACGCGGTGAGCGGCTTCCGCACCATGGACGAGCAGCGGAAGCTCTACCAGGCCTACCTCAACGGCACCGGGAACCTGGCGGCGCGTCCGGGCTACTCCAACCACCAGGGCGGCATCTCGATGGACATCGGAGGGGTCGGCGGCTACGGCACCCGCGCCTACCAGTGGCTCAAGAATCACGCCCGCCGCTTCGGCTTCGTCAACGACGTCTCCGGCGAGTACTGGCACTGGACCTACAAGCGCTGAGTGGGAGTTTCCCGGAGCGCGGCTTCGAGCGAGCGCAGCGCGGTGCGGACCAACTCCGAGCGGCTGGCGGAGGAGGGCCCAGGTCCGTGGGCACGCCGCATGCGCTCCAGCGCCGCCTCCATCCGCCCGGAGGCGATCTCCACGTGCCCGCGGTAGATGTCCAGCGCGGCGAGCATGGGAGCGTCGGCCACCTCTTTCAAGGTCGCCTCCGCCTCGGAGGAGAGCCGCTCGCCTTCCTCCCTCCGTCCCCGGCCCGAGAGCGCCGCTCCGAGCGCGCCGCGTACGAAGGCGCCGAAGCGGCGGTCGCCCACCTCAAAGAAGAGTCCGGCCGCCCGCCGGTAGTGGCCGATCGCCTCGTCCAGCCTCAAAAGCTCGTGCTCGGTGAGCCCGAGGTTCATCAGCGCGATGGCCTCCCAGCGGCGGTTGCCGATCAGCCGGTGCACCGCGAGGGCGCGCTCGTAGAGGGCCCTGGCGGCGTCGGGGCGGCCGCGGTCGCGCATGAGATCGCCCAGGTTGGAGAGCCCGATGCCCTCCGAACGGACGTTGCCCAGCTCTTTGTGGATGGAGAGCGCCGTCTCGTAGCTCTCCGCGGCGGCCTCCAGCTCGCCCAGGGCTTGCTGGAGCGCGCCGAGGTTGGAGCGGACGATGGCCTCGAAGCGAAGGTCTCCGGCCTCGCGGAGGAGCGCGAGCGCCCAGGAGTAGTTCTCCCGGGCGTCCTCCAGCCGTCCCAGCTCCTGCTGCAGATCGCCCAGGTTTCCCAGCGCGCGCCCCTGCACGCGGCCGTCCGCTGCCTGCTCGAGGAGCTCGATGGCTCGGAGGTACCTCTCGAGCGCCGCTTCGCGCGCTCCGGTGAGCCGCTCGATCCCCGCGAGGTAGGCCTCCTCGCGCCCCTCCAGCGCGGTGTCTTTGGCCGCGCGCGAGAGCTCGAGCGCCCGCCGGTAGTCCGTCGCCGCCTCGGCGAGCCGCCCCCGGGCCTGCCGCGCCCGCCCCCTCGCCTCGTGGCCCTTGGCGAGGAGCCTCGGGTCGGCGCCGGCCGCCCGCGCGAGCGCCCCGTCGAGCCAGGGGAGGTGCGAGCCGAACGGCCCCCGGGTGGAGAGGAGCGGATCCAGCGCGAGCAGCGCCTCGAGCGCCTGCACCGGGCGCTCTCCCTGCGCCACCGCGAGCAGGTTGTCCCGCTCGCGGGAGAGCGAGTCCAGCGCCAGCTTTCCCTCTGCGCCGTCGGCGCGCTCGGCCAGCTTCTGGCCCAGGGCGAGGAAGTGCCGGGCGTGCCGCTCGCGGACGGGAGCGGAGGAGGGGCCCAGCTTCTCCTGGGCGAAGGCGCGCACGCTCTCGTAGAAGCCGAACCGCCCGCCCAAGAGCTCCCGAAGGAGCGAGCGGCGCACCAGCGAGCGCAAGGCTTCGGTCGCGGTCTCCTCGCCCTCGGCACGGGTGAGATCGAGCACGGCCTCGGCGGCCTGGGAGTCGAACCCGCCCCGGAAGACGGAGGCCTGCGCGAGCGCGGACTGCTCGCGCGGCCCGATGAGCGACCAGCTCCACTCCAGGGTGGCGCGCAGGGTGGACCTTCTCGAGGCGGGAGCCCCGGGGGCTCCCAGAAGCTCCAGGCGCCTGGGGAGCCGTTCGAGGAGCTGGGCCAGGGTGAGCACCGAGAGCCGCGCCGCCGCCAGCTCGATGGCCAGCGGGAGCCCATCCAGCTGGCGGACGATCTCCGCGGCGGTCAAGAGCTCGGCGCGGCCGAAGGAGAGGCCCTCTCGCGCGGCCATCGCCCGCTCGACGAACAGGCGCACGGCGTCGGTGGAGGCGACGTCGTCCTCGGGGCCGGGGAGCTGGAGCGGCGCCACCTCCAGGCACTCCTCGCCGGCGATGCCCAGAGGTTCCCGGCTGGTGACGAGGAAGAGCGCCTTGGGGGCGGCGGCCAGCCATCGCCCCACGGAGAGGGGCGCGTGCTCCACCACGTGCTCGAAGTTGTCGAGCAGGAGCGCGATCGATCCACGGCTGCTGAGCGCGTGGCCCACCTGCGCCACCGCGTCGTCGGTGGTCTTGCCCGCGGTGAGGGAGAGCGAGAGCGCCCGAGAGGCGGCGGCCAGGATGCCGTCCACGTCGGTCGCCTCGGAGAGGTCGCAGAACCAGATGCCTCCCCGGCGCGCTGGGAGCTGAGTGGCCGCCTCGATGAGCAGCCGCGTCTTCCCCGCGCCGCCCGGACCGCGCAAGGTGAGCAGCCGGACGCCGGCCAGGAGCATCCGGTGGATTTGGGCCAGCTCGGGCACTCTCCCCACGAAGGAGTCGCCTTGCGGCGGAAGGTTGTGGCGCGGCCGATCGAAGGTGGTGAAGCTCTCGAGGGCCGGCTGGGAGGTGGGGTCGGTCTGCGCGTCCAGCGTCTGGGTGTGGGGCCCATGCGGGTGGGCGGCCGGCGTGCGGAGGGTCGACTCCACCGGGCTGCCGAGCTGCTCCAGAGGCACCGCCGCCTCGAAGGCGAACAGCTCGCGCAGGTAGGCGGCGAGGTGGGAAGGGCCGGCGGCGAGGCCCTCGCGCAGGACGATCGACTCGAGGCGGTCGCGCAGTTCGCCCGCGCTGGCAATCCGGCGCCGCTGGTCGCGGGAGAGGGCCTCCAGGCAGAGGGCGTCGAGCTCTGCGCACACCGCCGGGTTCTTCGCCGAGGGAGGCTCGACCTCGCACGCCGCCACTCGCCTCAAGGTGTCCGCGTCGGTGGGTCCGCGGAAGAGCCGTTCTAAGGTGAGCATCTCCCACAGCACCACCCCCGTCGCGAAGACGTCGGTGCGGTGATCGACCCGTTCGCCCGCGGCCTGCTCGGGGGACATGTAGGCCGCCTTCCCGCGCACCACCCCGGTGGCGGTGCGGTGCAGGTGGCCCTTCGCCTTGGAGACGCCGAAGTCGATCAGCTTGACGCCGCCGGCGTAGCCCAAGAGGACGTTGTGGGGTGTCACGTCGCGGTGGACCAGCTCCAGCGGAGCGCCGTCGGGGCCGGGGCACCTCCGGGCGAAGTCCAGCGCGGCGCCCACGTCCGCGGCGATGCGGCAGCAGGCGCCCAGAGGGAGCGGTCGCCCACGGTCGCGCGCGCGCCGGATGAGCGACCAGAGATCCTGTCCGTGCACCAGCTCCATGGCGAGGTAGTAGGCGCCCTCGGCCTCGCCCAGCTCGAAGAGCTGAACGATGTTCGGGTGGTTCAGCCTGGCCGCGGTCCGCGCCTCGTCGAGGAAGAGCGCCAAGAGCTGCTCGTCCTGCGACAGCTCGGCCCGCATCCGCTTGATGACCAACAGCTTCCCCAGCGACGGATCGCGCGCCAGGTATACCTCGCCCATCCCGCCCTCGCCGAGGCGGCGCAAGAGCTCGTACTTTCCGAGGGGCACCGACATGCGCGCTAGAATGGCATCAGCTTCGTGTGGGAGAGCGCCCACCAGGGCGCACCCGGGCGCACAGAAACAGCTTAGGAGTCTGTCGAGACAATCCTACTGGAGTCATCCGCCATGCCCATCGACCTGTCGGTAAGGAGAAGCCCCCGCCTCGCGCCCCGAGCGCCGGCGGCGGGAGCAGCCCAGCGCTCCCGGCCCGAGGTTCGGATGGATCGCTTCGGAGAGAGCCGCTTCGAGGCGCAGGCGCGCCGGGTGGCGCGGAACGAAGGTGACCGCTTCGAGCCGGCGCAAAGGACCCTCACCATCGGGGTGGCCACCGACGACTCCACCGGCGACGGGACGCAGGGCGCGGCCGCGGCGCACGGCGGGCGCGCGGAGCTTCCTTCGTACTTGAAGCACCCGAAGCCGGAGCGCCGCGAGCATTTGCCGCTCAGCCAGCGCGAGCGCGTCGAGGTTTCGCGCGCCATCGCCAAGTCCGCACTGGCGCCGGAGCAGAAGCTCGCGCTCCGGCAGGCGGCGGAGGATCCGGCCACCGCGCGGAGGCTGGATCGCATCCTCGACGGGGCCCGCGAGCTTCCGGACGGCGCCCGGGCGAAGCTGCTCGGCCGGGTGGCCAAGGATCCTTCCGGCTCCCAGGCTGCGGTGATCGACCAGGTGATGCGGAGCGACACCTGGGACAAGGTGGGCGAGGACGGGAGGAGGCAGCTCGCGAAGGTGCTCGGCGCGTCCACCGAGCGCGGCGCGGCGCTCTTGGGCAGGATGGTGGAGAAGACGCCCGAGCGGCTTCTCGACCGGGACAGCCACGGGCGCACGCTGCTCGCCAACCTATCGAGGCTCTCGAGCCATCCGCTCAACTCCAGCCTCGACGAAGCGGGGAGGAGCGCGATCCTCGAAGACGTCATCCGCGACGTGGCGATGCCCAAGCGGGTGGACCAGGGGAGCAAGGGCGATGTGGGCACCTGCACGGTGGCGTCGATGCAGTACGAGCTGGCGCGCGACAACCCCTCCGAGCTGGCCCGGCTGATGGTGGGGCTCACCGGCCCGGACGGGAAGGTGAAGATGAGAAACGGGGAGAGGCTCTGGGTGCAGCCGGGCTTCCTCGAGAACCCCAACGACTCCCGCAGCCTGGCGGACAGCATCTTCCAGTCGGCGGCGATGGAGTACGCCAACGGCAAGTTGAACTACGACGCCAGGCGCGACATCTCCAGCCCCAAGGGCAAGCCGGGGAAGGTGGCGCAGCGCGGGCTGGACGGCGCGCAGCAAATCAGGATGCTGGAGGCGCTCTTCGGCACCAAGTACGAGGCGGTGGGGAAGGGAAACCTCGCGCACCAGAAGAAGCTGATCGAGTTCCTGAGGAGCCGGCCTTCGTTCGAGAGCGAGCGGCCGATCATCCTGAACCTGGACATGGGGAAGACCAACCACGCGGTCACCTTCATGCGCGTGGAGAACGGAAGGGTCTTCTACCGGGACCCGTACGGCGAGGTGGAGTCGATGAGCGTGCGCGAGCTGCGGCGGCGACTCACCGCGGTGCACGCGCCCGAGGGCCAGCTCCCCGGCGGGCTCGCGGCTGGGAGCACCAAGCCGCACAGCGGCGGGGTGGCCACCGACGACTCGACCGGCTGACGTCAGTCCTTGGCCCGGAGACCGTGCTCGGCCAATAACTCGTAGAGGTAGGAGCGGGACATCTTCGCCTCGCGAGCGGCGCGGGTGGCCGAGCCCTGGTGCTTTCGCAGCAAGGCCTCGAGGTAGCTCCGCTCGAAGGCCTTCACCGCCAGGAGGCGAGCCTGGCTGAAGCCCTCCGCGCTCGCGGCGGCCTCCGCTTCGGTGGGCAGCGCCTCGGTGACACCCACGGCGAGCGTTCGCTCCACCAGGTTTCGAAGCTCGCGGACGTTGCCCGGCCAGTGGTACGCGGTGAGGCAGGCCAAGCTGGCGCCGGAGAGCTGGAGGTCGTGCCCGAGCTCCTTGGCGAATCTCTCCGCGAGGAGCGGGATGTCGTCGGGCCGCTCGCGCAACGGTGGAACCTGCAGCGTCACCGTGGAAAGCCGGTGGAGGAGGTCTGCTCGGAACTGGCCCTTGGCCAGTAGCTCTTCGAGCGGGACGCGCGAGGACGCCACCACCCGGGGGCTCCACCTTCGGGGCGCTGCCTCGCCGGGGCGAAGGGCCTCCTGGCGGTCCACCGCGCGAAGGAGCATCGGCTGCACCTTTGGGGGCAGCTCCCCGACCTGGTCCAAGAAGAGGGTGCCATCGTCGGACGCCTTGCCTTGGCTCGGCGCGGTGTTGGCCGAGGCGGGACCGAACAGACGCGTTGCGGCTAGCGGTGGAGTGAACGTGGCGCAGTCCACCGAGAGGAAGGGCCCGCTGCGCCCGGAGAGGGCATGGATGGCTCGGGCGACTTCTTCTTTCCCGGCCCCGGCTTCCCCGAGGAGAAGCACCGTGGCCTCGGTCGGAGCGACCAGCTCGAGCTGCCGGAAGAGCCGCCGCATCGGAGTCGAGCGGCTGAAAAGGGCGCCCACCTCCTCGCGAGTGGACAGCTCGTCGGTGGCGGGAGCGGCGGGGAGGAGGGCGAGCTTGGTCGCTCCGAGCTCGATCACCCCACCCACCGGGACGCTCAGGGAGTCCACCTTGGCTCCGAGGTGGCGGGTGCCGTTCTTGCTGCCGAGGTCGCGCACCTTCACTCGTCCGGCCGCGAGCGACAGCTCCGCGTGTTGGCGAGAGACGGAAGGGTCGGAGAGCCTGAGCCCGCACCCCTCGGCGGTGCCGGCGATCAGCGGCGTTAAGGAGAGCCGCGCCTCCGCGCCCGCGTCCGCGCCCTCGATGACGCGGATCCGCACCGAGGCGTGCGCGCCCGCAGGAGTCAGCTCGACAGAGCGAGTGCCCTTCTCCTCGGCCATGTCAGCCAACGCCGCGGGCGGAAAACGGGTTGCGGATCAGCACAGTGCCGTAGAGGCGCCCTTCTTGGAAGTCCTCGGACCAAAGCTCGCCCAGCCCGTAGTGCTCCGCGTAGGCCCACAGGTGCGCATCGAACCAAGGAAGCCCGTAGGCGGCCGCCCCTCGGAGCGCGGTGCGCATCAAGGCGTCGTTCGGGTAGAGCACCTCGAAAGTGGAGAGCATCTCCTCGGCCTCGCGCCGCGCTTCGTTCGGAGCCAGCAAGGGAGCCTCCTTCCCCAGCGGGCGAGTGACCGCTGCGAGGAACTCGACGATCGCCTGGTGCGGGACACGGACCGAATCACGGGCGATGCCCTCCACGAGAAGCCGCGAGGCGGTCCGCTGCTTTTCCGGGAAGCGAAAGTCGTAGCAGTAGACCAGGACGTTGGTGTCAATGAGGGCGGCCACGGTCGTACAGCTCCTCGCGGGTCCAGCCCCGGCTCGCCGGCCTGGCCGCCCTTCGCCCGGCCTGCCGGCGGCGCTGCCGTTGCATCGCCGCCCTAAAGAGCGCCAGGCGCGCCTTCAGATCCACTGTGGGCTTCGTAGCCCTGGCGGGCAGTACGCGAATGCTCTCTCCGGCGGGCAGCCACTCGAGCTCGTCGCCCGGGCGGATGCCGTATCGCTCGGCAATCGACTTGGGGACCGTCACCTGGAGCTTGGTGGTGACCTTGCCCATGTCCTTACTCTAGTAAGGACGGCGCCCTTGCTCAACCGGCCTCAACTTCTTCGTCCCCGGAGATGCGCCCGCGGGCCTGTGGGTCGGGCCTCGCTTCCAGGCTGGAAGAGCGACTTGCGCATCCGCGCCCAGCACCGCCTCGTGGCAAGCGGCGCAGCTCACTCCCGCCCGGTGATGCTCCCCGTGCGAGAAGGTGATTCGACCTCCGCCGAATTCCACCTCCCCGGGGCGCGTGGACGGCGGGCATCCGAAGATGAGCCAGCCGGCTGCCAGCAGCGTTGGAAGCACACGGCCGCTCAAGCGCCGCCGCAAGCCAGCCTCTGGCGACACCCTGCCTTCGGCGCGACTCGCCCCGCACGCATCTCCCTATCTCCCATGCACCCGCCTCACCGCGAGCTGCCGCCCCTCGGCGTGACAGGTGGCGCAGGCCTCCGCCCCCGCCGCGCTCGTCATCGTGCTCGCATGCGCCACCGCCTGGACCGAGTCGTGGCAAGAGGTGCACGCCGCCGTCGCCGGCGGAATCAGCCTCAGCGCGCTCACCACCCTTGCGTCGCAGAACCGATCGTCGTCCGCCGCCGGCTCCTCGGTGCACGCAAGCTCCTCCTCGCGCGAGGGCAACACCCCCGCCGGCAACGGCAAGACGAAGCTCTCCGCCGCGTGGCAGGTGCCGCAGTCCCGCCGGTCTCCCGGGAAGCGGACCTCGCCGAAGTCCACCGGCGTCCCCTCCGGGTTGCCACGGGTCGGCACCGGGAAGCCCCCTAACACGTACGGCTTCTGCGAGAGGTGCTCCCCGGTGTGGATCTTGTGGATCATCACCTTGAAGTGCACCGACTGCGCGGTCACGGTCGCGCCCTCCACCCGCGCGACCCGCTCGTCGTTGGTGTTGTTGGCGTTGTGGCACATCACGCAGTACTCGGGGTTCCGCCGAGTCCCGCCGTGCGCCGCGAGCTCCAGGTGACAGCGGTTGCAACGCGCCACCTCCACCACCGTCCGCCTCGGTGAGGGCGGGCCAGCCCCCACCGCCGCGTACGCTACCGGGTTGAACGCCGAAGCCGTGGGCCCCGTCGGCCCACCCCGCCGGAAGGTGCCCTCCAGCCCGAAGGCGAACGTCCCCGCCGCCCCCGCCGGCAGACGCGCCACGTCCGGGAAGACGTACCGGAAGGTTCCGCTCGCCGCATCCACCGCCAAGAGGCTCCCCGCCGCCCCGGCTCCCTGGATGGTCGCGGTGGCGAAGCTCGCGTAGTCCTCCGTCGGCCCCGCCCACGTCGCCGCCAACCGCGCAAGAGGCGCCGTGACGACGTCCAGCGGGCGCCCATCCGCCTCCACCTTGAAGGTCAGCGTCGCCGGCTGCCCCGACGCCACGTTCGATACCTCGAGAATGGTCAGCTCAAGGCTCGGCGCCCCCGGAGCCTGTGCCGGAGTCCGGTGGCTCTCGGCCACACCGACGAGCCCCCCCGAAGGCGGGTGGCAGAGCGCGCACTGCGCGTCGTCCAGTTGCACCCCGGCCTTGTGGAGCGTCATCCCCGGAGGCACCGGCTCGATGAAGGCCGTCAGGTCATGGCACGAGCCGCATGCCGCGCGGGACGGACGCGTGAGCCATGCCTCCGCCTGCGCCCCCAGGTGGCAGGTCTGACAGTTCCGGATGTCCTGCGGAAAGGCGACCGTGGAGAAGTCGAATACCGTCTGCCGGAAGCCGATGATCCGGTACGGCGTCCCCGCCCTCACGCTGGGTAGGTCCTCGCCCCGGTGGATCTTGTGGACCATCACCCGGAAGTCCACCGTGTTGCCGGTGTCCGGGTCCAAGGCCTGCGCGCTGTGGCAGAGCACGCACAGCGCCGTTTCCCGGCGCGCGCCTCCGTGCGCCTCGAGCGGGTTGTGGCAACTGTTGCAGGCCTGCGTGCGCACCACCTCGCGCGTCGCGCCGACCTCCCCTCCCGCGGGGATGAAGTGGAACACCGCGTTTGAGACGAACAGCCGCTCGTCCACCGTCCGGGTGGCGTAGGCGCCCACCGCGTGCATTGCCGAGAGGTCCGTCTGCGCCTTGCTCCCGAAGGTGTAGGTGAAGGATCCCGGGGCCAGCTCGGCGAACGTCCCTCCGGAGTCGGCCGCCGGCTGGACCGAGGTCTGGCCGGTGATGGGGCTGGTCTGCGGCCGGGTGGTGAGCGCGGTGTACTGGCCGGGCACCAAGGAGGCGTCCTTTGCCAGCCGCGAGAGCACGAACTGCGGATTGATCTGTCCCGGCGTTCGCTTGCCCTCGCGGTCCAACCGCACACCTTGCTCGTCGGTCAGCGAGAACGCCACCGTCACCGTCCCGTCCCCGGCAACCGCGGCGGAGCTGATCGACAGCTTCAGTCCCGGCCCAGGAGGCGCTCTTGGAGGTACCGCCGCCGGCCCAGCCGGTCCAGGCTCTCCCGGCGGTCCGGAGGGCCCCTCCGGGCCCCGCGGCCCCTGGCAAGCCCAAAGCGCGCACCAAAGCGCGAGACCCCAGCAGAGCCTGGTCATGATCCCCTCCCGGCCATCGCGGCGCGCCAGTCGCCTCAGCCTGCAGGTGGGGACGCCCGCCCGCCGCGTCAATCCGCGCCGGAGAGGATGCGTCGCCCGGTCAACCTCCCGAGCGGCTGGCCACCGCCATCGCTCGCCCGGCCACTACTGCGTCGTGCCTTGGCCGGTCCAGTCCACGTTCTGGAAATGACTCGCGGTGGGCCGGGTGACCTTCACGAAGTTGAAGCTCGGGAAGTCGGGTGAGGAGCTTGCCGCGTGGCAGCCGTTGCAGCCGGCGATGGCCTGGTCGTACGCGGTGGCGAAGTCCACCGGGTCCTGCGAGGCGATCGCGTTGTCCAGGCGGGCGAGGAAGGAGGTCGCGAACGCCTGGAGCAACGGCGCGCGGGCTGGGCGCGTGACTTCGGCCACCGCCTGGATCTCCCTCATCTCCTTCACCTGGTACCTGGCCATGTCCCAGTTGTTGGACTGGCCCGCGAACCACAGGTTGTTGAAGCGGATGTTGTACTCGATCATCACCGTGCCCAGGCCGGACTGGATGTTCCAGAGAGCCAGGCTCCGGTCGACCGTGTTCAGCTTCTGGTTCACCAGCGCCTCCGCGTCAGAGGCGGTGATTCCTCCCCCGCCCCCCGCCGGTCCCTCAGGCCCCGGAGGGCCTTCCGGGCCCGCGCAAGCCATCTGCACGACGACGGCAGCGCCAATCGCCAGTTTGCTCAAGGTTGACATACGCCGCTCCAGCGCTCGGCGCCTGATGGGGGTAGTGAGCGGGGCCTCGCCGAGCTGCCCGCCCCGCAGACGGCGGATAGGTAGGCAGGCATGGGCGCCACCGCAACGCCTCTGGCGGACAGGCCGCCCGTGGTCAGGTCAACAGACGGTCCCGGTGGCCAGCTTGGCGCGCAGCGCCGCGCTCCGGAGCGTCAGGCAGGCCACCTCCGCCGGGGCGCGAAACCGGACCGGCAAAGTCGCGCCCAGCCCCCGGCTCACGTACAGCAGCGCCCCTTCCACCTCGAAGAAACCGGAGAGGTACTTCACTCCGATCTTCCCCGCCATGAAGGGCGTGAGCCTCCGGAAGTAGACCTGCCCTCCGTGGGTGTGGCCGGAGAGGATCAGCGCCGGCCGGAAAGGATGCAGGAAGTCCGCGCTCATCGGGTCGTGCGAGAGCACCACCTTGGTGGCGCCCTCAGGCACTCCGAGGAAGGCCGCCTTCGCGTCGTGGTGGCGCGTCACCGAGTCGTCCACCCCCACCAGGTGCAGCGTTCCCCCCACCACCCGCACCGCCCGGTGCTCGTTGGTGAGCACCTCGACTCCCGCGTCGGCCAAGGCGGAGCGCACCCTCCTGGCCCCGCTCCAGTGATCGTGGTTTCCCAAGGTGGCGTAGGCGGGCACCTCGAGCCGGCCTAGCGCCTCGGTGAGCGCCGGCAGCGGCCTGGGGGAGATGCACACGTAGTCGCCAGTGAGCACCACCAGGTCCGGCCGAAGCTGGTTCATCATCTCGACCGCCTGGAGGAGCCGGCGGGGCTTCACCCCGGTCCTCAGGTGGATGTCGGAGAGCTGGCCGATGCGCAGGCCGTCCAGCTCCGGGGCCACCCGGTCGGAGACGACCTCGTGCGCGCACAGCTGTGGAGGTCTGGGCGCGCGGCCGGTTCGCCGCTTGAAGAGGCGCTTGAGCGGCATCTGTTGGGCGGCCCAACACGCCTCGTGGGCCGACATTCCGGGGCCAGAGCTAGGGCCCGCTGATCACCTTGCAGTCGACGCGGTTCCGGCCGGCGCGCTTGGCGCGGTAGAGGTACTTGTCGGCGGCGGCGATCAGGTCCTCCGGCTGCGAGTAGTCGGAGTCGAGCAGCGTCGCCACCCCCAGGCTGATGGTCACCTTGATCGGCGTGCCCTGGAAGTTGAAGTCCGCCACGTCCACCGCGCGGCGGCACCGCTCGGCGCAGATGATGGCGTTGTCCTCGGCGGACTCCCGCAAGAGCAGGGCGAATTCCTCGCCGCCGTAGCGGGCGAACAGGTCCTCCGCCCGGATGGTCTCGTTGATCTTCTGCGCGATGCGGGCGAGCACGTAGTCGCCCGCCTGGTGGCCGTAGGTGTCGTTGATCTTCTTGAAGTGGTCCACGTCCAGCATCACCATCGACAGCGGCACCCGGTGGCGGAGGCAGTAGGCGAACTCCTTGCGCAGCGTGTCGAGGAAATACTTCTTGTTGAAGATGCGGGTCAGCCCGTCGCGGGTGGCGGACTCGTAGATGCTGCGCTGGTATTGCTCCTCGAGCTGGTCCTGCAGGGAGAACTTGAGGACGGTATTGGACCCCACCTGGATCTTGTCCCCGTCCTGGAGGATGGCGACGCTCACCCGGATGCCGTTGAGGAAGGTGCCGTTGGTCGAACCCAGGTCTACCAGCTGGAAGTGGCCGCTCGGCGCCAGCGTCACCTTGCAGTGCTTGCGCGAGATGCCGTCGTCCTCTACCTGGAAGGCGGCGTCGGCGCTGCGGCCGAGGACTACCTCCGTCTTCTCCAGCTTCAACATTCGCCCAATCGAGGCGGCCGACTTGGCGCTGATCACAATCAGATAGGCGTTCTGCGTCCGAGCCTTGCTCAGGAGGTCCGCGATGATGTGTACGGATGTCTTCTCCTCGGACATGCGATGGGCTCATCTTAGGGGGTGCCCTTGACGGCCAGCAAGAGAGCAGCGCTGTGTTCGACCGGTGCCGCTGGGGGTGCCCGGGCGCTTTTGCGTGCCTTCGCCGCCGGGGTGGTCAGCTTTTCCTGCGCGGGTTTGCATGGCTCTTCGGGAACGGTGCCCGAGCGGTGCCTCAGAGTGGTCGCGCTCGGCGGCGACGGAAGCTCCCTGGTAGCGGAGGAGCTGGACGGGCGCCGCCGCTACCACCTCCAGCGGGAGGATGGACCGGTCGAGTCCCTCGAAGCGGAGGACTGCACTCGACGAGGCTTGTGCGACGGTACCGGCTCTCCAGGGTTCGACTCGCCGCGTCAGCTCCCGGCGTCGAGCTGGTTAGTGGCCGACGAGAAGCTCCCCGCGTCCCTTTCGATTGCGCTGCCGGGGATGGGCGAGGCCGCGATCCGGCTGCAGCTGGAGGCCGACCGGTACGGGGAGAAGAGCTGGCGGCAGAGCCTCGTGCGGAGCGGAGTGGATCCCGAAGTCGACTGGATCTACCCAGGCGAGCTTACGGCCGAGCGGGTCCGCTGGTACCGGGCCCGGGACGTGCTGTGGACCGAGCTTTCCTCCTCCGGCCCGGGTCTTCGCTGTGCGGTGATGAGGACCGACCTGCGCGCGCTGGCGGTGCGGGCCCTGGATTCTGAGGCGGTCTCCCTCTTGCGGCAGGGCAAGCCGGCCGAGGCCGAAGCTCCGCTTCGAAGGGCCCTGGAGGTCGCTCCGGGCGATGCAACCGCGGCCTACAACCTCGCCTGCGCTCTCGCGCTCACCGGCCGAGCCGACGAGGCGATGGCAACGCTCGAGCGTGCGATCGGCCTCGAGCCTCGGCGGCTAAAGATGGTGGCCCGCGAGGATCCGGACCTCGACTCGCTTCGCGCCCGGGAGGACTTCGCTCGCCTGGTGGCGCCAAAGGGGATGGCCGCCGAGCCCTAGCCCGGTGCTCTAGCTGTGCTCCCCGGCGACGTTCTTCTCGAGGTAGGCGCGGACCTCGGCGCGGCCACGGAAGTAGGCGAGCGCGTGCATCAGCTTCACCACCGCGGCGGCCGGCGTCATGTCTCCTCCGCCGATCGCCCCTTCGGCCAGAGCGGCCGCGCCCGATTCGTAGAGGGCCAGGTCGACCCCGTTGCGGTTCGCCTCGCTCACCACCACCACCGGGATGCCACGCTCCCGCGCCTCGCGGAAGAGGGGGCGAAGCGGACGCCCGAGCCGCGGCGAGACCGGGAAGTTCCCCGAGCCGTAGGCCTCCACCACCAGGCCTTTGATGCCCGGAAGGAGCGCGCGGGCCAGCGAGGGCTCCAGCCCCGGGAAAACCTTGAGCACGAACACCGAAGGCTCCAGCCGCTCCAAGAGCCGGAAGCGGCGAGCGGGCCTGAGCCCCGGCTCGAAGCGGGCCTCCACTCCGAGGACGCCCAGAGGCGGGAAGTTGGGGCTGTCGAAGGCGTCGTACTCCGCGACCTTCACCTTCCGCACCCGGTTCCCGCGGTAGAGGTGGCTGTCGAAGCACACCGTCACCTCGGGGGGACCGCGCAGCGCGCAGATCACCGAATCCACCAGGTTGAGCCGGGCGTCCGAGCGGATTTCCCCCAGCGGCCTTTGAGAGCCGGTGAGCACCACCGGCTTGGGCAGGCCGGGGAGCAGGAAGGAGAGCGCGCTGGCGGTATAGGCCAGGGTGTCGGTGCCGTGCGTCACCACCGCGCCGTCGTAGCGGGGCAGGCGCCGGTAGAGCAGCGCCGCCAGGCGGCTCCAAAGCTCGGGCTGCATCTCCGCGCTGTCCAGGTTGGAGAACAGCTCGAGGTCCACCTCCGCCAGCTCGAACAGCTCGGGGGCCCTCCGGCGCAGCGTGCGGAAGAAGGCGGCCGGCCGAAGCGCCTCGGGGCGGCGGCCTGCCATTCCCAGCGTTCCGCCGGTATGCACGAGGAGGATGCGGGCCATGGGCGCGAGCGGATGGAGGGCAGTCAGCCCAGCACAGAACCGGCCCGCGGGCACGCAGGTTTCGCGCTCCCGCGCTTCCTTTACAAGCGCCCGCGGCGGTGGTTACAACGCCGCCCTCCTTTGCCGGGAGGAGCCGACTTGAACCGGTGGACATCGCTATTGGTGCTGGCGCCGGCCGCGCTGTTGTCGGCGGCCACGTGCGACAAGGCGGCCACGCCCCAGGAGCCGCCCAAGCCTGCGGGGGAGGCGCCGGCGCCGGCAGCCGAGCCGAAAGGCAGCGCTCTGGCGGGGAAGGTCGTCTCCGACGTGCCGGGGATGGACTTCTCCGTCCTCGGCCCCGCCGCCCAAAGAGAGCTGGCCACCGTCTTCACCGACGAGTTCTGCTACTGCGGCTGCCCCCACACCCTGGGCGCTTGCCTCAAGCAGCACCAGGGCTGCCGCCACGCCAGGCGCATGGCCACCCTCGCGGCGGCGGAGGCGTCGGCGGGCACTCCCGCAACCGAGATCATCCTCCAGCTCTCCCGCTACTACGCCTCCCTCGGTGAGAAGCGGCAGGCCTTCAAGGTGGATGACCGGCTCTGCCAGGGAAAGAAGGACGCCAAGGTGACGGTGGTGGAGTTCTCTGACTTCGAATGTCCCTACTGCGCGGCGGCGAGGCCGATGCTTTCGAAGCTCGTGGCCGGCCGGCCGGAGGTGAGGCTCTGCTACCTCCCGTACCCGTTGCCCGCGCACCCCAACGCGATGAAGGCGGCCCAGGCGGCGCTCTTCGCCCGCGACCGGGGCAAGTTCTGGCCGATGCACGACGCGATGTTCGAGAGCCAGGCCGACCTGGGAATCGCTCGCCTCAAAGAGCTGGCTCAAAAGATCGGCCTTCCGCCGGACGAGCTCGGGAAGGCTTTGGAGTCGGGGAAGTATTCCGAAGAGCTGGACGCCTCGCGCGCCTGGGGCAAGGCCGCGGGCGTGGATGCCACTCCGGCGCTGTTCGTGAACGGGCGCAAGCTGGGTTTGGGGCTCACGGTGGAGACCCTCTCGCACGCGGTGGACGACGAGCTGGAGTGGGTGAGGGGCGGCAACGCCTGGGCGGCGGACTGAGTGGACACCCGGCTGACTCTGGACGTTCGCGGTCAGCTCGCCTCCGACGACGAGGCGGGGAGGGCCCAGCTCGCCGCGCGCGCCGGCAGCTACGCGCTGCTCCCCACCTGCGCGGACCTTTTCGTCTTGGTTCGAACTCCCCCAAACGGCGCCGCCACCAAGCCGCCGCGGGCGGTGCTCACCGGCGATGCAGGGGCGTTTCCGGTCTCCGATCTGATCGCCTTCCTCGGCCAGTCGAAGTGGAGCGGCGCGGTGAGGGTGCACTCGCCCACTGGCGAGCGCTCCATTCTCCTCAAGGAGGGAGAGGTGCGGGGAGCCAGCTCCGACCATCCGGCCGAGCGGATCGGCGAGGTGATGGTCCGGATGGGCTATCTCTCCCGCGACCGGCTGGAGCAGGTCCTCGAGGAGATGCCTCCCTCCAAGGTCGGCCGGGTGATGGTGGAGCGCGGCTTCATCCAGCCGCACGACCTGTGGAAGTGCCTGACCGAGCAGGTGAGCGAGATCTTCCACGCCATGGTGCTGTGCAAGGAGGGCGTGTTCCTGCTGGTGGACCAGGAGCTGGACGAGAAGGGGCTGCACACGCTCAGCCTCTCCTTGCAGAGCCTGTTGATGGACTCGATCCGGAAGATCGACGAGATGGCGCACTTCCGGAAGCGCATCCCCCACGGGAGGCAGCACGTCGCGAAGAAGCGCGACTCGGACGGGAAGCTGGAGAAGGAAGAAGATCGGGTCCTGAGCCTGGTGGACGGGGAGCGGACGGTGCTCGAGCTGGGCCAGGCGGCCAAGATGTCGGAGTTCGACGCCACCAGGGTGGTGTACCGGCTGCTCGAGGGCGGCTACGTCCAGGTGTCGGAGCGAAGGGCCTCGGCGGCCCAGGCGCAGGCCGCCTCCAAGCCTCCCTCCGCCCAGGCCAAGGACCCGCGGGCGGTGATCCGGGTCTTCAACTTCATCTTCCGGGAGATCCGCGACGAGGTCTCCAAGCAGCACATGGAGCAGGAGTTCCTCGCCGCCGCCAACGCCGCCATCGCCAAGCAGGCGCTCACCAGCTCGCCGGTACTCTTTGGGCAGAGCTTCGACGCGGTTGGGAACCTGGCGGAGGATCGGCTTCTCGCGCAGTTCGAGAAGGTCCGCCCGCAGCTCGGCTCGGCGCCTTTGGCCTCGCTTCGCCAGGCGCTCTCGGAGGTGATGTTCTTCCTGCTCTTCCAGGCCGGCGAGCTGTTGGAGTCTCGTGCCGACGAAGACCTGGCGCGGCGGGTGAAGGAGCTTCTGTCGACGCTCGACGAGTAGGCGGGGTGCGAGAGCCTGTGGAAGATGCGCTCCCGGTTCTGACTGCCGATCTCCCCGGCTGCGGGGGCCTGATGAAGGCCGCTCCGGAGGACTTCGAAGTCGAGGAGTTGCCCGCCTACGAGCCGTGCGGAGAGGGAGAGCACCTCTTCTTGTGGGTGGAGAAGCGGGGCCTCTCCACTCCCGAGGCGGCCAAGGTCCTGGCGCGGCACCTCGGGGTGCCGGAGCGGGAGGTGAGCTGGGCTGGGCTCAAGGACCGGCAGGCGGTGGCGCGCCAGTGGATGTGCGTCCCCGCGCGGGGGGCCGGGCGAGCGGAGGGCCTGGAGCATCCGTCGCTGAGGGTGCTCCGCGCCGAAAGGCACCGGAACAAGCTGCGGAGCGGGCATCTTCGCGGCAACCGCTTCTCGTTGAGGATCCGCGGCGCGAGGGAGCCCGGGGCGGTGCGGGAGGTGCTCTCGGCGCTCGCGGCGGCCGGAGTGCCCAACTACTTCGGCGAGCAGAGATTTGGCCGGGAGGCGAAGAACGCGGAAATGGGAAAGGCGCTTTTGCTGGGAGGGCCGGCCGCGGCCCGGACGGATCGACTGAGAAGGAAGCTGTACCTCTCCGCCTTCCAGTCGCTGTTGTTCAACCGGGCGCTGGCGGCGCGGGTCCGGTCGGGGACGATGGCGCGGGTGCTTTTGGGCGACGTGCTCAAGCGGGGCGACAGCGGGGGAGAGTTCGTCTGCAGGGATGTATCGGCGGACCAGCCGAGGGTGGACCGCTTCGAGGTGAGCCCCTCGGGGCCCCTGTTCGGGCCGAAGATGTTGCCCGCGGCGAGTGAGGTGGCCGAAGCGGAGGCCGAGTTGCTCGCGGAGGAGGGTGTCAGGCTGGAGGATTTCGCCCGCGGCGGAGGCGAGACGAAGGGCGGGCGGAGGCCGTACCGGGTGCGGCTGGAGGAACCGGAGGCGAGCGAGGACGGCTCGGATCTGCTGATCCGCTTCGCGCTGCCGGCGGGCAGCTACGCCACGGTGGTGATGCGGGAGCTGATGAAGTAGCCGGTGACGAGGCAGACTGGACCTGATCCGATTCGGTGGAGTGGGCCTGATCCGATTTCGTGGACAGGTTGGTTAGCAACTTCCCGTCGTCGTCATCGTCGGTCGCTGAGCGTAGTCGAACTCCTTTGTCGCGGTGGTGATCGTCGCGTCGGTCGCGTCGTCCGCCGAAGCGAGCGCAGCGAGCGGAGGCGTCCTGGTGGGCACTCGATTTGGGGGTAGCTGAGGCCACGCCCGCATCGTGTTCGTCGTTCCTGGGGCAAATGCGGCGGTCGTTTTCGCGGGCTCGGGGGCGACAACCGCGGTGTCATCGTTTTCTCGCCTCACGCGGCCACCTGCAGTGCGACTGCGTTGCGCTCGAACTCCGCTGGCGATTGGTCGCCATCAGCGCCCAGTGACGAGTGGAGCCGCGTCTGGTTGTAGAAGACCTCGATGTAGTCGAAGAGCTTCACCTTCGCATCGCCGGCGCTCTCGAAGTCCTCGCCCAGCTCGCTCTTGAGCGTGCTGTTCCAGCTCTCCGTCGCGGCGTTGTCGTAGCAGTCGCCTCTTCGGGTTGAGAGCGGCAATGCCGTCGCGGCCTCTCGAGCTTCGACGCCCTGCGGCGGGCCGCGGCCCCGGAGGCGGAGTTGGCCGCGCGAGGGAGGGTAGACCAGAGGGGCGCACCGAGCACGGGCGACCGACCGCCCACTACCGACGCGCATGGGGCCTCAGTCGTCGCCTGGAGAGGAACTCTCCTCCGATGCCCTTGATGGTGACGTCGAAGACGACGCCGGCCGGGCTCGGCCAGCGATGCCGGCCAGCTCAGTCGCCAACTTCGAGGGGCGCGGAGTCAAGAATCCCCTCCGCGCGGCGCTTCTCCGCGCGGCGCCCCACGGGGCGCGCCTTGCGGCGCCCTTCGGGCCGCGCTCGCCGCGCACGGGCAGGGAGGGAGACGACCGGGCTCGAGGGAAACCGACCGACCACGGACGACCGACCACTGACGAGGCGCGCGGAAGCGCGCCCCCAGCGCTCGTCGAAGTCCATGCAGGCTCGCCCTACAACCGGGCGCGTGAAGCTCCTGCTGAACGCCGCCGCTGGCTCCCTCGGCGGCATCCTGTGGCTTCTGGCCGCCACGGGCTACGCGGTTCTCGGGCCAGCCGTGGACGACACCGGAGCAGGTTATGGCGCGCTCCTGGTTGGAGCATCCTGGCTTCTTCCGGCGGGTGTCCTCGCGGTGGCACTGCTGTCATGGTGGGCAGGGCCCAGGCCGGTGGGGCAGCGAGCGCGGCTGGCGGCAGCATGCGTGGCCGGGACGGTGCTGGGCTTCCTCTTGGTTGGCCTGATTCTCTGGGGTGGCCTCGCACTGACCGACGCCTTCCCGGGGCGCAGCTACCTCGCGCGGGACGTCTTCAAGATGTCGGTCGTTCCCCTCCTGGCCGCCATTCCGCCCATGGGCGCGGCGGCTGCCCGAAGCTTCATTCTTCGGCGAGCACTCTGGAATCCTTGACTTGGAGAGGACCCCGAAACGTACGGGGCAAGGCTGCGGCCAGGAAGACCGGGGACCAAGCCGGCGAAGGTGTTCCGTGTCCAAGCGGGCGATCGTCTCCTTCGGTGCCCAGTGCCCGTCACCACCACGGCCTCGGGTCCGACGGCCGTGACCGAGCTACCGAAACGGTTGTCGGATGTTGCCCCGGTGGGCGCAGGGAGGAGGCGAGGCGGCGCGGGCACCGTGGACCGTCCATCACGGCCACCGGCTGGCCCCAGAAAGCCGTGGCCGCCGCGGGCGTCGGGAGCCGGCGGCCGGTCGTGTGCGGCTGCCGGCAGGCCCTGGCGTTGGGTGGAGACGCCCGACGCCGACGAGATGGGGCCATCGATGCCCCAAGCGCCCCCGGCACCCTCTGGGCCGAGCTGGCTGCGCATGGGGGAGGAGGACGGCACGAGAACAACCGACCACTGACTGCTGACCACCGAGAACGAATCACTGACCACAGACGGGTTACGGGCCTGCTGGTTTAGATGCCGCCTCACGGTCACGGTGGCTCGCCATGTAGAGCGAGTCGGGGCAGATGTCCTGCTCGTTGGGCCAGGTGACGGTCCCAAACTCGACGCGAACTTGGCGGAAGTAGGACGGGTCCTTCAGCTCCTTGAAAACCCCATGTTCCAAGAGCGGCGTGCAGTCGTAGACGCCCCATTCGCCGTTGGTGAACTGCAACTTCAGCCGGTATCCGTCCAGTGGCGTGACGTGCTTGACGCGGGGATTCATGGGGTACGCCCTACCTGAGCGGTTCAATCTTATAGGGCTGCTGGCCGCTCACGGCCAACTGCCAGTCGGCGATGAGCTCGTCCCTGTGAATCTCGATCCACGCCTGCACCAGTCGCAGCTTGGCCTGGGGGAGGCGGCCGTCGAGGAGGTCGCCTTCCGGAATGCCGAGCACGGCTTCGTCGTCCTGGTAGCGCGCGTGAATATGGGGGCGGGAGTGCCTCTGGTTGGCCTCGAAGTAGAGGGAAACGATGATGCCGTAGAACATGCTGATCACTGGCACGGAGGGTTCTCCTCTCTGGCCGACGATACGTTCGGCCGGTGGGCTGAACAACCGTTGAACGTTCGGGCGGGCGGCCCGTTTGGCGGGCCGCCCCGCGCGCTCCGCTCTATCCCCGGCGCTTTCGTGGGAAGACGGCGAACGGCGGTCGGTGGTCGACAGTTGGTGGTTGGTAGTGCAGTCCACGCAGCGGAGGCCCTGCCAACGGGCGCGAGTACTACCGACTACCGACCACCAACTACCGACGCGCGCGGCAGCGCGCATAGTGTTGCCTCCTGTTGGGGAGCAGCGAGAGCTGGTGCCAGAAATCGCAGCTCTCGATTCGACCGATTTGGCACCACAAGAAGGACCGCGTGCAGGCGCACATCTTCGTCTGCTTCCTCGCCCACGCACTGTGGAAGACGCTTGAGCAATGGCAGGCGCGCGCCGGCCTCGGGAACAGCCCGCGCACGCTCATCGATGAGCTTGGGCACATCCGGACTGCTGACGTCGTCCTGCCCACCGCCGAGCAGCCATCTCGAGAACTGCGTCTGCGGTGCGTTATCCGGCCGGACGGCGCCCAACAACGGCTCCTTGACCGGCTGGGACTCCGACTGCCCGAGCGCCTGCGCCTGCCCCGCGCCGCAGCTTGAAATGTAGTGCCAACCTGGCGCCCCAAGTGCCCAAAACCACTCGATTGCCCCGGCTGAACTGCGGAAGTTGGGTCAGCGGTCGTTCAGGTACAGCGCCGCCTGGTGGGCGACGTACGAGAGGATGCCCATCTCGGGCTCGGTGAAGGACGGCGCGCCCTTTCGGTTGAGCAACTGCACGCAGCCGAAGGAGCGGCCATGCGTCATCATCGGCGCGCACAGGACCGACTTGGTCTCGTAGTGCAGCTTCTCGGAGACCGCCGCGTAGTACCGCGGATCCCTCTCCACGTCGGAGACCGCCAACGACACCCCCGCCGCGGCGCAGAAGCCGACGATTCCGGTGCCGGCGGGCACCACGAGACGGGCCTTCAACAGCTCGTCCGCCTTCGGCCCGCGCACCGCGACGAAGCTCAAATCTCCCGAGGCCGCGTCCGCCCGGTACACCGAACCGGAGTCGGCGGCGATCTTCTCCAGCGCGAGGTCCAGCAGGAAGTACATCGCCTGCTCCTCGCCGTGCTTGGAGTAGATCTCCTGGACCCGGTCGAACACCTCGGCGAGCACGTCCTCGATCTCTTGCTTTCGCTCCTTGGTGGGCCGCGGCCGGCCGATTGGACCGGCGATGGGGCGGGTTGGCTTCTCCAGCTCATCGACCTGCCTGGGCTCGATCGCGGCGCTGCCCCGGAACGGAGTCATGAGCGCCGACATGGGCGGCTCGATCCGCTTGGTGGGAACCTTCTCCGCCGGCTTGGCTGGAGGCGGCGCGGGAGGAGCGGCCGCGAGTTGCTCGATGGGCCCAGCGGCCGCAGGCTGCTCGATGGGCCGAGCTGCCGCGGGCTGTTCGATCAGCCGGGCGGCTAGAGGTTGCTCGATGGGCCCAGCGGCCGCAGGCTGCTCGATCGGCCGGGCGATCGCGGCCTGCGGGCTCTGCGGAGCGATGAAGGTGGCGGCGAGGTCTGCCGCCGCCACCGGAGGGGCCACCGGCGCGGTCGGGGCAGGGGCCTCGTCGGGCGGCCTCCTGCCGGGGTCGGTGTCCTCTTCGTCGTCGGCCAGGGCCTGGCCGCTCGGGCTGGTGATCGGCTCCTGGGGCGCAGAGGCCTGTGGCGCGGGCAGCCCGAGCTGCGCGGCCGGCACACCGGAGAGGGTCCGTTTCACCTTCGCGGTGGCCGATTCCTGCTCGCTCAGCTCGCGGATCCGGAAAACCCGGCCGCTCCGCGACTCGGTCACGTGCAGCGAGTTGTCGTCCTGGATGTCCACCAGCACGTTCTGGACGTTCGCCCCCTGCTCCCCGAGTTTTTGCAGGCCGGTCTTCAGGGCGGCCATCCAGTTGTCGGCGTCCACCCTCAGGGTGATGTTGAACCCGCCTTCGTCGGCCGGAGGGATGTGCACCTCGAACTTGGGCATAGCCGCTCGCTACCAGATTTTGCCATTCTCGCAAACTGCCCGCTGAGGCGCCCGCTCTTTCCCATCGCTCGCAAACGTCCCAAGGTCTGCTAAACATCGCCCTCCTCGAAGCTTCGGGGGATTTGATGAGCGACGCCGACAAGGGCCTTGGGTCCAAGATCCTGGGGCTGTTCGTGGAGACCGAAGATCAGCCGGCGCCGGCGCTCGAGCAGGAGAAGAGCCCGGCGGACGTGGTGGCGGAGCTCGCCCGGGAGAGCAGCGCCGCGGGGGCGCCCACTCCGCCGCCGGTGGCCCTCAGGCTCGAAGCGGCGAAGGCGCCGCCCGCCCCGGCCGACTTCGACGCCATCTTCCACGACGCCGGGATGGAGAAGGACGAGCTGGACCGGGTGAGGAAGGCGGAGGAGCTGTTGCGGGGCCTGCCCGAGGCCACGTCGGTCGCGGTGAAGCGGCAGATCGTCGAGGCCGCACTCAAGGCCTTCGGCTTCGAGATCGAGAAGATCATTCAGGCGGCGCAGAACCAGAAGCGCGCGCTCGATGCGTACGTCCGGGTGAACGAGAACGCCACCGCGAAGGCGATCGCCGAGGCCCAGGCCCAGATCCAGGCCCTCAACGAGAAGATCGCCACCGCGCGGGCGGAGATCGACAAGCGAACCTCCGGCCTCTCCAACCTGGCGGCAGCGGCGCAGGCCCGGAAAGAGCAGGTCCAGAAGGTGCTCGATTTCTTCCACGTGCCGGCGGGGCCCGCGCCCCAGCCGTAGCGGTAAGACAAGGGAGCCGCGTCGATGAAACTGACCCCAATCGGAAAGCTGTTCCTCGCGCTGGTGATCCTCACCGTGGTGGGCTTCGTGGTGTGGAAGCGCTACGCCGGGGAGATCCGGAGTTGGGCGGGAGAGGGCGAGGCCAAGGCGGAGGGCGACGTCACCCGCGAGGACTTCGCGCACATCGGCAAGGACGTCTCCGATCCGCCCCGCGACGGGACGGTGGCGATGAACGAGGGCACCAAGGCCCAGCTGGGCGACGGCAAGCTGGACCGGGTGCTCAAAGTCGGCATCAACACCTGGGCGGGGCACGCCCCCGGCATCGTGGCCAACGGCGGCATGGACCCGGGCAGCCCGGCCTCGCTCTACAAGAAGAAGTACGGGCTGGAGGTGCAGTTCATCCTGCTCGAGGACCCGGTCGCCAAGCTCAACACCTTCATCAAGGGCGACATCGACATCATGTGGGACACGGTGGACTCGTACGCCAACGAGGCCTCCCGGCTGGCGGAGCAGGGCATCCAGGCGAAGTCGATCATCCAGGAGGACTGGAGCCGCGGCGGCGACGGCATCGTGAGCCTCAAGACGATCCGCTCGATCGAGGATCTCAAGGGCAAGCGGATCGCCACCACCAAGTTCACCCCCTCGCACTGGCTCTTGCTCTACATGCTCTCGCAGTCGGGGCTCTCGCCGGAGGACCGCGCGCAGCTCGAGAGAAATCTGGTATTCACCGCCGAGGCGCCGCAGGCGGCGGCGGCGTTCAAGGCGGGCAAAGTGGACGCGGCGGTGACCTGGGAGCCGGACCTCTCCTCGGCGGTGGCGGCCCGGCCGGACGACGCGCACATCCTGGTCTCCACCACCGCGGCGACCAACGTGATCGCCGACACCCTGGTGGCGCGCCAAAAGCTCGTCGATCAGGCCCCCAAGACGGTGCAGGACTTCGTGGCCGGCTGGTTCGACGGCATCTCGGTGATGAAGGAGGACCCGCAAGGCTCGGACCAGGTGGTGGCCAACGCGCTCAAGCTGACCGCGGACGACGTGTCGGGCATGCTCTCGGGGCTGAAGCTGACGCCCTTCGCCGACAACGCGCAGTTCTACGGGCTCTCCGGGCCCAAGGCGCACTTCACCAGCCTGTTCAACGGCGCCTTCGCCATCTGGCGGAAGAAGGGGGTGGTGTCCAAATCGGTCGACGCCAAGGACTGGGTGGACTCGCGCTTCGTGGCCGCGCTGGCCGACCAGTACAAGGGCCAGAAGGTGGAGGAGAGCTACGCCTTCAAGGACAAGCCGGCGGTGACCGACCGGGCCATCGTCAACAGGAGCCTCTCCATCCACTTCACCACCGCCTCGGACGAGATCATGCCCGGCAGCTACTTCACCCTGGACACGCTGGGAGAGACGATGCTCGCGTTCGGGAACACCTACCTCCAGGTGGAGGGGAACACCGACTCCCGCGGCGAGGCGGTGGCGAACCTGACCCTGTCGCAGCGGCGGGCCGAGTCGGTGAAGAAGTACCTGGTGGGCAACTTCAACATCCCCACCGAGCGCTTCGTCGCGGTGGGGCGGGGCGAGAACAACCCGGTCGCCTCCAACGAGACCGAGGACGGCCGCGCGCTCAACCGGCGGACGGACATCAAGGTCGTGTTGAACACCAACTAGTCGAGAGTCGAGGGTCGAGTGTCGAGGGTGAGGGCTCGAGGTGCGGTTTCACTGTGGAGCATCCGCTCGCCCCTCCCCGCGAGCACCGGGCGGATACTCTCGCTCGCCTCGGTGGTGCTTTTCTTCGGCGCCTGGTGCTTCCTCAGCTACCTCCAGGTCGACCGCGGCAAGGGGCCCGAGCCTCTGGTGTCGCACCACTTCCTGCCCGCGCCCGACGAGGTGGTGAAGAGTATCCTCTACCTCACCTTCGAGAAGGGGCTGCTGGGGGCGGTGTGGGTGAGCACCTTGCGGATCCTCAAGGCGTTCGCGCTGTCCATCGCGGTGGCGTTCCCTTTGGGCATCCTGATGGGCGCCTTCGAGTCGGTGAGACGGTTCTTCGACCCGATCGTCGCCCCGCTGCGCTACCTGCCGATCACCGCCTTCATCCCGCTGCTCATCCTGTGGTTCGGGATCGAGGAGTCGCAGAAGGTCGCCTTCCTCTTTTTGGGGACGGTGGTGTTCCTCTTGCCGGCGGTGGTCGATTCGATTCGGGTAGTGCCGGAGGAGCTGGTGCAGACCGCCTTCACCCTGGGCGCGTCGCGGGCGCAGGTGATCCGCACCGTGCTCATCCCGGCCGCGCTGCCGCAGATCTTCGACTCGTTCCGGGTGATGAACGCGATCGCCTGGACCTACATCATCCTCGCGGAGATCGTGAACCCGCAGAACGGCATCGGGTACATCCTCCGGTTGGCGGAGCAGCACATCAAGCCGTCCTGGTCTTTCGCCGGGATCCTCGTGGTCGGAGTGATCGGCATCCTCACCGACCTCATCATCCGCGGCCTGAACCGGCTCCTCTTCTCGTGGAGAGAGGCCGATGCCTGAGCCCGCCGCCGCCCCGGCCGCTCCCGCGCTCGGAGGAGGCACTCCTCCCAAGCTCGAGCTGCGCGAGCTGTACATCAGCTACGCCGACCGCAAGGGCCACTCGGTGCAGGCCGTGGAAGGCGTCAACCTCACCGTCGCCAACAAGCCCGGGGTAGGAGAGCTGGCGGTGCTCTTGGGGCCCTCCGGCTGCGGGAAGAGCACCATCCTCAAGGCCATCTGCGGGCTCCTCCGCCAGGACTCGGGCGAGGTGCTCATCGACGGGCAGCCGGTCTTCGGCACCGGGCGGGACCGGGGCATGGTGTTCCAGAGCTACACCTCCTTCGCCTGGCGCACCGTGCGCAAGAACGTCGAGTACGGGCTGGAGCTGCAGGGTATTCCCGCCAAGCAGCGCAAGGAGGAGGCGCTCCGCATCGTCGAGCAGGTCGGCCTCAAGGACTTCGCCGCGGCGCTGCCCAAGCAGCTCTCCGGCGGGATGAAGCAGCGGGTCGCCATCGCCCGCACCCTGGTGAACAAGCCCCGGGTGGTGCTGATGGACGAGCCGTTCGGAGCGCTCGATCCCCAGACGCGCTGGGGCATGCAGGCGCTCATCCTGGACGTGCTCCGCAAGCAGGACAACACCGTGGTCTTCGTCACCCACGACATCAGCGAGGCGGTATTCCTGGCGGACGTGATCTTCGTGCTCTCCCACCGCCCAGCCCGGGTGCTGCACCGGATCGAGGTCCCCTACTTCGAGGAGCGCGACCCCAAGTTGAAGCAGTCCGCCGAGTTCAAGCGGCTGGAGAACCACCTGCTCGAGCTGCTCCATGCGCTACAAGTGCAGGGCAACGTCCAGGTGGGCCTGTAGGCCATGAGCGAGAAGGCTCCGAGCTACCTGAGGTCGGCCTTCCTCAACGTCTACAACCTCTCTCTGCTCTCTGGCGCCGCCCTCGCCAGCATCGCCACCGGGGAGTACGTGCTCGGCGCGGTGGCGCTGGGCCTGGAGGCCGCGTGGCTCTTGCTGGGTCCGGAGCTCAAGCCGTTCCAGCGCGCGGTCAACCGCGCTCAGCGCGAGGAGCGCGAGCGGGCCGACCGGGAGCGGGTGAAAAAGCTGATGGAGACGCTCCCCGAGCGGGAGTGGGCCCGGGCGCACGCGCTCGACGAGCTTCGCAGGGAGATCGAGCGCGACATGCAGGCCAACCCGTCCTTCCAGGTGGTGCTGCTCCAGACGGAGATCGACAAGCTGCACCAGCTTCACTCGAACTTCGTGGGGCTCGCCTCGGCCTGCGTGCGGGCCGAGACCTACCTGTCGGCGACCGAGGTGCGCGAGCTGGAGCTGCAGCTCGAGGTGCAGCGGAAGATCGAGAAGAACGCCAAGGACGCCGCGGTGGGGGAGATCGCCCGGAAGAACGCCCAGGTGCTGCAGCGGAGGATCGAGACCATCAAGGAGATCCAGAACTTCCTCGCCCGGGCCCGCGGGCAGATGATGCTGATCGAGAACACCGTGCGGCTCTTGCGCGACCAGGTGCTCACCATGGCCAGCCCGGATCAGCTGGGAGATCAGCTCGACGACCTGTTGGTCGGAGTGGAGGCCATCCAGGCCTCGGCCAAGGAGAACGACGCGGTGCTCTCGAAGATCGAGCTGGAGCCCATCGCGCCAATCGAGAGCCCGGGAGCCGTCCGCGCGGCTTCGCCCGAGCGGGTGAGGTGAGCGAGCAGCCTTGCTTGCTCGGCGCTCGGCTGCTCCTGTGGCGGCGCTGGCCGCAGGCAGCTTCCCGTGACGCGCTGGACGGTAGTACTTTGCTCCCGTGGAGCCGGTATTCGAGTCGGTCGAGGCGTTCACCCCAGAGGAGTTTGCCCGCTTCGTGGGAGAGCGAGAGGCCAAAGGGGACATCCATCACTATGAGTTGCTCCACGGGCGGATCGTCATGATGCCTCCGGCCGGCTGGCCGCACGGGTCGGCGGAGGCCCTCGTGCTCATCCGCCTGGGTACGATCGTGAGCGCGAAGAACCTGGGTAGGGTCCTCGGTTCCAGCCAGGGTTTCCTTTTGCCGTCCGGGGACGTGGTGGAGCCGGACGCCTCCTTCGTTTCCAAAAGGAGATGGGCCTCCGCGCCCGCGCCGAGGAAAGGGCAATTCCTTCAAGTTGTGCCCGACCTCTTGGTGGAGATCGTCTCGCCGAAGACCGCCCTCGGGACCGGGGGGAGAAGCTGGGCATCTACGAGCACAACGGCGTGCGCGAGTACTGGCTGATCGACCCGAGGCCCGAACGGGTAAGCGTCTTCAACCTGTCCGGCACGCGGTACGGCAAGCCTCGGGTGGCCGAGGGCCGCCAGGTGGCCTCCTCGCGCGTCGTTCCCGGCCTCGAGCTGCGGCCGGCAGATCTGTTCGACTGAGCTGCGCCGAGATCGAGCGGCGAGGCACTCTCTGCGACGGAGCACGGTGCCGCCTTGCTCCCCGTCTCCGAACGAGGTGTCGCCCACATGCGTAGGAGGCTGCGCATCTGTGCGCGCCTTCTGACCATGGAGTGTCCGCGCGCGGGCCCTCTCACGACAGCCGAGTCAGTGGTGCTAGGTGGTTGGGCGAGCCATCTCCTCGCGGAGGGCCCGGGTACGACCGTTGCAGCCTCGGTCGCGGCCGATTCGGAGGGCGGGCAGGCCTCGCCCGGAGGGCTTCGATGAAGACAGGCAGGATTCGCCGTTGGCATTGGGCCGCGCTTGGGTCGGTGGCGGTGGCCGCCGGCTGCCTGGGAGCCGGTGCGAACTGGAATCAGAAGGGGCCGGGGAGCGGGGCGAGCGGCGTACCCCTGTCGCTGGGCGAGATCGCGGTCAGCCCCGACGGGGCCTACGTGGTGAGCGAGCTGGACGGGCAGCTCGTCGTGGGCGATCCGCTCACCTGCGAAACCAAGGCCCTCGGCATCCGTTCGCCGGGCCGGCTGGCCTTCGCTGCCGCGGGGGAGCGGTTCTTCGTGACGTCGACCGCCTCCGAGGAGCTGTTCGCCGTCGACCGCGGCACGGGCATCGTCTGGCGCCGCCCGGTGCAGGTGGACTGGCAGGTCGACCGGGGCGGCAACAAGGTCCCCACGCCGCGCCTGCTCGCCACGCCCGACGGCAGCGCGTTGGTGCTGGTACACCGGCGGTCGGTGGAGGTGGTTTCTCCCTCTGACGGGAAGACGCTGCAGGTCCACGCCGGTGCCAGGGAGATCCACGACGCGGACCTCCTTCCCCACAGCGGCGAGATTGTCCTGACCTACGTCCACCAGTGGGCGGGCGACGCGCCGGTGACGATGATCGAGGTCCTTCCGTGGCAGGGAGGCGAGTCGCGGCAGTTCGAGGTGCCCAACTGCGCCTCGGATCTGGTGGTGATGCCCCATCGGCCGGCGGCTCGCACTCGGCTGGCTGCGCTCTGGCCGCGGGAGGTTCCCCGGACCCCATTGGCCTCCGACCAGGTCGCCCCCGAAGTACCGCCGCGCCTGGCGTTTCTCGCGCCCAGCTCTTGCCGGAAGGACCCGGTCTCGGTGATCGACCTCGAGCACGGGACCTTCCTGCGGAACCTCCCGGGCTTCGGGCCGGTGACGGTGGCCCAGGACGGGTCGACCGTCATCGCTTTCATGGATTCCTCCGCCTTGGAGGAGGGCCTGTTCCGCGAGGGCGATGCCCGCCCGCCCGAGGGATCAGGCCGCTACCACCTGATGTTCATCCATCCTGCGACGCTCCGCTGGCAGCTCGTGGAGGTGGGCGCAGAGCTGCCGCGCTATGCGCTCACCCCGGACGGCACGGTGCTGCTGGTCGACTCGGTGAACGGTCACACCCGCGTCCTCGACGTGGAGGCGCGCGCCTTCCGACGGCTCTCGGGCTGGATAGTCCAGCTCGGCGAGTACGCCCTCTCTCGCGATTCGAAGACCGCCTGGGTGATCTCCGACAGCTCGCTCTACCGCATCGACATCCCCAAGGCGCAGGTCGAGCTGTGGCCGCTGCCGCAGGCGGTGACGACCCTGAACATCCTGCCCGACGATCGGACCCTGCTCCTGCGGGGCGGCGAGCCTCGGCGCGACGTGCACGTCTTCGAGACCGCCTCCAAGAAGACGCGCTGCTCCATGAAGGGGCCCGAGCTGCCTCCCCCGCCGGTCGTCGTCCAGCGCGCCCCGGAGACACTCGGCCAGACGCCACGCTAGGGACGCCGTCAAGGGACAAGACTTCGCAGTGGGCACCAGGAGCCGGCGGAGGCGCGTCGCCGGCATTGGACCATGACGCCGGTGTCTCAGTGGCGAGGGGCGCCCCGGCGGCTTGCCGCCGATTCATCTCGGCTGGCGGCGCTGCGCTCCTTGCGGCTCACCACCAGTGACCCTCGGTCGCGCGCCTTGCGAGCCGGGCGCCTCGCTGGCGGTCCCTGCGCACCTCATTGCTGCTCGGGCCCTTGCCCGCCCCGGCCTCCTTCAGAGAGCGATCAGGCGATACCGGACGGCGCGAGCGAGAAGCCGGAAGTCCGCGCCGTTGGACGTCACCACCGCCGCGCCGTGGCGCCGAGCGGTGAGCGCGATCAGCGCGTCGTTCTGGAACTCGCGGCGCTTTTGGACCTCCCAGCCTTGGGCGTCGCCGAGTTCGAGCACTAGCCGGCCGGCCTCCCACCAATCATCCGCCGCCGGCGCCCAGATCACCTTCGCCGTCGCGCGCAGCGAACGCACCAGTTGCATCGCCGCGGGAGTGCGGGCGCCGCGGCGCAGCTCCGACAGCACCACTGCGGCCTGCCGGACGACCAGCCCCTGCACCGCCTGCTCGAGTAGAGAGATCCCGACTTTCCCCTCCCAGGCGTCGACGTACGCGCTGGTGTCGATGATGGCCCAGGGCAGATCAGACCTTCCCGAACGCGCCCGGCCCAAGGCTGCCCGCCGTGCGGCGCATCAGCCTCCAGAGCTCCTCGTTCTCCGCGGCGCGGCGGAGGGCCTCGCGAACCGCCTCCGAATCGGTGCGCGCCCCCAGCGCGCGCCTCGCCCGGCGCAGCACACGCGCATCCACGAAAAAGGACTTGCGCTCGAGCGCCCCAGCGGATCCGGCCATGCATACAACTTACTGCCGATAGGCATACATCGCAACCACCAGCCGAGTGCGGGGTAACGCCCAGCCGGCGGCTACTGCTCGACGATGTTGAACTCGGTCCTGCGGTTCTCCCGCCGGCCGGTGGCGGTGGCGTTGGAAGCGATCGGCTTGGTCTCGCCGAAGCCCACCGCCTCCATCCGGCTGGGGTCGATGCCTTCCTTGATCAAGGCCGACATCACCGAGTTGGCCCGGTTCTGGGACAGCTTGAGGTTGTGGGCGTCGCTCCCCACCGAGTCGGTGTGCCCTTCGACCCGCACCCGCTTGATGTGCGCGTTGTCCCTGAGGGCCTGCCCCACCTCACGGATGATCTCGAAGGAATCGGTGCCGACGATCTTCGCCGAGTTGGTGGCGAACTTGATCTGCTGCTTGATCTCGATGCGGTCCTTCTTCACCACCACCAGCTTGTACTTCTTCGGGCAGCCCTTCTCCTCCTTCACGCCTGGCTCGTCGGGACACTCGTCGAGGCGGTCCACCACCGTGTCGCCGTCGCGGTCCTTGTCGGGGCAGCCCTTGTTCTCGACCGGGCCGGCCTCGTTCGGGCAGCTGTCCTGCGCGTCGGGCAGCCCGTCGCCGTCGTTGTCCAGGTCGGGGCAGCCGTCCTCGTCCTGGAAGCCGTCTTTGTCCTCCGGCTCGGAGGGGCACTTGTCCTTGTCGTCGTTGATCCCGTCGCCGTCCTTGTCCTTCACCGGGCAGCCGAGGTTCTGGATCGGCCCCGGCTCGTTCGGGCACTGGTCGGCCCCGTCGAGCAGGCCGTCCTGATCGTTGTCCGGCTCGGGGCAGCCGTCCTCGTCCTGGAAGCCGTCCTTGTCCTCGGGCTGGTCCACGCAGCGATCGAGCGGGTCGGGAATGCCGTCGCCGTCGCGGTCCTTGGGCGCCTCCTCGGGGCAGCCCTGGTTGGACTGCGGGCCGGGAATCAGCGGGCACTTGTCATTGCCGTCGAGGACTCCGTCGTTGTCGTTGTCGGGCTCGGGGCAGCCGTCTTCGTCCTGGAAGCCGTCCTTGTCCTCCGGCTGGTCGATGCACCTGTCGTCCTTGTCGAAGATGCCGTCGCCGTCGGTGTCGGTCTCCTCGATCTTCACCACCACCGGCTTGTCCGGCGCGGAGTCTTTCACCAGGACTTGCTTTGGCCCGCAGTCGCGGGAGAGCAGCTTGGCCTTCTTGGTGGCCGCCTCGGCGTCGCGGATGTGCTCGGCGGCGCGGAAGCTCGAGCCCTCCGACAGCTCCCCGAGGGCGAAGTCGAGGTTGGCCTCCGCGGTGGCCAGCTCCCGCGGCGCGCAGCGCATCGCGCCGCTCCTCCTCGCCAGCTCCAGCTCCGATTTGATCACCTCGGCGTCCGCGCGGATCTTGTTCCCGCTCACGCAGGCCGAGCCCAACAGCAGAAGGCCTAGAGCGAAAAAGGGGCGTCTCATCAGGGCGCGCTCATCGTGGGAGGAAGCGGCGGCGGCGATTCCTCGCGCTTGGAGGAGAGCGACCGCGCGCGCGCCTCGTTGGCGAAGCGGGCCGCCTTCTGGGCGAAGTCCACCGCCACCTCGAAGTCAGAGAAGCCCACCTCCTCGCGGGCCTTGCGGATGTAGAGGTTGGCCGCGGTCCACTCGTAGGGGGCGAGCTTCTCCGCGCCGGCGGTGCGCGCCGCCTGAATCTGCACCTCAGCGTCCAAGAGGTACGCCGTCGACTGCACCGGCCCGCAACCCACGAGGGAGAGCGCCACCGGCAAAAGGCACAGCGCGAGTTTTCGTGTCATGACGCGCCTTGGACGCCAACGACGAGGCCGGAATGTCGTAGCAGCGGCGGGCGGGCAGCGTCAAGGATTTGGCAAGAGGTTACGCGCACATAGGTGCGTGCTACCCTTGGAGGCCGGCTGAGCCATGAGCGTGTTGAAGATCCGCGAGTTGTTGCGGGACCTCGCCCGGGACGAGCGGCTCACTCTGGAAGAGGTGAAGAAGCTCATCGACGCCTCCACCGACGAGCAGGCGGTCACGGTGGGGGAGAAGATGTTGCTCGAGGCGGCGCTCCGGGCGCACGAGCGGCAGCTCACTCCGGAGGCGTACGCGGCGCTGGAGGCGTTCCTCAAGGGGCGAGGCCGGTGAGGCGGGTGGCGCTGGCCCTGGTGCTCTTGCCCCTGGCCGGCGTGGCCGGACCTTCGAGCGAGAAGGCGGCGCAGAGGCGCGCGGAGGCGGAGGACCTCGCGCAAAAGATCGCCGAGGGGGCCAACGCCCAGTCGCTGGCGAACCGCATCAAGTTCCTCTCCGAGGAGCGGGCCGCCTCGGCGGAGCTGGCTGGGGTGCTGGGGAAGAGCGTGGATCCGGCGCAGCGGCGGAACATCGTCCAGGCGCTCGCCATCCTGGCCTCGCCGGCGGCTGAGCAGGTGCTCCTCTCGGTCCTGTCCGACAGCGACGGGGCGGTGCGGATGTACGCGGTGCAGGGCCTGGGGAGGATGGGGAGCCGGGCCACGGATAAGATGCGGGTGCTGCTGGGCGATCCGACGCTCGGAGTGCGTCGCGAGGCGGCCAGGGCGCTCGGGGCCGCGCACCAGCCGAAGATGGCGAAGGCGCTGCTGTCGGCGGCGAAGGCCGAGGGGGAGCCGGAGGTGCGCTCCGCGATGTTGGTGGCCGCCGGCGAGTGCGGCGACGCGAAGCAGGCCAAGGCGCTGGAGGCGTTCCTGGCCAACTCCTCGGAGAGCACCCGGTTCGCCGCGGCGCGCGGGCTGTGCCTCTTGGGCGCTCCGGCGGGCTTCGCCTTCGCCAAGGAGCTGCTCTCCTCGAAGGAGCCGACCACCAGGCGAAGCGCGCTCTCGTTGCTGGAGGGGACCAAGGCGAAGCAGGCGGCGCCGCTGCTTCGGCCCTTGCTCGCTGACGCGGACAAGGCGCTCGCGGCCGGGGCGGCGCGCATCCTCTACGAGGGCGGCGACGGCTCGATGCTGGAGTGGCTGGTCTTGGCCTCGCACCACGCCGGCACCGACGACAAGCTCAGGTACGAGGCGGAGCTGGAGAAGCTGAGGCTCGCCGATGACCAGCGCCGCGCGATATTGGCGAAGGCGGGGATCAAGTGATCTCGAGTCGAGCTCTGCCGGCGCAAGCTGCCACATCCGGCGCGACGTCCGGGTTCGGGTTCGGGTGCGTTTGCGGGCACGGGGCCGCGCACGGCCACGGTGGCGGATCACGTGGCACGTGCCGGGGCACGCCGCCACCGTCCCCGTGCCCCCGCCCGTCCCCGTGGCCGAACGCGCTCCCGGTCCCGACCCCGGCGGTTTTTCTCGCGCCACTGGACGGCTCAAGTGGGAGAGTAGCGCGGTGAGTGTCCTTTCGCTCGGCTTGGCGCTGGCACTCGCCGCCGACGGTGGAATCGCCGCAAGCGCTGCGGCCCGGTCGGCTCGGCACTCGGCCGACGGCGGCACGCCCGCCACCCGCTCGCGCTTCATGAAGCTGGACCCTTCGGCCCGCGACTCGGAACTGGCCCGGCTGGCCGCGCTACCGCTGCGGGAACGCCTGCTCGGAGTGAGCAAGGGTTTCGTGGGGACCCCCTACCTGGCCTCGCCGCTCGGGGAAGGCTCGGGAAAGGATCCGGATCCGCTCTTCCGCTTCGATGCAGTGGACTGCCTCTCCTTCGTGGAGCAAAGCATCGCCCTTTCCCTGTCGCCGCCCCGGCAGCTCGAGGAGACCTTGGCGCGAATCCGCTACGCGGCCGAACCGAGCTACGCCGGCAGGAACCACCTCATGGAAGCGGAGTGGCTTCCCAACAACATCCGCAAGGGCTTCTTGCGTGACGTGACGAGGCGGTTCGGCGGCGACGAAGTGCAGCTCGCGGTGAAAGCGCTTACGGAGAAGACGTGGACCTCGCGGACCTCCGCCGCGCTGGAGCTGCCTCCCGAGCGGCGGGTGACCGGCCGCTTCGAGGTGCCGATCATCCCGCTGGATCGGGTGCTGGAGAGAGCGTCGAAGGCACCGCCCGGCACGGTGCTGGTGGTGGTGCGCGAGGAGCGCACGCTCCTGCCCACCCGGGTGAGCCACCTTGGCTTTCTGGTGAAGAAGAAGGGGCCACAGCTTCGGCACGCTTCGCGGAGCTTCGGGAGAGTGCTGGACGAGGACCTGGAATCGTTCCTGCTCCGCAACGAGCGCTACAACCGCTGGAAGGTGGTGGGAGCGGCGCTCTACGAGGTGGCGGAGCCGGCCGTGAAGTGAGCCAGCGGCGCGACCGGAATACCAGCAGCACGGCAAGTAGCAGGCACCATTGCGGAGTAGCCGCGCAGCCGCAGCCCCGCGGTGTCTCGTCGTCGCCGACAACCGTGTAGGACCAGGTATCGCCCAGTGGCGTGTTGACTCCCGATGCGCCTCCGAAGAGCACTCGACCAGTTCTATGGGGCTGACCACCGCGCATCGAGTAGGGGGGCGTTGATCGCGCGGAACGCTCAGGGTGATCGCCGGGTCGCCCGTATTCCCGGTTGCGTCTACTGCGGCCAGTTGAATCCGGTAGGTCCGGCCATCTGTGTTGCTACCCGCCCTCTCGGCGCGAACACAAATCCGGTCCTCGAACACCACGAGATCGTTGCTTGTCTCACCATCGCCTGTTCCGTCATCGGGCTGACTGGCACTCGCGGAGGCGATGACCAGGCTGGGAAACTAGGATCGCATGCATCCTTGATCATTGCGCGGAACTCTCGTCCGACCCTGAGCACGGCGTACTTGTGGTTCGGAGGCCACAGGCAGGGAGGTGCCGTCGACGCGAACGCCTCAATCGTAGGCGGCGTGGAATCTCGGACAGTAATGGTGCTCGTCGCGAGGGCGGATCTGAATTTTCTGTCGGCGACTACAACCGAGTAGATGGTTTCCCCGAGCAGAGCTGTCGTCTGAACCTGCACGCTGGCCCCAAGGGGCTCGCCGTTCGGGCCCGGGGCTCCCTTCCACCAGGCCACGCGGATCAAGCCAGCGTTGCTGATGGTTTTCCCGCCAACCTGAAACGAGGGGGGCGCCACGAGGTTGAAACCCACTCCAACACTACAAGCACCACCCGGGCACAGCCGGCCGATGACATCGACCGATCCAGCGACCGGGACGCTCGCGCTCTGGTCAGCCACCGAGACATGCACCAGTGAGCCTGCCTCGACCAGGCCTGAAGAACGTAGGCCTAACAGCTCGGCAGCAATTCCACCCCTTAGAACTGGCGGATCTCCGTCAGGCGGGCGACACACGACTTGCGAATCATTGACACAGCCGAAGACCCCCACTCCGGCTGCCCTGGTGCACGTCTTGAAGTCTCCGGTTATGGGCCGCGTGCCGTCGGGCTGCGGGTCGCCGATCGTCACCTCGCAGAGTTCCTCCTGGCAAGGGGCGGCGCACTCGGCGACTTCGCGCTGGTTCTCGATCCTATCGAAGTTGCAAGTGATGCCTGGGCAGAGAACTCCCCCGCCCGCGAAATTCTGCTCAATGATCGCCTCAGCAGCCCTGCATACCCGATCGCGGCAGTCCCTGCGCGCGTCGGCCCCCTGCGGTAGCATGCATCCAGCTCGATCGCGTTTCCTTCGCAATCGCACACACACCGGTAGGCCTGGCCCGAGACTATCGGCGGAGGCGGTTGACCGCACCCCCACGTCAAGGCGAAAGCAATCAACCCCCAAGTCCGAGAATCGTCCGCAGTGAACCCGGCATGTAGCACCCCCTTGCTGCGACCAAGACACCGCATCCTCGATTCGGCAGACCGCCCAGCGGTTATTCCCCGGTTGGCCGGGGCCTTTTCGTGGAGGCAGGCGAAGTGTAAAATGGCGAGTGCTGCCGCTGCAGCTCCTCGCAAAACCGGCTGGATAGCGCCGCGGACGACCGAAGCCGACGGTCAGTCTTCTTGCGTGCTCCCCGAGGTTTCCCCCGAGGCTTCTTCTTCCTCAGCGGCGCGGGCCGCCTCGTCCACGTTGGCCTCCAGCCGGGCCTTCTCCTCCGAGACTAGCCCCTTGGCCTTCTCGGCCTGTTCCTCCGGGACCAAGATCTCCCACCACGGCGGCGACTCCATGGCCCTTCGCGCGCGGGCGAGCGTGGAGATCTCCGCTGCCTCCAGCACCGCGGAGAGCTGCTCGGCGGTGTAGGGATCCTCCGCGGTGGCCACCCGCACCAGCCGGCGGGTGTCCACCTCGTGGGGGAGGAGCAGCCCCCGGCGCTTCATCTCCTCCGGGGCGATCAGCTCCTCTCCGCCGCAGTCCGAGCAGGCGGTCGCCGAGTCCTGATACTCCGAGCGGCAGCGAGTGCAGTACTTCATTCGCCCTCCCCGAGGTCCGCCGGGCAGGTTAGCACGCCTCAGCGCTGGTGCCGGCAGAGCTCGACCACCAGCGCGAAGATCCGCTCCGGCTCCACCGGCTTTTGCAAGACCGCGTCGCAGGCCTCGGTGCCCTCCACCCAGCTGTGGCCGGTGAGGAGCACCACGTGGGCCTCCGGCTCGAGCTCCTTGATCTTCCGGGCGAGCTGGGTGCCCTCCATCCCGGGCAGCGTCTGGTCGGTGATCACCACGTGGGGCTTCTTCTCGGCGAACGCCGTGAGGCCCTCGGGGCCGGCCGAGGCGGTGGTGACCTCGAAGCGCTCGGTCAACAGCTCGGCGAAGACCTCCCGGCTATCGGGGTCGTCGTCGACCACCAGTACGCGAATGGACTCCTCCTCCAGCGCCATGCAGCCATGAAACCCGCGCGGCGCCCGGCGGCCTTCCCGCGCACTCGCCCGGCGAGCTTCCACGCGAGGGCAGCCGGCCCGAAGCCCTGGCGTGGCCGGCTTGCCATCTTCGCCCCAGGAGGACGCCGATGACCGTGCTGTTGAAGGGAGTGCACGTGCGGATGACCGACACCTTGCGGGCCTACGTCGAGAAGCACCTAGTCCGGCCGCTGTTGCACTTCTACAGGGACCCGGCTGCGGAGCTTGAGATCCACCTCGTCGACAACAACGGCCCCAAGGGGGGCCTGGACAAGGAGTGCCGGGCGACCGTCCGCATGCCGGGCAGCCGGACGATCCACGTGACCGAGGCGAGCGACGACCTCTACCAGGCCGTCTGCTTCGCCAGGGATCGGCTGGAGCGGCTGGAGAAGCGGGCAATCTCCCGGAGGCGGGAGCCGGAAGAGGTGCCGGAGGCGGTCGAGGAGTTGCCGCCGCTTCCCTCGGTGCCCGAGATCCCGCGGCGCCGAAAGAAGGGAACTGGCTCGTGACGCTCGTCCGTGCTCCGTGCCGGGTGGTCGGCCGACACTCGGCAGTTGATGGAAGGGGCGGGCTGGCGTTAGATGCCGCTTCATGGCCCGCTTCAAGTTCCTGGTGTTCGCGCTGGTTGTCCTGGGGCTTGGCGTCGCGCACCTGTTGTTGATGGCGCCGGCCCTGAGCGCCCGGGCGATCGAGCAGGCGGCGGGTCATGCGACCGCCGCTGGCTGGGCGGTCGGGCTCAGGGTCCAGGAGCGGCGAATCGACGTGCAGAAGGCGGCGCTCCGGCTGGCCTCCTCCGGCCCGATGCTTTCGGCGCTCAAGGGGCTCAAGGCCGAGCCTCCCTCGCCGGAGAAGCTGGCCCAGGTTCGCACGGCGGCGCTCGAGGCGTTGCCCGAAGCGCTTCGGGCGAGCGCGGTGGTCGGCCTGGTCACTGAGGCGGGGGGGATCTACGCGCGCGGGGCTGGCGAGCCTTCGACGGACAAGTCGGCGCTGGAGGTGGCCTCGCTTGCGGGCAGCGGCGCGGACGGAGCCGCGCAGGCGGCGTTCGGCGCGCCCCACATCTTCTATCCGGTGGCCTTCTTTGCGCCCGAGAAGAACGAGGCGAAGGTCTTCGCCACGGTGGTGCTCGGGGTGCCGCTGTTGCCGGACGACTTGGCAGAGGCGGTGGCCGCCGAGGGCCGCCTGGGAGCGGTGACGGTGTCGTTGGGTGGGGCGGTGGTCGCCTCGGGTGGGCCGGAGAAGGCGGTGGCCGAGCGAGCCCAGAAGGAGCTCAAGCCTGGGCAGGTGGAGGTGGTCGGGCGCGGCGAGGCGATGGCCCTCGGGCCGCTCAAGCTTCCCTTCTACACCTCGCGCGACTTGACCGGCGGGAGCGCGGCGCTGTGGGTGGCCTCGCGGCAGGAGGTGCGCGCCACGCCGTTCGAGGTGGTGGGGGTGGCGAGCCTGCGGCCCTTCATGCAATCGCTGGCCGACTACCAGCGGACTGCGCTGTTCGCCTTGGGCGGGCTGTTGGGGCTCACCCTCTTGTGGACGCTGCTGATGGGCTCCGGCAGGCCGAGGGCTCAGCTCGACGCATCTGCTCGGGCGACCGAGCCGGAGCTCCCCCGCGCGGCGGCGCCAGCGCCGGCACTGGCGCCTGAGCAGGTGGAGCAAGCGGCGGAGGCTGCTCCTGCGGAGTTCCCCTTCGAGCCGCTTCCCGCGCCGCCCGAGGAGGCGGCCGCGGGAGGTGCGGAGCAAGCGCCGCCCTCCGAGCCACCGAGCCCCTACGAGGCGGAGAACCCGTTCGAGCAGCCACCGCCCCCGCCGCCGGATGAGGCGGAGGGTGCGCCGCCGGAGGCGGGCGATCCCTTCTCTGACCCGAGCGCGCTGGCGCCGCCGGGGGATGATCGAACTGTCGCCTATCCGGGCCCGCCTCCGGCGGAGGGTGGGCCTCCTCCGCCGCCTCCGGGTGGGGAGGACGACAACCCGGACGCGACGCGGGTGGCATCGGTGCCGCAGGAGCTTTTGCAGGCGAGCGCGCGAGCGGGCGCCGAGCCCGAATACGTGAGCCGGCCGATGGTGAGTGCCGTGCTGCCGCAGGTACAGCCCTTGGCGGCGCCGCTGCCGCCGCTGGACCCTGACGAGCAGCACTTCCAAGAGGTGTACCGAGATTTCGTGGCGACCCGCGAGCAATGCGGGGAAGGGGCGGACGGCCTCAACTACGAGCGGTTCGCCTTAAAGCTGCGGAAGAACCGGGACCAACTGGTGCAGAAGTACGCTTGCCGCACGGTGCGCTTCCACGTCTATGTGAAGGAAGGCAAGGCGGCGCTGAAGGCCACGCCGGTAAAAGAGTAGAACCCTCCACGGTCGAGCGTCGAGCGGCGTGCGTCGCGTGACCGTTGAGGGCTCCGAGTTTTCTGGTCGACCGGGCAGCGTCCGCGCTGGACTTGTGCCGGGCAGACGCTGGACGCTCGCTGGACCGGTTCCGCTCGACGCTCGACGCTCGACCCTGAACTAGATCGAGGCACCCCGTGGCACGGATGTCGCGGGCCAGCGTTGTCCCCGCATGGTCTCTGCGGCGAGCGCACGCAACAGACCTTGATTGCTAGGGTTTTGGGGCCCCGATCTGGGTGGTGTCGCACAATGTATGGCACGCCGGTTGCTCAGTGGGCCGCGACATGTTGCGCCGGCCCAGCCCGCCAGGGGGAAGATGGGGCGTAGGCCGGAGCTTTGGAGCCACCCGATGGCGAGCCAGGTGCTGCCGCTGTGGAAAGAAGAAGCCCAAGGGGCCTCCGGCCGCGAGGCGGAGCTGTCCACGCTCCTGCGCGAACACGAAGAGGCCCGCTCCTCCGGCAAGGCCCGGTTCGTCTTCGTCCGAGGCCCCGCCGGGGTGGGGAAGAGCCACCTGTTCCGGCTTTTCCGCGCCGCCGCCTCCGCCCGCGGCACCGACGTCTTCGAAGCCGAATCTCCACGCGACTCGCGCCGGCCCTTCGGCCTTTTCTCGCAGATCCTCTCCGAGCTGATCGAGCACCTGGAACACTCCGGCGTCCCGGACGCCAAGCTCGCCTCGCTCGGCCGCGCGGTGGGGCCGGCCCTGGGCAAGGCCGCCACCCCTCAGGGAGCGCTCGAGGAGAGCCGGCTCGCGCTCCATGATTCGGCCTGCGAGCTGTTCTCCCTGAGCGGCCGCTCCCAGCCGATCTTCCTCTTCCCCGACCTCGACGCCGCCGACCGCGCCTCGTTGGATCTCTTCCGCTACCTCGCCGCGGTGTCCACCGCGCCCGAGTCCACCGCCGCCGGCCTCTTCGTGGCCTCCTTCCGCGACGACGAGGCGCTGCCCCCGGCGCTTTCCGAGGTGGTGTCCAAGGTGAGCGCGCGATCGCTCCCTTTGGCCGGGCTGGATACCGAAGGCATCCGCGCCTATCTCTCCCGCGCCGAGGTCGCCGAGCGGCTGCTCGAGGTGACCGGCGGCAACCCTGACGCCATCGAGCAGCTCTTCGAGCGTCCCGAGGGTCGTCCCGCCGAGCTGTTCCTCCGCCGCGTGGAGCGGCTGGGCGAGAGGGGCAAGCGGGTGCTCTCGGTGCTCGCCGCGTCGCGTGGGACCCTGTCCGCCGAGGCGGTGGCCTTGACCCTCGCTCGGCTGGACGGCACCTTTGGCGGCGAGACTTCCGCCGCCGAGCTGGACGACTTGGTGCGCGCGCACCTGGTCACCGTGCGGATGGCGGGCGGCCGCCCGGTGTACCGCTTCCAGCGCGAGCCGGAGAAGCACGCCTTCCTAGGGGCGCTCCCCCAGAAGGAGCTCTTGCGAGTGAAGGCGGCGCTCGGCGAGGCCCTGCGCGCATCCGGAGATCTTTTGGCCGCGAGCGAGCTTTTGCTCGAAGTGGACCCGGCTGGCCACGGCGCTCATGTGGCGGTGAGCGCCGCCGATGCGCTCTCCTCCACCGGCGCTCACGAGGACGCGGGCGAGCTGTACACGCGCGCGCTCCCGTACCTCGGGAAGCCCGAGCGGGCCAGGGTGCTCGGGCGGCTTTCGTCGATCGCCGCCGCCCAGGGCGACTTCCGCCAGGCGCTCCGGCAGCTCCTGAGGACGCGCCGGGAGTCGCCCCTTGGGAACGAAGAGGCCTTCAAGCTCGCCAACGAGGTGGCCCGGCTCTGCATCCGGATGGGCAGGCTCGGGCTCGCCGAGCGGGCCCTCCGCGCCGCCTCGATCGACGATGCGGGGAAGGCCGCCGCCGCCGCCAACCTCGCGGAGCTCCGGCTGCTCCGCGGCCAGCCGGACGAGGCGATCGCGATCGCCTTGGCCGCGCTGCCTTCGCTCTTTGGCCAGCCTGAGCGGGCGATTGCCCTCCGCAATGTGCTCGGCAAGGCCTGCCTCCTCAAGGGAGAGCACGCGCGCGCCCTGGAGGCCTTCGCGGAGAACCATGAGGTGGCCCAGGCGGCAGGACTCCCTCACCTCGCGGCGATGGCGATGCTCAACCAGGGAGTGGCCGCGCACAAGTCGGGCGACCGCGACCGCGCCGTCCGCTGCTACCAGGCGAGCACCCACGGCCACCGCCCCGCCCAGGCCCAGGCTCTCGCCAACCTGGGCTCCATCTACGCCGACAGCGGCGACTTCGAGCTGGCGCTGGACCACCTCTCCCGCGCGCTCCAGGCCTTCTCGCGCTTCTGTGGCGCCCGCGAAGTGGCGCACGTGGCCTCCAACCTGGCCCGGCTCTACCACTTCCTCGGCGAGCTGGACCGCTCCATCGAGCTTTCCGAGCACGCCCTCGGGCTCTCCCGGGAGATCGGCGAGCGGTACCTCCAGGGAAGCGCGCTCTTGAACCTCGGGGCGGCGCTGATCGACAAGCGCGAGTGCCTCGAGGCGGCCAAGCTTCTGGACGAGGCCAGGACGCGCTTCGAGGAGGTCGGCAACGAGGGCTACGCCGCCCTGGCCGCCGCGCTCAAGGCCCGCTCGCATCTGTGCGCCGGGGAGCGGGCGCAGGCCTCCACCGAGCTGTCCCGGCGCGTCCTGGAGAAGGGATGCTCCCAGCTTTCGGCGGCCGCGGTGGAGGCGGAGCTTTCCCGGGCCGACCTCTCGCTCTCGCTGGGAGACCTCCACGGGGCAGGCCGGGCGGCATCCCGCGCCCGGGAGGCCTTGCTCGGCAAGCCGGACCTCGAGGGCCCCTACCGGGTGTACTTCCTCATGGGCAAGCTCAGGCTCGCCGCCGGAGACACCGCCGGCGCCCAGGCGGAGATGGCCCGGGCCGCGCGACTGCTCGATGAGCTGACCCAGCGGGTGGCCGCTCCGAGGCGCACCCAGTTCCTCTCGGTGCCCAAGCGGGCAGAGGTGTTGTCCGCGGTGGAGCCGGAGCTGCGGCTGCCCAAGCTGGCTGCCCAGCCGATCCCCCGCGCCTCGCACGGGCTGGTGGGCCGCTCGCCTTCGCTCACGCGCATCACCCGGCAGCTCGAGCCGATCGCCCGCTCCAACTCCACGGTGCTCATCCGCGGCGAGAGCGGGACCGGCAAGGAGCTTCTGGCCGAGGCGATCCACCAGCTCTCGCCGCGCCAGGGCATGCCGCTGGTGCCGGTGAACTGCGCGGCGATGGTGGAGGAGCTGCTCCTCTCCGAGCTGTTCGGCCACGAGAAGGGGGCCTTCACCGGCGCGGTGCGCGAGCGGAAGGGGCGGTTCGAGCTGGCCGACGCAGGCACCCTCTTCCTCGACGAGATCGGCGACATCAGCCCCAAGTGCCAGGTGGCCCTGCTCCGGGTGCTCCAGGAGCGGGAGTTCGAGCGCGTGGGAGGGACCAAGACCCTGAAAGTCGACGTCCGGGTGATCTGCGCCACCAACCGGGACCTCGAGGCCCTGATCGCCCAGGGCCGCTTCCGGCAGGACCTCTACTACCGGCTCAAGGGCGTGATGCTCGAGCTTCCGCCGCTGCGCGACCGGCTCTTGGACCTCCCCTCGCTGGCCGCGCACTTCCTCGAGCGAATCGGCCGCGAGCGGCACGAGGCGCCCAAGCAGCTCTCGCAGCAGGCGCTGGAGCTGCTCTCGCGGCACAACTGGCCGGGGAACGTCCGCGAGCTGGAGAACGTGCTCGCCTCGGCGGCCATCTTCGCCGACGGAGCGCTCATCACCCCCGAGGCCTTCGCCCACGTCGCCGAGCTGGCGTCGCTGATGGCGGGCGCTCCGCCCACGCCTTCGCCGCTTCCTCTGCCGCCCGCGCCGGAAGCCAAGCCCCCCGAGGAGCCGCCTCCGCCCGGGCAAGGGCCCTTCGACTACTACCGCTCCGCCCGTGAGCGGGGAATGTCGCTCAAGGACCTCCGCCGGGAGGTGGAGATCCAGTGCATCCGCAAGGCGCTCCTCGATGCGGGCGGGAACATCAGCGAGGCCGCCCGGCTGCTCAGGATGAAGCGGTCCCGCCTTTCGCAGATCGTCAATGCCGAGCCCGAGCTGAAGGGAGTGGCCCATGGCGAATAGACAGGCATTCCAGTTGCAAAAGCCCCTGCGCATGAGGTGGCTGACCGCCGGAATCCTGGCAAGTCTCCTTTGGGGCTGCGGCGTCGGGGTGGATGACCCCGAGGGCCAGGCCGCGGCCGGGCTAGGGCCGGCGGTGGTCAAAGAGCAGTCGCAGCGCTCGCAGCTGACGGGGGATCAGACCAAGTCCGCCGCCTCCGCCGAGGGCAGCCAAACCGGCCAGAAGACGGGGGGTTCGATCAGCTACGACCCCAACAAGGTGCTGCCGCAGGATCCGGTGCCGCTCCTCCCCACCGGCAAGCCGGATACCGAAGAGGGCGCCCCGCCCATCAATCCGCGGACCTGACCGCCGCTCCCCAGGCCGGCGGTTGCGAGGCAGGAGCGGGTCAGCCCGGCTGTCACTTTTCTGACGACCTGGGCGCGGCTGCCGGACCTCTCGCGGTGGTGGCTCGGCTCCGAGCGCTGAGCGGCGGGTCGCTCATGAGCCCCGGAGGCGGCTCGCCGGCGGAGCAAGGTTGCCGAGCGGAAAGCCTGGGGCGTAGATTGTGGTCACCAAGGGGACCACAACCGTCGGTGTGCGACGGGAATGGCTCGCGCCGGGCCGGGGTCGTTCCGGGCGTGAGGAGGCGACTCAAGCGCTGGGGCATTGCGGCGGGCTTGCTCCTCGTGTTGCAGCCATTTCGGGTGGCGGGGTGCGCGGGGGCGTCTCGGTCGGACTCGGAGGTGCGGCTCGCCTACCTGGCGCGTCGCATCGACGAGGGGACGATCCCGGGGCTGGCGCCCGGGCACCCCTTCGACGGCGAGTGGAGGCTGGTCGCGCTGTCGATGTCGGTGGTGGCGGCGGCGAACCTCGCCCACCGGCATCCAGAGACGCGGCGCGAGCGTGGCGAGCAGGTCGATCGCTGGGCCGAGCGGATGATGGCCGCCGACGTGCGCGCGTACGACGCGCGCCAGTGGGGGAGCGACCCGCTCGAGACCCTGGATCGCCCAGATGGGCACGCCGGCTACCTGGGCCACGTCGCGCTCGCGCTAGACGCGCGCTGCATCCTCGGCGGAAAGGTGGACCCGCTGCACGCGAGGGTGGTCGACGCCCTTGCGCGGCGGATCGACCGATCGCCGTCGGCGCTCATCGAGACGTACCCGGGCGAGACCTACCTGCCGGACAACGTGGTGGCGGTGGCGGGGATCGCGGCGTTCGACGATTGCACGGGCCGCCGGGAGCACGCTGCGACGGTAGAGCGGTACCTCCAAGTCATGCGTGAGCGCTGGCTGGACCCTGAAAGCGGCTTGCTCGTCTTCGCGCCGGGGCAGCTCGCGCGCGGCTCGGGGGCGGCGTGGAACGCCTTCTACCTCCCCTTCATCGACGAGGACTTCGCGAGAGATCAGGCGCAGAGGGCATGGCGCACCTTCGGCGTGGAATTGCCCGGCGGTGTCCTCGCGGGGATCCTCGAGCACCCGCGCGGCTCCTCCCTCGGGGGCGATGTGGACTCCGGCCCGTTGGTCTTCGGCGTGTCGCCCTCGGCGACTGGCTTCATGCTGGCGGCTGCGGTTCGAGGAGGAGATTCCGCACGGCTTTTGGGGCTTTTGCGCACCGCGGAGCTGGTCGGCTTCTCGTTCGGCTGGGAGGAGCGCCGCTACCTCGCCGGGCCGCTGGTGGGCGACGCGATCGTGCTCGCGGCGAAGACCGCCACCCCGTGGCAAGTCCGTGCCGAAGTCAGGGCTTCTCGTCCGCGGTAGCCCCGTGAGACACTGCTGGCCCACCTCACGGGGATGGCGGGGGCCGACATGTCGACGCGCATCGCCTTGATCGACGACGACAAGACGGTGCTGATGATCCTCGCGGACGTCCTCCGCGACGCGGGGTACTCCGTGGACGGGTACCAGTCGGGGGAGGCCGCGCTGGCGGCGCTGTGGGACGCGCCGGTGAACCTGATCATCGCCGACCTGGTGCTGCCGAAGATGAGCGGGCTCGACCTGGTGCGCGAGCTGCACAAGCGCCCCTGGGCCACGAAGGTGCCGGTCCTGGCGATCAGCTCGCTGCAGTGGGCGGAGGAGGAGATCAAGTCGCTCCCCGCGCAGGACCGCCCGAGCCGGGTGCTCAAGAAGCCCTTCCAGGCGAACGAGCTGGTGGGAGCCGTGGGGGCGATGCTCACGCGCCCCCGCGCGCTGACTCCGGTCCCCAGCGTGCTGTTGGGAGCGGAGAAGGCCGAGCACGTCACCCAGCTCACCTCGGAGTTTCAGACCCGGATGGCCCGGGTGACTTTCGGCGAGTCTCGCCGCGCCTTGCGCGCCCCGGTCCGGGTGGAAGTGAGGCTCCAGACCGGGCGCGATCTGGTAGTCGAGTACACGCAGAACCTCTCGCACGATGGCCTCTTCGTCCGCACCTACAACCCCTTGGCGCGGGACGAGGAGGTGGAAGTCACGCTGCTGTTGCCGTTCTGCCCCAAGGACTTCAAGCTCCGCGGCCGGGTGGTGAGGTCCGTCCCGCTGGAGAGCGCCGAGGTGCACATCTCGGGACCGGGGATGGCGATCGCGCTCATCGACGTCCCGCTCGAGCTGAAGGCGCAGCTGCAGGCGTTCGTGGCCGGGGTGCGGGCCGGCACCGCCTCGCTCCCATCGAGCCCACAGCACACCGTGCTCCTGGTCGGGCTGGAAGAGAAGCTGCCGAAGAAGGCGGCGAGCTTCCTCAGGCGCGCCTCGCTCCACACCCTCTGGGCGCGGGACCTCGCGGGCGCGGCGGCAATGCTGGAGCACACCGATGTGGAGATCGCGGTCCTCGACGGCAGCCACTTGCCGGAGCCTCCCTTGGAGACGCTGGAGAAGTTCCGCCGTCCGGAGCTGCGCGCACTGCTCGTGGTGGCCGAGCGATCGCGCGCGGCGGCGCTGGGCGCCTCTTGCGACGTGCTCGATTCGTCGCTGCCCCCCGGCAAGCTCTTGGATCTGCTCTGCAACCGGCTGAACATGCTCCGGAGAGCGAGCGCCCGGGTCAACTGCATCACCTTGGCCAAGGTCTCGAGGGTGGACGGGCAGCTCGTGGGCGTACTGCAGAACGTGAGCCTGGGCGGGTTGCTGATCGAGGTGGAGTCGCCCTGCGCGATCGGCGAGCTGTTGGAGGTGGACTTCGAGCTGCCGGAGAGCGGGGGGCGGGTGCGCGCCGCTGCCACGGTGGTGCGGGTGGCGCGCTCGGCCGCCTCGGCCGGCTTCTGCGTGGCCAGCTCCTTCGAGCGCCTGGAGGGCGACTCGCGGGTCGACCTGATGCGCTTCATCGAGTCGAAGGTCGGCCTGGACGCGCACCTCCGCTACATCGGCGAGCACTACAGCCGCTGAGCGCGCCCTCCGACTGTTCTGTCTGGGTGCCAGCCTCGGGAAGCCTAGCTCGACTCCGTCCGCGCACCACCCGCTCGAGCCGGGAGCACCACCGAGAAGATGGCGCCCCGCCCCACCTCGCCGCCCACCTCCAGGCGGCCTCCGTGCTCCTGGCAGATGCGCGCGGCGATCGCCAGCCCGAGCCCGGTCCCTCCCTGCTTGGTGGTGAAGTAGGGCTCGAAGATCCGCGAGCGGTCCTCCGGACGGACCCCTTGGCCCTGGTCTTCCACCTCCAGCACCGCCTCCGCCCCCGCTCGCCGCACCCGCACCTCCACCCGCCCGCCCGAGGGCATCGCCTCCTCGGCGTTCTTCACCAGGTTCAAGAGCACCTGGGTGAGCTGGTCGCGGTCCGCCTCCACCAGCACGTTCGGCTCCAGCTTGGAGGACAGCGCCACCCCATCGCGCGGCGCGGCGTAGAGCGACAAGACCTGCGCGGCTAGCTCCGAGAGGTCCGCTCGCGAAAGCTGCGGCTTCGGTAGCCTCGCGAACCGGGAGAACTCGTCGACGATCCGCCGCAGCCGCTCCACCTCCTCCAGCATCGCCCCCGCGCTCTCCTTGAACAGCCCGGAGAACTTCGGGCTCCCCTCCGCCGAGGCCGCCATCAGCGTCTCCAGCGACATCTTGATCGGCGTGAGCGGATTCTTCAGCTCGTGCGCCAGCCTCCGGGCCACCTCCTGCCAGGCGGCCACGCGCTCGGAGGCGACGAGCTTTTGGGTGGTTCTGCGGAGATCGGCCGTCATCCGGTTGAACGCCTCCACCAGCGCGCCCACTTCGCCCGAGGCCCGCACCTCCACCTTGGCGTCCCAGGAGCCCGCCGACACCTTGGAGGCCGCCTGGGTGAGCGCCTCCACCGGCCGGGTGATCCGCCTGGAGATGAGCAGCCCCGACAAGACCGCCAGGGTGAGGCCGATGGTGAAGAAGAGGAAGAACGCCCGGAGCACCTCCGCTCCGGCGGCGAGCAGCTCCGAGCGGGAGAAGGAGAGCCGCAGCTCCGCCACCGGCGCCAAGGGCAAGACCCGCTCCACCGAGGGAGGCTCCGCCTCTCCCGCCGCCGCCACCGCCTCCGACTCGCCCAAGACGCGCACCTCGGCCCGCGCTCCCGACAGCTTCGCCAGATATTCCGCCACCTGGGCGTCCAGCTTCACCCCGCCCACCGCCCAGATGCGCCGCTCGCCGTAGTCGAACGGGCGCGCCGACACCAACGCCGGCACCCTTCTTGGTCCCGCGTCGTCCTGCACCTCCACCAGCAGGATGGAGGGCGCCCCCGGCGCCGCGGTCACCGAGTGCAGCGCCTGATCCGGATCTCCCAGCCTCCCCGGGTTGTGCCCGGAGAGGAGCGTCCTCCCGCGCTCGTCCAGCACCGAGAGCACGTTCAGCCGCCTGGGGGCCATCAGCTCCTCGGCGGACTTCCGGTCCGGCCGGAAGGTGGCCTCCTTCACTCCCTTGGCCACCTCCTCGATCGCCGGGCTCTGCGACAGCTCGTGCACGGCGTGGTCCACGTCCGCGCGGGTGCGCTCGAGCGAGGCCGCCACCGCGTCCATCACCCGGTCGATGCGCGCGTCCTGCTGCTTGGAGAGGAGATCGTTCAGGTTCGAGAGCGCGAAGGGCACCACCACCACCACCTGGAGCACCGAGAGGGCGATGAACGCCAGGGCGATGGCGGTGCGCAGCCTCACGGGCCTCCCTCCTGGAGGAAGGCCGAGTCCAGCGCCGGAAGGCCCTGCGGGTCCACAGACAGCCCCAAGAGCTCCGGCGCCACCGTCACCCGGAGGCCCTGGGCGTAGAGAGGGACCAACTCCAGCTCGAAGAGCAGCGAGTCCGAAAGCTCGCGTGCCCGGGCGTCGCGGGCCGACTGCTCGGCGATGGCGCCGAGGCCCGGCAAGTGGACGCCCAAGAGCTCGTGCCGCCCCGCCGCCTCGATCGCCACCGCCAGCGCCGGCGCCGGTGCCGGGGGCAGCAGCAAGGAGTGCATCAACAGCTCATAGTCCCCCTTCGCCCAGGCTTGCCGGAGCGCCTGCCTCGACACCCCGCGGAGCGCCACCCGGTACCCGCGCTCGTGCAGCTTGAGCTGGAGGCGCTCGGCCACCGCGCGCTGATCCTCGAGGGTCTGATCATAGAGGAGCGTCACCTCTCTCGGAGCGCCCGCGGATCCCTTCCAGGCGGGAGGGCGCGGTGCTTCGGCGCCTGGGTGCAGCGCGGGCGGCAGGAGGTGCGGCATCGCCACCGCGGGCGCGCGGACGAAGTAGCGGGTGAGATCCACCCGGTCGATGCCCGCTTCGACCGCCGCGCGGAAGTCCTGGCCCACTCGCTCTTTGCGGAAGGCGAGGTAGGTGGCGTACAGGGCGGGGGCTCCCGAGGCGGTGCCGTCGTCGGCGCCACCCAGGGCCACGTGGGCCCGCTTGAGGGAGAGCAGCCGCGCCGCGCCGCGCTCGTCGGTGGCGGTGACGGTCAGCGAGTCGGCGTACGGCCTCCCCTCGGGGAAGGAGAGGTTGGCCGCGAAGGTCCCCGGCTCGCCGGTGGGGCGGAAGGGCCCCACACCGTGCAACCGGCCGGTGCGGGCGTCGGTGACCGAGAGCGACGGGTGGCAGAGCGAGCGCTCGAGGTCGGGCCAGGGGAAGGCCGTTGCCAGCTCGAGCGTGTACTTGGATGTCGCCGACAGCTCGAGTTGCCGTCCTTCGCCTCGGAGCGGAAAGAGCAGCGCCCGGTACGGTGTCGGCGTGGAAGGAGAGAACAGCCGCATCCAACTCGCAGCCACCTCCTTGGCGGACACCGGAAGGCCCTGGTCGAAGCGCAGGTTCGGCCGGACGGTGAGCTTGAGGTGGGTGGGGGAGGCGCGAGACATCTCGCTGGCGAGCACGCCCTGCGGCCCGCGCGCGCGGTCGAGCCGGCAGACGCCGCGAGAGAGAAGCCCCATCAGCGCGGCCTCGGAAGGGGTGTCCGCCCACAGCGGATCCAACTCGTTCTGCCTGAGCGCCAGCGCCAGATTGAGCCTTCCGCCGAACCGGCCTCGCGAGCCCGCATGGCTCGAGGCGGGCAAGAGTACCGCGAGGGCAACGATGGCCCAGGCGCGAGTCACGGGGCCCTCCGGAAGACCTGCAGCTCGCCGGTCCCATCCGCGAGCCAGACTCCGAGGACCACCTCGTCCGCCCCGTCGCCGTCCAGGTCCGCCGCCGTCGCCTCGAGGACCCGGCCGCGGAGCGCGGTCCCCTGCCAGGCCGGCGCGTAAGAGGAGAGGTCCCCCCGCGCGGCAGATTTCGCAGAGGGCTCCAGCGCGGCGAGCGAAATGGCTCTCAGCTCGTCCGGCTCGATCGCGTACTTCACCGAGCTGACCAGTAGCTCGAGCTGGCCGTCGCCCTCGAAGTCTGCCAGCGCGCTGCCGGCGCCGAAGCCGCCCGCCCGCCACAGCTCTGCCGCTCCCTTGAGGAGCGCTCCGGTGCCGTCCGGCCAGACGAAGAGGTAGGTCCCCGCCGCGTGCCGGTGCCCAGAAAGGGAAGTGAAGGGGGACTTGAGGAACACCGCCAGCTTCCCCCCGACGATCACCTTGGGGTCGAAGGTGTTGGAGCCAGGCGTGAGGGTGCCGGTGAGGGGCGCCTCCGCCGCGGCGAACAGCGGCGCCTCGTCCAGCTGGCCCGCCGGCCGGAGTCCTCCCCGCTCGAGCGAGAGCTGCTCGCCCCGACTTCGCTGAGCCGAGAAGTAGGCGATCCGCGGCGGCGAGCGTTGAATGGAGACCGCTCCGAACGGCTCGCGGCACGGTGCGTCCGAGTTGGGCAGAGCGCGGTGCTCGTGCCGAGCAAGCAGCTTTCCTTCGGGAGAGAAGAGGAAAAGCTCCTCGTCGGTGAGGGCGGCCACCTCGTCGCGGCCGTCTCCGTCCAGATCTCCGGCGGCGATGGCGGCGGGCCGCGAGGCGAGGTGCGCGAAGGTGGCGCCGATGAGCCGCAGCGGGCCAACCTCGGGCGGCGTCGCCAGCGAGGCGGCCGCCAGGGCGAGGGCGTGCGCGTCCGCGTCGGCGGAGCCCTCCAGCGCCGCGGCCGGCCTCGACGGACGGGTCGCCGCCCGTCCCGACCAGAAGTTCACCCAGACTCCCAATAGGTCGCCGCGAGCGGAGAGGAGGCCGTTTTCGATCTGGACCGTCAGCCGCAAGAGCGATCTCGCGCCCGCCGAGCGGGCAGCCACTTCGGCCGCTGCCTCGTCGTGCGCCTCGACCGCAATCGGCCCCAGGCGGCGCGCCGCCAGCTCGGACATGAGCAGGGTGCCGAAGCCACGCGCCAGCTCCGGCGCCTGGCCGCGGACGTAGACGCCCAGCGGTGCCTCGGCACCAGATGAGCCGACGTCCTGGCCGAGCTTCTTTGCCAGGCGCGAGATGGCGGTGCCTTCCGGGCGAACCGGCGCCGCGGCCAGAGCTCGGTCCGCCGCGGCGTGGGCCGTCGCGGCCCAGAGGAGGAGGGTCGCGACGAGCGGTGCGTGCCATGTGCGCCGGAGGATGGGTCGGCCCCCCTCCCCGGGTGTGGCTCTCATCGTGAGCGGCAGATCCCGCTCAGCCCGAGCGAAGTCGACGGCGGCCGCTACACTCCGCTTCGCTCCGGTCGGGGCGACCGGCTTCGATGTGTTGCTCAGGATGGGATCCACACCCGCGCGGGGCCTTCGCCCGAAGCAACCTGGGCGCACACCGCAGCGTACTCGAGTCCGCGGCTGGCCCGGGCGGGGTGGGCGACCGGTATCGATGCCTTGGTCAGAGGGATTATCCGCATGGCGCTGCACAGGGTCACCGCTGCAGGAAGAAGTCCTCGGGCTTCACCTGCCCCGGAGGTGGCGCCTCCGCGGTCGGCTCGGTCCCGGCGAGGAACGGCTCCAGCCGGCCAGGCACCGAGCTCCCCGCGAGCAGGCCGGTGGCAGGATCGATCCGCACCCAGTTGACGCCAGGAGGCTCCTCCAGCTCTCGGACCGGCAACTCTTGGTGCGCCGCCTTCATGAAGGAGAGCCAGATCGGAAGCGCGGCGCGGCCGCCCGCCTCGCCCGGACCGAGCGGATCGTGGTTGTCGAAGCCCACCCAGGCGGTTGCCACGTAGTCGGCGGTGTAGCCCGAGAACCACGCGTCCCGGAACTCCTGGGCGGTGCCAGTCTTCCCCGCCGCGGGCCGGTTCAATTCCTTCACCGCGGTGGCAGTGCCTTCCTCCACCACGCTCTTCATCAGCGAGGTGGTCAAGAACGCCACGTTCGGGGGGATGGTCTCCTCGAAGGCGGCCTGGTGCTCCTCGAGCACCGTGCCTCTGGCGTCGGTCACCCGGATGATCTGGATCGGCTCGGCGTACTGCCCGAGCGAGCGCAAGGTGGCGAAGGCGTTGGCAATCTCCAGCACTCCCACCTCGCCGGTGCCGAGCGCGAGGGTGAGGTTGTCGGGCAACGTGGAACGGATCCCGGCCCGGCCCGCGAAGTCGATCGCCGCCTTCGGAGTCAGCGCCTCGATGAGCCTCACCGAGACGGTGTTCTTCGATCGCGTCAGCGCCTGCCTCAGCGTCATCGGCCCCTCGAAGCCGCCGCGCTCGTAGTTCTGCGGCTTCCAGATCTTCCCGGTGTACGGATCGCGGATCGCCTCCGGAGCGTCGTTGACCACGGTGAGCGGGGTGAACCGCTGGCTGCCGAGCGCCGCGCCGTAGAGGAACGGCTTGAAGGACGAGCCGGGCTGCCGCTTCGCCTGGGTGGCCCGGTTGAAGGCGGAGAGGGTGAAGTCGTACCCGCCCACCATCGCCACCACGTGCCGCGTCGGAGGCTCGATCACCACCAGCGCGCCCTGCACCGCCGGAAGCTGATCCAGCGTCGCCTCCAGGACCGGGGCGGTGGACTTGGAGATCCGCACCAGCACGATGTCTCCGGGCTTGAGGACATCCGCTACCTTCGAAGGCGCAGCCCCCACCCGGCCGCCCTTCCGCGGCCGCGCCCAGGAGAGCGAGGAGAACGGCACCTGGGCCAGCCGGCTTACCAGGTCCACCGTGGCGACCTTCCTCGCGTCGTCCACCGTGGCGACGTAGCCGGCCAGCCGTAGCCCCTCCCGGAGCGGCTTGAGGGCCACCGACCTCGCCCAGATCTCGTCGGCGCTGGGGGCGGGGCCCTCCTCCTCGTCGGCCGCCTCTGGCCGCTTCTCGGCGCCCTCCTCGTCCATCGCTTCGATGGACTGGCCAGTGGAAAGCTCGGCCAGCCGTCTCAGGTCGGCGACGAACACCTCGTCCTGCCGGCGCTTGCCCGCCTCCTCGATGCGTTGCTGGATGTGCCGCTTCAGCTCGGCGAACCGCGCGGGCTCCAGGCTCCCCAGGGCACCGCGGTAGCCCTGCCGGCGGTCCAGCGACTGCAGGCCTTCGCGCAGGGCTTCATCGGCGGCGGCCTGCAGCCTCACGTCCATCGCGATGTCCACCCGGAGCCCGCCCTCGAGGACCGCGGGCTCACCGTAGCGGGAGATGAGGGTGCGGCGGATCTCCTCCCCGTAGAACGCCCCCACCGGCTGGGGCGGGCGCGGCCCGAGGAGGATCGGCCTTTCCAGCTCGGCCTCCGCCACTTCCTTCGCAACGAAGCCGTGGGTCCAAAGCTGGGTCAAGACGTAGCGCTGGCGCTTCTTGGCCTTGACGATGTTGGTGACGGGGTTGATCCGGTCCGGCAGCTGGGGGATGCCGGCGAGCACCGCCGCCTCGCCCAGGCTCAGTTCCTTGGCGCTCTTGCCGAAGTAGAAGAGCGCCGCCTCCTCCACTCCGTAGCGGTTGTGGCCGAAGTAGATGGCGTTCACGTAGAGGTTGAGGATCTGATCCTTGGTGAGCGCCCTCTCCATCCTCGGGGTGAGGATCCACTCGCGGATCTTCCTCGACAGCGTGCGCTCGCGAGTGAGGAGCAGGTTCCGGCAGGCCTGCTGCGAGATGGTGGAGGCGCCCGAGGCTCGCTTGCCCGGGATCAGCCCCTTGAGCGCCGCGCGCACCATGCCCACGAAGTCCAGCCCCTCGTGCTTGTAGAAGTCGGCGTCCTCGGCCGCCAAGAAGGCGTTCCGCACATGCGGGGGCAAAGACTCGATCTGCACCCAGGTGCGCCTCTCCCGGTAGAACTCGGCGCACAGGGCGCCGCTGGCGCAGAACACCTTGGTGACTTGCGGCGGCCGGTACGTCCTCAGCTCCTCCACCGAGGGCAGGTCGCGGTCGAAGTAGTAGTACGTCCCCGCCGCGCCGGCGGCCGCCACCAGCGTGAGCGCCAGAGCCGCCAGGAGCAGCCGCCTGAGCCATTTCCACAGCGTGCGCATTCGGGGGCCGGGCAGGTTAGCGGCGCTCGATCCAAAAGACGAGCGGCCGGGAACCAGCCCGGCCGCCCGCGGCGTGCGCGGGCCGACTCGCCTCGAGTGGCGGCCGGCTCGCGCAGCTCATCACTCGTCCAGCATCTCCAGCTCCGGGGCGTGCGGCGGCTCGGGCGGAGCCGCGTCGCTCGCCCCGTTTCCACCCGTCACCTCGGCCGGGATGGAGGCCTTCGCCACCCTGTTCGCGTTGATCCGCGCCTTGAGGTACTTGGGCGAGAGGGCCATCGACCGCGCGTAGGCCAGCTTGGCGGCCTCCACGTCGCCGGTCCGCTCGAGCGCGACGCCGAGGTTGTTCTGCACGTAGGCCACGTCAGGGAGGATCTCCGCCGCCCGGGTCAGCGCCTCCAGCGCCCGCTCGTTCTCGTTGGCGCGGAGGTAGGCGAAGCCGAGGTTGTTGAGCGCGTAGCCATGGTCTGGGTTCATCTCCACCGCCTTCTGGAACATGGAGATGGCGCTCGCAAGCTCGCCCTGCGCGAGGTGCGCCCTTCCGACCACCTGGTAGCTTTCGGGGTTCTGCGAGTCCCGCTCGATGGCCTCGATGCCGGCCTTGACCGCGCCCTCGTTGTCGCCGAGCGCCACCAGCATCCGCGCCTGCTGGACGAGCGGCATGGCGTCGTCCGGCTGGAGCTCGGCCAGCCGCCCGTAGGCCTGCGCGGCGATCTCCCGCTGGCGCACCGACCGGGCCACCCGGCTCACCAGGAGGAGGGCGTCCTCGTCGGACGGATCATCGAATACCGCGCGGCGAGCCTCCGCGAGCGCCCCCGCGAGGTCTCCCTGCGACCTGAGCGCCTTCGCCCGCGAGAGGTGGCTCACTTTCGCGGTGTGGCTGTGCTCGAGGCCGATCGGATCCGGCTCCTTCACCGGCTCTGTGCGGGCCATCATCCCCGCGTCCACGATGAAGCCCGCCGTCTGCGGCACGATGACTTCCGGCTTCGGAGCGGCAATGGGCGATGGCGGCGGTTGGACCTTCTGCTTCGGCTCGTCGCACCCGGCCAGGGCCAGAGCGGCCAGGCAGGCGGAGAGGATCTTCGTTCTCATGGCAATTGTTCCTTTTTGGGAGCTGGGTTCTCTTCCCGCGGGGCGTGAGTGCCAGCAGCGTGCCAGCCGCAAGCTGGCGTGAGCTGGGCGGATCGACCGTGCGCCACTTCGAAGCTGTGGTCAGATGACCGCGCCGGAGGCGGGTACCGAATGAAGATCGCCACCTGGAACTGCAACTCGGTCCGGGCGCGGCAGACGCGCCTGCTCGAATGGCTCGCCAAGGCGAGGCCCGAGGTGCTCTGCCTGCAGGAGCTCAAGTGCGTGGAGGAGGACTTCCCCTGGGCGGAGCTGCGCCAGGCCGGCTACCACGCGGCCTGCAATGGGCAGCGGACCTACAACGGAGTGGGGATCCTCTCGCTGGAAGAGCCGACAGAGGTGCTGCGCGGGATGGACGACGGCGTGGATGACGGCCAGGCGAGGCTGATCGCCGCCAATGTGGCCGGGGTGCGAATCGTCTCGGCCTACGCGCCGAACGGCCAGGCGGTCGGCTCGCCGGCGTACGACTACAAGCTGGAGTGGTACGGGAGGCTGCGGCGCCATCTCGATCTGCGCCACCGCCCCGAGCGGCCGCTCGTCCTGTGCGGCGACTTCAACGTGGCGGCCGAGCCGATCGACGTCTACGACCCCGCGCAGTGGGACGGGCAGACCATGTTCACCGAGCCCGAGCGCGCGGCATTGCGCCACCTGCTCGGGTTCGGGCTCACCGACACCTTCCGGAAGCTCCATCCCGGAGAGCCGGGGCGATTTAGCTGGTGGGACTACCGGATGCTCGCCTTCCCGAAGAACCGGGGGCTCCGCATCGACTACCTGTTCGCCACCGCTCCGATGGCGGATCGTTGCCAGGGCGCGGACATCGATCGGGAAGCGCGCAAGGGCGCCAAGCCGTCAGATCACGCTCCGGTCTGGGCGGACTTCCGTTGGAGCACCGATTCGGTGCTCTAGCCCTTCCGCGAGATGGGCAGCTGCAGGCGCGCGAAGGTGTCCAGCGAGTAGCGGCCTCCTCCTGCGGCGACCGCCATCAGCATCACGGACAGGTAGAGCGCGGCCAGCTCCATCTTCGCGATTCCCTCGGGGAGGTGCCGGTAGAGCGCCACCAGCATCACCGCGCACACCGAGGCCGCCGCGTACCTGGTGGCCAGGCCGAGCGCTACCAGCAAGCCGCCCCCGAGCTCGGCGAGCGCCGCGAGCCAGGCAAGGAAGGACGGCGCCGGCAGACCCAGCTCAGCCACCGTCCGCGCCAGCCCCGCAGTCCTCCCCTCGAACACCTTCCCGTAGCCGTGGAAGAAGGCCATCGAGAGCCCGAAGACCACCCGGACGATCGCCCAGCCGATCTGCGCGAAGCGCGACTCCATCGCTCAGCCCAAGGCGAGCACGGCGTACAGCATCCCGCCCGCGGCGAGCAGCATGCACACCGCGAGGATGGTCCATTCGGTCCGCCGTTCGCGTCCGGCGGGGCTGGCTCGCTGCGCATCCATCGGCGCGACAGTTTGCCCGTTCCGCCCGGAGCCTGCAGCGAAATCGAGCCCGGCCCGGACTGTGTTCTAGCCCGGCGGCTCGGTGCCGTTCGCGGTAGGTTCGCCGGGCGAGGGAGCGGCCTCTCCGCCGCCCCGCCGCAACCCGAGCGCCTTCATCTTCTTGTAGAAATGCCCGCGCTCGAGGTCCAGCAGCTTGGCCGCCTCGGTGACGTTGTCCTTGGTGTAGGCCAGCGCGGCGAGGATGATCTCCCGCTCGGCGTCCTCCACTTGTTCCCGGAACGGCTTGTCGGGCCGGAACCGGCTCTTCGCCGGCGGCGGGGGTGGAGGCGAGGCGGCGGAGGCCGGCGGCGAGGAGGGCAGCGGCTTTCCTCGAGAGCTGGGCAATAGGTGCTCGGCCTCTGCGGCGCTCACCTCCGGCCCCTCACAGAGGATGGCGAGCCGCTCCACCAGGTTCCGCAGCTCGCGCACGTTTCCCGGGTAGTCGTAGCCGCGCATCACCGCCACCGCCTCGGCACACAGCTGCATCGGCCGCTTCCCGTTTCGCGCGCAGGCCTCGCGCAGGAAGGAGGCGATCAGCTCCTCGAGATCCTCCTTGCGCTCCCTGAGCGGGGGGCTGTGGATCTGCACCACGTTCAGCCGGTAATAGAGGTCCTCGCGGAACCGCCCGGCGGCGATCTCCCGCTCGAGATCCTTGTTGGTGGCGGCGATCACTCGCACGTCCACCTTGAGAGTCTCCGCCCCGCCCACCCGCTCCAGCTCTCCTTCCTGGAGCACCCTGAGCACCTTGGCCTGCATCGCCGCGGGCATGTCGCCGATCTCGTCCAGGAAGACCGTTCCCTCGTGCGCCAGCTCGAATTTTCCCCTCCGGACGCTGACCGCGCCGGTGAAGGCGCCCTTCTCGTGGCCGAACAGCTCGCTCTCGATCAGCTCGTGAGGCACCGCCGCGCAGTTCAGCTTGACGAAGGGGCCGGCCTTCCGCCGCGAGTTCTGGTGGATGGCGCGGGCGATCAGCTCCTTGCCCGAACCGTTCTCGCCGGTGATCAGCACCCGTCCCTCGGAGGGCGCGATGCGGCGGATCAGCTCGTAGACGCGGGACATCGCCGCGCTTTGGCCCACCATCTCGAACTGGCCGGCCTCGGCCCGGAGCCTTCCCAGCTCCTCTACCACCGCCTGGTGCTGCAAGACGTTGCGCAGGGCCACCAGCAGCCGGTCGCGGGCGATCGGCTTCTCCAGGAAGTCCCGGGCTCCAAGCTGGGTGGAGCGGACCGCGGTGTCGATCGTCCCGTGCCCGGACATCATGATCACCGGCAGGTCCGGCCGAAGTTGCATCAGCTTCTCCAGCGCTGCGATGCCGTCCATGTCCGGCATCTTCACGTCCATCAGCACCGCGTCCACCGGGCGGGAGGTACAAAGCTCCAGCGCGAGCTGCCCGCTCGAGGCCAGCTCGGTCCGGTACCCGGCGAGCTGAAGCGACTGGTTCAGCGTGAGGAGGATGTTCTTCTCGTCGTCCACCACCAGCACGGTCGGCGGCATCGCTTCTCCTCCTCCGCGTAGGGTGCGGCCACTATGCCGCACCTGAACGGAAATAAGCCCCTAATTCGCGCGTTTCTCCGGCCTTCCGGTGACTAGCTGCAACCGTCTTGCCGATCGAAACCTTTTGACTCACCGCGCAGGCGGGGCTAATCCGCCCGTGCCATCGCACATGAGAGGGGATGCTGCCATGCGACTCGGACGGCTGTTGGCAACTGCGTGTGCCGCCTCCGCGGCCACCTTCCTGTTGGGCTGCCCGCCGATCTATCCGAATTGCAACTCGGACGAGCACTGCAAAGAGCACGGCGAGGTGTGCGTCCAGGGCCAGTGCCAGGAGTGCGCCACCGACGAGCAGTGCAAGGCGGGCTTCACCTGCGAAGGCAACAAGTGCGTCCCCAAGCCCGAGTGTCGGACCGACGCCGAATGCGGCCCGGGGAAGAAGTGCACCGCCGGCAAGTGCGTCGAGGCCCCGGTGGCCGGGAAGCCTCCGGGCTGCACCGCGGACGAGGACTGCCCCTCAGGCGAGGAGTGCCGGGCCGGCCAGTGCGTGGCCAAGGTGGAGGCTCCCTGCGAGTACTCGCCCATCCGCTTCGAGTTCAACGAGCACAAGCTGACCGGCGAGGCGCAGGGAGTCCTCGGCCGGCTGGCGGACTGCATCAAGAAGCAGAAGGCGCGGCTCACCTTGGAAGGCCACGCCGACGAGCGCGGCACCGAGGAGTACAACCTCCAGCTCTCCAACAAGCGGGCCGCGTCGGTGAGGCGGTACCTGGTGGACCTGGGCGTGGCCTCGAGCCAGCTAGAGACGGTGGGGTACGGGGAGAACCGCCCCGCGACGTCCGGCGCGAACGAGGAGTCCTGGGCGGCCAACCGGCGGGTGGAGTTCGCCAAGCGCTGAGGAGGTTGGGGAGAGGGTTTCTCCGGCGCCATCCGCCCGACGAGGTGGTATGACTCGCGGGCGGTGAGCACGGACGCTCCTCAGTCCCACCTCGTCTTCGCCTGCGGGCAGAGCTGGTACGCCGTCCCGGCCGAGCGCGCTGCCGAGGTGGTGAGCTTCCCCGCGCTGACGCGGGTACCAGGGGCGCCCCCCCACCTGCTCGGAGTCTTCGCCCACCGGGGTGAGGTCATCCCGGTGGTTGACCTCGCGATTCTCACCGGGGGAAAGCCGGTGCCCTCGAAGCGGGCGGTGCTCCTCCGGGTGGCCAGGGGCTCGGTGGCGCTCACCGCCAGCAAAGTGGCCGGAGTCTCCTCGGTGGCCGGGAGCTTCGACCCCCTCGGCTCCTCCGGAATCCAGCTTCACCTCAAGGGCCCGGCCCGGGCCGGCCGCGAGGAGGTGGCGGTGATCGAGCCCGAGGGGCTCTTCGAGTTTCTGACCCAAGGTGGGTGAGAGTTGATCTCCCTCGACCAGGTCTCCGGCCTCGTGCTGTGCCGCGCCGGCGGCCACCGACTCGCCTTTCCGGCGCAACAGGTGGCGGCGATCCGCCCCTGGTCCGGCGGCGAGGCGGACGGCGCGGACGCCTCGACCTCGGTCGCCCGCTGCGGCCATGCCCGCCTGGCGTTCGGCCTCGAGAGCGGGGGCTCGAAGGTGGTGCTGGCAGACTCCGGACACGGGGTGGTGGTGGACGCCCTCGAGGTGTACCAGGACGCGCTTCCGCTCTTGCCTCCCCCGGGCCTGGTGCTGGGAGGCGCCGGTGGGGCGCTCCGCGGCTTCGTCTCGGTGAAAGAGGAGCTGTTCCCGGTGCTCCGGCTCGCGGAGTTCTCCCGCTATCTGGCCGCCCTCGGTGAGGAGGCCGTTCGATGAGCGCGCCAGTCCCCGAGCCACTGAGGGGCCTCTCGCGGTGGGTCACCGCCCCTTCCAGCCTGGGCGGGACGGCCGGCGCCCTCTTGGCGGTCGCCTACGGAGCGGTCGCCCTCGAGCTTCCGGCCGGGACCAAGGGGTACTTCTGGGCCATCGTGATCGGGGTGGTGCTCGCGCTCACTTTCCGGGGCGACCGGCAGGAGCAGCGTGCGCTCTCCACCGTGCGCAAGCTCTCCAGAGGGGAGCTGCCGGCCAGCACCGAGTCTCTGAAAAAGGGGGTAGGGGAGATGTTCGCCTTCCCCGACCGGGCCTTCTTCATCAACCTGCAGAACTGGATTCTTGGAGTGGCGCTGGCGGGAGTCCTCTTCGGGCTGGTTCCCGGCGCAGGCTGGGTGGTGCCCCTGCGCATCGGGGGGCTCGGGCTGGTGCTGGCGCCGGTCACCTCGGTGCTCACCTACCTCCTGGTGCTCGGCCGGGCGAGGGCAGCGGTGGACCGTCTGTCCCAAGCCGGGCTGTCCGCAAGAGAGGTGGTCGCCAGCGCTCCCGCGCGGGCTCAGCTCAGGCGCCGGCTGGTGGCCTTCGCCGCGGCCACCGTCCTCACCCCGAGCCTCCTGATCGCGGACCAGGTGCTCACCCGAACCGACCGCGCGCTGAGCCGGATGCTCTCCAGCCCCGGCCCCCAGGCGCAACGGGCAGTCCTGGAAGCCGAGCTGACGACGGCGGTGCTGCCGGTCGCCGCCTTGGCGGTGCTGGTGGTGCTCTTGGTGCTGGTGACCGGGTACCTCGGCGGATCCGCGCTCGCCGAGCCGATGCGCGCGATCGCCGGGGAGGCGAACCGCCTCGCCGCCGGGGATCTCAGGAAGGCGCGAGCGGTGCCCGCGGAGGACGAAGTCTGGGCTGCCTCTTCGGCGGTCACCGCGGTGCACTCCCAGCTCGCCGAGGCCATCTCCAAGCTCAAGCGGGCCGGCCGGCAGATCGCCATCTCGGCCGGCGAGCTGGAGCAGACCGCGTCGAGGCACGAGCAGGGCGCCGCCGAGCAGGCCAGCGCGCTCACCGAGACCAGCGCCACCACCGAGGAGCTGGCGCGATCCGCGAACCAGATCGCCGCCAGCGCACAGGAGGTAGCCGGGATCGCCGAGCAGACTCTCAAGGCCGCCCACGAGGGCAAGCGGAGCGCGGACGCGTACTTCACGGCGATGGCCAACACCCGAAAAGGCAACCAGGCCATCGCCGAATCGATCGTCAAGCTCAACAAGCGGGTCCAGCAGATCGGCAACATCGTGGAGTTCATCGACGGCATCGCCGACAAGTCGGACCTTTTGGCGGTCAACGCCGAGCTGGAGGGCACCAAGGCCGGCGAGGTGGGTCGAGGCTTCTCGCTGGTGGCGGCGGAGATGCGCCGGCTGGCCGAGGGCGTGATGCAGTCCACCCAGGAGATCTCCCGGCTGATCGAGGACATCCGCGACGCCACCAACGAGGCGGTGATGGCCACTGAGGCGGGGACCAAGGCCACCGAGCGCGGCGCGGGGCTCTCCCGGGAAGTCTCCGAGGGGCTGGCGGAGATCGTCGTGCTGGCGGAGAAGACTTCCGAGGCGGTGCGTTCGATCTCCGCCGCCACCCAGCAGCAGCGGGCCGGAACCGATCAGCTCGCCGAGGTGATGGGCGACATCCTCAAGTCCACCCATGCCGGCGCCGCCGCCAGCCGGGAGGTGGTGGCCGCCAACGCCGACCTCTCCGCGCTGGCCAAGGAGCTGCAACAGGTGGTCGGCCGCTTCGAGGTGAGCTGATGGAGCTCGCTCCCGACACCGGCCCGCCTCGGCCGCTCAAGGGGAAGGCCGGGTGGCTGATGCGCCCGACCGCCTTCTGGCCCGCCCTCGCCGCCGCGGTCGGGGCCGGCTACCTCTGCCTCACGGTGGGGCTCGCCGGAAGGGCGATGGTCACCTTCCTCGCGGCTGCGGGAGTGGGCATCGCGGTGGTGGTGGGCTTCGGGCTCTTGAGGTGGCGCCGGAGGCTGCGCGCGCTGGTCTCCTTGGGCCTCACCGCCGGGAGGCCAAGGACGGAGCAGCTCAAGGCGGCCGTGGTGGAGGTGGCCAGCTTCCCCGACTGGGTGTTCGGCGCCGGCGTGCTCGCCTGGATCGCCGGCTCGGTGGCGGTGGCGATGGCGGTCTTGCTCCTGGAGCGGGTCAGCTGGTCGCAGGCGGCCCACATCGTGCTGGTGGGTGCGCTGGTGGGGCCGATCACCTGGTTGTTGGTGTCGCTTCGCATCTCGATGCGCGCCCGGCGGCTCCTGGAGGAGCTGGCCGAGGTTGGCGGGCTCTCGTCCGAGCAGGTGCGAGAGCTGCTCCCCGCTCGCAGGCTCAAGCTCAAGGCCCGGGTGGTGGCCTTCGCCGCCATCTCCGTCGTCACCTCGGCCGGGATCACCGCCGACGCGGCCTCGGCGCTGGTGCGGCGCAGCGTGGATCGAGTGCTGTCGCAGCCCGAGCCCGCCGCCCAGGCCGATCTCGCCAAGGAGGAGGTGGGCACCCTCTTTGGGGGGATGGGGGCGCTCTGCGCGCTGATGGCGGTGCTGGCGATGGGCATCGCCTACGCGGGAGGCACGGCGCTTTCGGATCCCTTGGGCCGCGCCGCCTTCGAGGCCGCCCGCATCGCCAAGGGCGAGGTGGGCAAGGCCCGGCTGATCGCCGCCGAGGATGAGGTGTGGGCGGTGGCCTCCTCCTTCGGGGTGATGCACGCCAGGCTCCGGGAGGTGCTCTCCAACGTCCGAGCCGCGGGGGTGCGGATCGGCGCCACCGCGGAGCAGATCGTCCGCAGCACCAGCCGAAACGAGTTCGGCGCCACCAGCCAGGCCGGCTCACTCAACGAGGTGTCGATCACCACCGAGGAGCTGGCGCGGAGCGCCCGGCAGATCTCCGAGAACGCCTCCGCGGTGGCGGAGATCGCCTCGCGCACCCTGGCCGCGGCGGAGCGGGGGAGGAGCGGCGCCGAGGCTTTCTCCACCTCGGTGGAGCGGATGCGCCGCGACAACCAGGCCATCGCCGACTCGGTGGCCAAGCTGTCCAAGCGGGTGCAGCAGATCGGGAGGATCGTCGAGTTCATCAACGGGATCGCCGACCGGTCGGACCTGCTCGCGCTCAACGCCGAGCTGGAGGGCACCAAGGCGGGCGAGGTGGGCCGGGGCTTCTCCTTGGTGGCGGCGGAGATCCGCAGGCTGGCGGAGAACGTGATCGAGTCCACCCGGGAGATCGAGCAGCTGATCGAGGAGATCCGGCACGCCACCGAGGCGGCGGTGGCCGCCACCGAGTCCGGGGTGAGCGCCACCGAGGGCGGTGGAAGGCTGGCCGGCTCGGTGGTGGCCTCGCTGGACACCATCGTGGGGCTGGCCCAAGAGACCTCCGATGCGGTGCGGGCCATCTCGCTCTCCATCCAGCAGCAGCAGAGCGGCACCCACCAGCTCGCGGAGACGATGGCGGAGATCCTCCGGCTCACCTCTCAGAGCCTCTCCGCCACCAAGCAGGCGGCGGAGGCCAACGCCGGCCTCACCGCGGTCGCCCAGGACCTGCGCAGCGTGGTGGAGCGGTTCCGGATCGAGGGCGCATGAGCGGCGCGAGGGAAAAGCTCCTCCAGCAGTTTCGCGACCTCGTCGGCGAGCGGCTGGACAAGATCGGCCGCCAGCTGGTGGTGCTGGAGTCCGGCCCCAACCCGGAGGCGGGGAAGAACGCCCTGCGCGAGCTGCACGGCCTCAAGGGCGAGGCCCGCATGATGGGCTTTTCCGACGTCAACCGGCTGGTCCACGAGATGGAGGAGGTGGTCCGCTCGACCGAGCCCAGGGGCTTCGCCCTCACCGGCGGCTCCACCGACGCGCTGCTCGTCGCCTCCGACGGGGTGCTGGTGCTCTCCGGCGCGAGCCAGGCTGCCGGCGCCCCGCCCGAGGTGGACAAGCTGGTCGACTGGCTCAAGCAACGGGCAGTCGCCGAGCGCGGGGCCAGAGGGGATTCAACGACCGAGTCCAGGGCGAACGTCAAGGCCGGACCGCCAGCAGGAGGCTCCGAGGAGACCACCGGCTCGGGCATCGCCTCGGCCGCCCTGGCCGCCGCCGCCCACGCCGCCGGCCCGCCCGAGGGCACCTCCACCTCGGCCCGGCCGCTGGGGCGCAAGGGAGAGGCAAGGCTCGAAGGCTCCACCCGCATCAGCCAGAAGACGCTCGATCACCTCACCAGCTCGGTCACCAGCCTGCTCCAGCTCTCCCGCAGGCGGGAGCGCGGCATCGCCCACCGGCTCTCGCTCGCCAGGGACATCGCGCAGATCTCCCGCGCCGCGGAGGATTTGGGCCCCGCCGCCGCGGGGCTGGCCGCCCGTCTCTCTCGCGCCAAGGAGCTGGCGGCCGAGCTGCACCGGGAGGACAAGCTCCTCGCCAACGAGGAGCTTCGAGATCTCACCCACGTCGCCTCCGAGGTGCAGGCGCTGAGGATGCTTCCCCTCTCGGTGCTCTTCGATCAGTACCCGCGGATGGTGCGGGACATCGCCCGCGAGCTGGGCAAGGAAGTCGAGCTGGTGGTGGAAGGCGAGGACACCAAGGCCGACCGCACCGTGCTGGAGGCGCTGAAGGACCCGCTCATGCACCTGGTGCGGAACGCGCTCGATCACGGGCTCGAGCTGCCCGAGGAGCGGCGGCGGCTCTCCAAGTCGCCCAAGGGGCACCTCTCGCTCCGGGCGGCGAGGGAGGGCGAGCGCATCCTGCTCCGGGTGGAGGACGACGGCGCCGGGTTGGACGCGGCGCGGCTCCGCGCGGCGGCGGTGAGGCGGGGCACCCTCGACCAGGCGTCGGCCGACGCGCTCACCGACCAGGCGGCGAAGGACCTCATCTTCGTGTCCGGGTTCTCCTCCAAGGACTCCGCCTCGGACCTCTCCGGCCGCGGAGTGGGCCTGGACGTGGTCCGCACCCGACTTCAGGAATTGGGCGGAGACGTGGCGGTCAGCTCGGTGGTGGGGCACGGCGCCACCTTCGAGCTGCGCGTGCCGGTCTCGCTCACGGTGGCGCCGCTGCTCTTCGTCCAGGCCGGCGACGAGAAGCTGTGCCTCACCGCCTCTCACGTGGTGAACGCCCTCAAGGTCGAAGGGGAGCACCTGCGTGAGATGGCGGGCCGGCCGTCGCTCAAGGTGAACGACGAGGTGCTCCCGTTCGCGTCGATCGCCTCCATCCTGGGGATGGCGCCGGAGCGGGGCGCCTCGGAGGGCGAGCTGGTGCTCTTGGTCCGGGCCCAGGGCTCGGTCGCCGCCATCTCGGTGGACCGGGTGCTCGAGGAGCGGGTGCAGGCCATCCTCCCGCTCCGGGGGATTCTCTCGCGGTTCCGTCACCTCTCGGGGGCGACGCCGCACGCCGACGGCTCGCTCGCGCTGGTGCTCTCCGCCGCCCACCTCATCTCCACCGCCCGCGGGCTCTCTCCCGTCAGGCTCGCCGCGATGCCCTCCCGTCCCGAAAAGGCCAGGCGCCGGCGGATCCTGGTGGCGGACGACTCGCCCCTCACCCGCGAGCTGCTCTGCTCGCTGCTCGAGTCGGTGGGCTACGAGGTCCTGGGCGCCCAGGACGGCGCCGAGGCTTTCGATCGCCTCTCCCGCGAGCCGGTGGACCTGCTCATCACCGATCTGGAAATGCCCCAGGTGGACGGGCTGGAGCTGACGCGGAGGCTCAAGGCCCATCCCACCTTGCGAAACCTTCCGGTGGTGATCGTCACCACCCGCGGCGCGGAAGCGGACCGGCGCAAGGGGATGGAGGCCGGGGCCGACGGCTACATCGCCAAGAGCGACCTGGTGCGGCAAGACCTGGTGGACGTGGTGGCGCGTCTGCTCGGCTGACGGGTATGGTTGGCCGGCTCCCGAGGAGACATGGGAAAGAAGATCGGAGTCCTGGTCGTCGACGATTCGCCCATCTGCCGGAAGCTCATCTCCGAGGCGCTCCAGCAGGATCCCGAGCTGGAGGTGGTGGGCACCGCGGCCGACGGGCTGGACGCGCTCCAGAAGGTCGCCGAGCTCAAGCCTCAGGTCGTCACCATGGACGTGGACATGCCGGTGATGGACGGGCTCACCGCGGTGGAGCGGATCATGGCGGAGACCCCCACCCCCATCCTGGTGCTCACCGCCGATCCCAGGAAGCAGGCCCCGGAGCTGACCTGCAAGGCCCTGGAGATGGGCGCGCTGGCGCTTCAAGTCAAGCCCGCCCTGGACGCCGGCCCCGAGGCATGGAACCTGGCCAAGGAGGTGAAGCTGCTCTCGTCGGTGAGGGTGATTCGGCACCTCCGGGGCATGCTTCGCACCGGGGTGAAGCCGGCTCCCGCAGTCTCCAGCAGCGCGGACGCGCGGGCCTTCTCCATCTCGCCGATCGGGGTGGTGGCCATCGCCAGCTCCACCGGCGGGCCGCAGGTGGTGCACACGCTCCTCTCCGAGCTGCCGGGAGACTTCCCGGCGCCGATCGTGCTGGTCCAGCACATCAACTCCGCCTTCTCCGACTCGCTGGCAGGCTGGCTGGCGGCAGCCTCGAAGCTCAAGATCCGGGTGGCCAAGGACGGCGACGCGCTCTTGCCCGGAGAGGCGCTGATCGCCCCGCCCGGGCTGCACATGGTGGTGCCTTCGCGGGGTCGGGTTTCGCTGGTCGTCGGCGAGCCGAGGGAGGGACATCTTCCTTCCGGCTCGCTCCTGCTCGAGTCGGCGGCGAAGGCCTACGGCCGCCGGGCGGTGGGGATGATCCTCACCGGGATGGGGGTGGACGGCGCGGACGGAATCGCGGCGGTGAAGGCGGCGGGTGGCACCACCATCGCCCAGAGCCAGGAGTCCTGCGTGGTCTTCGGGATGCCCGGCGCGGCGATCGCCAGGGGAGTGGTGGACCAGGTGGTGCACGGCGACGAGCTTTCATTGGCGCTGCTCAAGCTCGCCAAGGGCGAGCGGCCGCCTTCGGTCCGGGCAGCTCCGTAGGCCATGGCGTCTGACGACGGCCAGCTCTCCCCGGTCTGCGCCTACATCGCGGAGCGCACCGGCACCTCGCTCTCCTCTCAGCAGGCGGCGCGGCTGAAGGCGGTGCTCGACTCGAGGCTTTCCGGGCGGAAGGAGGAAGAGTACCTGGCGCACCTCTCCTCGGTGGGCGGCGCGGCGGAGCTGGCCGAGCTGATCTCCGCCATCGTGGTGCACAAGACGGATCTGTTCCGCGACGAGGTGCAGCTGGGCGCTTTCCGCCAGCACTTGTTGCGGCCGCTGTGCCGGACCGGGCGGCCGCTCAGGCTCTGGAGCGCCGGGTGCGCGACCGGCGAGGAAGTAGCCACGCTGCTCGTCCTCCTGGAAGAAGAGGGCGCCCACCCCTCGAGCACGGTGCTCGGAACGGATCTTTCGGCCGCGGTGCTGGAGCGGGCCCGCCGCCTGTCCTTCCCAGCCGAGGCCGTGCGCCGGGTGCCGCCCTCGCTCAAGTCCCGCTACTTCCGGGAGCGGGAGGGCCAGCTCGAGCTGTTGCCCGCGCTGCGCGCCCGCGCCTGCTTCTGCTGCCATAACTTGATGGACATGCCTTACCCCTTCCCGCAAGGGGCGAGCGCGTTCGACGTGATCTTCTGCCGCAACGTGCTCATCTACTTCACCGAGCCGGCGTTCGATCAGGTGGTGGCGGCGCTCGCGGGGAGGCTGGTCAAAGGGGGCACCTTGGTGCTCTCGGCGGCGGAGCCGATCCTGAGGCCGCAGGCGCTGCTCGACACCGTGCGCCACGGGGAGGCGTTCTTCTACTGCCGGAGGGCGGAGCCGCGCCGGAAGGTGACTGGAGAGTTCCCCGCGGTGCCAGTGCGCCGGGTCACCGGCGAGATTCCGGTCCAGCCGGTGCGCCGGGTGACCGGGGAGATGCCGGCGCTCTGTGCGGAGCCTCCGCCCGCCCCGGTGGTTCCCGAGGAGGACCCGCGCGAGGAGGCGGTGCAGCTCTTCCACCTGGTCCTGGAATGGGCGGCGGCGGGGGAGAGCGACGAGGAGACCGAGAAGGGCCTGAGGCGCTGTCTGTACCTCGACCCGCACTTTGCCCAGGCGAGGTACCTTTTGGGGATGCTGCTCGAGCAGCGGGGGGCGTTGGCGGACGCGGCGGCGGAGTACCGGCGTGCGCTCTCCGCGCTGTGCGAGGGGCGATCCCAGGCGCCCCCGTTCTTCCTCAACAACGAGCGGCTGAAGGTAGCCTGCGAGCTGGCGGTGCGGCGAGTCGGGTTCCGCTGAGGCCGCGCGCGGGAGGCCTCCAAGGTCGCCATCTCCGCGGTGGTGGCCGGCCGATCCCCCACAACGACATCTGGCTGGCGGCCCACGCCTTCCAGGCTGGGGCCGAGCTGTGGTCGTTCGATCGCCACTTCGAGAACGTGGCGGGGCTTGCCCGGCGGCACCTGGCGCACTGACTAGAGCACTCGCTTGCCTCGAGGCGGGCTTCGACTCCGCCCCGGAAGGCTCATCTGTCGCGAGGGGAGAGCTTCACCTCGCGCGAGGTCGCCTCGCCTCCGACCACCGTCACTTCGAGCTGTGCGGAGGACTTCCCGTCCGGCGACTCGAGAGAGAGCCAGTGGCGCCCGGCCGGCAGCGACACGGTGAGCGGCGTCATCCCCAGCTCCACGCCCTTCTCCCGAACGAAGGCCGGGACATCGCTCGCCAAGGACAGCGTCCCCTTCGGCTTCGGCGCCGGCCTCGGCGGTGCCTTCTCCTTCTGGCGCCGCTCGGCCACCTTGGCCGCCGCCAGCTCCGCCGGCTCTGACGGCGGGAGAGCCGGTGCCTTTTCGGGCTTCGGCCCGAAGGCCTTCGTCCCCACCAGCACCGCGGTCACCGAGAGCGCCGCCGCCGCTCCGAAGGCCCCCACCGCCGCCCAAAGCCTCCGGCGGCGAGCCCGCTTGTCCAGCGCGGTGATCGACACCTCCTCGTCGCCCTGCACCACCGCCGCGGTGGGCCGATCGTCCTCCAGCGTCTCGCCCGGCTCGTCGAAGGTGGAATCGGCGATGGTCGAGTCAGCGCTGTCCGAGGGGCCGCCCATCGAGACGGTCTGGTCCGACTCTTCCTTGGCCGCCTTCGCCGGCGGCCTCGGGGCGGGCTTTCGGGCCGGCAACGGTTGAGGAGTCGGCGGCAAGCCGAGCGCCTCCCCGGCGTCCCTGGGAAACGGCTCGAAGCACTCCCGGACCCGGGCGGAGAGCTTGCGCGCGGCGTCCTTGGAGAAGAACACCTCCAGCCCCTTGGCCAGGGCGAGCGCGCTCGGGGTGCGGCGGGAAAGCTCGCGGTCCACCGACTGGATGAGCACGTCCACCAGCGAGCGGGGGAGGCCCCGCGCCACCTCGTCGGGGTGCGGCTGCGGGAAGAAGAGCGCCTGCTGGAACACCTCGGCCTCGGTCTGCCCAGGGTAGAGCTTCTGGCCGCAGACCAGCTCCCAGAGGACCGCTCCCAGAGCGAAGACGTCGACCCTGCGGTCCAAGGGCTGCGAGCGAAGCTGCTCGGGAGGCATGTAGGGCAGCTTCCCTTTGATGCCGCCGGTCAGCGTCACCTGGAGGTTGGTCGCCTTGGCGAGCCCGAAGTCCACCACCTTCACGTCGCCGTCCTCGGAGACCATCAGGTTCTGCGGCGACACGTCGCGGTGCACCAGCCCCAGGGCCTTGCCGTCCGGGGCCGCCACCTGGTGCGCGAAGTGCAGTCCCAGGGCCGCCTGGTGGACGACCCAGCAGCCCTCCTCGATGGTCAGCCGCTCGCCGGACGCGCGCAGCTTCTTGAGCAGCGCGCTCACCGGCCAGCCGCGGACCAGCTCCATCGCCAGGAAGGGCCGCTCGTCCACCTCTCCCACCTCGTACACCTCCACCACGTTCGGGTGGCGCAGGAGCGCGGAGGTGCGCGCCTCGCGGAGGAGGTCCTCCCGCTGCGAGGGATCCGCCGCCAGGTGGGGGAGCACCAGCTTGAGCGCGAGCAGCTCCGCCCCCCGGCTGTTCGGCCCTGAGGCCAAGAACACCTCGGCGGTCGCTCCGGCCCCCAGTCGCCGGAGAAGCTGGTAGGGCCCGAACCTCTTCACGCAACGGGAGAGTGTAGCCTCCGGCCGCGCCGCCGGGGTGTCCGGAACACCGTCGACGCCGCGCCGCGGTGAGCTAGTATCCGCCGGCGATGCGGAGGCTCGTCCCAGCGGCGATCTCGGCCCTCCTTTGGGGTTGCTTCTACCCGGCCGATCGCGGGAAGGCCCTCGAGGCCAAGCTCGAGCGCATAACCGCCGACAAGGAGGAGCTGGAGAAGCAGCTCCTCGAGCAGCGCCAAAAGCTCGCCGCCACCCTGCCGCGGATCGATGAGAAGATCCGCGAGGTCCAGGCCGCCCTCGACAGCCTGGACACCGCCTCGCGCCGCTCCGACGCCGACATCGGGATCCAGATGCAGAAGACGGTGGAGGACCTGGCCAAGCTGCGCGGGCAGGTGGAGACCTACCTCTTCAAGATCGGCGAGCTGGAGAACGAGATCAAGCGCATCGCCGACGACACCCAGAAGCGCTTCACCGAGCTGCAGGGCGCCGAGGCGGTGAAGGCCGCCGAGGCCAAGAAGAGGGCCGAGGAGCTCAAGCGCCCGGAGGACAAGCGTCAGTTCCTCCACCTGGCCGAGGAGAAGGCCAAGGCCGCCGAGCACGCGCTGGCCCGGCAGCTCTACGCCGAATTCTTGAAGAAGTGGCCGAAGGACGAGCTGACCGGCGACGCCCACTTCGGCCTCGGCGAAAGCTACTTCAGCGAGGATCGCTGCCGCGAGGCTCTCCCCGAGTACGGGAAGGTGATCCAGGACTTCGCCAAGTCGCGCTCCGCTCCCGAGGCCTACCTGCGCTCCTCGGAGTGCTTCAAGAAGCTCAAGATGAACGAGGAGTCGAAGCTGGCCCTGGAGGAAGTGGTTCGGCAGTATCCGAAGTCCGAGGCGGCCAAGAGCGCCAAGGCCAAGCTGGACGAGCTGGACAAGGGCAAAAAGCCGCCTGCGAAGAAAGGGAAGAAATGATGCCCTTCCGTCTCACCGCGGCCGCCCTGGCGCTCGCCTCCGTTGCGGCGCTGGCCGGGGAAAAGCGGGTGACGATCCTCTTCACCGGGGACAACGGGGGCGAAGTCGCCCCCTGCGGGTGAAAGCACACCCCCACTGGCGGTCTGGCCAGGCGAAAGGCAGTCCTCGAGGAGGCGCGCAAGCAGGGCGCGGTGGTGGTGGTCGACGCCGGCAACGCCCTCTTCCGGGTGCCCGGGGTGGGCGATGAGGCGGCCCGGGCCAGGGCGGCATTCGTCCTCGGCAGCATGGGGAAGCTCGGAACCTTCGCCATCGCCGCCGGCGAGAGAGACATGAACCTCGGCACCGACTTCCTCCGCGCCACCGCCGAGAAAGCGAAGGTGAAGGTGCTCTCCGCCAACCTCCTCGGCAAGGACGGCAAGCCGCTCTTTCCCGCCTCCGCGGTGGCCACGCTCAACGGCGTGAAGGTGGGCTTCATCGGTGCCACCCGGCCAGGTCCGGTGATGGCCGCGCCTGGGGTGCAAGGAGGCCCGGTGGTGGAGCCGGTGCTGGCCGCGGCCAAGAAGCTTCGGCCCTCGGTCGATCTGTTGGTGGTGCTCGCCGCGGTGCCGCGGCCGGACGCGCTCCAGCTCGCCAGCGAAGCCAAGGAATCGGTCGACCTCATCATCCACTCGCACGAGGGCCGCGGCCCAGGCCCCGCCCAGCGCGGCGAGTCGAGCTTCCTCGTCCCGGCGGGCGAGCGCGGCCGCCACGTGGGCCGGCTGGACCTCTCCCTCTCTGGCAAGGGCGCCTTCGTGGACCTCAAGGAGCTCGAGCGGGAGAAGCAGATGGTGGAGATGGTCTCCAGCCAGATCGCCACCGTCTCCAAGCGGCTCGTGGCCGCCACCGACGACAAGGTGCGTCAGGAGCTCAAGGCCTCGCTGGCCACGCTGGAGGCGAGCAAGAAGTCCCACCAGCAGGCGGCGGCCTCGGGAGCGGGGGCGAGGACCCTCAAGCTGGAGTGGCTGGCGCTCGGGCCGGAGGTGAAGGACGACCCCCAGCTCAAGGCCGAGGTGGAGAAGATCGAGCCCCCCGGCCGCGCCTCGGACTGAGCGTGGCGCGGGTGGGCTTGTCCTTGGACGGGGAGGCCGCTATAAGCCGCCCCCACTGTTGAGGTGCAACATGAAGCCCGACATCCATCCCCTCTATCCGCCCGCCCGCATCGTCTGCGCCTGCGGAAACAGCTTCGAGACCAAGAGCACCCGAGGCTCCTTCCACGTGGAGATCTGCTCAAACTGCCACCCCTTCTTCACCGGCAAGTACAAGCTCGTCGACACCGCCGGTCGGGTGGAGCGCTTCCGCAAGAAGTACGAGGCGGCCGCCAAGAGGGCGGAAGAGAAGAAGTCCACCAAGGCGAAGGCTTAGGGCACGTCCAAAGCCAAGCTGTGCGGGCGAGCGGCGGTGGGCTTTTCGGCAGGAAACTTGCGGCCTGAAAGGCTCGAAGTACGGTGTCCGGCATCCACCTCATCGGAGGCGAGATGTCGCTGGCCTTCTCGAACGCCGTCCAGGCGCGAGCCAACCCGTCCCCGCGCGAGCACCTCTACGCCCGGGGCAAAGACTGGATGCTCTACCGTGGCGACTGCCTGGAGGTGATGTCGGGCTTCGCGGAGGAGACCTTCGATCTCGTCTTCGCCGATCCGCCGTACTTCCTCTCCAACGGCGGCTTCACCTGCAAGAGCGGGCGGAGGGCGCCGGTGGACAAAGGCGGGTGGGACGAGTCGCGCGGCGTGGAGGGCGACCACCGCTTCACCTCCTTGTGGCTCTCCGCGGTGAAGCGGGTGCTCAAGCCGAGCGGCACCCTGTGGGTCTCCGGCACCCAGCACGTCATCTTCTCGGTCGGCTTCGCCCTCCAGCGGCTCGGCTTCAAGCTGCTCAACACCGTCACCTGGTACAAGCCGAACGCGAGCCCCAACCTCTCGTGCCGGTACTTCACCCACTCCACCGAGATCCTCGTCTGGGCGTCGCCTTGCGCGAAGGGGAAGCTCTTGCACCGCTTCAACTACGCCCGGATGAAGGAGCAGAACGGCGGCAAGCAGATGCGGGACGTCTGGAACCTCCCCAGGGCAGGGGAGGAGGAGCTCTCCGCGGACGGGCGCGGCCGGCTCTGGTCCATCCCCACCCCCAGGCGGGAGGAGAAGGCCCTCGGCGGGCACCCGACCCAAAAGCCCCTCGCGCTCTTGGAGCGGGTCGTCCAGGCCAGCAGCGAGGACGATGCGCTGGTGCTCGATCCGTTCAGCGGGAGCGGCACCACCGGCGTGGCCTCGGTGCGGCTCGGCCGGCGCTACGTGGGCATCGAGCTGGATCCGAAGTACCTCGAGCTGTCGCGCCGCCGGCTGGAGTCTTCGCCTCGCCCGAGGCCGTGAGCACCCGAAGATGAAGGGCAAGGTCTGCGTGGTGACCGGCGCCAACTCCGGCGTGGGCCGGGCGATGGCGGCGCAGCTCGCCGAGCTGGGCGCCCATGTGGTGATGGTGTGCCGCAGCGAGGAGCGCGGGAGGGAGGCGTTGGAGGCGGTCCGGAAGGCCACCGCGGGGCAGGTGGAGTTGGTGATCGGCGACCTCTCACAGATGAGCCAGGTGCGCGAGGTGGCCCGCGAGGTGGCCGGTCTCCACCCTTCGGTGCACGTCCTTCTCAACAACGCGGGCATCTACCTGCCCAAGCGGCAGCTCACTCCGGAAGGGCTGGAGGTGATGTTCGCGGTCAACCACCTGGCTCCCTTCGTGCTCACCCAGGAGCTTTTGGGCGCGCTTCGGAAGGGCGCGCCCTCGCGGGTGATCACCACCAGCTCGGCCGGGCACCGGCTGGGGCACCTCGACTTCACGGATCTCCAGTGCGAGCGGAGCTTCGGCGGCATCCAGCAGTACGCGGCGACCAAGCTGGCGAACATCCTCTTCACCCGGGAGCTGGCTCGCCGCGGGAAGGCCGAGGGGATCGTGGCTCACGCCTTTCACCCCGGAGGCGTGGCGAGCGGCTTCGCCCAGGACGAGCCGGGGCTCTTCGGGACGCTGATGTGGCTGGGTCGCCCGTTCCTCCGGAGCGCGGAGAGGGCGGCGCGGACGGGCACTTTCCTCGCCTCGTCGGAGGAGGCGGGGAACTCCACCGGCGAGTACTGGGCGGATTCGAGGAGGAAAAAGCCGTCCCGGGAGGCCGGTGACGACGCGGTGGCGGCGCGCCTGTGGGAGGTCAGCCTCGAGCTGGCCGCCTCCCGCCGCTCCGGTTGAGCCTCGCCGGGCCGCGCATCGGCGAGCTCAGGCCTCGGGGACGAACTTGTACCCGTAGCAGATGGCGCCCGCCTCGCCGTCCTGCTGGACCTTGCGGAACTCCAGCCGTACCCGGTCGCCGATGGCGAGCTTCTCCACCTCGCAGTCCACCACCTGCGCCATCACCCGGATGCTGTCGTCCAGCTTCACCACCGCCACCGCGTAGGGGGCCTCGTCGGTGAAGCCGGTGGGCGCAACCCGGATCACGGTGAAGGTCTCCACCTTCCCGGTCTGGGGGAGGACGGTCTTGGTGAACTCCCTGCCCCTGCACTTGCTGCACACCAGCCGGGGAGGAAAGTACACCGCGCTGCACTTGTCGCAGCGCGCCGCCTCGTAGCGGTACCGCTGGGGAATCTCTCGCCAGTGTCGTGCCAGTCCGATCATCGCAGGCTCCCTGGGTTAGACCCGCTCGAAGAGGTGAATCACCGTGCTCGCGCCCGTCCCGCCCATGTTCTGCGTCAGGGCCCAGCGGGCGTTCTTCACCTGCCGCGCCCCGCATGCGCCGCGCAACTGCTCTACCACCTCGAACACCTGGGCCACGCCGGTGGCGCCCACCGGGTGCCCCTTGGACTTGAGGCCCCCCGAGGGATTGACCGGGATCTTCCCGTCCAGCGCGGTGTAGCCCGACGCGGTGAGCTTCCCGCCCTGGCCCCGCTCGGCGATCCCCAAGGCCTCGATCACCATGACCTCCGAGATGGTGAAGCAGTCGTGCGCCTCGCAGAACGACAAGTCGCTCGGCCCGATGTGCGCCTGCTTGTAGGCCTGCTCGGCGGCCTTGGCGGTTGAGCCCAGAAAGGCCATGTCCTCGCGGTCGTGGAGCGCGATGGTGTCGGTGGCGTGCGCCGAGGCGGCTACCCGGATGAATGGCCCGGAGGAACGCTTGCGCGCCCACTCCAGCGGCACCAGCACCGCGGCGGCGGCGCCGTCGGTGACCGGCGAGCAGTCCAGAAGCCGCATCGGGTCGGCCACCATCGCCGAGGACATCACCTGCTGCGCGGTCACCTTCATCGGGAACTGCGCATTCGGGTTCAAAGAGCCGTGGGCGTGGTTCTTCACCGCCACCTGGGCGAGCTGCTCGCGGGTGGTGCCGTACCGCTGCATGTGCACCCGGGCCATCATCGCGTACAGGCCGGGGAAGGTGACGCCGTGGAAGCCCTCGTACTCCTGGTCGGCGGCGGTGGAGAGCGCGAAGGTAGCGGCGCCCCCGTCCACGTCGGTCATCTTCTCCACGCCGGTGGCGAGGACGATGTCGTGCATCCCCGAGGCCACCGCCAGGTACGCCTGCCGAAACGCCAGCCCGCCCGAGGCGCAGGCCGACTCTACCCGCGTGCCAGGAATGGGGCCCATCCCGAGCTGCTCCGCGAGCAGCGCCCCCAGGTGCTCCTGGCCGACGAAGAGCCCTCCGCTCATGCAGCCCACCACCATCGCGTCCACGCGGTCGACTTTGGCCTCGTCGATCGCCTTGAGCGCGGCTTCGGTCCAGATGGTGCGGTGGGATTTCTCCCAAAGCTCGCCCCACTTGTTCATTCCAACGCCGATGACAGCGACTTCGCGCATGGTTGCCTCCGTGGGGCTCAGCTCGCCTTGAGGATCTTTCCGCGGAACTTCGCGTAGGTGCCGTAGTTGACGTAGACCGGCCGGTCCTTGATCTGCGCCCAGGTCTGCGGCGCCAAGGAACGCACCTCCTCGATGCGCTCGGTGACTCTCCAGACGAAGCCGTCGCTCCCGGAGCCGGAGCCGTAGCTCACCATCAGGATCCGGTCGCCAGGCTTGGCGACGTCGAGGATGGCGGTGAGCCCGAGCGGCGAGGCCCCGGAGTAGGTGTTGCCGATGGAGGGGCTGAGCAGGCCCTGCTGCACTTGCTCGCGCGTGAAGCCCAGCTCCTCCGAGGCGGTGAGGGGGAACTTCCCGTTGGGCTGATGGAAGACGGCGAACTTGAAGTCCCCAGGCTCGAGGCCGGCCCGCTTCATCAGCTCCCTGGCGCAGGAGAGGGTGTGCTTGAAGTAGGCCGGCTCACCGGTGAAGCGGCCCCCGTGGCGTGGGTAGTGTTGGTACTCGCGGCGCCAGAAGTCGGGCGTGTCGGTGGTGAAGGAGAAGGTGTGCTCGCAGGCCGCGACCAGCCGCTCCCTGCCCATGATGAAGGCTGCGGCGCCCGCGGAGGCCGAGTACTCCAGAGCATCCCCCGGGGCGCCCTGGGAGGTGTCGGCGCCGATGCCGAGCGCCAGCTTCATCTCGCCCGCCTTCACCAGCGACAGCGCGATGAACATGCCCTCGCTGCCCGCCTTGCAGGCGAACTCGAGGTCGGCGCAGTGGAGGTTGGGGGTGGCGCCGATCGCCTCCGCCACCACGGTGCCGCTCGGCTTCACCGCGTACGGGTGCGACTCGGAGCCGATGTAGATCGCGCCCAGCTCAAACGGATCCACCCCCGCCCGGCGGAGCGCTCTCCGGCTCGCCTCCACCGACATGGTGATGACGTCCTGGTCGGGGCTGGGCACCGACTTCTCCTCGAGCCTTAGCCCCTTCTTGTAGGTGGGCGCGTCGGCGCCCCAGACCTGGGCGATCTCCTCTACCTTGATCCGGTGGCGCGGGACGTATGCGCCGTATCCGACGATTCCGACCTCCATGGAGGGCTCCGTTGGGTTGTGGGCCGTGCCGGGCCCGGTTAGGGTTCCTCGAGCGGTTGCTTGAAGCCGCGCTCATACAACAGATCTCGCGCTTTCGAGACCACGAAAGGATGGACCCCGAAGAGGACGGCGACCGTCTCGGCCGGGGCCGAGAGGAGGAACTCCTCCCCGAAGCGGGAGCTGGACACTTCGCGGATCAGCTCCTCGGCGGTCTTGCCCTGAGCTGCAGGCGGCGGATCCGGATCCGCCGGCGCTGCCGAGCGCGCGCCGCGCCGCTTTCGGGCCTCCCAAAGCGCCCTGGCGACCGCCATTCTCCTCTCCGGAGTGGTCAGCCACTCGCGCGCCGAGTCGACCACGCTCGGGTGGACCCCATACCTAATAGCCACGGTCTCCAGCGGCCCCCGCTCGAGGAACCACAGGCCGGAGCGCTGCGACACGACCGCGTTCAAAAGCTCCACCACTTCACGGGGCAGCGGCGATTCGACCACGGGCACCACCCGGCTGGTGAAACCGCGACCATATAGCCCTCGCCCAACCGCCGCCGCTTGCGCGAGATCAAGAAGCACCGGAGGGCGGGCCCGTGGTACCACTGGCGCCTCGAGGTGCGGAGGATGAGGTTTCTACGCCGGGCCGCGGTCGTGGCGCTCGCCGCCTTCTCGTGCTGCTCGGGCCAAAAGCCGCTCGAGCTGCCGGAGGGGTGCCAGCCGCTGCTCGCGGGCTTCGACTGCACGCTCCCCTTTCCGTCGGACTTCTTCCGGGCGAAAGACGCGTCGCTTCCGTCGGGGTTTCGGCTGGAGCTCAGGGGCGCCTCCCGGCCGAGTGGCAAGGAGGGAATCAGCGCGGACGTCGGAGCCGGCCGGCCGATCGATGGGTCCTCGCGGATTCCCACCATCGTGACCGCCTTCCCGGAGGAGGTCTCCTCCGCGGGCTTCGTGGGCCTTTTGGATCCTCCCGAGGGCAGCACCGAGCCTGGAAGCAACACCCTGATCGTGGAGGTCGCCACCGGCCGGAGGATTCCCCATTTCGTCGATCTGGATCCCCGCGCCACGGATCGGAAGCGCCAGGCCATCGTGCTCCACCCGTACGTGGGGCTCGAGGCGCGGGCTCGCTATGCGGTCGGGTTCCGCGGGGTGAGGTCGGCCGATGGAAACGCGGTGGCCGTTCCCGAGGGCTTTCGCCGGCTCCGCGACGGGCAGGCCGGAGGCGATCCGGCGCTCGAGCCCTTGCGAAAGCAGTCCGAGGAGGTGTTCGCGGCGCTGGAGAAGGCGGGGTTGCCGCGCAAGGAACTGCAGCTCGCGTGGGGCTTCACCACCGGCAGCGACGAGCAGGTGACGCAGGACATGTTGCGCGTCCGGGAGTTGACCCTGGAATGGCTCTCGTCCAACTCGCCGCAGATCGAGGTGACGAAGCTCGAGGAGGATCCGGACGCGGAGGTCTGGCGGCGGGTGCGCGGCACCGTCAAAGGGCCGCTCTTCCTCGAGTCGCCGGATCCTGGCTCGGCGCTCTCTCGCGACGCCGACGGGCGAGTGCGGCAGAACGGGACCGTGGCCTTCCGCTTCGTGGCGCAGCTACCGATGTCGGTGCGAGATCAATTCGGCCCAGGGCTGCCGCTCGCCTACGGGCACGGTTTCTTCGGGACGCTCGAGGAGCTGACCGGAGCGGGAGCGACGAATCTCTCCTCGCGGCTGAGGGCGCCCTTGTTCGCCGCGGAGTGGTGGGGGATGCACCAGAGCGACGTGGCCAAGGTGGCGGACGCGCTGATCGGGCGGCCCAGCCGGGCCCTGGACTTCGTCGACCGGGTGCATCAAGGCATGGCCAACTGGATGGTGCTGACTTCGGCGATTCAGCGCGGGATGCGAGACCTCCCCGAGCTCAGACGCCCTTCGAGCGGGCCGGGGGTGTCGGTCGACGGGAATGGCCAGAGCAACGCGGGGCAGGTCACCTTCTCCGCGGGCCCACCGGCGTTCGTGGGCATCAGCCAGGGGCACATCATGGGCGGGGTGATGGCGGCGCTGAACCCGGACGTCTCGCGCGCGTGCCTCAACGTGGGCGGCGCGGGGATGACGCAGATGATGATGCGGGCGCGGCCCTTCAGCGGGTACCTGTTCTTCCTGGAGCTGTCGGTGCCGGACCCGCTGGACCAGCAGAAGTACATCGCCACCCTGCAGCGGCACTTCGACCGGATGGATCCCGCGACCTACGCGGCGATGCTGGTGCGCGAGCGGCTCCCGGGAAGCCCCGAGCGGCAGGTATTGATGCAGACCGGCCTCGGCGACACGGCGGTGCCCAACCTGGGGAGCTTCCTCCACGCGAGGCTCGCGGGGTTGCCGGTGCTCGAGCCCTCGCCGGCGGTGCCGTACCGGCTCGAGGGAGTGGCCGCCCCGACCGGAGGCTCGGCGATCGCGCTGTATGACTTCGGCAAGGACGTGGCAGCCATCTACCGCGACGCCACGCCGGCGCCGTCGGACAACGAGGTCCACGAGGGGCTCCGGCGCCTGGAGCCCGCACTCGAGCAGATGGATCGCTTCTTCCGAGAGGGGCGGATCGTCCATGCCTGCTCGGGCTTGTGCGATCCGGACTGATCGCACGGCCGAAGTTGGGCATTGCTCTCGCGGACCCGGCACCTGACCGATGGCGCGCAACCTCGGAGCGGCAGACACCGTTGTTCGTGTCGGCGACTTCCCAGCCGTGCTTGGGCCAATTACGCCGGTGACAGCACGCTGTGGATCACCTGGCGGGCGATCGGGTGATAGCCCTGGCGATAGCGCTCGAAGAATTGGTGCGCGAGCGGTCGGGTCTCCGGATCCCTGGCGAGCGCTGCGTACAGCGGCCGGAGGTACTTCATCCGGCCCACCTCTCCCAGCACCTGCTCGATCTTCGGGAGCGCCGGCCGATAGCTCGAGCTGGCCGCCAGCGAGAGCCAGCTCACCAGCACCTCATAGTTGCCGCTCCGCGTGAGCCCGTAACGCTCGTCGAGCGCGCGGCAAGCCTCCAGCGGCGCCGGCTTCGGCACGGACTCGAGATAGAGCTGCCACTCCGCGGGCGTCCAGCTTGCCACCATTTCGCGCTCGGGCACACGGCCACCGAGGCTCTCGATCGCCTCCAGCCGGCTCGACCGCGGGGCCGGCGCGTTGCGAGGTAGCCCCGGGCCATCGAGCCATGCCTTGGCGTCCGCCTTCGCCAGCGCGCCCGGCAGCTCGCCTTCGATGTGCCTCTCGAAGTCCTCGGTGGTGATGGACTGGAAGCGCAGCTCCTCGATGTAGCGGCGGAGCCAGCGGGTGAACGCGTCGCGGCCGACCGCCTCCTCGAGCGTCCGCAGGAAGAGGTACCCCTTCTCGTACGGAACCTGCGAGTAGGCCTCGTCGGGGTCTACTCCCGACAGGTGGGTCCGCAGCCGCGTCAGCTCGGGGTGCCGCTCGAAGCGAACGATGGCCTCCTCCAGCGAGCGCCGGCCGATCGCCGCGTGGAGCGCGCACATCTCCTCGCCTTCCAAGGCCTCGAGGATGCGGCGCTCGGCGTAGACGGTGAAGCCCTCGTTGAGCCAGAAGTGCTCCGCGTTGGCGTTGGTGATGAGGTTGCCGGTCCAGGAGTGCGCCAGCTCGTGCGCCACCACGTTCACCAGCGATCGGTCGCCGGCGACGATGGTGGGCGTCAAGAAGGTGAGCCGAGGGTTCTCCATCCCGCCGTAGGGGAAGGAGGGCGGCATGGTGAGCAGGTCGAACCGGTCCCACTCGTACGGGCCGAAAAGCCGCTCGGCGACCCGGATCATCTCCTCCACGCCGCCGAATTCCCGCGCCGCCCGCTCGAGCATCGGAGGCTCCGCCCACACGCGCGACCTAGGCGACAGCTCCGCTGCGGCGAGATCTCCCACCGCGAACGCGAGGAGGTAAGGCGGGATCGGCTGCGGCATCTCGAACGACTCCACCGCCCACTCGCCCTCTTCCCGCCGGCCGACCGGCGCCGCCGCCATCACCGCCTCGAGCCTGCGCGGCACCCACAGCTCCGCCCGGTAACGGATGCGGATCCTCGGCGTGTCCTGGATCGGCACCACCGACCGGGCATGGATCGCCTGACACTGGCTGAACAGGAACGGCTCGCGCTTGCCATGCGTCTGTTCGGGCTCGAGCCACTGGAGGGCCGAAGCCGAAGGCGAGGTGCGGTAGCGGATGCGGACCGCGCGGGTGTCCGCAGGCAGCTCGATGCTCAGCCTCGAGCCGAGGATCGGCTCACTCGGGTGCAGGGTGAACGGCAGCCGGGCGCCGCGGCCGTCCTCCACGGCCTCGATGGAGAGCTCGCGCGTGTCGAGATCGAGCCGCCCGGACGCAGGCCCGGAGAAGGACAGCTCCGCCTCGGCCTCCAGCGTCTTGGCCGACAGATCGACTCGCGCCCTGAGCGCGAGGGATCTCGCCTCGGGCTGAGCGCTGTCGTTGTAGGAGTGGGGATCCAGACGTGCCATGCGCGGCTTCATACCGGATCCCTCGGCCAGGTGGTGCAGCGTCCCGGAAAAGACTTCCGCCTCGGAGGCCGGACAGCTCTGGCCCGCGACGGTGGGCCGGAAGGGCGGCCAGGCTGTGCTATGCCGCGAGGTGGAGATGGACGCCAAGGCGACTTCCGTTCCCGCGACCGGCGCCCGGTGCGCCCAGCACCCCGAGACACCCGCCAGCGGCCTTTGCGACCGCTGCGGCGCCTTCGTCTGCTTCGAGTGCGAGCTGCCCTGGGAGAACCGGTCCTACTGCCCGCCGTGCTCGCACCGGGTAAAGGGCCTGTTCGGCGGCTCGTGGTTCTCTATCTTCGCCGCGATCGCCGCCTTCCTCAGCCTCGGCTGCGGCGCGCTCGGGCTGGTCGCCATCGTGCTTGCGGCGGTGGACCTCGCCCGCATCGCCGCCGGGCACGGGCAGCGCGGCGGGCTCAAGCTCGACCTGATCGCGATAGGCCTCGGGGTGATCGGCCTGGCCATCGGCGCGGCCATCGTCTTGCGCCTGGCTTCAGGCGAGGCGCCGAGCTTCGACCCCTGAGGGGCCGAACGGCAACGACCTGCGAGCCGGCCTGGAGCTCAGACAGCCGGACCCGCCGCGGCCGATTGCGAGGGCAGGGACTTCACGATGGCGTACGACACACCCGCTCCCACCCCCGCGAAGACGAGCGCCAGGCCGTAGCCTCCCAAGTCCGCGATGCCCAGCAGCCCGGCGACGATGAAGCCCATCAGCTCCCCGCCGATCCAGAAGAAGACCCCCAGCGCCGCCCAACCCTTCGAACGGCCCTTCTCGTTCGCCATCCGGGCCAGCTTCCGCCCAAACCAGATGAGGAAGATGATCTCGAGCATCCGCGCGCCATAGCAGAGCAGGCACGCGGGCGCAAAGCGCAGCTCAGGGCGCGAGGAATGCCCTCCAGCCCGAGGTGAGCCAGCCGATGCGGCCTGACTCCAGCTCCACCACGCCCACCTGGTCGTCGTGGACGAACACCGCGTAGGCGCACCCTGGCGCGAAGAACGCCTGGGAGACGGTGGGCTCGAGGTCGCGCGGGCCTCGGGCGCGGCCGCTGATGGGCACCAAGCGCCTGGGATCCGCCTCGGGTGAGAGCAGATCCAGCCCTTCGTCTCCGGAGACGAGCCGCGCCCCCGTCTCCGGACAGCTCGCCTGAGTGCGGAGCGGCGGCCGATCGCGGAGCGACTCCAGCGGGGGCGGCCCGTCCATCACCTGCCGCGCTCCGCTCGCGGGCCAGAGCCACTGGCCCCTGAGGTCCGCTCCCGTAAGGAAGATGCCTGAGCCGTCGCGACTCCAAAAAACCCGCGCCGGCACCTCTCCGCGGATCGCCGGAAAGGTCTGGACGCCGAGGGTCGCCACCTCGATCAGGAAGACTTCGTCGCCCTCCTTGCGCAGAAGCTCCGGGAGCGCCGGGTCCGCTGAGCGGATCGCCGCCACCCGCTTGCCGTCGGGAGCGATCGCGGCGTCCACCAGCCGCTCCTGCAGCGCGGGCAGGTGCCTCATTTCCCGGCCGTCGGCATCGCCGATGAACAGCCGGTGCGCCGGATCGGTCACCACCAGCGTGAGCCCATCGGAGGAGACGTCCAGCACGCGGTACCCGGGCCGCAGCACCTCCCGGAAGCCTTGGCCGTCCAGCGAAAGGCGCAAGAGCCCGCGTGGTCCCTCCACGTAGAGGAGGTGCTGCGCGCGCACGAAGGAGGCGCTTCGTTCGCCGGGTCTCCCCAACGTCCCCATCGAGCCGACCAAGGAGCATCCCAGGAGCGACGCGCCGAGAATCCACGCCGCCGAGCGGAATGAGCCGAACGCGAGAGGGCGAGCGCGGCGCCCGACCTCGCGGCCAGGCGGGAATCTCTCGGTTCGCTTGCGCAACGGAGGTCCGTCTCTTCCGGGGAGGGCATCTTCGCTCCGCGGGGGGCGAGCGAAAAGCCGACGGCTCCACAAGCTCGGCCGGCCGCTCAGCTCGCGGCGCCGCTCAGGCTACCGCGGGGGCCTCCACAGCGGGCTCCAAGGACGCGCGGGTTTGGGAGCCCCCGCCGTGGGATAAGCTCCGAGCTGGAGCACCGATGTGAGGAACGCCGCTGCACTGCTGGGGATGGCCCTCGCTTTGGCTGGAGCCGCCGTCAGCGCCGCTTCGCGAGAGGGGGCCCCCGCCGCAACCCCCGCCGAGCGCAGAGAGGCGCTGGACTTGATGCAGGCCGCCCTGGGCCAGTGGCAGCAGGAGCGCCGCGAGTTTCACCGGGACCTCGAGCACCGTGAGCGCGACCTTCTCCGCAGGCGTGAGGGTACGGGCGAAGGGGCGGAGATCCACGCAGAGCACCAAGGCAAGGTGGTCGAGGTCGGCAAGGCGGGCAGGCGCCGGCGCGACGAGAGCCGCTTCGGGAAGGTGATCGAGGTCGCTCCCGCCGAGGAAGAGCGGCCGAAGAGCCACCTCGAGTCCGAGCTGGAGAAGGCAGAGGAGCGCGCCGAGGCGATTCGCCGCCGCAAGCGGGAGGATCCGGAAGGCTTCGCGCGAGAGAAGGCCGAGCGCGAACGCATCGCCGAGGGCCACCGCGCCTGGGAGCAGGCGGTGGAGGAGCGCTTCAAGGAGCGCCAGCTCAAGATCGAGGAGGAGGCCCGCCGGATGCAGGCCGAGTTGGACGCCGCGCGAAGGCGAGAGGAGCTCCTGCAGGCCAAGAAGCTCGGCGGGACTCTGGACGCCGAGGGGAACTTCGTCGACTCGGATTTGCGCGAGGAGAAGTAGGCGGGTGCCGCAGCGTCATTTCCGGGCGCGGTGGTGCCGCTCGATGCGCTCGAGGCAGTCGAGCAGGTGCCCTCGCTTCACCCGGCCTTCGGTGGCCTCTGCCAAGGAGAGGAGCTGCTCCACCAACCAGCGGCTGGCCAGGAGCAGCGCCTGCTTCTCGTTCGGCGGAATCCCTTGTTCGGCCCACCGGCGGTTTCGCATGTAGTCGTCGTAGGCCTCGGCTTGGTGGGACAGCTCCCAGCGCGCGAGCCGAAAGGCTTCGCGGAACACTGCCTCACCCGGTCGCGCCGAGCCCGGTGCGAGCAAAGGCTCGAACTGCCTGCCGGTAGACAGGTCCAGCTCGGTCAAAGGCAACGGCCACCGCTCGAGGTCCGCCGCCACCAGCTTGGCCACCTCCTCGAGGAGGTGCTCCACGAGCGGCACCGGCTTCCGGTCGAGCAGCGACTCCCAGCGGGACGCCATGGCTAGCGGACAGGCGCCAGCCGGGTCACACCTTCGCGCCGCGCCTCGGGCACCGGGTCGCCGTAGCCATGGGCCAGCTCGCGGCGGATCACCTCGTACACCGACCTGCGCAGCACCAGCTCGCGGTGGTTCACCCCGGTCACCTCGATGTTGAAGAGGTTGCCGGTGCCGTTGTCCTCGAGGATGCAGCACGGGAAGGGATTCACCCGGTCGGACTTCGAGTAGATGGAGGCGAAGCGGACGTGCCGGGGGAAGGCGCCGATCTTCAGCCTCCGGATGAACGGGGACATCGGAGTCATCTGCCACACGCCGCGGGAGACGAGCCCGGCGGTCATCACTCCGAAGTAGGCGGTCGGGGAGCCGTTGTGGGGAGTCCCCAGGGTGATCAGGTTCCGCACCCGCCGATCGCCGCCCAGCCTCTTCACGTAGTAGCGGCCGATCAGCCCTCCCTTGGAGTGGCCAATGATCGAGAGCGGCCCCATGCTCGGGTAGCGCGCGTAGAGCCGCTCGACCTTCTCCCGGACTTTCTCGGCCGACTCGTCGATGCCCTTGGTGTTGAAGGCGTCGAACAGCCCGCCCAGGTTGATCGACCAGACGCAGTACTGGTCGCGCCGGAGCCGGCGCTCGAGCACCTCGAAGGTGCGCCGGGTGGCCATGAAGCCGTACAAGAGCAGCACCGGGCGGGGGCAGTTGGCGAAGTCGGTCCGGCGGACGATCTCGTTCCCGCTGCGGTCGAAATCCAGGTAGCCGCGCAGGTACGAGAGCTGCCGTGACAGCTTCCGATACTGCAAGAGGAACGGATTCATCGCGCCACGCCCGGCCCTGAACCTGGCCTCGATTCTAGCCGCCCTGGGCCGCGTTTCCAAAGCGGTCCACCTTGCGTTCGTTGGGCTAGATCGAGCTGGCCTGGCGCAGTCCCCCCTCGCAGAGTTCACGGCCGGCGCTTGCGGCGCCCGCCGAGCGCTCGTGCCAACGCTAGGATCGCGAGCCCGAGCGGCGCCGATCCCGCGCCGCAGCCGCAGGTCGACTTCACCGGCGGCGGGCCCTCGGTCGGGCCGCCGGCGTCCGCGGGCGCCTGATTCTTCACCACCACGCTGACCTCGGCGAAGCCGGTCTGTCCGGCGGTGTCGTAGACCGTCATCCGCAAGGTGTGTGCTCCCTCGGGTAGCTTGGTGGTGTCCCAGGCGCTGTAGGCTCCTCCGTAGCGGTAGCGGCCCGTGGTGTTGGTGTCGGTGTAGGCCACTGCCCCATCCACGCTGAACTCCGCCTTCACCGTGCCCGCGTCGTCCGTCCCGTCGCCGAACCAGTCGGCGGTGGCGCCGGAGACGACGTCGTTGTTCGCCGGCTTGACGATGGTCGCGGTGGGCGGAGCGTCGGCCCTGACCACCACGGTGAAGGCCTGGGTGGCGTCGGGCTGGATCCCGTTGGAGGCTCGCACCGCCACGTTGACCGAGCCGGGCGCGGTGGGCGTCCAGGAGATGACTCCGCTGCTCGGGTCGATGGTCATCCCGGCGGGCGAGGCGGTGAGCGCGTAGGTGATGGTGCCGCTCCCCACCGCGTTCACGTCGTAGGTGTACGGCGCGCCCACGGTCGCAGTGGTGATCGGCGTGGTGGTGATCACCGGTGCGCTCGACTCGTTGTCGAAGGCGGTGACGGCGACGGTCCTGCTCGCGAAGCCGGTCGCCGAGAGGGTGAGGGTGGCGGTGTCGTTGGTGCTGTCGGCGTCCTCCGCCGCGCTCACGGTGACTGTCTGGGGGACCGAGTAGTTGGTGCCGTCGAAGGTGAGCGACGCGCCGGCGCTCACCGTGATGTCGGCATCCCCCGCCGACCGCGCCACGTTGACCGTGACGCTCGCCGCCGGCGGTCCGGAGAGCCGGACGGTGAAGGGAGCGCTGGCCCCCTCCGCCAGGGTGAGCGAGGAGGTGGAGAGCATCAGGTCGACCTCGTCGTTGTCGATCGCCATCGCGCCGATGGTGTGCGTGGGCAGGCCGGCCGAGGTGACCTCGAAGCCGGCGGCGTCGTTGTCGGAGTCGGCGTCCTCCGCGGCGGCGATCACCACCCCCTTGGGAGTGGACCAGTCGGCGGGTGTGAAGGTGAGGGAGCCCCCGCTCACGGAGAGGTCGGCGTCGCCGGAGGTCCGCGCCACCGAGACGGAGACGTTGGCGGCAGGTGCCTGAGCGAGCCGCACCGTCACCACCACGTTCCCGCCCTCCATCACCCAGGGATTCAGGGTGGAGACGATCACGTTCTGCCCGGTGGGATTGAAGGCCGCCCGGTAGACGGTGCCCGAGCCGTAGCTCGCGTAGTAGAGGGCGCCGTCGGGGCCCTCCGCTAGGTCCACCGCGTTGGCGATCCCCGAGCCGAAGTAGTCCACGCCATCCACCGAGTTGCCGGCGCCGAGGACCGCCCGCATCAGCCGGCCGGAGTTGAAATCGCCGTAGAAGAAGTTGCCTCGGTAGGCCGCGCTCGCCGCCGAGCCGGTGAGGAAGGTGCCGCCGGTGATGCAGCCGCCCTGGTTCAGGGTGACCGCGGAGCCTCCGCCGCTGGTGGCGTCCGGCGCGGTTTGCGCCACCGTGAAGCTGGTCGCGCTCGGGACGCTGGTGACGAAGAACGAGCCGTTGAAGCTCGCATCGCCCGCGCCGGAGACGGTGATCTTCTCCCCCCGGCGGAAGCCGTGAGACGCCGAGGTGGTGAAGGTGGCCACGTTCGAGGTGCGGACCGCGCCGGAGCCGGTGATGGTCCGCGTGTCGGTGCCGTTGGTGCGGTACTTGATGACCGGAGTGAGGTAACCGGCCGGCTGGTTGTTCTCGTAGTCGTTGTAGCCCAAGTGCTCTCCCTTCTTGACCACGAACACCTGCTCGTACGAGGTGCCCACCACGTTGACCCACAGCGCGCCGGTGGAGGGCTGGAAGGTGAAGGTGAACGGGTTTCTCGCCCCGCGCGCCCAGATGAAGTCGGCGTTGGGCCCGCTGCCGTCGAAGAAGGGGTTGTCGTTGGGGACGGTGCCGTCGAGCTTGGCGCGGCCGATCTTCGCGGCCATCGAGGTGAGGTTCTGGTCGACGCCGGTGCCGTTGCCCAGGTCTCCGATGCCCCAGTACAGCTTCCCATCCGGGCCGAAGCCGATGGCACCGCCGTCGTGGTTGACCCCGGCGGTCGGCAGTCCGCTCACCACGATCGTCTTGTTGGTGCCGGCGTCGCCGTTGGCGCTGTAGCGGATGATCTGCTGCTCGCTGGCGGAGACGGTGGCGAACACCCAGACGTAGCCGTTGGTGGTGAAGGCGGGATCCAGGGCGATGCCGGTGAGGCCGCACTCGCTCGAGGTGTAGAGGGCGCCGCCAGTGGGGCCGGTGACGGTGGCGAAGGGCGTCGCCAACAGCGCGCCGTTCTTCACGATGCGGATCTGCCCCGCCTTGCGCGCGACGAAGAGCCGGTTGGAGCCGTCGGGGGCCCAGGCGATGCCGGTGATGGAGGAGGAGCTCGCGCTCCCGGCGAGGAAGACCGACTCGGTGAAGTTGGGGTCCGCCACCGCCGCATGCGCGAGCGGCGCGGCGACGAAGATCAGCGCGGCGAGGATCCGGCATCGGGCTTTCACGGTGCTCCTTTGGGCGAGGGCTGCGAGGCTAGGGACATTCTCGGCGCTGGTACAAGCCGCGAGGCCCCCGGCCTCGTCTAGGTGCGGCCTGAACGGGCGCGGAGCGCGCTCTTCGAGGATCGTCTCCGCGGCCTCTACCTGGGCTCGACGATGCCCCAGGACGAGGGCTCGGCGCCCATCTCCAGCTCGAGCGTCCCGCCCCGGACGAGGTCGCGGTGGAAAAACCACGGCTCCCGGAGCCGCCTGCCGTTCAAGATGGCCTCGCGCACGTAGGGCGTCTCCGCCGAGGCCCCGCGCGCCACGATGGTGAAGGTGCCTCCCGGCAGCCGCAGCGTGGCCCTCGGGAACAGGGGCGCGCCCACCGCATACCGGTCGGTGCCCGGCACCGGGTAGAAACCCAGCGCGCTGAACACGTACCAGGCCGACAGCGTGCCGGCGTCGTCGTTCCCGTCGAGGCCGTCCGGGCCGTCGGAGTACCGGGTCTGCATCACCCAGCGGATCCAGTTGGCGCCGCGGTCCGGCCTGCCCGCCAGCGCGTACATGTACGCCGCGTGGATGTCCGGCTCGTTGCCATGCCAGTAGTACGGATCGGGCATCCGCACCCCGGAGCCGGAGAGGTACGCCTTGCCCGCCGCCTCCGCCGACTCGAAGAGCTCGTCCAGCCGCTCCAGCATCGCCTCCCGCCCGCCGAACAGCTCCATGAGCCCCGGCAAGTCATGGGGAACCATCCAGAGGTAGTGCCAGGGGTTGCCCTCCACGTAGTGGTCGCTCCACTGGGTCGGGTCCGCAGGGACTGAAAACGCGCCCGAGGAGCTTCGTGGCAAGAACAGCCGGGACTGCCCATCGAAGAGGAGGCGGTAGGCCTTCGCCCGCGCGCCGAACTCCTCGGCTTCCCCGTGGCGCCCCAGAGCGCGCGCCAGCTCCGAGATGGCGAAGTCGGCGTGCGCGTATTCGAGCGTCAACGCCACCGAGCCGCCGACCTTGTCCCAGGGGCAATAGCCGGCCTTCAGGCACTCGGCGACGCCGTCGCGGCCCGAGCCCTTGGCGCCCGGCGGCGGCGGTCCGCTCGCGGTGGCCACCATCGACTCCAGCGCGCCCTCGGCGTCGAAGTCGCGAAGCCCCTTCTGGTAGCTCTCCGAGAGGACGATGTCGGCCGGCGAGCCCACCATGCACGAGGTCTCATGGACCGCCAATGGCCACCTCGGGAGGATCCCGCCCTGCTCACGCATCGCCATCAGCGAGCCGGCCATCTCCGCCTGGCGGTCGGGCGCGAGGAGCGCCAAGAGCGGGTGCTGGGTGCGGTAGGTGTCCCACAGCGAGAAGTCGGTGTAGGTGCGGCTTGGCGCTCGATGCACCGCGCGGTCGAGCCCGCGATAGGAGCCGTCCACGTCGCTGAACAGCGTCGGCATGAGCAGCGAGTGGTAGAGGGCGGTGTAGAAGGTACGGCGCTCCGCCTCGGTCCCGCCCACCGCCTCCACCGTGCCGAGCAGCTCGTTCCAGGCGGCCTCGGTGCGGGCGCGGGTCTGCTCGAAGGTTCGGCCTCCCAGCTCGGAGTCACGGTTGAGGCGAGCGTGCTCCAGGTCCACGTAGGAGATCCCCACCTTGGCCTCGATGGACGCGGCAGGGAAGCGCAGGTAGGCGCCCACCTCGCGGCCGGAGGCGGCCGACTCCGACTCGCGCAGCTCGGTGCCCTGGAAGACGCCGTGGCCGGAGAAAGGCGTCTCGAGCGCGGCGGCGAAGTACACGGTGAAAGCGCCCGCCTCGCCCACGAAGTCGCCGGCGCTCGTCGCCCATCCGGAGATCTCCGAGCGCTCGCGGTCGATCTCCACCTGCGAGTCGAGGATGCGGCCGGCCCCCAACCCGTGCGAGAGGTCGATGATCAGGACCGCTTCCACTCCCTCTGGGAACGAGTAGCGGTGATGGGCGGCGCGCTCGCTGGCGGTCAGCTCCGCGCGGATCCGCCGCGCCAGGGTGACTGCGAAGTAGCCGGGGCGGGCCTCCTCGCTCGATCGGGAGAAGCCCGCCCGGTACCCGGCCTCGCTCGTCTTGCCGGCATCCATGCCGATGGTGGGCATGAAGAGGACGTTGCCGTAGTCGGCGATGCCGGTGCCGTGCATGTGCGTGTGGCTGAACCCCTCGATCAGGGCGTCTTCGCGCCAGTAGCCCGCCGCGTGCGCGAAGCCGAGCCGGCCGAGATTCCCGGCGGTGTCCGGGCCCACCTTCACCATGCCGAAGGGAGCGGTCGCTCCTGGGAAGGCGTTTCCCTGGCCGAAGCCCGAGCCACCCGTGCCGATGAAGGGATCCACCGAGTCGGCCGGCGGAGCCGAGGGCGAAGAGCAGGCGGCCAACGCGAAAAGCGAGGCCGCGACGCGAATCCTCTCGAGCATGGCGCGGCAATGCTCACCTGGCGCACGGAGTCGCCACTTAAACTTCCTTAGAGTCGCGCGGCGCCTTCCCAACCGGCTTCAACTGGGAGATGGTAGCGGCCCAGTCATGCTCCCGGTCAGAGAGCTCCGCGCGCTTTCGGCGAGCCTGCCGCCGCAAAGGTTCATCGAGCAGGTGGGGCCGTTCGCGCTGGTGCAGCGGCCGCTCCCGCCGCTGCTCGCCCGGGCCGCCCTCGCCCTCGGAGCGGGGAAGACGATGGAGATGACCACCCGCTCCAAGCTCCCCGCCGAGGTGGTGGCGATGCTCACCGCGTTCGATGACCTCTCGGTGGCCACTCTCCCGCCGCTGCGGCCGGAAGATCGGCTCACCGTAGGCAGGCTCCCGGACTGCGACCTGGTGCTCGATGACCCGTCGGTCTCCAAGCGTCACGCCGTGCTCCATTGGTACCAGGAGCGAAAGGTGGCCACCGTCCAGGACCTCGGCTCGACCAACGGGACCTTCATCGGAGCCGCCCAGCTCATCGATCAGCGCCGGATGCCGTTGAACGACGGCGACGTGGTCGGCTTCGGCGACGTGCAGTTCGTCTACTTCCTCGCCGAGACCCTCTTCTCGCACCTCGGGGCCTGCGGCTTCGGTGGCGCCAGAACCTAGAGCCCAGCGATTCGGTCGAGGAAGCCGCGGAGCAGCAGCGGCCCGTGCGGCGTCGGCCGGACTCCGGCCAACAGTTGCGGAACGCGCTCGCCCGCCCGCGCCCCGCGAGCCACCGCCGCGGAGTCGATCCGCGACGCCCGCGCTCGGATCACCGCCGCCATCGCCTCCGGCGGCATCTCGGGGTGGAACTGGACTCCGCGGAAAGGCCCCAGCGCGAACGCCTGCACCGCGCATGAGTGGTTGGCCGCGAATACCTCCGCTCCCCGCGGCAGCGAAATCACCTCGTCCTCGTGAGTGGCCTGCACCTGGAGCCGGGGAGGGAGCCCCGAGAAGAGCGGGTCCTTCCGCGCCGCGGCGGTGAGCCGAACCTCCACCGTTCCGATTTCCCTCCCCCGCGGGCTCCGCGCGACCGAGCCACCGAGCGCCCAGGCGAGGAGTTGGTGCCCGAAGCACACTCCGAGCACCGGCACCCCGCGCTCGCCCGCGCCCAGGAGCCAGCCGGCCGCGCTCCGCATCCAGCCGGCCTCCGCCGTCACCGACTCCGGAGAGCCGGTCACCAGCACCGCGGCGAGCTTCCGCGCATCCGGCAACGCCTCGCCAAGGTAGGGCCGCACCACGGGAAGGCGGCGACCGAGCGCCCGGAAGAACCAGCGGTCGTAGTCGCCCGCGGCCAGCCGCACCTCAGGTGCCGCCTCGCCGGCCTTCACCAGCAGGATGTTGGCGTCGCCCAACGGTTGCTCCACCCCCAGGGCGTGCCTAGAGTTCGGCGCCGCTTTCGAGCCTCGCCCCCCAGGTGTCCCCATGGTTGACCCGCGTACCCTCGCTCCGAAGCTGCCGGCCCTCAAGCTCCTCATCGGCGGGCGGCAGGTCGATCCCCTCGAAGGCGGAACGCTGCCGGTCACCAACCCGGCCACCGGCCAGAAGCTCTGCGACGCGCCGGCGGCCAGCGCCCAGGACATAGACCTCGCCGTCAAGGCAGCTCGCAAGGCCTTCGAGGGAGGGGCCTGGCGCACCATGAGCCCGAAGCAGCGCGGCCGCGCGATCCGCAAGCTCGCCGAGCTGATCTGGGAGCGCCGCGAGGAGCTGGCCCTCATCGAGTCCTTGAACAACGGGAAGACCTTCCGCGAGGCGGTGCGCGGCGACGTGGGCCCCGCCTCCGCCACGATCGCCTACTTCGCCGAGTGGGCGGACAAGATCCTCGGCGAGGTCCTGCCGGTGGCCGGCCCCTTCCACACCTACGCGCTCAGGGAGCCTTTGGGAGTGGTGGGGGCGATCGTCCCGTGGAACTACCCGAGCTGCCTGGCGGCCTGGAAGCTGGGGCCGGCGCTCGCCGCCGGTTGCACGGTGGTGCTCAAGCCCTCCGAGCTGACGCCGCTCTCCGCGCTCAAGCTGGCCGAGCTGGCCCTGGAGTCCGGGCTGCCCGAGGGGGTCCTCAACGTGGTCCCCGGCTACGGCGAGCCCGCGGGCGAGGCTCTGGCCCGCCACCCGGACGTGGACAAGATCAGCTTCACCGGCTCCACCCGCACCGCCCGGCGGCTCCTGCGCGCCTCGGCGGAGACCAACTTGAAGAAGCTGACCCTGGAGCTGGGTGGGAAGAGCCCGCAGATCATCCTCCCCGACGCGGATTTCGAGGAGGCCTCCAAGGCCTGCTTCTGGGGCATCTTCAGCAACAAGGGCGAGGTGTGCAACGCCGGCTCGAGGGTTTTGGTGCACGAGAAGGCGTACGACTCCTTCGTGGGCCAGCTCGCCGAGCGGGCCCAGAAGATGGTGGTGGGCGACCCTTTGGATCCGCGCACCGAGATGGGCGCCCAGGTGAGCGATGGGCAGCTGCGCACCATCCTGGGGTACATCTTGAGCGGCAAGGAGCAGGGCGCGCGCGTCTTGGCCGGCGGCGTGCGCGACACCGAGGGCGCCAAGGCCAAGGGCTGCTTCGTCAAGCCCACCGTCTTCTCCGAGGTGAAGCCACAGATGCGCATCGCCCAGGAGGAGATCTTCGGCCCGGTGCTGGCCTGCCTCCGCTTCTCCGACGAGGAGGAGGCGGTGCGGATCGCCAACGGCACTCCCTACGGCCTGGCCTCGGCGGTCTGGACGCATGACACCGCCAAGGGCCACGCCATCGCCCGCAAGCTCAAGAGCGGGGTGGTGTGGATCAACTGCTTCGGTGAGTTCGATGACGCGGCGCCGTTCGGCGGCTACAAGGAATCCGGCTGGGGGAAGGATCTGTCGCACCACGCCTTGGACGGCTACCTGCAAGTGAAGGCGGTCTGGACCAAGCTGCCCGAGTAGGAGGGCCCGATGGCGGTGAAGCTCAAGGGCAAGGCGCAGGGCCGCGAAGAGCCGGGCCGCGCGGCCCGCCAAAGGCCGCGCAAGCCCGCCTTGGGGCCGGATGCCCTGGGGGCTTTGGAGAAGTGGCTCGCCGAAAAGGGGATCCAGAAGGCGAAGGTGGGCGCGGTCGACGTCGACGGGGTGTGGCGCGGGAAGTACGTCTCGCTGGAGAAGCTGCGCTCGGCCGCCAAGGGGGGGATGGGTTTCTGCGACGTGGTATTCGGCTGGGACCTGGCGGACGACCTCTACGACAACGCCAAGGTGACCGGCTGGCACACCGGCTACCCGGACGCCCAGGCGCAGGTGGATCTCTCCACCGCGCGGGTCATCCCCTGGGAGCCGGACACCGCGGCGTTCCTGCTCGACTTCGTCAACGCCGACGGCTCGCCCTACGAGGCCTCGCCCAGGCAGCTGCTCCAGCGGGTGGGCCGGCGGGCGCGCGAGCTGGGCTTCCTTCCGCGGGTGGGGGCCGAGTACGAGTACTTCATCTTCCGGGAGACGCCGCACTCGCTCCACGAGAAGGGCTTCCGCGGCCTCATGCCGCTCTCTCCGGGGATGTTCGGCTACTCCTGGCTCCGCTCCTCGGCCAGCTCGGCGCTTTTGCACTCGCTGGTCGACGGGTGCAGCTCCTTCGGCATCGAGATCGAAGGCATGCACACCGAGACCGGCCCGGGCGTGTTCGAGTCCGCCATCCGGTACGACGACCTCGAGCGCGCCGCGGACAAGGCGGTGCTCTTCAAGACGGTGGTGAAGGAGATCTGCACCCGCTACGGGCTCACCGCCTGCTTCATGGCGAAGCACAACGCGCGGCTGCCGGGGTGCTCGGGCCACCTCCACCAGAGCCTGTGGACCTTGGACGGCGAGCGGAACCTCTTCTACGACGCCGGCGCCCCGAAGGGGATGAGCCAAAAGCTCCGGCACTTCATCGGCGGGCAGGTCGCGCTGATGGCGGAGCTGACCGCGCTCTTCTGGCCCACCATCAACAGCTACAAGCGCACCGTGGAGAACACCTGGGCCCCCACCACCGCCACCTGGGGCTACGAGAACCGCACCACCGCCATCCGCGTCATCGGCGACAGCCCGAAGTCGATGCGGGTGGAGTACCGGCAGCCCGGCGCGGACATCAACGCCTACATCGGGATGGCGGCCTCCTTGGCCGCGGGCCTGTGGGGGGTGGAGAACCAGGTCGAGCCGCCTCCGCCGGTGGAGGGCAACGCCTACCTGGCCGAGGCCACCCCGCTCCCCCGGAACCTCAAGGAGGCGGTGCAGCTGCTCGAGGCCTCCAAGCGCGCTCCGGAAATCCTCGGGGAGGGCTTCCTCGACCACTACATCCGCACCCGCGAGTGGGAGGTGCGCCAGTTCGAGCGCGCCGTCACCACCTGGGAGCTCGAGCGCTACCTCGAGCTCATCTAGCCTGGAAGGACCGCATGAGACCGTTCGACATCCCCGCCGAGCCCCGCGTCATCGAGATGGCGTTCCCCACCAAGATCGTCTTCGGTGCGGGGGCGCTCGCGCACCTCCCCGCGCAGCTGGAGCGGCTCGGCATCCGTCGCCCGCTGGTGGTGAGCGACGCGGGCGTGGCGGAGGCCGGGCTGGTGCGGCGGCTGGCCGACGTTTTGGCCGAGGCCAAGATCGCCTTCGAGGTCTACGACCAGGTCCGCCCTGACCCGACGGAGAAGGACGCCTTCGCGGGAGTGGCCTGCTACCGCGAGAGGAAGTGCGACGGCTTCATCGCCCTCGGCGGCGGGAGCCCGCTGGACGCCGCCAAGCTGATGCAGCTTCTCACCACGCACGACCCGCCGCTCTCGCGCTACGACGACGCTGCGGGAGGCGACCGGCACGTGCGCGACGGCATGCCGCCGCTCATCGCGGTGCCCACCACCGCCGGCACCGGCTCGGAGGTGAGCCGCTCGGCGGTGGTCTTCCTCGAGGACACCGGGCGGAAGACGGTCATCTTCAGTCCCTACCTGATGCCGAAGGCGGCGGTGTGCGATCCGGAGCTGACCTACGGCTTGCCGTCCGGCCCGACCGCAGCCACCGGGATGGACGCCTTCACCCACTGCGTGGAGGCCTTCGTGGCGAACGGCTTCCACCCGCTGGCCGACGCGCTGGCGATCGACGGGGTGGCCAGGGTGGCGCGGTCGCTGCCTTTGGCGGTGAAGGAAGGAGACAACCTCCAGGCTCGCAGCGACATGATGGTGGCGGCGATCGAAGGGGCGATGGCCTTCCAGAAGGGGCTGGGGGCCTGCCATTCGCTCTCCCATGCGCTCACGCCGATGGCGGGGCTGCACCACGGCCTCGCCAACGCGATCCTCCTGCCCACGGTGATGGAGTTCAACCGCGCCTCGGTGACGGCCCGGCTGGCCAGGGTGGCGGTGGCGATGGGTGACAACTCGCTCTCGCGCCAGGAGGTGCTGGCGGGCAACGCCATCGAGCGGGTGCGCACCCTCAACGAGGAGGTGGGCATCCCCCCCAGGCTGAGGGAGGTGGGAGTGAAAGAGGGGGACCTCCAGGCGATCGCGCTCAAGGCGGTGCAGGACGCCTCGCACCAGTCCAACCCCCGCAAGTGCTCGCACGAGGAGTTGCTGTCCATCCTCCGCGCTGGCTGGTGAAGCATCCCCCGCGTGGCCTTAACACTTCTTCACCGCATGAGCGGGGCGCCCTTCACACTCGCCTCCTAGCTTGGCTTCGAGCCGGCAGACGCCGGAGCCAGGAGGTGCACATGTTCGGGATCCTCGTCGGAACGGTCTGTCTCGTCTTGCTGATCAAGGTGCTCAAGCACGGGGGCCTTGGGTGCCACCCCGGCCGGAGCTGGCTCCTTCGCGGCCTCTTCCGGCGGCTCGACACCACGCCTGGCCAGGAGAAGGTGATCTCCTCGGCCCTGGAGGAGGTGCAGAAGGCCGCGGAGAAGCTGCGCGAGGCGGTGAGGGAGTCTCGCGCCGCGGTGGCAAAGGCGATCCGCGGGGAGCATCTGGACCAGGCTGCGGTGAAGGAGGTCTCCGACCGCCAGCAGGAGGCCCTGGACGCGCTGAGGAAGGCCATTCTCGAGGGGCTGCAGGCGGTGCACGAGGTGTTGACCCCGGAGCAGCGGTCGCGGCTCGGCGATCTCCTCGAGCACGGGGCGTGCGGCTGGCGCGGAGGCTGCGGCCCCAGGTGGCATGGGTGCGGCAGGGGCTTCGCTCACGGCGGCGCGGTGAACCTCTAGGACAAGGAGAAAGCCATGCCTCGCAAGCTCCTCATCGTGCTCCTCGCCCTCGGAACCATTGGCGGCTACGGCTCGGCGATCGCCCGGGCGCGCTACGGGTGGCAGTGCCGGAAGTGGGCCACCTGCGAAGGGCCGTGGTGCCCCAGGCCCTGGCGCGAGTCGGGCCAGAAGCCGGCCACCTCGGGGCGCGAGTCGTCGGCGCCGGCAGTTCCAAAATCCCCGCCGACCTCCGCGGCGTCTGCGGCGAATCGGTCGCCGACGGTGGCGCCGCCCGCGGCGCAGGGGTTCGCCGCGCAGCAGGGATCGGAGGGAGGGTCCGCGGCGCCCTCCGCCGAAGGGGCGCAAGTTGCCCCATCGCCAGCGCCATGCGCCTCGGGCGCGGCGCCCTCGTCGGGCCCGACGCAGCTCGCGCCGATCGCCGCGGGAGCGCCATCGCCGGCCGGCGCACCTGTCGTGGTGTTGATCCTCGCGGGGGCGGCGTCGCCAGCGCCTCTGGCGGTGCCGAGCGTCGCGGGAGCGGCATCTTCGACCGCCCCCACACTGCTGGTTCCGGTTTGCGCGGGAGCGGCATCTTCGGTCGCCCTGATGCCGCTGATGCCGAGCGCCGCGGGAGGGCCGCCGGCGGCCAGTTCCTCGCCGCCGGCGTTGCTCCTTTCAGGCTTCGCGGAGCCGGCCGCCCCTGTGGCCCAGTGCCCGACTCAGGCGCCTCGGGTGCCCGTCTATTACGTGCCGCTCGCGGTGGGCGCCCAGTCGCCACCATGGTCGGCGCAGCAAAGGGCGGTGAAACCAGCCGCCGCGGGCGAGGCGAAGCAGTAGGCCCGGGTTATCCTGGCCGCCGATGCCCTCGCGCGTGCTGCTGATCGACGACGACGCCCGGCTCGCCGAGCTGCTCTCCGACTACCTCTCGCAGAACGGAGTGCAGCTCACCGCGGCCAACGACGGCCCCCGCGGGCTGAGCGCGCTGGAGGCGGGGGCCTACGACGCGGTGCTGCTCGACGTGATGATGCCCGGGATGGACGGCCTGGAAGTCCTCCGGCGGATCCGCACCCGGAGCGACCTGCCGGTCCTCATGCTCACCGCCAAAGGGGACGAGACCGACCGGGTGGTGGGGCTGGAGATCGGCGCGGACGACTACGTTGCCAAGCCATTCAGCCCCCGGGAGCTTCTGGCCAGATTGCGCGCGGTCCTGCGCCGCTCGCGCCCGGGAGTGGTCGCCGAACGGCTTCGGGTGGGAGAGCTGGTGATCGACATCCCCGCCCGGGAGGCGGAGGTCGGCGGCACCCGCGCCGAGCTGACCGGGATCGAGTTCGACATCCTGGTGGCCCTGGCGAGGAGGGCGGGCAGGGTGGTCCCGCGCGAGGCGCTCTTGGCCGAAGCCGGACGCGGAGACGTGGTGGTGGGCGAGCGCACGGTCGACGTGCACATCTCCCATCTGCGTTCGAAGCTCGGCGACGACCCCCGCTCGCCTTCGCTCATCAAGACGGTTCGCGGCATCGGCTACGTGCTGGCGAAGGAGTGACCGCGCCCGAATGAGCACTCCCCGCCCCGGCCTCGGCAAGAACCCGATCGCGGCGTTCGTCCGCGCCAAGCTTCAGCGGCGGCTGTTCGTGTGGTTCGGGGCCAGCATCCTGGTCACCGCGGCGGTGGCCACCGTCACCATGGCGGTGGTGTGGAGGATCGGGGAGCCCTGGTGGAGGCAGGACTACGATCGCGCCCGGCGCTTCATAGGAGGCCAGTTCGAGCGGGTGTGGGACTCGCCCGGCGACCGCGAAGCCCTCGCCCGGTCGATGGCCCAAGAGCTCGACCTCGGAGTCGCGCTCAGGGACGCGAGCGGAACCTCGCTGCTCGTCCTCGGCCCTGCCTGCCGGTACCACTCCATTCGCGCGCCGGTCTTGAGGGGAGCGGCGGCTTTGGGCTCGGTGGAGATCTGCCTGGACCGGCAACGGCCCTGGGCGTGGTGGAAGCACCTTTTGCCCTTGGCGGCGGCGGTGGGAGTCCTGTGGGCGGCCACCGGCCTCATCGCGCGGAGGCTGTCGCGGCCGCTCATCGAGCTCGCCCGGGTCGCCCATCAGATCGGCGGGGGAAACCTCAAGGCCCGCCTCCAATTGCCGCCCGATGCGTCCGGGGAGGTGGCCGTGGTGGGAGAGGCGGTGAACGAGATGGCGGGGCGGATCGAGAAGCAGATGGCCGACCAGCGCGAGCTGCTCGCGGCGGTCTCCCACGAGCTGCGGACGCCGCTCTCCCGGATTCGCCTGCTCACCGAGCTCGCGCGGGACAATGGGGCCACCGCGAAGACCTACGACGAGCTGGACCGGGAGGTGACCGAGATCGACTCCTTGGTGGGAGACCTCCTCGCCAACTCGCGGATCGACTTCGCCGCCCTCTCCCGCCGCGAGCTGGACGCCGCGGAAGTGGCCCGGACCGCGATCGAGCGCGCCGGCCTGGATCCGGCGCTGCTTGCCTCCGAGGCACCCTCTCCGGAGGTGAACGCCGACCCGACGCTCTTGGCGCGCGCGCTGGCCAACCTCCTGGACAACGCGCAGCGGCACGGGGGCGGGCTTTTGCGGCTGTCGGTGCGTTCGGCGGCGTCTGCCGTCTGCTTCGAGGCGGAGGACTCGGGCCCCGGGTTCCCTCCCGGCCAGGAGCCGGAGGTGTTCCAGCCGTTCCGGCGGAGCGAAGGGAAGCGGGCCGACGGCCTCGGCCTGGGGCTGGCGCTGGTCCGCCGGATCGCCGAGGCGCACGGCGGCCGGGCCTACGCCGCCAACCGGCCCGGTGGGGGAGCGAAAGTCGGCATCGAGCTTCCACGCTGACTCGAGCCAAGCCGAGGGGTCGGGGGCGGTGCTGCACGCGGCGCTGTGACCGAGCAGGCGGGTGCCGGCTTCGGTTCCAGCTCTCCCTGGGCGTGCGGCATCGTGCCTCCGGTGGCCTGAGGGACGAGCCTCACGAGGGCAAGTCACCTACCGGACGATTGGTCGGGGCGGGAGCGAGCAATCAGGAGCCGTTTCACGGGCCGGGCGGGAGTCATTGCGGACACAAGGGTCCTGGCCTACCCCGGGGTGGGTCCGTGCCAGAGCAGCCGCGGCTGGGACTCGCCCCGGGGCGAGTTGTCGCCCGAAAGCCCCGGCTGCGAAGTGGCATCAGCGCCCTGCGTCCGGCTCGTAGGAATGCTGGCGATCGAGGCCACCGGAGGCGTTGACCACGCCTCCCAGCGAGCCCGGCTCGTCCTGCAACGGCACCAGCGTCTGTACGTCGAGGTGCACCCTGCCCGGGAGCCGGAGGTCCATCGCTCCGAAATCGTTCCGGCCCTGCAGCTCGATGAGTTGCTGCGCCACCGAGGCGGCGTTGAGCTTCTGATCCGAGAAGAAGGTGCGGATCTTCACCGTGCCCTCCTCGACCGGTATGCGGTACTTCACTCCGCCCAGGGGCTTTCCGGCCTCGCAGCTCACCGAGCGGTTCCCGTGCGTCATGGTGAGCTGCCGGGTGACTCCGCGCTCCGAGGTGGTGAAGACCAGGCAGTAAGGTAGCTGTCCCCCGGCGGGGATGAGCTCGACGGTCTGCCCGGTGAGGCGGCGCACCTCGATCCTCTGGATGGGCGGCTGCGGCTTGGGCGAGCAGGAGGCCAGCGCCGCGACTGCCAGCATGCCGAAGCCTCTCATCGCTCTCCCATCAAGGCCGGCGGTAGACGACGACCTGCGGCGTCTCGTCGACGTACAGCCCCGCCACCGGCCGGCGGGTCCCGAAAGCTTGCCAGATGTTGAATTCATGCTCCTTGAATTCCTGATGGTACTGATAGGCGGCGAGCTGCGCGTCGGCGGGTCCGCCCGCGGCGACGAGGTCGCTCCGGAGCATCCCGTTGCGCTGGTAGTCGCGGAAGGAGAAGCCGTTCACCTCGTGGAGGTAGACGCGCGCGCCCATCGGGGCGTTCCGGTTGAGCCAATCCAGGACGCCGGTGACGTTGTTGGACCAGAACTGCCGCTGCATGCCGAGGCTGGCCGCTCCCGGGAGCCCGCCGGCCAGCTCGGAATAGTAGCTCGTCCCGTACGGGTGGACGCGGACGAGTGCGATCAGGGCGGGCAGCCCGAGCAGCCCCGAGAGAGCCGCGGCCGGCGCCCACCGTGGAAGCTTCTCCAGCCTGGCCCAGAGGCCGCGCAGCGACTCCGAGGCCCGCGCCACCGAATGGCCCGCGAGCAGCGAGAGGAAGGGCATCGAGGGGAACCAGTGCTTCACGCCGCCGAAGTGCGGCACCTCCGGGTGGCTGATGATGGCGATCGACACCACCGCGTTGACCACCACCAGAAGCTCCGCCCAGCCGATCGGCCGGACCCAGGCGCGCGTCCTGGGGAGAATGGCCAGCCCGCCCCGCGCCAGCACCGAGATGAAGCCGATCGCCATCGGGATGAAGAGGCTGGTGGGGACGGTGAGCGCGGTCTTCACCACCACGTATTCGAGGGGGAACGGCGGCGCGCGGAGGAGCTTGCCCAGATAGAACCAGGTGTAGTGGTGGTGGGTGGCGTGGAAGGCGAGCCAAAAGGCGGTGCGCTCCACCGGGGCGTGCCAGAGGTAGGGCCAGAACGCGTAGAAGACTGGTGGCCCGAGGGCCACCATCGCCACCAAGGGCGATGCCGCCCGGAAGGCCGCCGGGCTCGCCTTCCAGAGCTGCCGGAGGAGGACGGCCGCCACCGTGCACAGCGCGAGGTAGAGCGCGGTGTGCGGGCTGAGGAGGAGGAAGCGCTGCTGGAACTGAGTGGGCCCGAGCGCAAAGTAGAGCACTCCGTAGAGGGCGGCCACCGCGGCGAAGAGCGCCACCATCCGGTTCACCGCTGCGCGGGCGGCGGGCGATTCCCGGGATCGGAGGTAGGCGCGGTGAAGCGCGAAGGGACCGAGCACGAAGGGCAGGAAGAGCGCGTTGTGCTTCGCCGAGAGCGCCAGGCCGAACGAGAGGCCGCACCAGATCCAGTAGCGGTGCTCCTCCTGCGCGCGGAAGAAGGTGTAGACGGTGAGCAGCCAGAGCGCCGCCACCGGCATGTCGAAGCAGGCCAGATGCGAGTTGAAGAACTGCCGCGGCACCAGGAAGAAGGACGCCGCGGCGAAGAGTCCGGCGGTCCGGCCAAACAGCCGCAAGCCCATCAGGTAGAGCAAGGGCGCGATCAGCGCCGCGATGGCGAAGGCCGGGAGCCGCAGCGCCGCCGCGGGCCGCAAAAGCCCCAGCCCCTCGTGGAAGATGAGGTACGACAGCCCGAAGAGCGATTTGAGCAGCGCCGGGTGCTCGTGGTTGAAGTCGAACGCCGCCACGATCGCCCGATCGGTGAGCGCCAAAGAGGGCTCGGAGAGGAGCGTGCGGTACCAGCGGGCGTAGGACTCTCCCGCCGCGAAGTAGACGCTCTCGTCGCGCACGAAGCCCACCGAGCTCTGTGTCGCCCAGAGCGAGAGGAAGGCGGCGGCGAACAGGCCCCAGGCAAGAGCGCGGTCGGTGCGCGGGCTCACGGCGACGCTCCGGGGTTGCCTTGGGCGAGCGCGGGCGGAGGGCCGTAGGAGACGAGCTCCACGCAGGTCTCCCGCGCCTCGGCGCTGTCCGACTGCACCCACAGCCGGAGGGTCGCGGTCTGGGGGAGCCCGGCGGCCGGGGCTTCGGCGTGCACCGGCTGCTCCAGCCCGACCGGCGCGGTCGCCTGGAGGAGAGTCCTTCCGGTGCTCGCATCCTCGACGCCCAGCCGGAGCGGAGTGATGTTCGGCCCCTTCCAGGATGGCCGGTCCCAGACGAGCCCGCCCTCGAGCGCGAGCTTCTCTCCCACCCGGACGCCGGGCAGCTCCACCACCGTCCGCGCGTCGCCGCCGGGCGGGCGGAGGTACACGCAGCGGTGGGGCCGGAAGACGACCTCGTGGATCTCGGTGGCGGCGGACACTCCGTTCGGGCAGCGGTGCGAGCGGCCGTCGAAGGAACAGTCGGCCCTCCCGCCCGGGCCGTCGATGTAGACCCGCGCGGAGGCGAGGCCGCCGGCGGCGGAGAAGAGCACCGGCCGGTGGCGGTCGTTCCGGTAGAGGGTCAGCTCGATGGTGCCGAAGCGCTTGGTTTCGCCGAGCTTGGCCCGGCCAGGGGAGAAGGCGCGCTCGAAGTCCGAGGTGGCGGCGCGCGGGAGGCGCCTCTGGGAGATGAGCCAGATGCGCGGGTGGGCGGTGAGGGGGTCCTGTTCGGAGCCGAGGTAGCCGGCCACCTCCACGCTTTCGGGGACGAAGAGGCGGGCGCGCTCGGTCCACCACGGATGGAGGAGGACGGCGTCGCCCGGCTGCGCGGCGGAGGCGATCTCCTCGCCCGCGCGCCGGTAGTCCGCCTCGTCGGGGAGCTTGGAGGGGAGGGTGAAGTGGAAGGCGAGGGCCAATAGCCCCCCGGTTCCGAGCAGCCCCAGCTCGCCGAGCCGCAGCCCGCGGACGAGGCTCGGGGCAGGTCCTTCGACCTGGCTCAGGGCGGGCCCTTCGGCATGGCTCGGGGCGGGCCTTTCCTCAGGACTTGGCAAGGCGGATCTTCTGGTCGCTCCGGTCGCGGCAGAACGGGCAGAAGATGGGCTCGCCCTGCGGGAAGGATGGCGTCCAGGTGGGGTACATGGCGCAGCGGGGGTCGAGGCAGTGGTGCAGCTCCCAGGTGTGGCCGAGCTGGTGGAGCGCGTGCCGGGCCACGGTCTTCATCCCCTGTTCGAGGTCCTTCACCACCGAGGTGGTGATGATGGCCTTCTCCCCGGCGTACTTCGACAGCCCGTTGGTGGGGGCGGAGCCGGAGGGGAGGGCGCGGTCTTTGAGCTTCTTGGAGGTGAGGAAGAGCACCTTGTCGTCGGCGTAGGCGTGGACCCGAGGCGCCTCTTCGAGCAGCCGGGCAGCCTCGTATGGCTCGGCGAAGCCCTCGGGGAGCCTCACGTTCGAGGAATGCTCGGTCCCCACCGCGAAGGCGGTGTAGAGGATCTCGCAGAGCCGCTTGAGCTGCTTCTCCTCGTAGGGGTCGAAGGTGGCGATGCGGATCAAAGGGGGCTCCTCGCTACTTCTTCTTGGCCTTGGCCTTGGGTGGGCGGCCCCGCTTCTTGGGGACGTGCACCTCCACCAGGGGCTTCGCCTTGGGCGGGCGCCCGCGTTTCTTCGGCGCCGCGTGCGCCTTCTCGGCGGGCTTGGGCTTGGGTGGGCGCCCGCGCTTGCGCTTGAGCGGCGGCTTTCCCTGGGGCACCAACCCCGAACCGGTGGTCTGGGTGACGGTGACCTCCTCGTCGGAGAGGCGGGCCTTCGTGGGCGGCCCCTCCACCTTGGGGAGGGCGAGGGCCTCTTCGGTGGTCTCCTCTTCGGGGGCCTCGGGGACCTCGGCGGGGATTTCCATCTCCGGGCTCTCGAGGTCGATCATGTCCTCGCCGATGCCCATCTCCTCGTCGCCGCCGGGGGCCTTGAACTCGGCGGCGGTGCGCTTGGGGCGCTCGCGACCGACCGGGAAGAGGATGACATCCACCGAGTCCTCGGCGTCGTGCTCGGGGATGCCCAAGGCGACGGAGATCTCGCTCACCAGGAGGTGCCGGGCGTTGTCGTACAGCTCGCGCTCCTTGTTGGGGAGGGGCCTCAGCTCGGAGAGCACTTGCAGGCCCTTCACCACCTCGGCCAGGCCGAGGATGCCTCCCTGGGCCATCCGGCCGGCGTTGGTGCGGGCGCGCTGTTTCCAGTCGAGGTCGGCCTTGTCGCTGTCGGAGCGGAGGAAGGTGTAGACCTTCTCCACTTCCTGGGCGGAGGCGACCTTCCGCAGGCCGACGGACTGGACTTTGGCCTGGGGGACCATCACCACGGCGCCGTCCTCTTCGCGCTTCATGGTGAGGAAGGTGAGTTTTTGGCCGGCGACTTCCTTGGCCTCCACGCCAAAGACGCGGCAGACGCCTTGGTTGGGGTAGACGACGCGGTCGCCGACGGCGAATGGAATCTGCGGGGAGGGTGCGGACATGTCCCCTCGGGCCGAGTGGAACGACGCGTCGTAGCAACAATCCCCGCGCTTCGCCACGGAGATGTGGCAGTCCCCTCTCTTGCGAGCGGGAGAGGGTCAGGGTGAGGGCACTTGCGCCCGCCGGGCGATGGTGGCAGCGAGCACCTGATGGAGCCGGCTGTCGATGCGGGCGCGGACGGCGGCCTCGTCGGCGGTGGGCGGCCCATCCGGTTCGGCGGAGACCTGGGAGGAGACGGCCAAGGTCCCCAAAAGGGCCAGCGACACCGCCACGACTGCGAGCAGCTTCTTCATGGGCTCTCCAGGCTCCGGGCGCTCGTGCGATGGCTTGGCGCCCTTGTCGGAGAGGGTAGGAGAGTTCGGGAGGGGATCAACTTTTTGGCTACATGGAGCGACGGGGCTGTGGCGAGGCGGCGGGTGGTGCTACCCGTCTGCGCTCAGGAAGCGGAGCACCGCCTCGAGGAAGCTGCGAAGGCGCTCCAGGTTCTGGTGGCGTCGCGTGCCTGTGAAGCCTTACGGACTGCCGGGAGGCGGACGCTTCTTGCCTTTGGAGGGGAGGACGCTCCGGAAGCCGGCGAGGAGGTGGGGTTCATGGGCGAACTCCAGCTCTGCGGCGGCGAGGGCGTGATCGATCCGTTCGGTGAGGTCGCGGGCGAGGATGCCGGCAGCGGAGGTCTCGGTGGGATGCTCGGAGGCGCCGTGGAGCGCGGCGTCCACCGATGAGAGGGCCTGGCCCAACGAGGCTCCGCTCTTGGGAGTGCCAATGCCGAAGGTGCGCTGCACGTCCTTCCGGGAGGGGAAGCGGCGGCGCACGGCTTCGCGCACGGCTCCCGCCTGCCTCACCGCCCGCGCGATTGTGTCGGCCAGGGCGGCGGTGCTGCCCTTCTGCGCGCCGAGCCGGACGGGCTGACCTGCGGCGGCGGCCTGGGCAAGCTGGATGGCGTCCGCGAAGCCCTGCAGGAAGCTCGAATCGACGCCGCGATCCTGGAGCCTCGCGGCGTGTCGCTTCGTCTCGGACAGGATGCCATTCGCGGTTGCGATGGCGTCGGTGAGGCTCCACCGGGTGTGGTTGCTCATGCTCTTCCCTCCCACTTGCAGGGGGTCATACCTGCGGAGGCTTTGAATTATCAAGAGGATTCGATGGATGCGGCTCCGTCGGGCCGTGCCGCGCTCCCTTCGTGATTCGCCGCGCTCCCTTCGGATGGCGCCGGGCTCCCTTCGGAAGATGCCGCGGAGGCTTCGGGCGGGGATCGCAGCCAGCAGGGAGTGGGCGCGCTCTTTTCGAGAGAGTGGGCGAGGCCGACGAAGCCGATCGCGGTTTTCGCGCGGAGCGGGAGGCGCACATCGGACGATCGCGCGGTTCCGTCGCGAGTCGTCGCCGGACCCCTGAGGAATGGCGCCGACCCGTCTTGCGCCGCCTGGCGGTTCAGGCCTGCGTCCACGGGTCTACAGCAAATAGGCGTTTGCGCGGCGACGGTCGAGACAAGCAGGGCCTCGGGCTGGTGAGCGCCGCGCAAACGTCGGGTTGAACGATGGCCGCCGGCACGCGCCCTGCTAATGGGCACGTCGGGCGCGGCTGGTGCCCTCGTGGGGC
>JACPVI010000045.1 GCA_016191815.1 Myxococcales bacterium
CCGTCGGTGGCTCCGCCGTCGGTGGCTCCGCCGTCGGTGGCTCCGCCGTCGGTGGCTCCGCCGTCGGCGGCTCCGCCGTCGGTGGCTCCGCCGTCGGTGGCTCCGCCGTCGGTGACTCCGCCATCGGTGACTCCGCCGTCGGCTGCACCGCCATCGGCGGCTCCGGCGTCGCCCGGTCCCCCATCCGCGACTCCGGCATCGCCAGCTCCAGCGTCGGCCAAACCGCCGTCGCTAGCTCCACCGTCGCCGGCTCCCGCATCCGGACCGACTCCTCCGCCGTCAGCAGAGCCGCCGTCTGGCACTCCGGCGTCTGGAGCCACTACCGTCACGCCGTCCGACACCACCACCGTCGACAACCCCGCTCCGTTGGTCCCCCTCACCGAGACGAAGTAGGTGGCGCCGGCGACGAGGGGGAGCCCGGTCGCCGAGGCGGACGTCGAAAGGCCCACGTCGACAAAGCCCTGGATGTCAGAGCCTCCCGTGAACGTGCCGATCGCCCACTCGTACTTTGCGATCCCACTCTCGGCGTCGCCGAAAGGGTCCCAGTTGGCGTCGATGGTGCTGGCCGAGGACTGGACGTCCACATCCGCCGCGGTCCCGTCGCGGACAGCGCCTCCGGCCGGTCCGGAGAAATCGGGCGTGACGCCGTCGGACGTCACCACAGTGGTCAGCCCGGCGCCGTTCGTCGCCCGCACCGTGACGTAGTACTTGGCACCGCTAGTCAAGGTCAGCCCGGTCGCTGAGACGGACGTCGAAAGCGCCACGTCCACGAAGCCCTGTACCTCCGTCCCGCCCGCCGACGTCCCGATGGCCCACTCGTACTTCACCGTCCCGCTCTCCGGGTCGCTCGCACCCGCCCAATTCGCGTCGATGGCGGTGACCGAGGTCTGAAAATCGATATCCGCCCCAGAACCATCGTTCACCTGGCTGAGCGGAGGTCCGCTCGTGTCCACCGTCACTCCGTCGGAGCTGAGCAGGGTGACGAGCCCGGCGCCGTTGGTCGCGCGTACCGTGACGTAGTACTTGGCGCCGCTGGTCAGAGTGAGCCCGGTCGCCGAAGCCGACGTCGAAAGCGCCACGTCCACGAAGGCCTGCACCTCCGTCCCGCCCACGGTGGTGCCGATCGCCCACTCGTACTTCACCGTCCCGCTCTCCGGGTCGCTGGCGCCAGCCCAGTTCGCCTCGAGGACAGCGGCGGAGGTCTGGAAATCGATGTCCGCCGCCGCGCCGTCGTTCACCAGGCTCAAAGGTGGCCCGCTGGTGTCCACCGTCACCCCGTCAGACGTCGCGGTGGCGGTGAGCGCCGCACCGTTGGTCGCCCGCACCGTCAGGTAGTAGGTCGTCCCGCTGGCGAGGCTGAGCGCCGAGGCCGATGCACTGGTGGAGAGCCCCACGTCCACGAATCCTTGGACCTCCGTCCCGCCCACGGTCGTCCCGATCGCCCATTCGTACCGAGTCACGCCGCTCTCGGTGTCGGCGAATACGTCCCAGTTGCCGTCGAAGCTGGTGCTCGACGACTGGAAGTCGATGTCCACTCCAGTCCCGTCCCGAGCTCCGCCGGGCACCGGGGCAGAGGTATCGACGGTGAAGGTCCACGTGGCGCTGTTCGGGCTGGTGACCGAATTCACCGTCTGCGTCGCGTACCAGCTGTGGGAGCCCACCGACAGCGCTGCGGGAACGTGGGCGAAGCTCGGGCCGGCCGAAGTCCCGGAGAGAACGCCGTCGACGAAGACGCTGACCGTTGAGCCTGGCTCGGCGGAGCCGCTGAGAGTGGGCGTCGTGGTGGACAGGAAGCTGTTGTCAGCCGGGGAGAGCAGCGCCGGAGCGGGTGGCGGGTACGGCACCTGCGCGCTCGCGAAGCCAATCAGGCGGCCGCAGGAACTGTTCCAGCTCGCGGCGACCGCGTAGTTGCCGTACACCGTATAGGTGACGCTCGCGAACGAGGTGGACACGTTGGCCGCCCCGCCCGAAGTCACGTCCACCGGTGAGACGGTGGCGCTTCGGAAGGACGCGCCGAGCGGATCGTCCACCTGGAAGCTCACCCGGGTTCCCAGGTAGCCCGACTGGGCCGCGGTGTTCGAGACGACCGCCGCCAGCGGCAAGGCGGCGTTGTTCTGCGCCACCGCGGGGACGATCAACGACACGGCGCCGCTGTTCTCGACGGCGACCGGACCGACCTCCCTCAGCAAGGTGGCGCCGGTCCAGAGTTGAACTTTCCAGCTCCCCGGCCCATCGGTGGAGGCGAGCGTGTACGACCCGGTGCCAGTACCCGACGGATCGGTGGGCAGATTCTGGCTCGACACCACCACCGCCGAGGCGTCGACGTAGCGGAGCTGGTAGTTGGTCGTGGTGTTGGGGGTCAGCCCGAGCGCCTTCACGTAGATGGTCGCGCACGCGGGGAAGGTGCGCGCTCCGATGCCGAAGAGGGGATCCTTGTAGGTTTGGAGATTCCCGATGGAGACGTGATCGTCGGCCCAGGCCGAGCCGGTGCCGGTGGCCGTGGTCCTCGCCGCAGTGGAGCTCGGCGTTCCGGAGGCGGGCGTGGCGATCTCCGTCACCAGGTACACCCCCCCCCCGAACGGGGCCAAGGTGACGGATCCGCTGATCGGCGCCCCGTCGCTTGGGTTTCCGTCGCCGTTGGGGTCGGTCCACCACTGAATGGTGTATCCGACGGCCAGCGTCCCGGTCTGGCTCAAGGTCACCGTGTTCGGCGTGTCCAGGCTGTTGATGAGCGCGTGCGGAAGATAGATGGATGAGCCCGCCGGACCGATGAGCTGGCTGCTCGGCGCGGTGTAGGAGGGGCTGAGCGTCAGCCCGTTCAGCACGGTGAGCCGGTCGCGCGCCGACCCGTTCGCCTGCGGCAGGGACTGCGACTGGGCGGAGATGGTCACGGCGTCTACCGTGCCGACGACTGTCGCGGCCGGGATGGTCACTTTGAGCCACACCGTCTTGGTAGCTCCCGGCGCCAGCGTGATGCTGGGAGTGCTCGCGTCCCAGGTGCCGTCTCCGTTGGCGTCGGTGGCGATCAGCGTCCCGGGCGCGCCGGCCGAGTCGTCGTACAGGCCGATCCACCACCCCTGGGCGCTGAGCACGCGGTAGTCCAACGTGTCCGACACCGCCTGGTGGTTGCCGACGAGGTGAGGACCCAGGTTGACCGTGAGCCCAGGCGTGCCGCTCGCGGCGAGATCCGGCGTCACCGTCACCAGGCCGATGCGGGTGGTGTCCACCACAGACTGCGAAACCTGGGCTGGCCGCCGGACCGAGGTGGCCGTCGCTCGCAAGGTGTCGGTGGAGCCGCCAAGTCCCGCGGCCGCGCGCAGCTGGACCACCACGTTCTTGAGCGCCCCGGCCACCATCGTGCCGGTGTCGGGCCTGCCGTCGGCGTCCGAGTCGTCCGCCCCGGCGGGGGCGGTGTCGCCCGGATCGACGAAGTCACCATCCCCGTTCGCATCCAGCGCCAGGAGCGAGCCCGGACCACAGGAGCCGTCGTCGCCGTAGAAAGCGATCCCCGAAGCGGTGCTCGAGGTGGCGGAGAAGTTGTAGGCATCCTGGAACTGCCCGGTGTTCTCGACGGTGTGGCAGTAGCTGATGCTCGCGCCGGGAGCGACCGCTCCGGTGCGGTTCGGGGTGAAGGACACGGCGAACACTCCGAAGGTGCCGAGCTTCCCGTCGGATCCTCCGACGTTGTCGATGGCGGAGTTGAAGGCGTCGTTGTTCTTCGACGCCACGTGCCAATAGATCGGCGTGCCGCTGGGGACCCCCAGCGAGGCCCAGGGGATGAGCACCTCGAAGCGGTCGCCGCCGGCGGCGCCGCTCTGGGTGACCGGCCCGTAGGTGCGCGAGGCCAGGTTGAGGCTGCCGGGCAAGTCGTAGCCGTCGACGAAGCCCACTGCTCCGGGGGCGGGGCATGCCGCCGCGCCCGGGCAGGCCATCGCGTCGCCGCCCGCGTTGGCCGGGGAGTAGCCGAACACCTCGACGTCCACCGTGGGCCCGCCGGAGTTCCAGGTCACCCGGCACACCTTGTCCGACGCTTCGGCGAGGCCGTCGGCGTCGAGGTCCATGATGAAGAAGTACTTCATCACCGAGCCGGTGTTCGATTCGCGGATGAGGAAGGTGTAGATGTTGGTCGAGTCGTAGGTCCAGGCGAACTTCAAGATGTCGCGGCCGTTCCCCCCGATTTGGGTGCAGTCCCGGTCGGGGTTGGTCGGGTAACAGCCCGCGCCCACCAGGCTCGCGTTCCCGTCCACCGACACCTGGAGCGGGTTGAGCAGCACCTGTTTCCAGTCGGCGAATAGGCCGTCGATGGTGATGGTGACGAGCGTGGGCAGGGCGCTGGCGCGGCTCTCGTGGCCCGAGGCGACGATCGCCAGCGCGGCGGCGAGCACGCAGGCACTTCCCCGGCTCCACTGCGTCGAGGCGCTTTTCGTCTCCGTGGCGGCCATGCTCTTCCCCTTCACTTGCGTGGAGCGAACGCGATACCCGCCAACAGCCGGAAGGCCGGCGAACCCGGGTGGGTGCCGAGACCCGGTCCGCCGAGCAGGAAGACCTCCATCGGCGAGGTGGAGGCGTAGCGCCCTCCCAACAGGAGCTCCAGCGCCGCCGGGTTGCCGTCCAGCGGGAGGACCGCCTTCAAACCCGCCTCGAGGCGAAGCCTCGGGCCCAACGTGGCGGCCGCCACCCCGAAGCGCAGCTGGCTACCGACACTCTGGCCCGGAAACGGCGATACCGGGACGGTGCGCAAGAGCGCCCCGAGATCCACCGACAAGATGGCGCTGCTCAGCTCCGCGCTGGCCACCACCCTGGGCGCCAGGGCGAGCCCCGGGTCGGAGAGGAATGCTTCGCGGCTGCCAAAAGGGAGTGAGAGGCCCAGCTCGCCGGCAACGTCTACCGGCGCCTCCTTGAGCAGCCCCGCTCGGGTGGAGAGGATCGCGTGCCTGGCAGAAACCGTGGGCGAGCCGATGCCGACCCCCGCGGGAGGGACAATCGGCGAATCCGGCCCGAAGTCCCCCGCTTGAACGCCGAGCAGGGGAATGTTCAGTGAAACCTCCAGCTTGTCCGTGGCAGCAAAGGCGCCGGCGGCGTGGAGGGTGAAGCGGTCGCGGATGAGCGCCCCCTCACGCACCCCATTGCGCATCAGCAGCAGCGGCTGGTTCTCGTAGTGGCCGGTGACCGAGGCGCGGTAGGAGTGCCTGGGCATCATCCGGCCCCCGCCGAGGAGGAGCGACTGGCGGGCCGACGCGTCCAGCTCGAGCAGCTCGAAGTCGTACCCGTTGCCGGTCCGGGCTCCGCCCTGGGCGGCCGAGGCGATCGGTGTCGCAATCAGGAGCAGCGTCGCGTGGTGGATCAACCGCATGGGCCCGAGTCGAGGCATCTCCCTGTTCCCCTCCGAGCGATCCTCATCCGAATGGCCGATGCTCTCAAGTAGTCAGGGGCAATCTCTCCCCTGACACCTGACGCGTCGCGGTACACTGCGAGCAAGATGTGTGGCCGCTACACCCTGAAGACGCCGGCCAGCGACCTCCAAGCAGAGCTAGAGCTGGACGAGGCCCCCGCAAAGCTTCGGCAGCGCTACAACATCGCTCCCACCCAGGACGCGGCCATCGTCCCCAACGGCGAGCACCGGCGGCTGGAGGCGGCCAGGTGGGGCCTCCTCCCGCACTGGGCCAAGGACGCGCGAATCGGGAACAAGATGATCAACGCGCGCGCCGAGACGGTGGCCGAGAAACCTGCCTACCGCGAAGCGCTGAAGCGGCGGCGGTGCCTGGTTCCCGCCGACGGCTTCTTCGAGTGGAAGCAGGGGCCGCTCGGAAAGTCGCCGCTGCACGTGCGCAGGCGAGACGGCCGGCCGTTCGCGTTCGCCGGGCTCTTCGAGAGCTGGCGAGGGCCGGAGGGCGAAGTGAGAAGCTTCACCATCATCACCAGCTCCGCCAACCCGCTCGTGTCGACCTTTCACCAGCGCATGCCGGTCATCCTCGCGCGGGAGGACTTCGACCTCTGGCTCTCTCCCGAACCGGTGGAGCCGGCGCGGCTGTTGCCGCTTTTGCGCCCATATCCTCACGACGACCTCGAGGTCTACGAGGTGAGCCGGCTGGTCAATTCGCCTTCGAACGACGTTCCGGAGTGCATCGCGCCAGCCTAGAGCACCGAACAGGTTACCCGGCCTGCTGCGGCCGCCGATCCTCTCCCTGCGGCCGGGGCGCATGTCCGGTAGACATACGCAGCCCAGGGCCGCGTCGGTCCGTTGCTCGACGGGCCCACCAGGCGCGGCCTCACCAGGCTCGCCGAGCATGGGTTGTAGTGCGACTACCGGCCGCCGCCCGCCGGAGACTTCGCGCCCGGAGCTTTGGCCGCCGCCTGCGGCTGCGCCTGGGTTTCCGGCAAGCTCATCACCCAGTCGCGGAGCATCTGGATCTGCTTCTCCTGCGAGCCCCCGAAGTACTTCGGATACATCTGGGCCGAGAAGTCGTCCGGGGTGAAGAAGGAGGGCATGCGCGTTCCCTCCTGCAGCGACTGGGGGTTCTTGATCCACTCCGCCACCCAGTCCGGCCGAAGGCGAGCTTTGGCCCGGAGGAAATCGGGCGCGAGCGAAGCCCGATCCTGGTCGGGCGACGGCTCTCCTGAAGTATGGCAGGCGAAGCAGCGCAGCTCCGCCACCATCGCGCGCACCTCCTCGAGATCCTTCCCCTCGGGAGCCTTCGCGCTCACCGAGAGGTACGGCCAGGGCACCTTGGCCTTGGCGGAGAAGCCGCGGACGATCGCCCCCGCGTCCTCGTCGTTGAACGGGAAGGTGGGCATCCGCACGTCCAGCCACGGCCGGAGGTTTTGGCTCGGATCCTTGAGGAAATCGAAGAACCAATCCGGCTGCACGCGCCAGCCCTGCTCTTGCAGGACGGGCGGCGCCATCGACAGTTGATCCTCGAGGTAGATGTCGCGGATCCGCCCGCCCTCGCCGTCGATGAGGTGGCAGCCCGTGCAGTTGTAGTACTCGATCACCTGATCCCCGCGGGCGATCGACGAAAGCCGCTGGTTGTTGGAGACCAGGTAGGCGGTCGGCACCTTGTCGCCGGTGCGCGAGCGGAGGAAGGTCATCACCGCCTCGACCTCGTCGTCCGAGAGATCGAACTGCGGCATGCGGGTGTCCACCCGCTCGTAGCGGTAGACCCGTGGCGCCCGGACCTTGAGGTCGACGAAGTTGTACCAGCTGTGCAGCCGCGGGTTGGGAATGGCGTTCCCGAAGTCGAGCAGGTCCACCGTCTTGCGGCCGTGGCCGTTCAGCTCGGTGCCGATCTTCGGGTCGTTCTCGTGGCCCTTCACCAGGTGGCAGCCGGCGCAGCCGTACTTGATGATCAGCTTGTCGCCCTGCTCCGCGGCGGCGTCGAATTCAGGCGTACCCTCCTGGGCGAGCAGCGGCGGATCCTCGAACAACTGGCCCGCCTTGAGGGTGACCAGGTAGGCCACGATGTCGGCCGCCTCCCGGTCGGAGAGCCGAAGATTGGGCATCCGCGAGGCGCTCCACATCGCCTGGGGGTTCTTGAGCCAGGCGAACAGCCAGCGCGGGTCCGCCATGAGGCCGACGTTCGAGAGATTCGGCGCGAAATCCCTCGCGGCCGAGGCGGTGAGGCTTCGAGGCGCCTCGCACTCGCCCGGCTCGGCCGGCGTGCCGCGGCTCTTCCCCTTCTCGAGCTGATCGGGCGTACACAACTTCTCCGGAGGCGAGAAGGTGTGGCAGGCGCGGCAGCCGACCTTTTGGACCAGCACCTTGCCGCGTGATTCGTCGCCCGGCGGCGGAGGGGGGAGGTCCTGCGGATCGGAGTGCTTCCAGAGGTAAGCGACGATCTTTTGCACCTCCTCGCGCCGGAGCAGCTCCTCAGGGCTGCCCTTCCTCACCGTGTGGTCCGGATTCAACGCCTCGGGCCAGAAGTTCGGCATCTTGGTCCTCGGCCTGAAGCCCTTGGGGTAGGAGAGCCAAGTCACCAGGAATGCCGAGTTGGTCTTCTTCTTGAGGTCGGTGAGGGTCGGCCCGAGCTTGGGGATGTTGGCGAAGACATCGAGCGGATGGCAGCCATGGCAGCCCAGCTCCGCCACCAGGCGGCGCCCCCGGCTGTAGGTAGGGGCGAACTCGAGGTCCACCTCGTCGGTGTGGCACTTGGCGCAGGAGGACTCCACGAAGTGCCGCTGCCGCTTCGCCCACTCGCCGGGCACCCCCTCGCTGGAGGCGGGCGGCCCGAAGCTCTTCGGCCGGAACTTCTTGTGGGTGACCAGGTCCAGCATTGGCCGCTCCCAGTACGGGTCGTCGTAGCCATGGTTGAACGCATGGCCGGCGACGCCCTTGGTCTGCTGCCCCTGGCCCTCGTGGCAGGTGGTGCAGCCGAACTTCTCCGGGGGATGGTTGTTGCCCAGAAGCTTGCCCCGATAGGGGTGGGTGCGCGCCCAAACCGGCAGCTCGAAGAGCACCGGCCCAAGGGAGCCGAGCTTCTTGGCGTCCTCGCCCGAGGCGCAGGCCTTCGGCAGCTCCCGGAGCGACTTGAGCGAAGGAGAGGCGCCCTCGCATCTGGGCCTGAGCCAGCCGAGGAGCTGATCCTTCTGGGCGCCCTCCACGCACTTCTCCCCTGCCGCGGAGAGCGCCAGAGCGCACGCGGACCAAGTCTTCCCATCCGCCCCCGGCTTCTCCTTGGGATCTTCCACATAGGGCGCGAGCGCCGCCCAGCGGTTGCTCGAGAGGCAGGCCGCGGAGAGCTTCTCGTCGCCGGCGAGCACCGCTCCCATCGAGCGCGGCCCGCAGTAGGTGGCCAACACCTCGTACACCCGCCCGCGCAGCGGCCCTTTGACACAGTGGCCGCCCTCGACCTCGAGCGAGCCCTTCTCCGACGCCGCCCGGTCCCACTCCAGGCCGCAGATCGCGCTGGCGGTCTCCCGGTAGCTCTGGAGCGTCTCCGGGTTCACGCAATAGGCAGCCTGCACCTTCTCGGGCGTGGCGTCGGGCTCCGCGGCGGCGGCGAGCACCTCGTGAGGCTGGTTGAAGCCGCAGCGGTCGATCGCCGCATGGCAGTTCTGGCAGCGGTCCACCGCGCTGTCGTAGTTGATGAGCCAGTACTGGGTCAGCTCGGTGCCCTTGCCGAGCGCGGCCTTCACCGCCTCCTTGGCGGTGACCACCGGCTCTTCCGCGTTCTCGATCGCCGCGGCCAGCCGGTTGCGCTGCCCCTCCTTCTGGTCGAGCCGGGCCTCCACCTCCGCCTGCTGCTTGGCGGCCTCGGCCGCCTCCTCGCTCGCCTTGGCGGTCTGCTCGTGGATCTTCCTCCGTTCCTCCTCCAGCTCCTTCATCTGGCGGAGCTCCCGCTCGGCCTGATCCACCGCCACCTCGGCGGCCCGCTGGTTTCCGGCCTGCCGCTGCTTGCGCGCGGTCTCCCGGGCGTTGGCCTCCAGGTGGGTGGCGTGCTGCAGCCGGTAGAAGAGCCCGTCGTCCTCGCTCTTGAGGAGCTTCACCTTGAGGTCGGCGTCCGCGGCGTCGATCGACGCCTGCTCCAGCTCGGCGCGGATCCGGCGGACCTCCTCCCGATCCTTGGCCACCTGGTCCTCGAGCTGCCAAAGCTGCTCCTTCGCCTCGGCGACGGTGATGGTCTTTCCAGGGTGGCTGGGGTCGGCGACCTTGAGGTCGCCCTTCCCAAGCTGGCGCTCGAAGTAGGCGAGGTCCAGCGAGGCCTTGGCCTTCTGGTGGGCGGAGAGCTGCTCCTGGTAGCCCTTCCACGGCCGGCGATCGAGGTACTCGTCGAAGAAGGACCAGGCCGTGCAGATGGCGATCAGCGTGGAAAGGATGAAGAACGACAGCGAGTAATTCTGTCTCTCGACCGGCTTGCCCATGCTCGTCTCAGATGTTGAACACGTTCGGCCAGACCCAGACGTACTTCACTCCGAAGACCAGCCGGAGCACGATCTTCACCACCGTGCCCAGCATGCAGAGGTAGAGGAAGGACACGATGGTGTAGCGGGTGAGGCCGAGCTTCTGCATGAAGGGCTTTTTGCGCTTCCACACCCAGACCAACGGGCCCACCGCGAACCAACCTCCCACCGCCGCCATGCCGATCAAGAAGGTGGCCGCCTCTCCGCGCGCCCCCAACAGGTAGGGCAGGTCGCGGTTGGTCATCGGCACCACCTTGTGCGGGTCCCAGTACTCCCACGGCCAGAAAAGGTTCCACCCCGGCCCGCGGAAGAACACCCCGAGCACGATGAAGCCCACCCACAGGACCAGAAAACCGAACAGGAAGGTGGACACCGCGAACGGCCGCTCCCGGAAGGTGTAGTAGCCGTTGCCGTTGGGGTTGATGTCCACGTAGGGGATGACCATCAACCCCGCGATGATAAGCCCGGGCAGCACCACCCCGGCGATCCACGGGTCGAAGTACACCAACATCTCCTGCAGCCCGAGGAAGTACCAGGGCGCCTTGGAGGGGTTGGGGGTCTTCGAGGGGTTGGCGGGCTCCTCCAGCGGAGCGTCGACCACCAGCGACCAGACCAGAAGTCCGATGGTCATGATGCAGCCGGCGATGAACTCCGCCCGTACCAGGTAGGGCCAGCAGTGGATCTTGTCCGGGAGCTTCAAGTCGGCGGCGGCGCGCCTCTGGCCGGCGTCGACCTTGAGCTGCTCCTGGTTGGGGGGATCGGCCTTGAGCGCCGTCTCAGCCATTTGCGGTGTCTCCTCGAGCTGTTCGATCCGGGCTCACAGAGGACCCGAGATGCCGCCGTCTTTTCGGATGCGCCAGAAGTGAAGAATCATGAGCACGCTGGCGGCGATGGGGATGAAGATGCAGTGGAGCACGTAGAAGCGCATCAGCGCCGGCGGGCCCACCATCGTCCCTCCCAGGAGCAGCGCGCGCACGTCATAGCGCGGAGTGACGCCCAGCTCCGGGCCGAAGGGGCCTTCGTGCCCAAGCAGCGGAGTGGCCCTCGCCATGTTGGTGCCCACCGTCACCGCCCAGATGGAGAGCTGATCCCACGGCAAGAGGTAGCCGGTGAAGGAGAGCAACAGCGTCAGCACCAAGAGGTTCACCCCCACCACCCAGTTGAACTCGCGCGGGGGCTTGTAGCTGCCGGTCATGAAGACCCGGAACATGTGCAGCCAGATGAAGATCACCATCCCGTGGGCCGCCCAGCGGTGCATGTTCCGCATCAGCATCCCGAAGGGGACCTGGAAATCGAGGTCCTTGATGTCCAGGTAGGCGTATTCCTGAGTGGGCCGGTAGTAGAACATCAGGATGACGCCGGTCACCACCGTCACCAGGTACAACAGGAAAGTCAGCCCGCCGGCGCACCAGGTGTGGCGGTAGCGCACGCCGTGCCGCCGCACCTTCGAGGGGTGCAGGTGCAGCCAGACGTTCGCCGATACCTGGAGCACCCGGTTGCGCGGGGTATCCGCGTAGCCGTGCCGGAAGACCGACCGCCAGGCGTCGCTGGTGAAGAGCTTCTCGAGAAGGCCCTGCTTCTGGGGTCGCTGCGGATCGGCCATGGCTGCCTCTGCTCGCCTCCTCTCGCTACACGCTGGCGCGGGAGTACTTGAGGTACGCGCCGGGCTTGGCCCACTCGCCCAGCTCGTGCCGGTACTTCACCGCCTTGTCGATCACGAGCTCCCCGTCGTCGGAGCGGGTGATCTTCAGCCGCTCCAAAGGGCGCGGCGCCGGGCCCTCGAAGTTGACCCCGCTGCGCCGAAAGCCCGAGCCGTGGCAGGGACACTTGAACTTGTCCTCGGCTCCGAACCAGCGCGGGGTGCAGCCCAGGTGGGTGCAGATGCCCGAGAGCGCGTAGAGGCCTCCCTCCTCGCGCACGATCCACACCCGGTACTCCATCATGAAGCGCTCCGATACCTCCCCCACGTTGAACCGGCTGGGCGGACCGGCCTTGAAGGTGGTCGGCGGCTCGAAGAGGACCCGGGGGAAGAGGAGCGCCACCATCGCCACCCCGCCGGCGTGCAAGGCTCCCAGAATTCCGAGCCAACCTCCCACTCCCAGGAGATTCCGGCGAGACCAGATGTGCTCGCCGCTCCCCCCTTCCTGCAGGTTCGCCATTCGACAAAAACCTCCGGACGGCGCTGCTTACCGCGCGAGGGCGCGCCCGTAAAGCCCAGAACACGGACGCTGTCCAGGCCGGAAGCGGCGCTGGCGCTCGGCCGGCCGGCGGCGCTGCTCGGCGGACTCCGTTGACCGGGCGGCGCGCATCTTCTAGGAAGACCGCCATGGCGAACACCGCATCCGCGCTGCTGCCCTTGCTGCTCGGCGCCTCCGGGGGACAGGTGACGGGCGACGTGGAGCCCTACAGCCCGCTGGAGAACCTCTGGCTGATCGTGCACAAGGGGGACAACATCCCGATCGTGATGATGGTGGTCATCTTCGGCTTCTTTACCTATTTGGCGCTGCGCGACGCCTTCAAGCACGACCGGTTGATCAAGGAAGGCCGGAAGAAGGACATCCTCAAGGCGATGCAGGATTGAAGAAGGCTCGCGGCTCGCTCAGCCTCGGTCGGTGGGGAGATACGTGACGGCGACTCTCCCCGGAGCGCCGGCCGGCACCGCGACGTGGGCGCGCTTGGTCCCGAAGCGCTCGTGCCAGGTTTCGATGACGTGGGTGCCGGCGGGCACCCCGTCGATCGCGAATCGCCCGTCAGCGCCGGTCACCGCGAAGTGAGGGCCGTCGTTCATCACGATGTAGCCGATCATCCAGGGGTGCACGTCGCACTCCAGGCGGATGACGCCGTCCTTGTCGGCGGTCTTGAGGTAGTCGCCCGCTCCTGGCGGCTGAGCGACGTTGAACCAGCCTTTCCCTCCAGCGTAGGAGTGGACGTTGTGCAGCGTGCCGTCGCTGTTCTTCACCCGGATCCGCTGGCCCTTCATCGCCACCGCCACGCGCGGCCGGTAGATGCACTCCACCTGGTCGATGAGCAGCTCGCCGACAGGGGGATCGCCCGCACCCACCGCGAGGAGCCGGACGGCCGTGTTGGCCAGCTTCCCGTCGCGGGCGAGGATGATCTCGTCCATCACCTCGCCCTTCTTGCACTCCGGATCGGCGCCGAGCTTGATCGGCTGCATCTTCGGCGGGGGACCGTCGAGTAGCACCTCCCCTTCGATGGAGCCGAGGGCAGGCTTCTCCGCAGGGCCGGCGTCGGAGGCGCCCGCATCCTTCGCCGGCCTAGGGATTCCCAAGCCGTAGCCGGACCTGGGCGTCGACGGGCCCTTCTTGTCAGGGCAGCCCGCCAGCACAAGCGCGGCAAGCGCGGCCCCCAAGGCAATCCTCCGCGGCTCCATGGGTACACAGCTAGCAAAGGTCCCGGGCGGAGAACAGCGCAGTCTCGAGAATGCAGAGGTCTACCGGCCGGCGCCGCTGCCCGGACCGGCGGGCGTGGCCGCGAGGATCCCCTCGCCCGCGGCTGGCTCCCGCGCATCGAGCCCCAGCGCGGCGAAGAGCCCGGCCAGGTAGAAGACCGAGGAGAGGAAGACCGCCCGGGCCCAGCGGCTGCCGAGTTCGCGCCTCCATCCGAAAGCGATGAGCAGGAGGAAGGCGGCGCCGAGGAGAGAGGCCGCGCCGAGGTAGCCCTCTCCAGCCAGGCCGAGCGCGTACGGGAGCAAGGTGACCGGGAACAAGAGCGCGGAGCTGACGCCGATGAGCGCCCGCGCCGCGCCGTCGCCACGCTCCAAGGGGAGCGACATGAGGCCCGCGCGCTGGTACTCGCGCTTGCGAAAGAGGGCGATGGCGGTGAAGTGCGGCAACTGCCAGAGGAAGAGCACGGCGAAGAGCGCCAGACCGGGCACCTCGACCGAGCCGGTGGCGGCCGTCCACCCCATCAGCGGAGGCAGCGCGCCTGGCACCGCACCCACCACCATCGCCAGGTGGCTTCGCCGCTTGAGGGGGGTATAGGCGGCCACGTAGAGGAGGAGCGCCGCGAGGCCGAGCAGAGCCGTGAGGAGGTTGGCCTCGAGCGCCAGCGCGGGCAGCGAGCCCGCCGCGAGCCCCAAGCCGAGCCAGAGCGCGACCTTGGGCTCCAGCCGGCCGGCGGGCAGAGGCCGGTTCATCGTCCGCTCCATCAGCCGATCGACGTCGCGCTCGAGGTAACAGTTGAGCGCGTTCGCGGCGGCGACCGTCCCCGCGATGGCGAGCAGCGTGAGAAGCGCGCGGGCCAATGAGACCGCTCCCGGAGCGAGGTACATGCCTCCTAGGGCGGTGGCGAGCACCAGGCTGGAGAGCCTAGGCTTGGTGAGCGAGGCGACGTCCGCGAGCCACAGGACGCCCGCCGCCGCCCTCCCGCGGTCGACCGGCGCGGAGGCGATGGCCGGGGCCCTCACGCCACCTCCAGGGTGGCCGGCGCCGCCGGCTGAAGCTCCTCGGCACCGCGAGCCGGGAGCGGCCGCGCGAGCCAGTACATCCAGGTGAGCGCCCCGAGGAGGCCGGCGGCCCCGGAGGAGTGGAGCGTCATCGTCGCCATCTCACGCGACCAGAGCACGGTGAGGACTCCGAGCAGCGCCTGGGTCAGCGCCACCGCCGCGGCGCCCGCCGACAACAGCTTCAGCGGCAGGGGCGCGGCGCGCCGCCGCCACATCCACGCGGCCAGCCCCAGCACGGCCACCGCCACCAGAGTCCCCAGCACCCGGTGCACCATGTGGATCTGCACGCCCAGGTGGGCGCCCAGGGGCCACACCTCGCCCAGGCAGAGCGGGAATTCCATGCCGCAGGCCAGCCCGCCACGGAGGTGCCGCATCACTGCCCCCACCACCACCTGCGCGTAGGCCAGGGCCAGCACCGGGAGGACCGCCTTGCCCAGCCGCGCCGACTCGGGAGGCGCCGGCGCCAAAGAAAGCCGCTGCCGGGTCAAGACCGCGATCGTCACCGAGACGCAGAAGAAGAGCATTGCCACCGACAGGTGCGCCGACGAAACCCACCAGGGCAGCTTGAGCCAGACGGTGGTCGCACCGAGGAGCGCTTGAGCCACCACCAGCGCCGCCGCGGCGAGGCCTAGCCCCTTGAGCAGCCGGTCCCTCTTCCGGTGCTTGAAGAGGAGCGCGCACAGCCCGAAGGTCATCACCGCCACCAAGGACGCCACCAGCCGGTGGGTGTGCTCGAACTGCTTGCCGTCCGACATCGGCGGGAAGAATTCACCCTCGCACAGCGGCCAGTCGGGGCAGGCCAACCCGGATTCGGTGGTGCTCACCAGGCCCCCGGCGACCAGCAGGGCAAAGGTGGCCAGCGCGGCGGCGACGGCGAAGCGGTGGACTTGCATGAGCCGGGGCGCTCCAAACAAAAAGCAGGCGGCCCCTCGAATAACCGGGAGGCCGCCCACGCTTCAACTCGAGCTCTCCTCCCCTGGCCGGAGCAGGTCGCCCGGCAGGAAGAGAGCGTTGGCTGGTCGACGCTTAGGTCTTCTTGTCGCCGAAGGCGAGCTTCGGGTCCGCCGCCTTGCCGTCCTCCACCTTCACCTCGGCGGTCTGGCTGCCCAGCTTCTCGTGCCAGGCTTCCACCGTGTAGGTGCCGGCCGGAACGTCCTTGATCTCGAACTTGCCGTCCGCGCCGGTGGTGGCGAAGAACTGGTGCTTGGAGAGCAGCACGTAGGCGGTCATCCAGGGGTGCACGTCGCACTTGAGCCTGATCACGTCTCCCTTGAGGTCCTTCTCGATGTCCTTGGCCTTCGGGGGCTGGGCCTGGTTGAAGAGCGTCTTCTGGCCGGCATAGGCGTGCACGTTGTGCAGGGTGCCGTCGCTGTTCTTGATCTGGACCTTCTGGCCCTCCACCGCGCCCTGCACGCGGGGGTCGTACATGCAGTCCTTCTGGTTGATCACCGCCGCCTCGGCCGGGGCTTTGCCGTCGGGGGCGCCCTTGGTGATCCGCACCAGCACGTTGGCCAGCGCCTTCCCGTCCTTGGACAGGGTGATGGTCGGGTCGTCCATCTCCACCTTGGCGCAGACCGGGTCGGACTTGCGGTTCAGCTTCTCGACCTTCGGGGGCGCTCCGGTGAACGAAACGGTCCCGCCGATGCTGCCGGCCGCGAACGCCGCGCCCGAGACGAGCACCGCGCCGGAGGCCAACACTGCCTTGAGACTGGCGATCTTCATGCGCGACTCCTTGGGTTGGTTGAGCCGAAGGGCAGAGACGAATCCCTCCACCCTCTATTCGAAGCGGGCGCGGACCATAGGGATCCGCCAGTCCGGCTGTCAACGCGCTAGACGCGGCGCGCGACGGCCAAAGGCGGCAAGTGCTTTCGAATCAACTCAAGGAGCGCGGGGCCATCCAAAAGCTCCATCGGCGCTTCGGTGGCCAAAGCCCGCGCCTCCGGTGAGAAGGCGCCTCCGGTAGCGACGAGCGCCTTGCCGGCGAGCTCCGCCCGGGCGGTGTCCAGCGCGGCGCGGACCTCCTCTTCGCCGACCATCCCCAGGGGCGGATGGGCCACCCCTCGGATGTACACCCGCCCACCGGTGATGGGCGTGCGGTTTACCGCCAGGAGGTCCACCACATCGCCAGAGCACCGGCTGTCCTCCACCTCGAACTTCAGCTCGGTGAAGAGCATGTCGAGCAGCTTGCCAAGCTCCTGCGCGCCCATGGAAGCGATCCACCCGTGTGGAGAGTCTTCGGGGGGGGCTCCGCCGGCGCCGCGCCCAGGGGCGGTGAGAGAGATGAGCAGGATGAGCAGGAACCCCAGGCCGAGGGCCCCGAGCCCGATGAGGACGATCGCCACTTCGCGCTCCTAGCGGGAGAAACGCTGCATGTCCGCCGCGCACTCCCCCTTCGGCGCAAGCTTCAGGTACTCCTGGGCAAAGGCCTTCACCTTCGCCTTCTCCTTCGGCTCCGGAGAGAGGAACCGGGCGTAGTGGCAGTACGCCGCGTCGTAGTCCTTGTCGGCGTTCAGGGCCTTCTCGTAGCCCTCGCGAGCCTTGACCTTGTCGCCCCGAAGCTCGTAGGACTGCGCCGCCTCGTCGTAGGAGCGGGCCACCAGCCAGGTCTGCCCGATGTACTCCTGGGCCGACTTCTCGAAGGCGTCGATGGCCTTGGGGTACTCCTTCTTCTCCTTGTAGATGCGCCCGATGGAGTAGCGCGCCTCCGGGTTTCTGGCCTTCGGGTCGCGCACCGCCCGCTCGTACTGGGCCAAGGCCTCATCCGTCTTTCCCTGGCGGTTGAGGGCGTGGCCGAGCATCGCCTGGAGCTTGGGGCTCTCGGGAATCATGGTGAGGGCGCGGCGGAGGGCGTCCTCCGCCTCCTTCTCGCCGCCCTGCTTCTTCATCAGCGCCCGGGCCAGCTCGACGTGGTAGTGGGCGCGCGAAGCGTCGAGCCCAATCGCCTTGCGGATCTCCCCGGCGGACCCTTCGAAGTTCTCCTCGTAGAGCAGCCGCTTGCCCTTGATGAGGAACAGCTCGGGGTTCTGGCGATCGAGGGTGAAGCCGGTCTCCTCGGCCTTGTTCATCTCGGCCTTGTTCTTCTCCTTGTCCAGGGTGACCCCGGTCCCTTCGATCAGCTCCCTCTGGATGCCCTCCGGCCTCGTGTAGAGGGGAAGATCGTTGGAGAGACGGGAGACGAGCAGGGCGCGGGCGAGGTGAGCGGTGGCGAGCTGGCGCGGCGAAGGCGGCGGCTCCGACTCGATGAGCCGCTTGAGCATCTTCGCCGCCTGGATATAGCCCCTGGCCGGGTCGTCCTGCTCCAGGATGAGGAGCGCCTTTCCCAGGGTGGATTCGGGATGGTCCCTCTCGTACCGGAGCGCGAAGTCGAAGTTCCTCCAGGCGTCCTGGTCCTGTCCCCGCCGGCGGTAGAGCGTCCCCAAGGACGAGTAGACGCGCGGGTCGTCGGGCGCGAGGGACTGGGCAGTGTCGAGGCTCTCTCGCGCGTGCTCGAGGTCTCCCTGGTTCATCTGGATGATGCCCAGGGTGAGGTACATCAGCCCGCTCTTCTTGCCTTCGGAGTCGAAGGACTTCACCCTTCCTTCCAGCTCCTTCAAGGCGTCGGCCCCTTTGCCGGAGTAGGTCTTGTAGAGCGCCTCCGCGGCGTAGAGGTGGGAGCTGATGTCTCCGCCCTCCTTGGCCTGCGTCAGGTGCTCCTCGGCGAGCTTGCGGGCGTCGTCGCCCTGGCCGTGCTCCCCCCAGCGGATGGAGTAGGCGTAGGCGAGGTAACCGTGCGCGGCGGTGTGGCCTGCCTCGTACTCCAGCACCTTGTCGGCCGCCTCGCAGGCCCGCTTGTAGGAGTCGTAGCTGTCGTGCTTGAGCTGCTCGGTGGCCTCCTTGAGCAGCTTGGCGATCTCCCGGTTCCGGATCGCCTTCCACCGGCCGTAGCCCCAGTAGGCCCCCAAGGCGAGCGGCACCAGCACCAAAAGGGTGAGGAAACGCTTCCGCTTGGTGGCGCGGGTCCGCTGCTGGCGGTACGCGGAGACCGAGCCGGACACCTCGGACACCTCAGAGATCGGCGCCTCTTCATCCACGTAGCGAGGCCGTGCCTGAGGCCGCGGAGCGGACCTCGGCGCAGGACGTGCCTGGCGGACGGCCTCCTCGTGCGCTTCGGCTCCATTGGGGCGGAGCGGTGGCTCGTGGGCCGGCACCGGCCGCGCAGCGGCTCCATCCCCACCGTGCGGCCTCGCCCCGGGAGCGCGCGTCCCCGGGCCAGCCAGAGGTGCCGCGGCAGCAGGAGGCTCCGCCGCCTGGGGCCTGGGCGCCTCCACCTTCCACTGCGCAAGGGCGGCCAGGGTCTCCGCATCGGCTGGGTCGGCCTGGTGCGCCTTGAGGAGGTTGGCCTTTCCGGCCTCGGGCTCCCCGTTCTTCATCTGGAGCGCGCCGGCCATCCGGAGGGCCAGCTTGTCGGTGGGAGCGACCTGGAGGGCTCCCTGCAGCTCATCCAGCGCCTTCTTGTCCTTCCCCTGCTCGGCGTATACCCGAGCGAGCAGCACGCGGGGATCGGCGGCGGTCGGGTGTGCCTTGACTCCCTTCTTGCAGACGACCATCGCCTCCATGAAGCGGCCCATCCCCAGGTAGGCCTCGGCCAGCGGCTTGTAGGCCTCGGACTGGGGGTCGGTCGCGAAGGCGTGCTCCAGCTTCGCGAGCTCGGCCGGGCTCAACGTTTTTCTTTCCGGGGCGGGGGGCATCCGGGGGAACGTTCCAGGGAATTTTTATGGCACTCGCTCACCAGGCAGTCAAATGCCAATTCCGCCTCGGGGAGCAGCCTTGACACCCGCGGATCACTCCGCTATCAGCGGAGCCTCCTCGCCCGTGCCGGTGCGCGTGCGAGGCGCTTGCCTGCTGGGGGTGTAGCTCAGTTGGGAGAGCGTCGCGTTCGCAATGCGAAGGTCGTCGGTTCGATCCCGTCCACCTCCACTCCAAGGCTGACGCGGGGCCCCGCCGGATGCTCGGCGGGGCCTTCGCTTCTCGTCAGAAGAGCACCAGGTAGGCAATCAGGAGCACCAGGAGCGCCGAGCCCACCGCGATCACCGCCAGCCCGGCAGGGGTGTGGGCGCGGTCGGCCAGCTGCCGCAAGAGCGGGCGCCAGTCCTTCGCCAGCTTCCGCCAGGTGGTGGCTCCGCGGCGCCGCTTCGGAGGGACGGGAAGGCTCTCCTCGGTGATGGTGAGGTGGGGCCCCTTGGGGGTGCGCTGCACGTCGTCAGTGGAGGCGAGGACGTCGGCGGCGGCCCTGGAGAAGGGGGGGTCTTCCTCCCGTAGCGTCTCGCGGGCCTCGGGGACCGCCACCGTCTTCGTGGGAAGCGAGTCGTCGAGCTCCGGCACGGCGAGGTGCCTGGCGAGGTGGACCCCGGAGACCTCGCCGTCATCGAGCAGCCCGCCGAGCAGCTTCCGGGTCTGTTCCCGCCGCTCGGCGAAGAGCTGCTGGATGAAGCCGGCGATCTTCTCCTGCTCCCAGAGCAAAGGTCCGGCGGCACGCTCGATCGCCTTGGCCATCTCCCGGGCGTTGTGGAAACGGCGGTCGCGCTCGCGGCTGAGCGCCTTTTGCACCACCGCGTCCAGCTCCGGGTTCACCTCGCGGTTGCGCCGGGAAGGCAGCGGCGCGTCCAGGTTCAGCGCGGCGTCCAGCTCCTCTTCGCGGGTCTTCCGGTAGAACAGGCGTTGCCCGCACAGGCACTCGTGCAGCACCACCCCGAGGGAGAAGATGTCGGAGCGCGCGTCGAGCTTCTCCCCGCGGATCTGCTCGGGAGACATATAGCCGCTGGTCCCCTTCACCGTGCCGACGTGGGTGTGGCCGGCCCGGTCGAGGCGCTTGGCGATCCCGAAGTCGAGGAGCTTGATGGTGCCCTCGAAGCTCACCATGATGTTCTTCTCCGCGACGTCGCGGTGGAGCACCGGCTGGTGCCTCCCGGCGGCGTCGGTGAAGGTGTGGGCGTAGTGCAGGGCCAGCGCGGTGTCCCGGGCCACCGAGAGGGAGAAGCCGGTGGGGATCGAGGCCCCGGCGGAGAGGCAAGCCTTGGCGACTTCGACCAAGGTGGCGCCGGGAACGAACTCCATCGCGAGGAACAGGTCCCCGTCGGCCACGTCGAGGTCGAACACCTGGGCGATGTTCGAGTGGGCGAAGCCCGCCGCCAGCTTGGCCTCCTGGACGAACATCCGCACCACTTCCTCGCGGCCCTTCACGTCGTTGAGGATCCGCTTGAGCACCACGTACTTGCGGAACCCCGCCGCCCCGCGCTGGAAGGCGAGAAAGATTTCCGACATGCCTCCGGCGGAGAGCCGGCAGGCGATCTCGTACTTCCCGAGCGCGCGGCCGCTGAACTCGTCCAGTGCTGGCGCGGGGAAGCTGAGCCGGGCCATGGAGCCAATACTAGCCGGCACGCGCAGACTGCTTCGGCGGCGCGGCGGCCACTCCGGCGGCGAGCAGGCGGGCCACTTCCTGCTCGGGGAGGCCGAGTGAGGCCAAAACCTCCACGGTGTGCTCGCCGAGCAGCGGCGGAGGGGTGTGGCCGGCCTTGGCCCCAGCGAGACGGAGCGGAGAGGAGAGCAGGCGAATCGGACCCGCGAGCGGATGATCCACCTCCGCGATCATCCCCCGAGCCTTTAGCTGCGGGTGCGAGAGGGCCTGCGGGAGGTCGGCGATGCGGCCGGCGGGGACACCGGAGCCGGCCAGGGAGGCGAGCCAATCCCCGACATCTCTTTCGACGAAGTGGCGGGAGAGGCGATCGGCGAGAGCGTCGCGGTTCTCCACTCGCTGGCGGTTTTGTGTGAAGCGCGAGTCCGATGTGAGCTCGGGCTCGCCCAGAAGCTCGCAGAGCTTCCGGAACTGCGCGTCGTTTCCCACCGCGAGGTTGAAGTAGCCGTCCCTGGCGCGGAAAGTCTCGTAGGGCGCGATGGAGGGATGGCGGTTGCCCATCCTGTTCGGGCTCTGGCCGGCGATCAGGTGGGCGGTGGCCTGGAAGGTGAGGACCTGGGCGGTGGCGTCGAGCATGGCCACGTCCAGAAACTGTCCCTGGCCGGTGCGCTCCCGCTGGTAGAGGGCCAGCGCGATCGCCTGAAAGGCGGTCATCCCGGTGAGGATGTCGGCGATGGAAACACCCACTTTGGTGGGCGGCGCGGAGGGATCTCCGGTGAGGTGCTGCAGCCCGGAGAGTCCCTGCACCACCACGTCGTACCCGGGCAGCCGCGAGTGCTCGGGGAGGCCCTGGTGCCCAAAGCCGCTGATGGAGCAGTAGACCAGGCGCGGGTTCTCTGCGCCCAGGGCCTCGTATGAGACTCCCAGCTTCTGGGCGACGCCGGGGCGGAAGTTCTCCACCACCACGTCGCTCCGCCGCGCGAGCTGCTTGACGATGGCGAGCCCCTCGGGTGCCTTGAGGTTGAGCGCCACGGACTTCTTGTTTCGGTTGATGGCGAGGAAGTACGTCGACTCGCCGTTGACGAACGGCGGTCCGAAGGCTCGGGTGTCGTCGCCCGCGCCTGGCTCTTCCACCTTCAACACCTCGGCGCCCATGTCGCCCAGGTTCATGGTGCAGAACGGGCCGGCGAGGATGCGTGAGAGATCGAGGACCCGGATTCCGGCGAGCGGCTGCATGGGAGCCGACACTACCTCAGGCGACGGCAAGCGGAGCGCGAGAGCACTCGCCGCGGAGTTCGACGACCTCATCGGCATTCATCAGATCTCGCGTGCGTTGCGCGGGGTCAGGGGAGGGCCGGCTCGGGACATTCCGCGGAGCAGGGCGCCCCCTCGGCGGGCGAAGAATCTGGCTCGCGCACCGCCGCCGGCGGCTCCTCCGGGGGCGCAGCCATCGCCACCTCGCCAAGCAGCACCGCGGGGCTCGCCTCGACCACGGCCGACTCCGGCGGGCCCGCCACGAGCGGGCTCGGCTCCGGAGCGCTCGCTTCGAGTGCGGTGGGTCCGGCCGCAGTGAGCTCGGCATCTTGCCGCTTCGGCTTGGGCACCCCGGCGCCCGAGCGGCAGGTCCGGCACCACGGCTGGTTGCGGATGGCCCCGTCGGCCATCTTCCTCAGGCCGAATTGCGAGAGGGGCCTTATCTGCCGGCACTTGAGGCACATCAGGGTGATCAGCACCTCGTGGCCTTCGTGATCGTAGACAGCCGACTTTCGCCTCTTGCGCGGCTGACCCGGCTCCCGCTGCTTCCTCGGCTTCTCCGCCGGAGGCAGCATCGGAGTCACCTTGTAGAGCATGTTCCTCCTCCGCTCGACGGCGCAGCGAAGGGCAAACTCCCCCACCCCGCTTTTGCGGAACTGCGCCGTTCGAGCCGAACAGGTTAGCGGAGGGGTCTGACATCGCACGCCGCGAACGCCCGAGAAATCGGCTCGGCCGGCGGGTTTCCGCTTCTATTGCGGGCGGTTGCGCGGATGCCGAGGGGGCCGCAGGTCGGAGGATCATTCCGGGAGGACGCGCCCGGGGGCCGGCTCACGATCGCCGTGCCGCCCGACCATCGACTCGCGCTCGAGTTGCCAAGACATGAGCGAAGCGCTGGTTCAGCGGACGTAGAGCTGGAAGTCGGAGAAGCCGAACGACTCGTCGGTGGCGCCCTGATCGAGCGACGAGCAGACGGCGATCAGCGCGGACCCGGCGCTGTGGGGCAGCTCGACCTCGACGTCGTAGCCGAGGCCGTCTGGGTACCCGGCGCCGCAGAGGTTCGGAGCGGGCCCCGAGCAACAGTTGGTCCTCGCGAGGCTCCACCGGGTGGTCCCGTCGACCTGCAGATATCCCTGCTCCCCGTCCCAGCTATCGATGAAGTGGTACTTGAGCCGAACCCGCAGCGAGCGGTGCGCCGACAGGCCGGAGAAGGTCTTGCTGATGCAACCGCCGGCGCGGACGTTGTACCCGCCCAGCATCCCGTATTGCCCGCAGCCGCTGGTGGTGTTGTCGCTCCAGCCCGAGGCGCCGTTCACGTAATTCTCTTGCTGGGCCAACGTCCAGATCGCCGCCGACTGCACGGTGCCATCCGGGAACATCACCCCGCCGGTGGTCGATTGGATGATCCCTCCGACCGCGAGGCGCTGGGCGTTGGGGGCGGTGCCGATGCCGACGTTCCCCGAGAAGCTCACCGCCCCGGCGTTGTTCACCGCGAGTGGCGTCGTCCAGGTCACCGGCGAGCCGGCGCTGCCGCTGGTCGCGCCCAGGAGGAGATCGAAGGTCCCATCTCCCAGGTACAACCTCGCCGCGCCCCTCCCGGTCTGGGTGTAGTTGTAGCCGCTCCCGGCCGTGTTGATCGCGGCCCCGGCGGCCACGTTCATCAGCCCCTGTCCCTGGGCGACGTCGACGGTGTCGGCGCCGCCGATGGTGAGCACCGCGGGGGTCAACGCGTTCGAATAGCTGGTGGTGCTGGTCACCGCGAGGGAGCCGTCGATTTGCCCCGACCCGGAGATGCGGTAGCTCGCGGACTGGGCGGAGGCGGTCAGGTTCTGGACGTAGTTGTTGCTGCCGCCCAGAGGAGCGCGGGCGTCTGAGAGGCGCGGATCATTGCCCTGAGCTGCGGTGCCGGCGGTGGTGCCGTAGAGGACGCCGACGGTCGGGTTGGTGGCTGTGCCGCCCACGGTGGCGCCGGTGCCGGCGCTGACGCTGGAGACCTTGTTGTTGAACGTGGTCCAGTCGGCGGAGGCGAGGTAGCCGTCGGCAGTGCCCGAGGAGCGGGGAAGCGAGAGGGGCGAGCCGGCGGTGCCGGTGCCCGCGAGCGGGGCGTTGGAGACGACCGTGGTGAGCTTGTTATTGAAGGTGCTCCAGTCGGCCGCGGTGAGGTAGCCGCTGGAGGCGGAGCCGGCCTGCGGAATCGAGATGGGGCTCGAGCCCGAGCCGTTCCCGGTGATCGGCGACGAGGTGGCTACCACCGAGCCGCTGCAGACGGCGTTTCCTGACGGGTCCACTCCGAAGAGCTGCTCGCCCACCGGGCACAGCGCCGGTGCGGTGGCGCCGGTGGCGGGCTTGAGCGCGTTCTGCTTGGAGTTGAAGGTGCTCCAGTCGGCGGCGGTGAGGTGGCCGCCGGCGGCACTGGAGGCGGGAGGAATGGAGAGCGGGGCCAGGGCTGTCCCGCTCCCGGTGAGAGGCGAGGCGGCGCTGACCACGCCGAGCTTGCCGTTGAAGGAGTTCCAGTCGCCGGCCGAGAGGTAGCCGCTCGCCGAGGAGCCAGCTTGCGGGATGGAGAGGGGGTTCGCGGCCGAGCCGTTGCCCGCGAGGGGAGAAGACGCCGTCACGGACGGCCCGCAGGCCCAAGCGGTGCCGGTCCAGCGGAGAACCTGTTCCGCGGCGCAGCCGGCGGAGGAGATGGAGAAGGCGCCGCCGGCGAGCGTCAGCCCGGCGCCTGCGGTGTAGGTGGTGTCGATGTCCGGTCCGCAGGCCCATGAGGCGCCGTTCCACTTCTGCACCTGGCCCGCGCTGCACCCGGTGGAGTCGAGCGAGAAGGCACCGGCGTAGAGGGAGAGGCCGGCGCCTGCGGTGTAGGTGGTGTCCTGGTCGGTCGCGCAAGCCCAGGCAGCTCCGTTCCAGTTCAGCACCTGGCCGGCGGAGCAACCGGCGGAGCCGATGCTGAAGGTGTTGCCGGAGAGGGCCAGCCCGTCGCCCGCCTGGTAGCTGGCAGCCGGCGCGCAGGCCCAGGCGGTGCCGTTCCAAGTCAGCCGCTGCCCGGCGGTGCAGCCTTGGGCGTCGATGCTGAACGCGCCCGCGCTCAGCGCAAGGCCGGCGCCGGCAGAGTAGGTGGTGTCGCTGTCCTGCGCGCAGGCCCAGGAAGTGCCGTTCCACTTCTGCACCTGCCCCGCGCTGCACCCGGTGGAGTCGAGCGAGAAGGCGCCGCCGGAGAGCGAGAGGCCGCTGCCCGCGGTGTAGCTGTTGTTCAGGTCCTGCGCGCAGGCCCAGGCGGTGCCGTTCCAGGCCAGCACCTGGGCGGCGGCACAACCGGTGGAGTCGATGCTGAAGATGTTGCCGGCGAGCACCAGCCCGCCACCGGCCTGGTAGCTGACGCCGGAAGCGCAGGCCCATCCCGTCCCGTTCCAGGTGAGCGCCTGTCCCGAGTTGCAGCCTTGAGAGTCGACCGAGAAGGTGCTTCCCGAGAGGGTGAGGCCCGCTCCTGCCGCGTACGCCGCCGAGCCAACCAGCGCTCCTTGGGAGTCGATGACGGTGTTGCCTCCCACCTTGATGCTGGTGGCGTCCACCGTCCCGCCGGAGAGGTTGCGCGCGTCGTTGGCCATCATCGCATAGGGCACGGAGCTGACCCGCTGGCGCGGAGTCAGCTTCTCCCCCGCCACCGTCACCTCGAGGTATCGCTCTGCGCCGGTGAAGACGCCGGAGGGAATGCCCGAGGCCGTCCCGTCTCCCAGGTGGGTGGCGTAGAAGCCGTCGGTGAGCCCCAGGGTTTGCTCCTCGCCGAAAAGGAGGTTCCCCGCGGTGGCGTCGTCATAGATGTCGAACTTGAACTTCAGGGTGCCGCCGGCCGGAGTCCCGTCCGACTTGAGCAGCCGCCCCTGGTACGCCACCTTCGAGGGAACCTGGGCAAGCGCCGCGGAAGAAAAAAAGCAAAGCGCGAGCAATCCGAAAGAAGTGACTGGCCTCATTGGGCGCTCCCCCGTGCGTGGCCGGGCATCGAGGACGCAGGATACTGCGTCGCCGGGGCGCCGCCCAGGCGGCCGAGGCCGGCTGCTGGTTTGGTCAAAAGACGCGGAGCTATCAGGGTTGTCCGCTCTGCCCGTCGATCTTGGCGGCCGCGCTGCAGCTCGCCCCGTCGTCGAGAAAGCCGATCCGCCCGAGCTTGGGCGCGACCAGCTCCGCCTTCTTCCGCTGCCAGAAGGCCACCAGCGCGTCGCGGAAGTTGAGCTCCCGCTCGGAGCCGAAGTCGATGCGGCCCACAGGCAGCGTCGACAACACCGGCCCCAACCCGTCGCCCCCCCGCGCCAAGAAGTCCGGCACCACCACCCGGTACTTCTTGTCCGGCTGCACCGCCTTCCCGTCAGGCAGGGTGTAACCCCGAAGCCGGTCCCTCCCGGGGCAGCGCGACAGCTTCACCTTGAGCCCCGACAGCTGGAACACCCCCTTCTTCGCCCCGTAGGCCGCGTGCAAGAGCCGGTGCAACTCCTCGCCCGTCACCACCACCGTGGCCACCGTGTTGTCGAAGGGGAGCACCTCGTACACTTCCCCATACCTCAGCTCGCCAGCCGGCAGGTCCGCGCGCAACCCTCCGGAGTTGAGCAGCGAGACGTCGGCCTGCTCCATCTCCCTGAGCGAGTCCGCGAGGAAGCTCCCCAGCGCGCTCTCCGCCTCGTAGTTCCTCCCCATCGGCCTGGGAGAGACGATGCCCAGCTTCCTTTGTTGCTCCGCCTCCACCTGCGCCAGCGCCGGCGAGAGCAGCTTGGCCAGCTCGGCGTCCTTCTTCACTTCCTTGCCCAGGAAGGTGGGTGCCAAGAGCTTCACCCCCGGCCGGTCCTTGAGCTTTCTTCCTTCGCAGCTCCCACTGGCTTCCTCCACGTTGCCGCAGATGGGGATCCCCGCCTTGAGGGCGGTCTTCTCCGGCAGCAGCGCTCGGCGCTTGGGGTCCAGGTACAGCTCGATGGTGCTGAAGGTGCGGCCGAGCCCGAAGGTCTGCACCACCGGCGTGCCGTTCACGAAGTGCCCGATCGGCGCGTGGATGTGCCCAGCCAGCACCGCGTCCAGCGCGCGCGGCGGCAACCCGTTCAACATCTGGAGTATCTCGCCGCTCGATTCGCACTTCGAGACGTCCTGCGGATCGCCGAAGCCGTCGCACTTCCCGCCCGCATGGGCCACGGCGATCACCACCTCCGCTCCCTTGCCCCGGAGCTTCTTGGCGGCGTCGGCAGCCTCCGGCACCAGGCTGCCGAACCGGAGCGTGCTCACGTTCACCGGGTTGGTGACCGTCGGCGTGCTCGGAGTCACCAGCCCGAAGACCCCGACCTTCACCCCCTTCACCTCCACCATCAGCGTGCCGTCGTTCCCCATCCACGCGGGGCGCTCGCCGCTCTTCGCCTCGTAGATGTTGACCGCCAGGAGCGGGAACTTGGCCTGCTTGAGCCGGGCCTTGAGCGCCCCGAACGGATCCAACCCCGGCTTCGCGGCCACCGACACCGGCCCATCCGGCCCGTAGTCGAACTCGTGGTTGCCGATCGCCGCCGCCGCGTAGCCGAGATGGTTGTAGGCGTCGATCACCACCGCGCCCTCGGTCAGGTTGGCCGCCAAGGTGCCCTGGAAGAGATCTCCCGAGTCGAGGAGGAGCACTCCGCCCGGGTTGTCCTCGCGGAGCACCTTCACGTAGCCGGCGAAGTTCGCCAGGCCGCCCTCTTCGACCTCCGCGCCCTCGGCCAGCTTGGTGAGGTGCGGCTGCACCCAGCCGTGGAGGTCGTTGGTGGCCACCACGGTGATGCGGATCGGCGCCCCCTCTGCCGGCGGCTGTTTCTTCTCTTCGAGCGGAGGGCTTCCCGAGCCCTGGGGGGTCCGGCAGGCGGCAGCGAGGAGGAGGACCAAGAAGAGCCGCGCTAGACGGGCGCCCATCGGATCGCCATAGGTATCAGGCGCCTAGCGGAGGGTCCAGTCGAAGGCGCGGTCCACCTCGCAGGGCGGGGCGGCCAGCCTGACCAGCTCCAGCCCGGAGTCGACCTCCACCGCGTCCCCGGCCACCGCGCCCTTCGGCGCCACGGCGTAATTGAACAGCCGCGATGAGGGATCCGGCCCTGCTGGTCCGTACATCGGCACGTTCCGATGGAGGTAGCTGTATCCCCCGGTGTAGCCCAGGTCCCGGGTGAGCACCTTGAGGCCGCACAGATCGGACCTCTCGCCCGCGGCGAGGAGTAGCCGGTTCTCCGGCCCGCCTGCATCAAGAGCCGAATGCGCGGGCGGCGCCTCATAGACGCCCAGGTCCCCAAAGCTGAGGCGCGGGAAGGTGGCCGCCGAGTACACCGCGGTCGCCGCCGCGAGCGCCGCGGCCACTCGCCCGACCCACACGAGGCGCGGCCGCAAGAGCAGCTCGACTCCGAGCCCGGAGAGCACGCAGCAAAGCGGCAGCGCCGGATAGATGAAGCGAAGCTCCTTGTGCGGGGTGAGCACGTGGAGCCCGAAGAAGGCCAGGGTCACCACCCCGAGCCCAGGCGCGCGCAGGATGCCGGCCAACCCCAACACCGCCATCGCCACCCAGAGCGGTCCCAGCGAGGCGAGGAGCCTGCCGGTGTAGTAGCTGTGCGGCGCGGTGCCGAAGGTGGACGCCTTCCCTTCGAGCCAATTGAAGCGCAGGTACACCGCCGCCGAGTGGAACCAGGTGCCCCAGGTCAACCGATCGAGCAGCCCGTAGAGCAACGCGAATGCGGCCAAGACGCCCAGCGCCCAGAGGGCGGCCCGAAAGCGTCGCCGGCAGAGCAGGATTCCGATGAGCCCCACCGCGAACACGCCGCACTGGATCCGAAACAGCACCGAGAGGCCGACCAGCGCGGCGCCCAGCCACACCTGCCTTCGGCCGGCGTCGTTCCGGAGCGCGATGGCGTAGCCCAGCACCAATGGCGCGGCGGCGGCCGTCTCGCCCATCGCCCGGGGCGCGAGGTAGATGGAGAAGCCCATCAGCGCGAGGAGCGCCCCTGCCACCGCGGCGGAGAGCCAGCGGGCGCCATGCCTCCGGGCCAGCGCCACGCAGGCCACCGCCGAGGAGCCGCTGGCCAGGCAGAACGCCAGCCGGGTGAGCGAGAGATAGGCCCGCGGCGAGTCGAGCCCAAAGAGCGCGCAGAGGCGGAACAGCCCCGCCACCATTCCGGGGAGCGCCCAGCTCCGCGCTCCCTCGGAGAACTCCCAGGCCACTAGCCCGTAGCCGAACACCAGCCGGTGCGCGGGCTCGAGCGTCTGGTGCACCTCGTCCGGCCAGTAGATGCCGTCGTCCGAGAGGGCGAAGCCGAGCCGGACGATCAGCCCGGCGGCGATCGACAGCGCCAGCACCAACCCCGCCCATCGGTCTTCGCCGCTCCGGAGGTCGCCGGGGGTCCCGGCCGGCTCCTCTGCCGCTTCGAGCGGCTGGGCCTTGGGCCCTCTGGCTATCCGCCGCACACCGACTTGGCCCGAACGCGGTTTCGGCCTTCCAGCTTGGCCCTGAGCAGGTATCGGTCCGCGGTGGCGAGGAACTCCTCCACCGAGGCGAAGCGGCCCTGGGAGTGGGTGGCGACTCCGATGCTCACCGTGATCTGCATCGGTTTGCCCTCGAAATCGAGGGGCAGCTCTTCGATCCGCTGCCTCAGGCGCTCCGCCACCGCCACCGCCACCTCCTCGTTCACCTCGCGGAGGACCAGGGCGAACTCCTCTCCTCCGTAGCGGGCGAAGAGGTCCTCGGTGCGGATGGCTTCGTGCACCGACTGGACCAGGCTGACCAGGGCGAGGTCTCCGGCGGCATGGCCCCGTGAGTCGTTGAGCAGCTTGAAGTGGTCCACATCCATCATCAAGAGGCTGATCGGCGCGTCGTGCCGGCTGCCGAAGGCGAAGTCCTTCTGCAAGGCCTCGTCGAGGAACTTGCGGTTGAAGGCCCCGGTCAGCCCGTCGCGGATGGCAGAGTCGTAGAGCAGCCTCTGCACCGCCTCGTCGAGCATGTCCTGCACGCTGAACTTGAGGATGGTTTCGCTGCCCAGCTGGAGCTTGTCCCCGGTGGTGAGCCTCTTCACCTCTGTGACCCGGTCGCCGTTGAGCAAGGTCCCGTTCTTGGACCCCAGGTCCACCATGTCGATGCCCTTCTCCGACTTCACCAGCCGGGCGTGCTGGCGCGAGATGCTCTCGTCATCCAGCACCACGTCGCAGTCCAGCGCCCTTCCGATGGTGGTGATGGCCTTCTCGATGCGGAACATCTTCCCGATCGAGGAGCCGGTGAGGACGATGAGCGACGCGTTCAGCCGTCCCTGGCCTGCGAGCAGGTTCTCGAGGGGCTTGGTGAGAGTCCTCTCGCTCTCGGAGCTCACGACGCCGGCCAGTCTAGCGGAAGAGTGGGGCGCCTCCTAACTTCGCGCCGAAAGGGCCTGACGGTAGACCTCCAGGGTCTGCTTGGCCGCTGTTTCCCAGCTGAAGTTGCGTGCGCGCTCCCGTCCCGCGGCGGCGCGGAGAGCGCGCTCCTTTGGTGAGGACAGCAGCCGATCGAGCGCGGAGGCCAGCTCCTCAGGCGCGTCCGGAGAGGCGTAGACCGGGGCCTCCCCGCACACCTCCGGCATCGCTCCGCGGTCGCTGCAGACGACTGGGACCCCCAGCCGCATCGCCTCCAGCGGGGGGAGCCCGAAGCCCTCGTATCTCGACGGGAAGGCGCAGACCGCAGCGCGTCGCATCAGCGCGTAGAAGACCGCGTCGTCCAGGTAGCCGATCGGGCGGACGTCCATCCCGCCGGCGCGGAGCCGGGCGACCTCCAGCTCCACCGGCCTAGAGCCAAACCACCGCTGGCCCGCCAATACCAGCGTGGCCGGCCGGCCGCGATCGCGCAGGCGCACGCAGGCCTCCAGGAGCGCGCCGACGTTCTTTCGCGCATCGAGGGCGCCCGCATAGAGCACGAAGCGCTCGGGAAGGGCCAGCGAGCGGAGGTAGGCCTCGCCCGTCGGGTCCGGCGGTGGCACCGAATCCACGTGGTCCACTCCGTTGTGCACCACCGAGATGCGGGAAGGGTCCACCTCGAAGCGGGAGAGGACGTCGCCCCGGGTCCGCGCGCTCACGCAGATTACCCGGTCGGCCAGGCGAAGGCTCCTGGAGAGCCAGAGCTTGAACTGCCAGCGGTAGGCGAAGGAGACCGTCTCCGGCAATAGCTCCGGGATGACGTCGTGGATGGTGAGGACCAACCGTTTCCCACCCGGGCGGACGAGGGGGAGGTTGAAGTTCGCGACCGCGTGGTAGAGCGGGGCCTCCAGCGCGCCGAGGATTTCGGGCAGGCGGGTGAGGGTGAAGAAGGTGCGCCCTTGCCGCCCGCGCGGGTGCTCTCCGGTGTTGCGCGCGCCGACCTTCAACAAATGGGCGCCCTGCCGCTCCATGGCCGCGCACAGGCAGCGGGTGTACAGGCCGATGCCGGTGGTCGGCTCGTCCCACAGCGATGCGTCGATCGCGAAGGGTGCGGCGCCGTCTTTCACGGGCGCGGTGCTATACCCCGCGCGCCGATGGCGGTCCACCAGCTGGTCCCTAACTTCGTGATGGGCGATGCGACCTCCCAGGCGGCCATCCACCTCTCGCTCCTATTGCGGAGGCTCGGCCGCTTCGGGGAGGTGCAACCGGGCCTGGTTCGCCGGCGCTTGCCCGCTGGCCCCAAGCGCAATAGCCTTCGCAATATGAAGACTATTGCTATCACCATAGACGAGCCCACCCTGGAGGCGGTGGATCGCCTGGCCCGAGAGCCCGCCGGAAAGAGGGGTGCCACGAGCAACCGCTCGGCGGTGGTGAGGGCGGCGGTGCGCGAGTACCTCGATCGCCACGCGCGCGAAGAACGGGAGGCCGCCGAGTGGCGGATCTGGTCCAAGCACTTGAAGCGCGTCAATGCCGAGGCAGCAGCGATGGTCAGTGAGCAGGCCGGGCCGTGAGACGGGGTGAGCTGTACCGCTCGCAAGAGCCGGAGCCCGAGCGGGGTGGGAAACCGGGCTATTACGTCGTCGTCTCCCGCAACTTCGTCGCCGAGCACGAGGAGATCGAGACGGTCGTTTGTGCTCCGGTGTACGGCCAGATCCTTGGCATCCCCACCGAGGTGACCATCGACGCCTCCCACGGCGTGCGCCGTCCATCGGCGATCCGGTGCGACTTCCTGATGTTGCTCTTCAAGCGAAGGCTGAGCCGCTTCGTGGGGACGCTGCCCTCGGTCAAGATGGCCGAGCTGGATCGTGCCCTCGCCGTCGCGCTCGGCCTGCCGAGCGCACGCTGACCTTAAGGTGCGACCTCGCCGGCCCGGGCGCATGGGTCCCTGCGACGCATGTCGAGATGGAAGATCGAGCTGCGGTGCTATACCCCGCGTGCCGATGGCGGTCCACCAACTGGTCCCCAACTTCGTGATGGGCGATGCGACCTCCCAGGCGGCCATCCACCTCTCGCTGCTCTTGCGGAGGCTCGGCCGCTTCGGGGAGGTCTTCTCCGGCGAGGTTTCGCCCAATCTCTCGTCGCTGGTGAGGCCGGCGTCCCAGCTCAGGGTGGAGCCCGAGGACCTCGTCCTCTACCACCACGCGATCGCCTCACCGCTCTCGGGGGCGCTGTTGCACCTGCCCTGCCGGAGGGGAGTGGTCTTCCACAACATCACCCCGGCCCGCTTCTACGAGGGAACGCTGCTTCGCGAGGCGCTGGAGTCCGGAAGGGCGCAGCTCGCCGCGATGGCGCCCTTCGCCGAGCTGGCGATTGGCGTTTCGGCCTACAACGCGGCCGAGCTTCGCGAGGCGGGATGCCAGAACGTCCACGTGGTGCCGCTGTTCGTCGAACCCGAGAGATTCTCCCGCGAGCGCGCCGATCGTTCGATGCTCCGGCGCCTCTCCGGGCGGGGCCCGCTGTTGCTCTCGGTGGGCCGGGTGGTGCCGCACAAGCGGATCGAGGATCTGATCGCGCTCTACCGGGAGCTATTGAGGCTCCGGCCCGAGGCGCGGCTGGCCATCGCCGGCGGATTCCAGCGGGGAGACCAGTACTACCGGAAGCTCCGGCGCGAGGTGAGCGGATGTCCCGGAGTGCAGTTTTTGGGCAAGCTGTCGCATGCGGAGCTGGTGGCGGCGTATCGGTCGGCGCAGCTCTTCGTGTCGATGAGCGAGCACGAGGGCTTCGGGGTGGCGCCGCTGGAGGCAATGGCCGCCGCGGTGCCGGTGCTCGCGTTCGCGGCCGCCGCGGTGCCGGAGACGTTGGGTGGCGCGGGCATCGCTTTCACCGAGAAGCGCTTCGCGCTGTTGGCGGAGCTGTGCCGCGAGCTGTTGGATGACCCCCGCCTCCGGGCGCGCGTCCTCGCAGGTCAGAAGAGGCGCTTGGAGGAGCTCTCGGCGGGCGTGGCCGAGCGGCATCTGTCGGCCGCGCTTTCCTCGATCGACGCGCGCCCTTCCCTCTCCCGCCGGGCGGGAGAGGATCAGGGTGAGGGCCATCCCCTCTCCCGCGGCGCAGGAGACGGTACGGGTGAGGGTGGAAGAAAGAGACGCCCGCGGGTGGCGCTCGTGGTGCAGCGGTACGGAGAGCTTCTGGGTGGAGCAGAGTCGCACGCGCGGCAGATCGCCCATCGCCTCTCGCCGCACTGGGAGGTGACGGTGCTCACGAGCTGCGCCAGGGACCACCTGAGCTGGGCCAACGAGCTCCCGGAGGGCGTGGAGCGGGACGGACCGGTGAGGGTGCGGCGCTTCGCCAGCGCCCGCGCGCGCCAGATGCGCGACTTCAACCGCTTGTCTCGAGCGGTGTTCGGGCGGGGGAACGACCGAGTGACCGAGGAGCATTGGCTGGCCGAGCAGGGGCCGCTCTTGCCTGGCTTGTGGCGGCACCTCTCGGAGGAAGGGCGCTCGTACGACGGCTTCGTGCTGTTCACCTACCTCTATGCGCCGACGGCTTGGGGGCTGCCGATGGTGGCGGACCGGGCGCTGGTGGTGCCCACCGCGCATGACGAGGCCCCATTCTTCCTGGACGTCTTCAACGACGTGCTCGAGCAGCCGCGGGCGCTGCTGTGCAACACCCCCGAGGAGGTGGAGCTGATCGAGAGGCGCTGTCCCCGCCACGCTCGTGCGCGGGTGGTGGGCGTGGGAGTGGACCTGCCGGGGACGAACGCCGCCAGGTTCCGGAAGTCGCACCAGGTCGCCGGCCCGTACCTCATGTACGTGGGCCGGGTGGAGGAAGGCAAAGGTGTGGGGGAGCTGTTGCGACTCTACCGGCGTTGCCGCGCGAGGCTGCGACCGGCGCCGGAGCTGGTGCTGGCTGGACCGTCGTCGATGGAAGCTGGCGGCGAGGGCGTTCGCTACCTCGGGAGGATCTCCGAGCGCGACAAGCACGATGGGCTCTCCGGCGCGCTAGCGGCGGTGGTGCCGTCGAGGTACGAGAGCCTCTCCTTGCTTTCGCTGGAGGCATTCGCCGCCGGGACTCCGGTGTTGGGCAACGGGGCCTCGGAGGTGGTGAAGGGCCAGCTCTCCCGCAGCGGAGCGGGAGCGGCGTACGACGACGGCGATTCCTTCGTGGAAGGCATCCGGCGAATCGAAGCGGAGCGGCCGGCGATGCGGCGCAAGGCGCTGGCCTATGCGCGGAGGCAAAGCTGGGCCAAGGTGGTGGCGGCCTACCGCGAGGAAATGGCGAGAATCCTGGAGGAGAGGCGATGAAGCTCTTGGGCAGGAATATTTCCGGGGCGAAGCTGCTCGACCGGCTCGAGGAGAGGCTTCGGGCGAGGGGGCTTTCGGCGCCGGAGCATCACCCCATCCGCTTCGAGGGCGTCGAGGCGAGGGTGGATCCGCTGGCCTTCAACCTCCAGGCGTTGGAGGAGCATGCCGATCCGACCCGCCCGCTCCCGCTGGAGACGCACCGCGGCGGCGCCGGGAGGGTGGTGCTCTATGCGAAGTGGGCCTTCCGGAAGGCTTGCCAGGTGTTCATCAACGAGGCGCTCTCACGGCAGCGGCTGTTCAACGGCCACGTGCGGGACTCCTACGCGCAGCTCTCGGCGGAGGTGGTGCGGCTGCGCGGCGAGGTGGAGGCGCTGAGGAAGAAGGCTCCCGCGAGGAAGCGGCGGGTCACGGAGCGATGAGCTCCACCGCGGGGAAGTAGCTGCGATACGGTCGAGGATCGCGGGTGAGAAGCCGGAAGCCGGCGACGGCCGCGTGGGCACCGATGAAGAAGTCGGGCAGGACCATGTCCCGACTTCCCCGTCGGCGCCGGTATTGCAGGAAGGCCTTCCCGGCCAGAAACGCCGCCTCGTAGGGCAACGGTTCACGGCGGAAGACCTCGGGCGGCAGCACCGCCTCGAGCTCTTCGACCTTCTCGTAGCGGACCGAGACCTCGGCATACACGACCGGATTGATGATCAGCGCCGCCTCTTCGCCCGCACGCGCGAGCGCATCGTTCGACCAATTCCCCCAGGTCGGGTCCTCGGTGGCCACGTCGAGAATGACGTTGCTGTCGACCAGTACCGGCTTCATCTCCCGCGGGTGAGGGCCATGATCTGATCCGTGGTCATCTTGACCGAGCCCGTCCCGCGCAGCCGGCGGACGATGCTCTGCCCCCGGCTCTCGCGCCGCGTCGGCTGAACCCGATAGAGGCGAACCTCGTCCCCATCCACCGCGAAGTCCACCTCCGTCTCCGGCAGGAGTCCCAATCGCTCGCGGATGTGCGCGGGGATGGTGACCTGTCCTTTCGATGTGATTCGCATGGACTCGCCTCCAGATTCTTACCTGTAAGAGTAATACTCTTACAGGTCTGAGCTCAATCCCGCCCGATCGCCAGGACACCGGCCAGCCTTACGGCTCCACGGTCACCGCCACCTCGGGCGTCAGCTCCCCGAACCACATCACCCCGTCCCGCACCATTCGCCACTGGAAGGAGTGCCGGCCGGGCGCGGCCGGGGCGACCACCTCGAACGGGAAGGTCACCGTCCCTCCCGGCGGGAGGTCGTCGGGGAGCTCCACCCGGTTGAGACCGAAGCTCAGGTTGTCGCGCGGGGCCTGCGAGCCGAGTCGGAATTGCTGGCCGCGCATCCACCGCGCCGAACCAATGTTCCGCATCGTCACCGAGACCTTGTAGCGCTCTAACGCCCGCATCGCCGCGGGCACCTCTTGCCAGGCGAAGGCGGCCGCGTAGGGCCCCTCCTGGAGGCCGAGCTTCACCCAGCAGATCCGCGAGGCGTCGAGGCGCTCTTGCTGAATCCACTGCTGGATCGCCATCGCCGTCCGCGCCTCGTCCAGCGCGCTGTGCAGGTTGGTGCTCCCCAGCGGCCAGCCCGGGGGGTTATTCCCTGAATAGCCGTTCAAGGTCGGCACTCCCGATTCGAGCGAGGCCCACATCGCGTCGAGCTGGTACTTCCAGTAGGGGCCATAGCCCTGCACCGGGCTGAAGACGAACGCCCCGCACTCGTTGGTGACGCCCTTCGCCACCGTCGACACGTCGAAGCGGTTCCGGTGCTTGTCGAACGCCGGAGTCGTCTGCCCCTGCTCCAGCAGGCTGAATGCCCCGAGCCCGAGCGCAACCACCGCGAACGCCTTGCCCCGCTGGGCGACCGCCCTCAGCGCCTCGGAGAGTCCAAGCGCTAGCGGGACGAGCAAGAAGATGCTGATCCGCGCCACCGCGCGCACCGCCTGCGCCCCGGGGAAGTACTCGAACACCAACTTCCAGGCGGAGAAGCTGCCGAAGAGCGTGGCGGCGACGAGAAGGGTGAGCCCGCTCAGGGCCATCACCCTCCCGGCGGCGCTCTTTCGGCACTGCCACAGCCCGTAGGCGCAAAGCGCGCTGGTGGCCAGGCCGAAACCGACCCGCTGCTCGTGCTCCATCGGGATGCGGCCGAAGGCGGGCAGCTTCGCCATCCAACCGTAGAGCCAGGAGAAGCGCCCCAGGTGAAGCCAGGTGGCCGGCGCCGGCAACATGGTGAGCGCCTCGCCGAAGGTGCGCACCCCGACCGCCTTGCTCGCTTCGAAGAGGTGCGTGGCCATCGGGGCGAGGATGAGCCCGCTGGTCGCCGCCGCGAGGAAGAGCGTGTAGGGGTGCCCGCGCGCCAATTCCAGGATGGCCCGGCGCGAGACGGCGTGGGCCATCGCCCAGGCGAAGGCGACGGCGAGCCCCAGCACCAGAAACCACCCGAGGTAGTAGCCGGCCCACAGCTGCAAGGCCGCGCTCAGGGCGAAGGCCCAGATCCACAGGATTCGCCGCTGCTCGGTCTTCTCGGCTTCGTCCTTCGAGAAGAGCCTTGAAACCGCGAACAGGCAGATCATCGTCCAGAAATGCGGGAAGAGCTGGTGGTGCATCGTCTGGTTGATGCGGGTGCCCGCGAAGGCGAAGAGCGCCGAGCCCGCCGCCGCGCCGAGCTGCCCTTGCCCAAAGCCGCGGCGGAGCAGGAGGTAGCAGGTGGCGAAGTTGAGCGCTCCCACGCTCAGCACCCAAAGCTGGAAGGAGGTGTCCGGCGGGACTCCGAGCGCGCGCCAGATCCAGTACGGCGGCCCTGCGCCCAGCAGCGGATCCGAGTAGGCGAGGACGTTCGTCACCGGGTGGAAGAACGGCGGGTCCCAGAGCGAGAGGTGGCCGGGACGGCGCAGCAGCCACCTCCAGCCGTGCTCGAGCAAGTAGTTGTTGAAGCGCGTGTCGCCGAGGTCGTTCTGGGTGAAGGCGAAACCGGTGAGAACGGTCTCGTGGTGCGCCAAGACGAGCCCGCCGACGCAGAAGGCGATCGGCAACAGGTACGGGCGGAGCCTTTGCATCGGGCGCCGAACTTAACGCCCCTCTGCTCCCGGGGAGAGGGAAAGGGTGAGGGGGGCGGCCGAGGGGGCGCCGCGTGCATCGCCTGCCCCTTTGAGGTAGGTACGCCGGCCCATGGTGCGCAACCTGCGCGAGCTGTACCAGTACCGCGCGCTCCTCCTCAGCCTCACCCTTCGGGAGCTCAAGGCCCGCTACCGGGGCTCGGTGCTCGGCTTTCTGTGGACCTTCCTGAACCCCACCTTGCACATGCTGGTGTACGCGCTCCTGTTCAAGGTGGTCCTGCGCCAAGAGGTGCCGCACTTCCTCTACTTCATGTTCGTGGGACTCTTGCCGTGGATCTGCTTTTCCACCTCGGTCAACGGCGGCGCGAGCGCGATCAGCGATCGGCGCGACCTGCTCACCAAGGTGCGCTTCCCCGCCCAGGTGCTTCCGGCCACGGTGGTGCTCACCAACCTCTGCAACTACTTCTTCTCGCTGCCGCTGATGTTCGCCCTCGGAGCGGCGTACGGCATCTGGCCGAGCTGGCACGCGGTGGCCTTCGTGCCGGTGCTCGCGCTGCAGGTGCTCTTCACCTTGGCGCTCACCTACGTGCTCTCGGCGCTGAACGTGGCGTTTCGGGACCTCCAGCACATCGTGGCGAATCTCATGATGCTGGCCTTCTTCCTCACCCCGGTGCTCTGGCCGCTCTCCCGGCTCCCGGAGCGGGTGCAACAGGCGGAGCTGCTGGCCAACCCGATGGCGGCGCTGGTGACCTCCTACCAGGCCATCTTCTACGAGCACCGGCTGCCCGCGCTGGAGCCGCTCTTGGCGGTGGCGGGCATCTCTGTGGTGCTCCTCTGGGTGGCGTCGGCGATCTTCGAGCGGCGTCGGGAGGAGTTCGCCGAGCTGATCTGACCGCCGCGCCATGAACGCCATCGTCCTGCGCAACGTGGTGAAGCGCTTCCGCAAGCAGACCATCCGGCGCCACCACACCACCTTCAAGTCGGAGCTGTTGGGCTGGCTCCTCCGGCGGAAGAAGGAGCGGGCCTCCGAGCTGATCCCGGCGCTGGAGGGGGTGGACCTGGAGATCCCCCGGGGCAAGACGGTGGGAGTGATCGGCCGGAACGGCTCGGGGAAGAGCACCCTGCTCAAGCTGATCACCGGCATCTACTCGCCGACCGGCGGGACGGTGGAGGTGAACGGGCGCATCTCGGCGCTGTTGGATCTGGGCGCCGGCTTCCACCCCGACTTCTCCGGGCGAGAGAACATCCTCATCAACGGCATCATCCTGGGGATGTCGCGGGCGGAGGTGAAGGCGCGGATGGACCTGATCATCGAGTTCGCCGAGCTGGGGGACTTCATCGACGAGCCGGTACGCACCTACTCCAGCGGGATGTACATGCGGCTGGCCTTCGCGGTGGCCACCCACGTGGATCCGGACATCCTGCTCATCGACGAGATCCTCGCGGTGGGCGACGAGCACTTCGCCAAGAAGTCGATGGCGAAGATGAGCGAGTTCAAGAAGAGCGGCCGCACCATCGTGCTGGTGACGCACGATTTGGGGACGGTGGAGAAGTGGTGCGATCTCACCGCGTGGATCGACGGCGGGAAGGTGCGGCTGTACGGAGACCCGGCCTTCGTGGTGGAGCAGTACCGCCAGGCGGTGGCCACCGCGGAGCAGCAGGCGGCGGACCGGGGCAAGGTGGAGCTGCCTCCGCCGGGCGCGAGCCTTCCTGCCCGCGAGGTGCCCCAGCCCACATTTGGCCCCAAGGTGGGCGCTCCCAGGAGATACGGCACCTACTTCCTGGAGATCGAAAGGGCGCGGCTGTTGAACGGGCGCGGAGCGGACGCCGCGGAGTTCGACACCGAGGACCCGATGGAGATCGCCATCGACTTCGTGGCGAAGGAGCCCACCGAGGAGGTGGACTTCTTCATCGAGATTGCCCGGGCGGACGGGACGAGCGTGTACGCGACCAACACCGGCTACGAGTCGGTGCGGGCGCCTCGGCTGTCCGGGCGAGGAGTGGTGCGGGTGTTCATCTCCCGGCTGGGGTTGATCCAGGGCGCCTACCACCTGAACGTGGCGGCCAAGTCGCGGGCCGGAGCGGTCTACGACCTGCACCGCGAGCTGTACCCGTTCTCGGTCCGCTCGAAGCTCCCCGACGTCGGCTTCACCCGGCCGCCGCACCGCTGGGAGTTCGATGCCGCCGAGGGCGCCCCGTCGCTGCGCGCCGGCGCCGGCTCCTGAGTCAGCGCCTGCGCTCGCGCATCACGGTTTCGAGTGTGCGCTTGAGCGCGGCGTGCAAGGGCGTCCGTTTGAGCAGCCCGTTCACCGCGTCCACCATCCGGTAGCGGAGCGCGTCGAAGGAGGGCGGCGGCCGCCGCTCCCGCAAAAGGAGGCTCACCAAAAGATCGGCCAGCTCCGGCCAGGAGCGCTGTAGCTGCTCCGGACTGAGACTGCCCAGCGCGTGCCGAAGCGCTTGCTCGTAGGACTGATCGATGCGCTCGGCCTCCGTCGAGTTCCGGCCGTGGACCTTGTCCACCCGGTAGCGGTAGCAAACCAGCGGCACCGATTCGAACTGCGCCCGCGCGAGCGCCAGCCGCATGTGCAGCTCCCAGTCCTCCACATGCAGCCGGAGCGCGGGATCGAAACCGCCCGCTCGCTCGAAGACCGCGCGGCGAACCACGATGCCGCAGTGCGAAGGGTTGTCGCACAGCGCGCTCGCCGCGGTGGCGTCGCACGAGGCCCACACGTGGCTCTCGTCGCCGAAGGCGCGCATGAAGCCCGTCGCCACCTCGAGCTCCGGCCTGCGGACGAACGCGTTCCTCAGCACCTCCACGGTGTCGGGCTCCAGCTCGTCGTCCGAGTCGACGAAGTAGAGCAGCTCTCCGCGAGCGGCCGCTGCGCCCATGTTCCGCGCCACCGATGGGCCCGAGTTGCGCGGCGTGGACAGGAAGCGGTGCCCCGCCGCCTCGGCCGCCTCCTTCGCCGCCGACGCCTCCTCGGGCCGGGAGCAGTCATCCACTACCACCACTTCGTCCCCGTCGCGGAGCTGCGGCCGGATCGATTGGAAGAGGCTCGGAAGCCAGCGGGAGTGGTTGTGGTGCGCGGCCACGAAGCTGATTCTGGGCGGACGCCCCGTGGCCGGCCGCTCAGCCTCTGCGGGCAAAGCAAGGAGCCCCGCATAGGCGGAGAGGACCTGCCCGCGGACCTCCGACTGCCGGCCGCGGTAGACACCCAGCACGTCCGTCCTCTCCGGCGCCGCGGCGATTCTCTCCTCCAACAGGCGCGCGAAGCCCGGCTGATCGGTTGGATCAAATGGCACCACCGTCTCGAACGGAGCGCCGATCTCCGGCATGCAGCCGTGCCGGGACACCAGCGCGGGCCGCCCCAGGGCCAGCACCTCGAGGAGCACGTTCGGGTAGTTCTCGAAGCGCGAGGGGAAGGCGAACAGGTCCATCAGGGGAAGCCAGTCGCGCCAGAGGGCCTGCTGACAGACGTAGTCGTGGAAGACGAACGCCTCTCGCCGCTCCTCGGGGATGAGCCGGGCCAGGTACTCGCGCATCGAGGAGCCGCGGAAGGTGTGGGTGTCCCGACCGAAGAAATGGAAGCGCACGGGTCGGCTGGCGTGGGAGAGCGCCAAAAGCGCGGCGCGCACCAGCAGGTCTGCTCCCTTGCGGTACTCCAACCGGCCGACGAAGGCCACCTCCACCGCTTGGGCGGAGCCGTTCCTCCCAGCGCCCTGCCCTACCTCGCGGCAGGGCGGCCATGGGTGGGGCACCTTGTGCGCTTTCCGGCGCAACTTTGCGGCGAGCTCCGCCGGCAAGAGCGACGCCACCCGCTCCAGCATCGCCTCGCCGCCGTAGAGCACCGCGTCGGCGTGGCGATAGACCCACTGCGCCCGCTGGTACTGGCGGAAGGTGGGCGCGGTCGCCTCGGTGAGAGAGTCGTTGTCCTCGTGCAGCATCCGGTCGGGCGAGTGCAGCCGCACCGCGACCCTCGCGGTGTCCAGGAGACCGAAGGCCCGCGCCTTCAAGGGGTAGTAACCCTCGGTGCCGTAGTCGGGCACCTCGATCAGCCCGAAGGTGTGGCCGAGCTTCTGGAGCCGCTGCAGCTTTTGCATCACCCCGAAGCTGAAGACGGCGTGGGCGTCGTCCAGGTGGTTGACCGGGAGGCCGTCGACCCGCGCTTCCTCCGGCACCGGCACGCAGGTCAGCTCGGCGCCGGCAGGAGCCGCCTCGGCCCCGTGGCGGGCGCTGGTGAGGAAGAGCACCCGCGCCGGCCTGCCGGCGACCTTCGCCTCCCGCAACAGCTCGAGCAGCATCCGACTGTACGTACCGATGCCGCCGGTCACCGCGCCCAAGGGCTCGTAGCAAGAAAGCACGAAGTCCCAATGCGTCTTTGTCACACGCGCTCCAGAGGGGGCGAAGGCTCCGCCGCCGTGGCGCGGTGGTCATATCAGGCCCGCCCCGAGGGAGCCTCGGCTTGCGCCGGAGCCACCCTCCGTGTACGAAGCTCGCCGCCTATACCCGGAGAGAAAGATGAACCTCGAAGAGCTGGTCCCACCCTCCGCGGCGCCCATCCTGCGCCGGCTGCACGAGCTCAAGGACGTTCGACTCGGCTTGCCGGTGAGTTCGCACCGAAGACCTCCCGTGGGCCCGGTGGTGATCTTCTTCAAACGCGCCTTCCGACACGCGTTCCAGCCCTTCATCAACGAGATGATGCGCAAGCAGGCCCTGTTCAACGAGGACCTCCTCGGCTGGGCGGGAGCGCTCTACGGCGAGCTGAGGTCCCTGGACAGCGCCGCCCTCGGCATGCGCGCCAGCCTCGACCTTCGTCTGAAGAAGCTCGAGGAGGCTGTCGCTCGCATCGAGCGGCAGCTTTCCACCACCTCCCAGGCGGCGCGCCCGGCCGCGTCCAACGGTTCGGCGCAAGAGCGCAACTGAATGTCTCCACCAGCCGCCGCCGCTGGGCACATCCGATGAGCTCACCTCTACCTCGTCCCGAAGCAGCGCCCGAAGCAACGCAACCAGCCGACTCGAGCGAAGAGCCCGACGGCCGGCCCCACGAGCGATGGTGGAAGGCGCACGGCGGGCGCGAGTGGTTGGACGAGCTGGAGCGTCGCCGCCCGGTCCAGCGGCACTACAACCAGCAGGAGGCCTTCCTCATCGGCCTGTTCGCCGGCCTGCCAGCCGCAAGAGTGCTGGATTACGGCTGCGGCTTCGGCCGGCACCTTCGGAACCTCCGGAGGCTCGAAAAGCTCGAGCTGTACGGCTGCGACATCAGCGCCAAGATGCTCGAGACCGCGCGCGCCTACGTGGGCGACGCGGCCTTCGGAGATGAGCGCCTGAGGCTGATCGCGCCGCGAACCAGGCTTCCCTATCCCGACGGCTTCTTCGACGTCAGCTATACCTCCGAGGTGCTGATCCACGTGGACACCGTGGATCTCCAGGCGGTGCTGGCCGAGCTGTGGCGAGTCACCTCCTCCCTCATCGTCCACATGGAAAACCGGCCCGTCTCGCCATCCAGGCGCGAGAACTCCGCCCACGACGGCTCCTGGCTCCACGACTTCCCGGCCGTCTACCGGGAGCTGGGAGCCCCCGCCGTGCTGGCGCTCCCGGACGTGGTTGAGAACCAGTGCGTCTACCTGATCGCCAAACCTGACTCGAAGCTGGCCACCACCGCGGTGGCGGTGCTCGAGCAGCGAGGACTCTTGTCCTCGAACCTGGCCCTCAAGCAGGAGCGGGAGCAATCGTCCGCCCTGAGATTGAAGCTCCTCGAGCTCCAGAGCGAACGCGACGAATTGAAGGCTGCGCTGCAACAGGAGCGAACCTCAGAGGTAGCAAGGGCGGCATCCGCGCTGGCGAAGCTGCCCGGGGCCACCTTGGCGATAAGCCAGCTCGCCAAGGCCGTCGAGCGCTCCGCCGAGCTCCTGAGGGCCGCCGGCCTGGCCCCTCCCCAGTCCTTCAGCCCCGAGCCGTCTCCGCGTGAGCCGGTGAAACTGCTCTCGTTCGCGGGCGTGGCATGCCAAGCCTCCCTTCCAAGCCCGGATCGGTTCATCGCCGAGCAGCCCAAGCTGGTGGCCATCTGCCACCCGGAGTGGCGGGGCATTCGTGCGGCCACCTACGAGCAGGCTCGCCATGTCCTCGAGATCAGCGAGGTGACCTCCGAGGCCCATTGCCGCAGGCTGGTGCAATTCTTGGCTGACTGCGGAGTGGAGAAACTGGTCATCAACGGCTTCCCCCGCGGCGCCGATTTGCTTGCCCGGACCATCTCCCGGGAGCTGGAAGCAGTGAGAATCTTTTTCGTGCACCACGGCACCCCCGCGCAGCACCAGTTCGGCGAGCATTGGGTCGTCAGCACCATCCTTCGGCTGCTCGAAGAAGGCGTGGTGCGGAAGCTCGGGTTCGTGAAGGACGGCCTTTCGGAGTTCTTCCGCTCTCGCGGGCACCGCGTGGAGTTCGTGATGAACTTCTGCCGCCTGCCCCACCGTCCCCCGCGCAAACTGCCGGACCCGGAAGGCAGGCTGCACCTCGGCGTGTTCGCCCCTGACTTTTTGCACAAGAACGTCGAGACGCAGGTCCTCGCGGCGCTGATGATCCCTGGCTCCGTGGTCCATGTGTGCGGACCAATCCGCGCTTCCTATCTGCAGCGCGAGCGCGAGCGGATCGTCGAGCACGGCATCCTTCCGAGGCCACAGTTGCTCGATCTCATCGGCCAGATGCACGCCATTTCGTACGTCTCGCTGGTGGAGTGCTACCCGATGATGGTGCTGGAGAGTGTGATGCAGGGAGCGATCTGCGTCACCAGCCACACTTCATCGATCTTCGACCTGCGGCCGGACCTCGCCGAGGCGCTGGTGGCCACCCAGCACGACAATCCCTACGCAATCGCGCGCAAGCTCTCGGGGGCGATCGACCGGCGGGAAGAGCTGGTGCCCAAAGCCCAGGCATACTTCGACGAGCTGAACGCGCTGGCGGAGCGGCGGTGGGCCGAGTTCCTGGATGCCTGACGTCGTCCTCCCAACCTACGAGTTTCACCCGGTGAACCCCGGTGGAGCCGGGGTGCTCATCGCCGGAGCGGCCCGAGCGCTGGCGCGCGCGGGTTATCGGGTGACCTTGCTGTGCGACTTCCCGCAGGATGAGGTGGCGCGCGCGGAGGAGCTGCTCTCCTGCGAGCGGCTGGGGCCGGGAAGCGTGCGGGCGGTACACGTCTCGAAGTACGCGGCCACCAAAGCCGGAGCCTCGGCCTTCGAGGCCAACGCCGCGCGCTTCGCCCGAGCGCTCGAGGCGCTCCACGCCGAGGATCCGATTGGCCTGGTCGAAGTCCCCGATTACGGCGGAATGGGCCTGATTGCGCTCCGGCGCCGCTGCGAGGGGGCGCTCGCTGGCGCGAAGATCGCGGTGCGCGCCCATGGGAGCCTGGAGCTGATCGAGGCGGCGGAGCGCGTCCCTCAGGTCGATCCGGCTCAGATTCGAATGCACAGGATGGAGCGCGAGGCGCTCAAGCTTGCGGATCACGTCCTGGTGCCTTCGTCGGGGATGGCCGAGCTGTACAGGCAGTACTACTCGATCGCCCCGCACCGCCTGGTGGTTTCGCCTCCCCCGATGGACGAGTTGCTGGCAGGAGTGGAGCCGATCGATCGATTCCCCGATCCAGGACACTTCCTGTTCTACGGAAAGCTGCAGGAAGTGAAGGGCTGCGACTTGCTGGCCGAGGCCGCGGTCTCGCTGTTGTGCGAGCACCCGCCGCGCCACTGGCGCTTCACGCTCGTGGGCAGGGACATGCACTGCGGCGCCCACAACCGCCGCTTCTCGAGTTGCCTGGAGCGAATTGTCCCTCGCCTCTTGCGCGGAGCGTTCGAGATGATTCCCTCCATCGACCGCGCCCAGCTGCGGTGGCTCTGCCGGCGCCCGGTCGCAGCGATCGTCCCTTCGCGCTTCGAGACGTTCTGCTTGGCGGCGCATGAGCTTCGCGCGCTCGGACTTCCGCTCATCGTCCCGCGGATCGCCGCCTTCCGGGACTACCTCCACGAGCAGAATGGATGCCTCACCTTCGACGGGACGGCCAACGGGCTTGGACGCGCCATCTTGAGGATCCGCGACGAGCCGGGCCTCGCCGACGAGCTGACCGCTCGGCCGCGGCCTACCTATCCCGTGTTCCCCGGGCCGTATCACCGGATGCTCCGCGAGTCGCAGGTGGGTGTGGGTTGCCAGGTGGAGGCGGCCGAGAGGGGCTCGGGGCGGCTGGCGGCCGGCTGATCCCACACGCGGCTTCGCCACGGGCGCCGCTTGTGGCAATGATGGGGGCCAGATGAGGCACGGAGATCGCGCTCGAGCCGGAGGCCCATCCGCTGGCGCTGAGCCTGCGCACGTCGCCTGCCCATCCTGCCGGGAGTTGCGCTCCAAGCTGGACCAAGCGCTCCTGAAGCTAGCCCAGGAGCGGGAGAAGGTGAACGCGCTCAGGCTCGCCTTCCCGCCGGCCGAAGAGCCGCCTCTACCGGAGTACCCCGAGTCCGCAGGGCCGGGGGCTCCACCGCTCCGCTACGTCCTGGTCGATGCCGCCAACGACCACCTCAAGCGGTACCTGGAGCCGCTCCAGCGCGAGGGAAAGGAGCTGGCCCGCCGCGCTCTCGAAACATTGGCCCGGAGAGGAAACCGTTGATCGCCGACGTAGTGGTCCCGGTCTTCCGCGACCTGGAGGCGACCAGGTCCTGCCTGCGCTCGGTGCTGGGGCACAGCGGCGAGTCACTGGGCCAGCTCATCGTGGTGAACGACGCCTCCCCGGAAGAGGGAATGGCGGCGCTCCTCGAGGAGGTGCGCGCCTCGGATCCGCGGGTGGTGCTCCTCCAGAACGAGCGCAACCTGGGCTTCGTCCGCTCCTGCAATCGCGGCCTGGCCCTCGCGTGCCGCGACATGGTGCTGTTGAACAGCGACACCGTGGCGACCGAAGGCTGGCTTCGGGAGCTCTTGGAGGTCGGCCATTCCTCCGAGCGGGTGGCGGCGGCGGTGCCGCTGTCGAACAACGGCACCCTCTGCTCGGTGCCGAGCTGGTGCGCCGCCACCGACCATCGCGTGCTGGAAGGCGCCGAGCTGCGCCTCCAGGACTGCGAGCCAAGGTGGACCGAAATGCCCACCGGCGTCGGGTTCTGCATCTTGATGCGGCACCATGTCTTCAAGATGATCGGAGGGCTGGATCCCGCCTTCGGCCGCGGCTACCACGAGGAGAACGATTGGTGCCAGCGCGCCCGGCAACACGGCTTCGTGGTGCTCAGGGCAAACCGCGCCCTCGTCTTCCACTTGGGCGGCGCATCCTTCGGGGCGGAGCGCGAACGCCTGGATCGCCTCCATGCACGCCTTCTGTGCCACCGCTACCCGCACTTCCTCGAGCAGACCCGTGAGTTCGAGCGGGGCCCGGAGGCACGGGTCGCCGCCGCCTACGTCCGCCGCAGGCTGGGCAAGTTTTCGGTGCGCCTGGAGGCGGCCCCAAGCGAGCTTCGGGAGGCGCTTGGACGGCGCCCGGAAGTCGAGCTGACCGCGGGCGAAGCAGAGGTGCAGCACGCGGCGGACGGACTTCACCGGGTGGAGCATCTCCGCCGCTTCCTCGGAGCAACCGGCCACACCGTGCTCGGCGGGCTGGATCTTTTGGCGTTCCGGACGGTGGCGGGAGCCTCCAGCCGGCGGTCCCTCCAGTACTCCGCGGCACAGGCCGCGCAGGCCGTGATCGCCCGCTCCGAATTCGAGCGCCATGAGCTCCTTGGCCTACTCCTTCTCCGGCCAGAACGGGTGCACACGGTCCACCCCGGCGTTTCGAACGCCCTCGCCGAGCGGGACGCCGAGAAGAACCGCGTCACCCTGGAGCGGCTCGGGCTGGCGCCTCCCTACTTCCTCTTCACCGCCTCCGATGGGCCCCACGACAACCTGAAGCTGCTCCTCGCGGCCTACGCGCTATTCCGCGGCGCCTCGCATGACGGCGAGCCACCCGCGCTCGTGGTGGCGGCGCGCCCGGTTTCGGGAGGCCTGCTCGAACGGATCCGCCACTGGCCGCCCGGGGTCCGGCACCTGGACGAGCTGGCGCCCGAAGACAGACGCAGCGTCATCCAGGAGGCGGTGGCCCTCGTCTGCCCCAGCGCCTATTCGCCGTGGCCGATAGACGCGCTGGAAGGCATGGCCGCCGGAGTGCCCATCGTGGCCTCGAGGCTCGCCGCCATTCCGGAGGTGGCCGGTGATGCGGCGCTCTACCTGGACGAGCCTTCTCCCGAGGAGCTGGCCACAAGGCTCGCGGAGATCGGTGCCTCCGAGGAGCTGCGCGCCCGCCTCTCCGCCGCCGGCAAGGACCGCGCCCGCCGCTACTCCTGGGAGGACAGCGCGCAAAGGACGGTGGAGGTCTACCTCGACGTGATCGAGCGGCCGGATCCGGCGACGCTCACCGCGAGGCAGATGCTCTCCGGGCTCGTCCGGGCGGTAGCTCGGCGGCCGGGCGGGGCTTGACCCCGGCGGGCCGCTTGAGTACTTGCCACATCATTCCCCTCTCCCCTCGCAAGGGCCAGGGTGAGGGCTCCTCTGCCCCATGAACGTCCTCGTCACCGGCGGCTGTGGCTTCATCGGCTCCAATCTGGTGCGCTACCTGCGCGCGCAGCGCCCCGGCTGGAAGGTGGTCAGCCTCGACAAGCTCACCTACGCGGGCAACCTGGAGAACCTGGGAGAGCTGGAGGGCGACCCGGGCTACCACTTCGTCCGCGGCGATATCGGCAACCGCGAGCTGGTGGAGCACGTCATTCGCCAGCACTCCATCGACGCGGTGATGCACCTCGCGGCCGAGAGCCACGTCGACCGCTCCATCCTCGGCCCCGAGGCGTTCATCGTCACCAACGTGCTCGGCACCCAGGTGCTCCTCGACGCCTGCCGCCCGACCGGCGTGAAGCGATTCCTGATGGTCTCCACCGACGAGGTCTACGGCTCGCTCGGCCCCACCGGCGCCTTCACCGAGTCCTCGCCTCTCCGCCCCTCGAGCCCCTACTCCGCGTCCAAGGCCTCGGCGGACCTGCTCGCCCTCGCCTGCGGCCACACCTTCGGGATGGACGTGGTGGTGACCCGCTGCTCGAACAACTACGGGCGGTACCAGTTCCCCGAGAAGCTGATCCCCTTGATGGTGGTGAACGCGCTCCACGACCAGCCGCTTCCGGTGTACGGCGACGGCGGCAACGTGCGCGACTGGCTGCACGTGGAGGACCACTGCCAGGCGCTGGCGATCGCCCTCGAGCACGGCCGCTCCGGCGAGGTCTACAACATCGGCGGCGGCGCCGAGCGCCCCAACATCGAGATCGTCAAGGGCATCCTCTCCATCCTCGGCAAGCCGGAGTCGCTGATCCGCTTCGTCAAGGATCGGCCGGGACACGACCGCCGCTACGCCATCGATCCTTCGAAGATCAAGGCCCAGCTCGGCTGGACCCCGGCGCACACCTTCGAGCGCGGGCTCGAGGAAACCGTGCGCTGGTACGTGGACAACCGCCCGTGGTGGGAGCGGGTGAGAAGCGGCGCCTACTTGCAGTACTACGAAACCCAGTACCGCGCCCGCCTCGAGCCCGCCGCCGCGTAGGCTCCTCCACGGCGCCGAGTGGCTGCAACCGCTGGCGCGGTAGTCACAGCCCCAGCTCCCGAAGCCCCTGCTGCCACGGGAGGACATCGACACCGGCGACCTTCCGGCGATCCGGACCCAGATACCAGACACGTGAGCGATGTGAGCCGCCGAGGTAGTCCCCGAAGCGCGCCAGCCCGCTGAGATCCGCCGGCGAGACGCTGGTCGACGCCTTGAGCTCGATCGCCCAGATTTGTCTGCGAAGCTCCGCGATGAAGTCGACCTCGGCGCCGTGTTCGGTTCGAAACGTCGACACGCGGATGGGCTCATCGACGGCCGCCGCGCCGTCGAACAACTGTTGGCAGACCAGATGCTCGAACAGCGCCCCGATGCGGTCGGCCGAGACCTCGAAGTTGTTCAGCAGCCCGTTCAACACCCCGACATCGAAAAAGAACAGCTTCGGGTGTTGGACCAGGCGCCGCGTGGCGCTCTTCGCAAAGGCCCCGATTCTGCGCACCAGCAACGTGTCTTCGAGCACCTCGATCCACCGCGACACCGAATTGCGCGGTGCCAGGGCCACCGTGGCCAGCTTCGCGATGTCGAGAAACTGGCCGGACCACTCTGCGGCCGCAGTGATGAATCTGGCAAAGCCTTCGATGGCCCGGGCCAAGGCTTCGGCTTGAATCTCCTCCTTCAGGTAAGTCGAGGCGTAGGAGACCAGCGTCTTGCGGCGCGTCCGCTCCGAGGGGTGGGTGAGCACTCCGGGCAGCGCTCCCGTCGACATGGCTTGCCGAACCGGAAAGCGATAGCCCATCTCGCCTGCGGTGATTGCCCCGAGCGCGTAGGTGTGAATGCGGCCTGGCAGGAGGTTGGCGCCCCCGCGCTTGAGCTTCCGGGCGCTCGACCCGGTCAGCAAGAACCGGAAGCGGCCAGGGTGCTCATCGATCAGCGCTTGCACGGTGTTCAGCAACGAAGGCAGGCGTTGAATCTCGTCGAGGAACACGGTGAAGCCGGGCCCGTTCCGGGCCAAGAGCTTCTCCTCCAGCGCCTGGGGGTTCCTCGCCATCTCAAGGAAGGTGGCCTCTCGTGCCAGGTTGAGCGTCACCTCGGGGGAGAGGCTCGCCATCAGGGTCGACTTGCCGGTCTGGCGAGGGCCCAGCAGCAACACGCTCTTCGGGTCGGAGCGCAGAAGCGGCGCCAGGGAACGCGTCAACATACGGTCATAATACCGCGTAAAATGACCGGTTGTGTACAGCGCCTGTGGCGCCGGCGGGCCCCGCTAGGCTCAACAACTGCGGCAGGCGCCGTAGTTACAGCGGCACCAGCCCCTCTCGCTCGCTCGCGAGGCGGAAGGCCCGGCCGCACCGGCACTTGAGCGAAGCGGGCAGCTTCCCGCCGCACTCGCACATCCAGCCGATCCGCCGAGCGGGGTTTCCGACCACCAGGGCGTGGGCGGGCACGTCGCGGATCACCACGCTCCCCGCGCCGACGAACGCCTGCTCGCCGATGGTGACGCCGCACACGATGGTGGCGTTGGCGCCGATCGAGGCGCCCCGCTTCACCTTGGTCGGCAGGAACTGCTCGGGAGCCTTCTTGAAGGCTACCCGCGGGTTCATGTCGTTGGTGAAGACCATGTTCGGCCCGAGGAACACCTCGTCCTCCACCGTCACCTTGTCCCAGACCAGAACGCAGTTCTTCACCGTCACCCGGTCGCCGATCACCGCCCCGCTCTCGATGAAGGCGTGGTCTCCGACGTTGCAGTGCGCTCCCAGCCTGGCGCCCTTCATCACATGCGCGAAGGCCCAGACACGCGTGCCCTCTCCCACCTCGTCGCTCTCGCAGAGCGCCTTCTCGTGGACGAATACGCTCGGGTGCCGCGCCATCTACCCGACCGCCTTCCGAAGCTCGCCGGCCACCCGCTCCTGCTGCTCGGGGGTGATCTCCGCGAACAACGGCAACGAGAGGATCTCCTCCGCCGCCCGCTCCGCGCAGGGGAAGTCGCCCTTCTGGTGGCCGAGGTGGGCAAAGGCGCCCTGCAGGTGAATGGGCACCGGGTAGTGGATGCCCGCCCCGATGCCCGCAGCCTGCAACTTCTTCAAAACCTCATCCCGCCGCGGCACTCGCACCACGTAAAGGTGCCAGATGTGCTCGTTCCCAGGCAGCGTCCTGGGCAAATCGATTCCGCCGATGCCCGAGAGCAGCTCGTGGTAGCGCGCCGCCGCGCCTCGCCTGAGCTCGTTCCACCCGGCCAGCCGCGAAAGCTTCGCCGACAGCACCACCGCTTGGAGCGTGTCCAGCCGCGAATTGAAGCCGGTCTCCGGGTGGTGGTACTTCACCTCGCTGCCGTAGTTGCGGAGCGCCCGGACCTTCTTCGCCAGCTCCGCGGAAGAGGTGAGCACCGCGCCGCCGTCCCCGTAGGCGCCGAGATTCTTCCCCGGATAGAAGCTCACCCCCGCGGCCAATCCGAAGCTGCCCGCGGTCCTTCCCTGGCGCTTCGCCCCGTGCGCTTGCGCAGCGTCTTCGATGACGAGGATTCCCGCCGGCCGGGCCAGCTCCAGCACGCGCTCCATCGGTGCCGCTTGCCCGAACAGGTGCACCGGCATCACCGCCTTGGTCCGCTTCCCCACCTTGGCCTCGGCCTGGCGAAGGTCGATGAGCTGGAAGTCGGGATCGCAGTCGACCAGGACCGGCGTGGCTCCCGCGCGCGCCACCGCGAGGGCGGTGGCGATGAAGGTGTTGGCCGGGAGGATCACCTCGTCGCCCTGCCCGATTCCGGCCGCCCTCAGCGCCAGCTCCAGGGCGTCGGTCCCGTTCGCCACCCCGACGCAGTGGGAGACGCCGCTGAAACGGGCGAAGGCCTCCTCGAACTGCGCCACCTCCTTGCCCAGGATGAACGAGGTGTTCTCCAGCACCGCGGCGAAGCCCTGGGCGACCTCCGCGGCGATCTGGTGGTGCTGCGCCTTGAGGTCCACCAGCGGGATGTGGCTCATTCCACCTTCTCCTCACGGCCGGCGCCGCGCACCGACCGCTGCACCGCCTCCAGGGCGCGCACCACGTCCATTCCCTCCTTGGCGCCGGTCAGCGGGCGCTCGCCTTTGGCGATGCACTCGAGGAAGTGATCGCACTCGGCCTTCAGCGGCTCTCCGGTGGCCACCTTTGGGATGGTGATGTCGCCGTCCCGGACGCTGGCCCGGAAGGTGGCGAAGGTATCGATGAACCCCGGCTTGGTGCGGTCGCCGGTGACCTGCTTGTCGTAGATGCGCAACGGCTCCGAGAGGTTCATGTCGTCGAAGGTCAGCATCCTCTGATCGCCGACCACGGTGACCTCCCGCGACTTGCGGGGGTTCAGCCAGGAGACGTGCAGGTTGACCAGCACCTCTTTGGGGAAGCGCAGGGTGGCGAAGACCGCGTCCTCCAGGCCCTTGTTGATCCAGGTGCCTCCGACCGCGGAGGCCGTGAGCGGAGTCGCACCGAGCCAGTAGTTCACGATGGAGATGTCGTGCGCGGCGAGGTCCCAGGCCGCGTTCACGTCCACGCGGATCGGCCCCAGGTTCGTCCGCACCATCGACACGTAGTAGATGCGGCCCAGGTGCCCCGAGGTGATGTACTCCCGCACCTTCCGCACCGCGGCGTTGTAGACGAACACGTGGCCTACCATCAGCACCCGGCCGGCCCGCTCGGATAGCTCGGCCAGCTCCCGCGCCTCTTCGGCGTTGGCGGCGATCGGCTTCTCCACCAGCACGTGCTTGCGCGCCTCCAGGGCCGCCTTGGCGATCGGGAAGTGGGTGCTGGTCGGCGTGGAGACCACCACCGCATCCACCTCAGGATCGCGGAGGGCTTGATCGGCCTGCGAGGTGAGCTGCACGTCGGGGAAGCGCGCGCGCACCTGGGCCAGGCGAGCCTGGTCGAGGTCGGCCACCCAGCGGACCTCGCTCTGCTGCCGGTTGTGGAAGTTCCGGATGAGGTTGGGGCCCCAGTGGCCCGCTCCGATGACCGCGACGCGTATCACTGCTTCCTCCGAGGCGCTCATAGCCCAGGCCACGGGCGCAGGCCACGCGGAAGCTCGGTCGCTCGGCTGCTCCGGCGCGCAGGGTGCCCCTCCGGCTCGGCATTGCTGCTATAGGGGGCGGCGATGATGAAGGGAATCGTCCTCGCCGGCGGCTCGGGCACGCGGCTCTACCCGCTCACTCGGGTGGTCTCGAAGCAGCTCTTGCCCATCTACGACAAGCCGATGGTCTACTACCCCCTCTCCTCGCTGATGCTGGCGGGGATAAGGGAGATCCTGGTCATCTCCACTCCCAGCGACCTGCCGCGCTTCGAGGAGCTGTTGGGCAGCGGCGACCAGTGGGGCGTGCGCTTCCAGTACGCGGTCCAGCCTCAGCCGGAGGGGCTCGCCCAGGCCTTCATCATCGGCCGGCAATTCGTGGGCAACGACAGCGTCTGCCTGGTGCTGGGCGACAACATCTTCCACGGACATGGGCTGTCCGAGCTGGTGCAGCGCGCGGCGCGCCAGCAGAGCGGCGCGACCGTGTTCGGCTACTGGGTGAGAGACCCGGAGCGCTATGGAGTGGTGGAGCTGGACGCCGCTGGCCGTCCGGTCTCCATCGTGGAGAAGCCCAAGCAGCCCAGGTCGAACTACGCCGTCACCGGCCTGTACTTCTACGACAACCAGGTCCTCGACCTCGCCGCCGCGCTCCGGCCGTCCGCGAGGGGCGAGCTGGAGGTGACCGACCTCAACGTGGAGTACCTGAGGCGCAATCAGCTCCGCGTGGAGTTGATGGGCCGCGGCTATGCCTGGCTGGACACCGGCACCCACGAGTCGCTGATGGAGGCCTCATCCTTCATCCAGATCATCGAGCAGAGGCAGGGCCTGAAGGTGGCCTGCCTGGAGGAGATCGCCTTCCGCATGGGGTTCATCGGCGCCGAGCGGCTCGTCGAGCTGGCCGAGCCAATGAAGAAGAACGAGTACGGGCGTTACCTGCTCGAGCTGGCCAGGCTGGAGGTGAGCCGATGAACGTGGTGGAGACCAGCCTGCGCGGAGTCTTCATCTTCGAGCCGAAGGTCTTCGGCGACGCGCGGGGCTTCTTGCTCGAGACCTACCGCTACCAGCGCTACGCCGAGGCCGGGGTGGACCTGCACTTCGTCCAGGACTGCTGGTCGCGCTCGGTGAAGGGAACCGTGCGCGGGCTTCACTTCCAGGAGCCGCGCGCCCAGGGGAAGCTGGTGCACGTCACCCGCGGCGCGATCTTCGACGTCGCGGTGGACATCCGGAAGGGCTCCCCCGGCTTCGGCAAGTGGGTGGGCGTGGAGCTGACCGAGGAGAACAAGCGGCAGCTCTGGGTGCCTCCAGGCTTTGCCCACGGCTTCTGCGTGCTCTCGGAGATCGCCGACCTGCAGTACAAGTGCACCGACATCTACCTGCCCGAGGCGGAGCGGACGATCGCCTGGAATGATCCGCAGCTGGCGATCAGCTGGCCCCTCCCGCAGCCGCCGATCCTCTCGAAGAAGGACGCCGAGGCGCGGCCGCTGAAGGAGACGGCGGTGCTACCCGCGTTCGGCGGTTGATCGCTCGCTCCCTCGCAGCAGCAACATCAGCGAGGCGAGCACGGAAACCATCGTCCAGCAGTGGTAGCGAAAGTCGCCCGCCTCGGCTGCGGCAGCTACCGCCTGACGGGCCGCCTCGCCACCAATGCCCCCGGCCAGGCAATGCACGTGGAGATCGGCGGCCGCGCCTCGGCCACTGTCGCCCTCCCCTACACTGGCGGCTGGGAGCGCTACCAGGACGTCGCCCTCGGCGACATCCGCCTTCCCGCCGGCCGCCACGAGGTGCGCTTCGTGTTCGACACCGGCCTATTCAACCTCGACTGGGTCTTCCTGCGCCGGCTCGATTCCTCCTGCGGCTGAGTTCCAGCGCCGCGCCCGGACCCGGAAGTCACTGGCACGCCCGGGGGTAGGTCGCTTCGGTTCGTCGTGCGCGCGCAGCGCGCGATGATTCCCTTGCCCGAGTCGCCGTTTCAGGACTTCCGGTACCTCACGGGCAGCTGTAGCTCTTCGCGGTCGAGCAGGTGTTGCTCGCCGGATAGGCTCGCGCCTGGCAGGCGCCCATGTTGAAGCTGGCGGTGATGAGGCCGCTCTTCGCGCTGACGTTCAGCGGTCCGACTCCCGTTACGCAGAAATTCACGAGCGACGGATTGTCCGGATCGCCGAAGGAGAGCCTCCCAGGATCGGCGTCGTTCACCACGATGGTGTACGTCGCCGGCCAGGAGGTCGGCGCCGGGTTGCATTGGACGGAGATGTCGATGCTGCACCTGGGGAGCCGCCCGGTGTTGCGGGAGTCATGGCGGAAGCGCGGCCAGGTCGTCTTCGCCAACCCCAGGCTCTCGGTGCACAGGGCGTACATCTTTCCGCCCCAGGTGCCGAAGTAGAGCGTCCCGTCGGGGGCGAGGGCCGGCGAGGTGTCGATGAACTCGATGGTGCTCGTAGTCATGGAGAAGCGCAGCCCTCCATCGGGCTCCAGCGCCAACAGCCGGTTGGGCTGCGATGCCGAGTGGGCGTCCTTGGTTCCGATGAAGATGGTGCCGTTGGCTCCGATGGTGGGCGAGGACCATCCGACCGTCGAGAGGGTCGGGAACCGCCACTTCTGCTTCCCGAAAGAATCGACGGCGTCCACGAAGTCGCCCCAGGAGCCGACGTAGGCGGTGCCGTCCGGAGCAATGGCCGGCGAGGAGTCGATTCCGCCCGAGCCGCCTCCTCCCGCCGCGTACGCGAACTTGAGGCCGCCGGTGGAGTCGAGCGCGTACAGGACTCCGTCGTCGGCCCCGACGTAGATTCTTCCGTCGAGACTAATCGCCGGCGAGGAATCCACGTCGGTGCCGATGCTGTAGCTCCAGCGCAGCGTGCCGTTGGGGTTGATGGCCAGCACCGAACCCGGGCTCTTGGTTCCGACGTACACCACTCCTTCGGGGCCGATGGCGGGCGAGGAATAGATGTAGGCGCCGGCGTTGTAGGCCCAGCGCTGGGTTCCGGACGGCTCGACGGCGTACAGCCTTCCGTCCCCCGAGCCCACGTAGATGGCACCGTCTTCGCCGATGGCGGGCGAGGAGTTGACGTCGCCCGCGGTGGTGAAGGCCCAGCGCAGGTTTCCGGCCGGGTCCACCGAGTACAGCTTCTCGTCGTAGCAACCGAAATAGACGTTTCCGGCGGAGTCGATCGCCGGAGAAGAGGCCACCAACTGCCCGCTCTGCGTGTTGAACGCCCAGCGCAGCGTGCCGTCGGGCCAGAGCGCGAGCAGCCGGCCGTCGCTGGTGCCGAAGTACAGCGTGCCGTCCGCTCCCAGGGCCGGCGAGGAAAAGATGGCGCCGCCGGCGCTCCCGCTGGGCGGGTAGGTCCACTTCACGGTGCCCTCGGGCGCGCCCACGCAGCTGCCTCCGTCGCGCCAGCCGGCGTCGATTCCTCCATCCGTCCCGGCGTCGCTTCCCGCGTCCGCCCCCGCATCGGCACCGGCGTCCTGGCCCGCGTCGCTGCCGGCGTCGACTCCCCCATCGCAGCAACTCACTCCTTCGCCGCGCAACTCCACGACGAACACCCGCGCGGTGGAGGAATCGCTCTCGATCACCAGCCGGCCCTGGTAGCTGGCCGCTTGGAACGGCTCGAAGGCTAACTCCAGCCGTAGCTTTGAGCCTCCCGGAATCTCGCCGCTCAGTACCGACGTGCTGAAGACCCGGACTTCCTGCTCGATTGGCAGGCCGAACAGCTTCAGCGGATCCTCTCCCGTGTTCTCAAGCACGACGGTCTTGGTCGCCCGCGTCAAGACCGCTACCCGCCCGAAGTCGACCAGGTTGGATTCCAGGCTGAGTGCCGGGGGCGTGCGCCTGCGGGTGCGGCTTCCACAATCGCACCCGGCGAGAGCCAGGCAGGCCAATGCCAGGAGAAACCTGTGCCGTCGCGTCATCCTGCCCTCTCCTTCGCCGCCGCTCTACTGGTTCGCCGAAGTCAGGGCAAGGCCGGGCGCGTCTCTCTGCTCCCAGCCGCCCGCCGCAGCCGCACCGCTTCACGTAGCCGCCGATCCTCTCGAAGAAGGACGCCGAGGCGCTGCCGCTGAAGGAGGCGGCGGTGCTACCCGCGTTCGGCGGTTGATCGCTCGCTCCCGCGCAGCAGCAACAGCAGCGAGGCACACACGGACACCATCGTCCAGCAGTGGTAGCGAAAGTCGCCCGCCGGCCCGATGAGGAGAAAGGCGGCGCAGTAGAAGAACCCCGAGGCCGCGACCGTGGCCGGGAGCGATCGCCAACCCTCTCGCCTCGCCGCGACCATGGCGAGCGCCGCTGCCGAGGCAAGCCAGAACCAGCCGCGGAAGAAGAGCCCGTCACGGCAGGTCTCCTGCGCCCAGCGAAAGAAGCGATGGAGCAAGGTGTGGTCTCTCACCCGGAAGCCCCAGGGGTTGGGATCGTCCCCGACGTGGAATGGATAGAAGACGCCCTCGGTATCGGCCCCGAGCAGCCGTCGAAACAGCCGCAGCCGGTTTCGCGCGTAGATCAGCGGGTGAGAGGCGACCCCCGACGCCCACTCGGAGTACAGCTCCCGGCGGCGCGTGCCCAGGCCGTGGAAGTCCAACGTCTTCAGCTCGGAGTGGAAGAAGAGGGGAATGAGGACGTGGGGGTGGTAGACCTGCTCCAGCTCCTCGGAGGACAGCTCGCGGCCGATGATGGAGCCGGCGAGCAGGTCCTTGCGCTCCACGTATAGGCCCGCGAGATCGTGCGCGGGGATCTGGCAGGACATGCACACGTACTGCGGCCGGAAGAGCCAGTTGACGCCCGAGGGGACGAGGGCGACCAGCGCGCCGGAGGCGGCGATCGCCGCGAGCCTCCTCCACCCGACCAGACGGACTCGCAACCAAGCTCCAGCTCCGGTCGGCGCGAGACGGTCGTCCCGGTTCCGCCGAGCCTCGCCCAGCCCGGGCTGGTCCCCGTTCCGCGCGCTGGGCCCGAGCGAAGCCGGGGGGCCTATCGCCCACTGCGCGAGCTGCGCTCCGGCGGCCAGCGCCAGCGGCAGGGCGGCGATGAGCCCGTTGTAGCGAGCGAGGCAAGCGACCGCGAGCGCGAGGAGGGCAAGTGCGGGGCTTCGCCGATCCACCGCCGCCACCGCCCCCAGCAGCGCGGCGGCCATCATCACGTCCTTCCAGAGCGTCACCGCCAGCGACCACACCGGCGGAAGCGCGAGGAAGAGCAACAGCGCAGCCAGCACCCCGGGGCGCCGATCCTCCGGAGCCCTGAGCGCGAGCAGCAGCATCCCTCCTCCCAGCGCCGCGAGCTGCGCGAGCAAGACCGGCCACAGCGAGCCCGAAGCACGCCCGGAGAGCCCGTACAGCCACGAGACGAACGGCGGGTACAGCTCCGAGTACTGCCCGCCGAGGCCCTGGGCGTATTGCCCCAGCGAGTCGCTGGACATCACCCCCGGGAAGAAGGCGATGAAGAGCAGAGCCGCCCACGCCAGCGTGGCGGCCAGGGCGATCCAGCGGAAGCCGCTCCGCCGGAGGAGCGCTCCTGCCACCTCAGACGACCTCGACCTTCGGCACCGGCAAGATGAAGCGCCCTCCCGCCGCGCGCCAGGCCTTCTCCTTCTCGAGGATCTCGTCCTTGTGGTTCCAGGCGAAGAGCAACGCGTAGTCGGGCCGGTCGTGCCGGAAGTGCTCCGGGCTCAGGATGGGAATGTGCATACCGGGGCTGTAGAGGCCCTGCTTGGCCGGAGTGGCGTCCGCCAGGTATTCCAGCTCGTGGGGCCCAAGCTCGCAGTAGTTGAGCAAGACGTTCCCCTTCGCCGGCGCGGTGTAGCCCACCACCCGCTTGCCCTTGGCCCTGAGCTCGCGCACCAGCCGGCGGATGTCCTCCCTCAGGCCGGCCACCTTTTGCGCGAAGTCGTCCAGGCGCGCGCGGTCGGCCACGCCGGCCTGCCGCTCCTGCTCCAGGTGGCGCGGCACCGACTCGTCGACGGGCTCGCCGCCCGCCCCCCGCCGGCGCCAGAACACCCGGAGGCTGCCGCCGTGCACCGGCTGGTCCTGCACCTCGAACACCTCGAAGCCGAACCGGTTGGCCAGCGACTCGAGCGCCCGAACCCCGAAGTAGGAGAGATGCTCGTGGTAGACGGTGTCGAATTCCAGGTGCTCGAGGAACGGCACCACGTAGGGCGCTTCCATCACGAAGACGCCGCGCTCATCGAGCACCTGGTCGAGCCCCCGCATCACCTGGTCCAGGTCATCGATGTGCGCCACCACGTTGTTGGCGATCACCACCGAGGCCGGCCCCTCCTGCTTGCGGATCTGCTTCGAGAGGCCCTCGGTGAAGAAATCGGCGATCGTGGGCACCCCGCGGGAGCGCGCCACCTCCGCCACGTTGCGGGCCGGGTCCACTCCCAGCACCCGGAGCGGCCTTCCGAGCAGGGTGCGCAAGAGGATGCCGTCGTTGGAGCCGACCTCCACCACCAGCCCGCCCGGCGGCACGAAGCGCTCGGCGAGCTGCGCGGCGTACGCGGCGAAGTGCTTCGCCATCGCCTGCGACACCGAGGAGAAATAGAGGTAGTTGCGGAACAGCACCTCCGGGGAGACCACGTGGGTGGTCTGGATGAGCGAGCACCCCTCGCAGTGCGAGAGCGCCAGGGGGTACTTGGCTTCGGGGAGATCGATCTCCTCCGCGCGCAAGAGGGCGTTGGCGGGCGGCTGCTCGCCGAGGTCGAGGAACTGCCGGAGCTCGGCGCCGCCGCAGACCCTGCAGTATTTTCGCTCGCGAACGGTCATGGCTGCCTTCTTCCGGGTCGGGTCTTCCTTGTCAAGGCGCCTTCGCCCCGAGCCAATCGGCCAGGGCCTGCTTCCAAGGTCGCATGCAGTACAGCCCCAGCCGCTCGAGGGCCTGGTGGGCGAGCACGGTGTAACGCGGCCGGGGGGTGGGAGAGCCGTACTCTTCGGTGGAGACCGGAGTCACCTTCGCCTCCAGGCCGGCGAGCCTCAAGCCCTCACGGGCCGCCTCGCACCACGAGGTCTCGCCCGAGCAGGTGGCGTGGTACAGCCCGCACGGGGCGCGGTCGATGAGGAGGACGAGCTGCGCGGCCAGCTCGCGCGTCCAGGTGGGACCGACGAATTGATCGTTGACCACTCGCAGCGGGAGGCCGCTCTTGGCCCGGCCGAAGATGGCCGCGAAGAAGTTGGGGCCGTCGCCGTACAGCTCCCCGGTGCGGGCGATGGTCCAGCGCCCGCCGGCACCTCGCACCTCCTCCTCGCCCGCGAGCTTCGAGCGCGCGTAGACGCCCAGCGGCCCGGTGGGGTCGGTCTCGAGGTAGGGCGCGCCCTTCTTGCCGTCAAAGACGTAGTCGGTGGAGAGGTGCAGGAGCAGAACGTCCGCCTTCGCGCAGGCCCGCGCCACATTGCCGGCGCCCGCCGCGTTCACCGCGAAGGCCGCGGCTTCGTCCTGCTCGGCCCGGTCCACCTGGGTGTAGGCGGCGCAGTTGGCGACCAGGTCGGGCTTGGAGCGGGAGAGCTGCCGCTCCAAGGACGGCGGACGGGTGATGTCGCACTCCTCGATGTCGGCCGAGTCGACCTCCCAGCCGCCGCGGACCAAGGCCGGCACCAGCTCGCGCGCGAGCATCCCTTTCCCGCCGATCACCAGCGCCCGCCGGCTCACGACGCCGCTCTCGGTCTGGACGCCATGATCAGCATTCCCCCGCGGCCTGCCGCGGCCGAGGCCGGCACCAGCGGGAGGGAGAAGGCGACCAGCGCGCTCCCGAGCAGGTAACTCGCGGACACCTGTGCCGCACCCGCGGGGCTCTTGCGACCGGTGAGACGGTAGAAGAACACGTTTGGATCCGGCAGCACCGCGTTGAGCGCGCTCTGGGCCCAGCCGAACAGGTCCAGCTCGATCTCCTGGTGCCACCTCCGGACGACCTCGAGGCCCGCCCCATCGAGCAGGCAGGTCAGCGAGCGGTCGCCGAAGTGGTAAAGGTGGCGAGGGACATCGAGGTGGAACCACCGCGGGCCGAAGAGGCGCGCCTGGAGCCCTTGCGCATCGGGCACCGCCACGAACAGCGCGCCATCCGGGGAAAGCAGCCGCGCCGCCCGCTCGATGACTCCGCGGGGATCTCTCATGTGCTCGAGGCTGTGCCAAAGAGTGATGCAGCCGAACGGCCCGGCGCCTGCCACCTCGTCGACGGTTTCTGCGACCTCCAGACCGCCGCCGCGGGCGATGGAGGGGTTCATCTCGGTCCCCATCACCCCCCAACCCTTCTCCCGGGCGGCGAGCAGGAAGGTGCCGTCGCCGCAACCGAGGTCGAGGAGCTTTCTCCCGCGGGCGCCGCCGGTGAGGGACTCGACCCAGCGCAGCCGCCTTTGGGCGCAGAAGGAGGCGGTGAAGCCGTGCCGGCCGCCGTGGTACGCCGCTCCGTAGTAGCGCGAGAGGTCTTCCGGCTGGGGGCTGGTGTGCCCCAGGCCGCACTGCTGGCAGGCGAGTACGGAGAAGCGCTCGCGGGTCTGGGGATCCTCGACCTCCGGGTAGCGGGGGGAGAGGGCTCCGCCGCAGCCGCGGCAAGCTGTCTGGTTGGGCTCCATCGCTCGTCCTGCTTGTCCTCAAAGCACGCGTCGGCTATGGCGTGCCGGCCATGAAGCCCGTCGTGCTGATGCTTGCGTACAACGCCGAGCGGACCCTTGCCAAGACATTCGCGGCCCTTCCCGATCGGCTGAAGCCACACGTGATCGTGGGCGACGACTTCAGCTCCGACCGCACCGCGGAGGTTGCCAAGGAATTGGGCATCCGGGTGGTCCGCCACGAGCAGAACCTGAATTACGGCGGGAACCTCAAGCGGCTGTTCAAGGTATTCCTGGAAGAAGGCGGCGACGTGGCGATCGAGATCCACGCCGACTACCAGTACGAGCCGGCGCTGGCGGACCTGATGATCGAATACATCTCGCGCGGCTTTTACGACGTGATTCAGGGCAATCGCATCCGCACCCGCGACGAGGCTCTGGCCGGCGGGATGCCGCTCTACCGGTGGCTGGGGAACCGGACGCTCACGCTGTTCGAGAACCTGTGGTTCGGCACCGCCTTCGGGGAGTGGCACAGCGGGATGCGCGCCTACTCCCGGGAGGTGATCGCGGCGCTACCCTTCGACACCTACGCGGACACCCACGCCTTCGCCAGCGACATCCTGATGGACTGCGTGGCCCGAGGGTTCAGGGTGGCGGAGGTGCCCTGTCCGGTGAGGTACGAGCCGGACAGCTCTTCGGTGAACGTGCCCAACCTGTTCCGTTACACGTTCAAGACGGTGCGCTCGGCGTTCCGGCACCCGCCGTGGCGGAGGCAGAAGCCCAAGGTGTGGAGGCCCGACCAGTAGGGATGGGCCCCACGCACCGAGACCTGTACGTCGCTCCCTGGCGGCGGCTCGACTGGGCGTGCGTGGCGCTGATCCTCGGCTGGGGCGTGGCCTGGCTCTCGCCGAACCTGGGGCACCCTTCCATTCACAACTGGGACGAGGCGCTGCACCAGGTGGTGACGCGGGGGGTTTACGACAGCTTCTTCTACCCGCACATGTACGCGGACCCGCTGTACCCCACTCACCCGGAGCAGTGGTGGTACGCGGACGTGTGGCTGCTCAAGCCGGCGGGGCCGTTCTGGTTCGGCGCGGCGCTGATGCACCTCATCGGGGTGACTCCGCTGGCGCTGAGGATCGGTTCGCTCCTCGGGGAGCTGGGGGCGGCGGTGGCTCTGTGCCTGATGGTCCGCGGCGTGGCCGGGAGGCTGTGGGCGACCATCGGCGCGCTCGGCTTTCTCGCTCTGCCGTTCGGGTGGATCCTGACTCAGGGGCACATGTTCGGCGACGCGACGGACTGCACGCTGGTGGGCTGGGTGACGGTGTCGATGGCGATGCTGCTCTGGTCGGTGGAGAAACAGTCTTGGAGGTGGGCGGCGGCGGCGGGGGCGGCGGCGGGCGCAGCGTATCTGTGCAAGACGCTGTTGGCGCTGGCGCCGCTCGGGGTGGCGGGGGTGATGTGGCTTCTCGGGGTGGTGCGCTTTTGCGCGGGGCCGCGGCTGAAATCGGTGGCGGCGATGTTCGGCGCGGCGGTCTTGGTGGCCGCGCCCTGGAACCTGTACGCCGCCTGGAAGTGGCCGGCGGTGTATTTCGCGGGATCGAAGTTGGCGTTTGGCCACATCCTCCAGGGCTCGGGGGCGGACGTGGGGCCGTGGGCGCGGCCGTTCGATGCGATCTTCAACGAGGTGAACGCCACCGAGCTGCGGCCGATCCCGGTGGCGGTGGGGGTGCTGGTGTTGGGCTGGCTCCTCTACCGCGCGCTCCGGCGCCGGGAGTTCGTGGTGGTGGGGCTCGCCCTGTGGCTCGGGTCCACCTGGGTGATGCACTCCATCGTGAGCGTGAAGGCGCCGGCGCACGTGTGGAACGCGGTGCCGGCGGTGTTCGCCGGGCTGGCGATCATCGGGGTGGACGTCTGGAGGTCGGGTCCGCTGGGGGCGGCGGCGGTGGCGGCGTTCGCGAGCGGCTGGGCGATCGGAGCGGTTCCGGGCCTGGGCCGCGTGCGCGAGTGGCTTCCGTCGTCGTTCGACCAGACGCGGAGGCTGCCGGGGCTGGCGGAGGGGGCGGTGCTGATCGCGGCTGCGGTGGTGGTCGGGCTGTTATTGGGCCTCAGGCGGCGTGGGCGGGCGGTGGTGGTGCCGGTGTTGGCGGCGGGGGCGTCGGTGCTGGTGGGGTGGACCTTGCTGGTGAAGGGCCCCTCGGAGCTGAGGCGCGCCGAGGGAGAGAAGCGGCCGACGAGATACGCGAGTCACACCAGGGAGCTGGGGTTGGCGTTGGGGGAGCTGACTCCGCCTCGAAGCGTGCTGTGGCAGGAGATCGACGTTGACCCGAAGGATCAGTTCGAGGTGCAGAACCTGATGTTCTGGAGCGGGCGGATGAGCTACCGCCGAGGGCCGGATCTGGCGGCGGCGCAGGCGAAGGGCTACGAGTCGTATCTGATTTCGCCGGTGGCCCGGCCGTACGCGCCGGTGGAGGGCGTGCCGGCGCACGCCTGGCTGCGGGCGTACGACCTGGGGAGGCCGGGCGAGCCTCCTCCGATTCCCGCCGGAGCGACGCCGCTGGATGTCCAGCTCGAGGGGGCGAGCGTGCTCGGCTTCGCATCGGGGAGGATCGATGGGGAGCGGGACCGGTACGCGTTTTTCGTGAGGCCGAGAGGGGTGCCGGCGGAGCTGCGGATCGTCTTTCACACCCGCGCGGGCTCAGAGGAGCAGCTGGTGGCGCCGGAGGCGTGCTTGCGGGGACGGGCGAGCCTGGCCGACGTCCCCTGGTTCATTCTCCCGGTGGTGGGCCCGCCCCGGGGCGAGTTGGAAGCCCTTGAACTTGGAGGCGTCCGCGTGGGAGTCGGGCGGTTCAGGCCTCCCTGAGCGGGCGCTCCGATGGTTGGTCGCTTCTGGTGTCCGGCGACTGAGGCGCCGCATCCGTCGGATGTAGCGCGGCGATCGCGCAGCAGAGCGCGCCGATGACGAGAAAGTAGTAGTTGGCGAAGGCTTGCTTGGCGAAGCCGAAGAACAGCAGGTAGAGCAGCGCCGAGGCGGCGGCGAACCCAAAGGGACTTCGGGGAGCCCGCCAGAAGGCAAACCCAAGGACCGGCACTACGGCCGCGAAGCTCACCCATCCGGGGAGTACCGGTATCCCCTCGCGCGCAGTCCAGGCCACGAAGCTCAGGGCGTCGGGGCGAAACGGCTGCTTGCCTTGGAACGTGACCACGGAACTGACGAATCCGCCGACATCCCACAGCGCCAACGGCAGGGTGACAGCGAGAGCGAGAATGACCGCCTTGAGCGAGAAGCGGAGCAGCTCTCGTCGCGCGGCAGGTGCGATCAGCAGCATGAGCGGCGCGATCAGGACGAAATACTGCTTCACCGCAAGAAGAAGCCCGAGACCATAGGGCAACGCCCTCGGGGCGCGACACGCGAGAAAGATCGCGACTGCCAACATCAGGATCGCGTTCGCTTCGGTCCAGCCTTGCTCCAGTACGAACAGTCCGCGCGGAGTGAACAAGAAGATCGCTGCAGCCGCGGTCGAAAGGCGTCCCGGCCGGGCGTACGCCATTAGCGCCCCGGAGGCAGTCAGGGCGACCAGGTTCGCGTAGCGGTAGTCCCCCGCGAGGAGGTGGCCGGGGGCCGCGAGCAGCAAGCTCAGAGGCGGGTAGGGATAGCCAACCTTCACGGTCGTGGCGTCGGCGATGCCGGGGGCGTACCAGTGCGTGTGCCCGTAGATATTCGGCATGTTCACCGAGTAGGGGTTCGTCCAACGACCGAGCGCTGAAAAGGCCTCGCGGTGCCAGACGTGCACGTCGATGAAGGGGCTGGGCGAAGCCTCCAAAAGCCAAAGGCCGAGCAGGAAGTGCCCGAGCAACATGAGTGGAATCGCCGCTCTGCCCAGCCACGGTCTTGGAGAAAGCGCTGCGCCGAGGAGCACGGCGGCCGCCACCACGTAGTAGTGGTGCGTGACAAAGTCCGCCCCGTGGCGCAGATAGACGCCCGGCGCCGTAGTGAGGTGGACCCCGAACTGGTAGGCAAGCCCGGCGCCTAGGATTGCCACGGCGAGTCGGTCGTTCCGGCGCTCGATGACTGCGACCCGAATCGAAGCAAGCGCCAGCACCGCGAGAGCGATGGAGCCAATGAGGCATCCAATCGCCGTCGGATGCAGCGTTCCGTTGGTGAGTTGGAGCGCGTAGCCCAACAGGATCGCGGCAATGGCGAGCGCCGGAGCCGAGAGCCAGACGTCGTGAGGGCGTTTGAGGTCTTCCAACTGCCCGGCGTTTCGCACAGGCCACACCGGGGCGCAAGCTCAGCGGCTCACCAGGAACACGGTGAAGCCCCTGACCTCGTGCCGCTCGAACTTGGCCCGCGAGGCGCGAAGATGCGCCTCCTGCGGCTCTGGCAGCGCCCGCGGTTCGGAGGGGTGGAAGATGAAGGCCAGCTCGTCGGCCTGCTCGAAGCCCCTCCGGTAGGGCGGGTAGCGGTCCTCGCCGGGGTTCAAGGGCACCACCGTGGGGTTCTCCCGGAAGATGAAAGTCAGGCGATAGGCGAGCCAATACTGAGCGGCGCCGTACTTGATTCCGCGCTGCCTAAGAAACTCTCCCAGGGCGTCCTCGTCCTCCGCCTTCCCGCGCGCGTCCAGCACCGGGAGCGGTCCGGAGACGAAGTTTCCGTAGCTCATCCAGCCGCCGATCGCCGCGACGAGGAGATACGGAGAGAGCGCGGCGCAGAAGGCCCACCGCTTGAGCAGGTACGCCGCGGGGGCCAGGGCGAAGGGCGCGGTCCAGAACAGCGGCGCCAGGTAACGCGCGGACCAGATGTCGACCGGCATCCCCGAGAGCAGGAAAGCGGCGAGGGAGAACGCGGCCGACAGAAAGCCCAAGAGCCCCAGGCGCCTTACTGGCCAAGGCACGGCCCGGAGCACCCCGCTGACAAGACCGAACAGAATCGCGAGTCCGAGCATCCCGGCTCCGAGGACCTGGACCACATGCAGGGCAGCCGGAGATTCCCAAGGCTGCGCGTACAGGCTCTTCCCGGGAACCCACACTCCGTAGCTGAAGGCGAAAGGGAGGCAGTAGTCCCAAAGAAGCTTCCAGTTGGAGGAGAGTCGGTCGAATGCGATTGCCCCCGGCCCCCCCGTTCCGAGGTGCCCGAGAAGTTGCGCCGGGACGAGGCCGAGGGCGACTCCCGCCAAACAACCGCCCGTCCTGAGCAGCAGTTGCTTCGCTCCGCTCACGCGGTCCGCGCAGCACGCGAGAGCGAAGGTAGCGCAAGCCGGCACGAGCACGACCGCGAACGCGTCGACGTAGAGCCCGAGGCCCATGACCAGCGATCCGGCGAAGTAACGGAGCAAGGGCCAGCGCGACTCTTGGGCACCATCGAGCAGCCACACTCCGGCCACCATCAGCGTGGCCATCGTCTGGCGCATCACGTAGAGCATCGGCATGTTGATAGCCATGGAAGCGAAAGCGAGCGTGAGCACTGACGCGAACGCAGGCCAAGACCCTACCCGCTTTCGAAGCACGTCGAAGGCGAGCGCGACCATCAGCAACATTCCCACGAAGGGCACTGACACGAGCGCGAGGGGCCGCGGGCCGAAAAGAGAAAAGATCAGGGCAGCCATGGCCGGGTCCAACGACGCCTGATAGTTCGTTCCCCACAGGTGGGCGGACCACTCTCCGGCCTGCATGCGCATCGCCTGAAGGCCGACCACGGCGCCGTCAGAGTTGATGGCACCGGCGTTGAGCAAGGGCGGGACACGAAAAAGCGCGGTCAACGCCAGAGCAAGCACGAGCGGGAGCGCCCATCGGCCGCTAGTAGCGTTCCGCTGCGCAGGCACGCGCGGCAGACTCCCCCAACGCGGATCCCGATTCAACCCCGCCGATCCGGGGCCGCATCGCCCGAACCAGGTCGTGGCACGTCCGCAGGTCTCAGTGGGGTGGAAATCAGCGGCCGGCGCAGGGCTTTGGCGGCGCACACACTGGTTCAAGTGGGATCGCGGCTGACCACCTCTGGTATGGCTAGGACTGGGGCCCCGGAGGCAGGTAGCCTGCGGCGCCTCAAGGTTTCCACATGGAATCCCAGCTATACCGAGACCTGGCGAGGCTCGAGGACACCCACTGGTGGAGCACGAGCCGGCGAACCATCGTCCGCGAAGTCCTGACTCGAAAGCTTCCCCCGGCCTCCCAGCGCCGGATCCTCGACGCCGGCTGCGGCACCGGAGGCATGCTCTCCATGCTGCGCGAGCTGGGAGAGGCCGAAGGCCTCGACTCCTCCCAGGAGGCCCTCACCCTCGCCCGCCAACGACTCGGACCCGCCGTTCCGCTAACCCTCGGGCAACTCCCAGACGGGCTACCCGCGGGGAGAAACTTCGAGCTCATCACCGCCTTCGACGTCCTCGAGCACATCCCGGACGCAGTCGGTGCCCTTGCCGCCATCCGAGGGTCCCTGACAGTCGGAGGAATCCTTGCCTGCACCGTCCCGACCTACCAGTTCCTCTGGAGCAGGCACGACGAGGTCAACCACCACTGCCGGCGCTACACCGCACGAATGCTCGCCGAACAACTCGACGCCGCCGGCATGCGGCTCACCTGGTACTCCTACTTCAACTCCCTCCTCTTTCCCCCCATCGCCGCCGTGCGCCTGATGCAACGGCTGGTGCTACCTGCGAACGGCGGCTCTGACTTCAACGAGCTTCCCCCGGCCCTCAACCAGGCCCTCACCACCATCTTCTCGGCAGAGCGGCTAATCCTCCCGCACCTCCGGCTTCCCTTCGGGGTCTCCCTGCTCGCCCTCGCGGAGGCGAGATGACCCTGCTCAGCCTCGTCATCCCCTGCCTCAACGAGGGCGAGAGGCTGCCCCCACTGCTCGACTCCCTCGCCCACGAGCTGGAAGGCCTGCGAGAGCCCACCGTGGAGCTGATCGTCGCCGACGACGGCAGCTCGCCGTCGCACCTGGAGCGGGAGCGGTCAGCCGTTGAGAACCTCCACCTGCGCTTGCAAGAACGCCAATCTGCCCACCGGCTCACCTTCCGGCCGCTCGGCACCAACGGCGGAAAGGGCAAGGCCATCCGAGCGGGCTGGCAGGCCGCCCACCCCCAGGCCGATTGGCTCGGGTTCCTCGACGGAGATGGCGCAATCGCCGCCTGCGAGCTTCGCCGCTGCGCCCAAATGCTCCCCGACGCCGACTTCGACGTGCTCGCCGGCTCCCGCATCCGGATGGCCGGCCACCAAGTCCTCCGCTCGCCGGTGCGCCACTATCAAGGACGAGTCTTCGCGACCGTCGCTGACCTCACCCTCTCCTTGGGTTTCTATGACACCCAGTGCGGCCTCAAGCTCGCCCGAAGCTCGCTCCTGCGTCCGCTCTTGCCTCGCTTGCGGGAAGACGGCTGGCTGCTTGACCTCGAGCTGCTGCACCTCCTCAAGCAAGCAGGCGCGCGGATGATCGAGGAGCCGATCGACTGGCACGAGCCTGGGGGCTCCAAGGTCCGCCCAGTCCTCGACGCCGCGCGGATGCTCCTCGGCCTCGGACGGCTGAGGCTGAGGCATCGGCAGTAGCCAGCGGGAGAGGGGATTCAAGCGCTCGCCGGTCGGCACTTCCTCCGCGCCACTGTTGCGTCGCCAGCGCCCTTGTGGGGTGTAGTAGCTCCAACGATGCGCGAACCCTCTCCTCCCTCCGGCGCGGATCTGCAACTCGGAATCGACGGGCTCTCCTTCTTGGACCTCCACCGCCCCGACGGGCTCCGCCGCCTCTCGCAGCACTTCGATGGCTTCCTCGCCCGGGTGGACCCGGAGCTGTACCGCTCGTTCGAAAACTACCGCTCGGGAGGCGGAAACCTGCCCCCACCCGCAGAGTCCGAGCTGCTGGTCCGCCTCGCCGCCCGGGCGGGCCACTTCGTCGCAGGGCTGTTCCGCATCGAGCCCCAGGTCGGCCGACTGGCCCAGGCCTTCTCCGAGGAGCTGCGCCTGTTCGCGGTGCGACGAGACTTCGTCTCCCGGCGCGTCTTCAAGAAGGGCGGCCCCCGCCCCCCAGCCGGCGAATTCTCCGAGCTCGATTCACGCATGGGCCTGCTGCTCCAGCTCGGCTTCCCGCAAAGCCATGACGCCGACCCCGAGCGAGCCGTGGCCGAGTCGGTGCTCTCGCTCCTCGAGCTGGAGCGCAACTCCTCCGCCGACTCCGCCAAGGAGCGCTTCGCCGCGCTCCGCTCGGCGCTGCTCTCCACCGAGGAAGGGAGGCATGCCTTCGGCGCCGCCCTCGCCGGCGATGACACCGACTCCGGCCGGCTGGCGGCGGTCCGCGCCCTGCTCGCCCTCGCCGAGCAGTGGACATCCGCGCGCGCCCTCCACCCCGAAGCCAAGCGAGAGATCGCCGACTGGCCTACGCACCGGCTGCCCCGCCCCGTCGACCCCGCCCGCCTGGTGGAAATCGAGCACCCCGAGCGCGACCGCCCCGAGGTGATGGAGGGCCCCTGCGAACGCCGCCGCCGCCGCGACGGCTTCGAGCTGACCGACCGCCGCATGTCACGCCGCCAGGTCGCCGGCGAGGTGGACTACTGCGTGCTGTGCCACGAGCGGTGCAAGGACTCCTGCGCCCGCGGCTTCCCCTCCAAGGACCCAGCCGCCGAGGGCACCTACCAGAAGAACCCAGCCGGAGTGCCGCTCTCGGGCTGCCCACTCGGCGAGCGCATCTCCGAGGCGCACCTCCTCAAATCCAAGGGCGAACCGCTCGGCGCGCTGGCGATGGTGATGCTCGACAACCCGCTGTGCCCAGGCACGGGGCACCGCATCTGCAACGACTGCATGAAGGCCTGCATCTTCCAGAAGCAGGAGCCGGTGAACATCCCCCAGGTGGAGACAGCCATCCTCACCGACGTGCTCTCGCTCCCGTACGGAGTGGAGATCTACGGCCTGCTCACCCGCTGGAACCCGCTCAACGTGAAGCGGCCGCACGCGCTGCCCTACAACGGGAAGAAGGTGCTGGTGGTCGGCCTTGGACCCGCCGGCTACACCCTCGCCCACCACCTCCTCAACGAAGGCTTCGGCGTGGCGGGCATCGACGGGCTCAAGATCGAGCCGCTGCCTGACGAGCTGACCGGCCACCGCGGCGCGCGGATGAGGCCGGTGCGCGACTTCGGGGAAATCTGCCGCCGCCTCGATCAACGGGTGCTCGCCGGCTTCGGAGGCGTCTCCGAGTACGGCATCACCGTGCGGTGGGACAAGAACTTCCTCACCCTCCTCCATTTGACCCTCGCCCGCCGGGAAAACCTCCGCCTCTACGGAGGCGTGCGCTTCGGGGGAACGCTCACCCTGGAGGACGCCTGGGAGCTGGGCTTCGACCACGTCGCGATCGCCGCTGGAGCGGGCAAGCCGACCGTGATCGGCATGAAGAACAACCTGCTCCGCGGGATCCGGAAGGCCTCCGACTTCCTGATGGCCCTCCAGCTCACCGGGGCTTTCAAACGAGAGTCGCTGGCCAACCTCCAGGTCCAGCTCCCCGCGGTGGTGATCGGCGGGGGCCTGACCGCGATCGACACCGCCACCGAGCTGGTGGCCTACTACCCGGTGCAGGTGGAAAAGGTGCTCGCGCGCCACGAGCGGCTGTGCGCCCGCTTCGGCGAGGAGGCCATCCGCGCCCGGCTGGATGAGGAGGAGCGGGAAATCCTCGACCGCTTCCTCGAGCACGGCCGCGCGGTCCGAGAGGAACGCGAGCGCGCAACGAACGCCGGGGAGCTCCCGGACCTGGCCCGACTGGTTCGCGTGTGGGGAGGGGTCTCCATCTGCTATCGCCGCACCCTCTCCGAGTCGCCGGCGTACCGGCTCAGCCACGAGGAGATCATCAAGGCCTTCGAGGAAGGCATCCGCTTCATCGAGCGGATGAGCCCGACCGAAGCAGTCCCCGACGAGCACGGCGCGGTGAAGGCGGTCAAGTTCGAGCGCATGGCGGTGAGGGAAGGGAAGCTGCGCGGCACCGGGGAGATCGTCGAGCTGCCGGCCCGGACGGTGTGCGTCGCCGCCGGGACTTCGCCCAACGTCACGTGCGAGCGCGAGCGGCCCGGCACCTTCCAACTCGACGACCAGGGCTCTTTCTTCCGCGGCTTCGAGGCAGTCGAGGTGAACGGAGGCTTCGAGCTGCGCGAAGTCAGAAGCCACGAGGACCTGGGCCGGAAGCTGGGGTTCTTCACCTCCTACCGCAGAGGCGATCGGCTGGTCAGCTTCTACGGCGACAACCACCCGACCTTCGCCGGAAACGTGGTGAAGGCGATGGCCTCTGCCAAGCGGGGGCACCGGGAGATCGCCCGCCTCTTCGCCCGCGAGCTGTCGGCGGTCGACTTCGGGGACGGGCCGGCGCAGGTCCGGCGCGACGCGGAGCTGGGCGCGCTCTTTTCGAAGCTCGGTGAGGGCCTGAGCGCCAAGGTGGTGGCCGTGAACCGCCTCACGCCCACCATCGTCGAGGTGGTGGCCCGGGCGCCGTTCGCGGCCGCGCGCTTCCAGCCGGGGCAGTTCTACCGGTTACAGAATTTCGAGTCGCTCGCGCCGGTGGTGGACGGCACTCGCCTCGCCACCGAGGGGCTGGCCCTCACCGGAGCCTGGGTGGACAAGGCCCGGGGGTTGCTCTCGGTGATCGTCCTCGAGACGGGGGCCTCCTCGCGGCTGTGCGCCACGCTCTCGCCGGGCCAGCCGATCGTGCTCATGGGCCCCACCGGCAGCCCGACCGAGATTCCCCGGCGCGAGACGGTGCTGCTGGCCGGCGGGGGGCTCGGGAACGCGGTGCTCTTCTCCATCGGACAGGCGCTCAAGGCTGCGGGCAGCCGGGTGCTCTACTTCGCCGCTTACCGCCGCAAGGCCGACTGCTACAAGCGAGAGGAGATCGAAGCCGCCGCCGATCAGGTCATCTGGTCCGTCGACGACGGCGAGCTGCTCGAGCCGCGGCGGCCCCAGGACACCAGCTTCCTTGGGAACGTGGTCCAGGCGATGGTGGCCTTCGCGGAAGGAGGGCTCGGGGTGCCGCCGTCGATTCGCCTCGCGGAGGTCGAACGCATCATCGCCATCGGCTCGGACCGGATGATGAACGCGGTGAAACAGGCCCGTCACTCGGTCCTCGCCCCCCACCTCAAGACGGGGCATCAGGCAATCGCCTCCATCAACTCCACCATGCAGTGCATGATGAAGGAGGTCTGCGCCCAGTGCCTCCAGCGGCACGTCGACCCTGCAACCGGCAAAGAGTCGGTGGTGTTCTCCTGCTTCAACCAGGACCAGAAGCTCGACCACGTGGACTTCGGGAACTTGAGCGCCAGGCTCAAGGCGAACAGCGTGCTGGAGAAGCTCTCCAACCTCTGGCTCGACCACCTCCTCGAGCAGGCCCCGGAGCTCAAGAAGGTGTAGGAGCTCGGGGCGAACGGTCGAGCTGAGGGCACCGCGCGCGCCGAAGCGGTTCCAACTATGCTCCCGGCAAAACAGGAGGTCCGCATGCGCGAATCTCGCATCTTGCCGGGGGTGGCACTCGTGGGGGCGGCGATCGGCGCCGCGCTGTCCTTCACGCCGCTGGGCTGCAGCGCCAACAACCCTCCGCAGTGCACCGGCGACTGCACCTGCACCGCGGCAGGCTGCACCTGCCAGGCGGGAGGGAGCTGCACCTTCGCCGGAGGAGCCGACGGCGGGGCCGATCCGAGCGCCCTGCCCAGCAACGTCACCTTCGACTGCAACAAGGACAACACCTGCAACCTGAACTGCGGCACCTCCTGCACCACCCATTGCGCGAACGACACCACCTGCGTGGGCAACTGCGGCTCGAGCTGCACCACCTCCTGCTCGGCCCGGAGCACCTGCACCACCAACATCGGCGACAACTCCACCGCCCAGTGCACCGGGACCAGCAACTGCACTGTCAGCACCGGGGCCAGCTCGAGCATCACCTGCGGCGGCGGCAGCACCTGCAACGTCACCCTGGCCCCCAACTCCACCCTGGAGTGCGTCGGCACCAGCACCTGCAACGTCGCCTGCGCCGACGGGGGCTGCGCCGTGAGGTGCTCGGGCGACTCCAACTGCACCTGCAGCGCCTCCGGGTGCACCCTCACCTGCAACTTGGGCGACGCCGGGGTGGGCGCTGGGAGGACCACCAAGGAGTGCGCCGGCAAGCTGACTTGCGTGAAGAACGATCAGTGCCCGTGAGAAACGGCTCTCATCCGTAGGCGACCAGCCGGACGTCCTCCGGCGTGGCCCGATCGGTGCGCAGCAGTGACGCCGGCGCGTTCCGGGCCAGGACCCTCCGGGCGGCGCGGAGATCCGCCTCGGTCCCCGCGCCCAGCGTCCTCGAGCAGAGCACCCCCACCTCCCAGATCAGGCTCGCCCGGTCGGTCCAGTCGCGCAACAGGTGCTCTCCCTGCGGATCGGCCGCGAGCTGCGCCAGCGCCGAGGCCAGCTCTTCGATCATCGGCGAAAGGCGCCCCTGCAGGTCCGGCGGGGCCTCGCCGGCGAGCGAGCGCACCTCCTCGAAGAACGCCTCGTGCGCGGCCTCCTTGCGGATGGCGCGGAACGCGTCCAGCGTGAGGACGTTGGTGGTGCCCTCCCAGATGGTGAGCACCTGGGCGTCGCGCAACAGGCGGGCCATCGGCCAGTCCTCCACGTACCCATTCCCTCCCAGCGCCTCCACGCCCTCCGAGGCCGCCCACAGCCCCTTGCGGCCCAGGTAGTACTTGAGCAGCGGCGTGATGAGGCGCGAAGCCTTCGCCTCCAGCGGAGTGGCCTCGCCGGCTTCCACCTTGTCGATCAGCTCCACCCCGCGGAAGGTCCAGTACAGCGCCGCCCGCTGCTCGGCCGCCAGGTCCAGCAGCACCTCCGCCATCAGCGGGTGGTCGAACACCCGCCGGCCGAAGGCGATTCGCGACTCGGCCCAGGAGATTGCCTCCCGGAGCGCCCGCCGCATGCCCGCCACCGAACCCACCGCGTTGTACAGCCGCGAGAGGTTCAGCATGTCGGTCATCTGCTTGAAGCCCTGCCCGGGGCCGCCCAAAAGGTGCGCCTCGGCTCCGTCCAGCGTCACCTCCCCGGTGGGCATCGAGCGGACGCCCAGCTTGTCCTTGATCCGCTCGATCCGGTAGTGGTTCCGCGTCCCGTCGTCCATGGTCCGCGGGAGCAGGTACAGCCCGAGCCCTCGGGTGCCGGGGCCGGCGCCCTCCGGCCGAGCGAGGATCATGATCACGTCCGCGTCGACGTTGGAACAGAACCACTTGTCCCCGAAGAGCTTGGCGGCCGCGCCGCTGCCCTTGGCCACGGTACTCACCTGGCCCACGTCGCTGCCGCCCTCCCGCTCGGTGAGGAACATCGCCCCGGTGTAGAGCTTGGAGAGGTCGCGCGAGGCGAGGCGCGGGAGGTAGCGGCGCTTCAATTCCTCCGAGCCGTACTTTCGGATCAGCCGCGCCGCGCCGTCGGTCATGCAGACCGGGCAGTACAGGCCGCACTCCGCCTGCCCGAAGAGGTACCCCAGCCCGAAGGTGAGCGCCTTGGGCCGATTCCCCCGCTCCGGCGCCAGCTCGGGATCGTAGCTGGCGGCGACGATGCCCAGCCCGTAGGCCACCTCCTGCATCCACCGGTAGGCGGGGTGGTACTCGATCTCGTCGATGCGCTTGCCGTCGCGGTCGTGGGTGCGCAGCCTCGGCCCCTGGTGATCGGCAAGGTCCGCCCAGAGGGCCACCTCGGTGGCCGCGCGCCGGCCCATCTCCAAAAGCCGCGGGCGGGCCCGCTCGTACGCGCCGCCGAGCTGCCGCTCGAGGATGCGCTGGAGACCGACCTCGGATTCGAACCAGTTCGCGCTCATCGCTTTCCTCCAAAGGCCTGGGCCATCAGCGCCTCCCAGTTCCTGGTCAGCTCCTTCTCTCTGGTCAAGAGCAGGTCCACGTTACCCGAGCCGTAGCGGCGGCGCTCCTCGGTGAGGCTCTGAAGCTCCTCTTGCTGCTTCTTCAGCTCCGAGATGGAGGCTTCGAGCCCCTCCTTTTGCTCCGGAGGTCCGGCTGCCTTCAGCTTCTCCATCTCCTCGATGAGCGAGCCCACGCTCATCGCGCTCGCCAAGGAGCGCTTGGAGATGACGTCGGTGACCATCTTGCCGATGGCGTCGACGTCGCGCTCGGACAACCCGGTGGCCTTGCGCGCCTCCGCCTCGGCGGCTGCCCGGCGCTCGGTGGCCTTCATCACCTCCTCGGCGGCGGCCAGCCCGCCTATCGGGCCCTGGTACCTTCCGGCGTCCGCCTGGGCTCCGAGCGCCTGGATGTCACTCACCGCGCCAGCGTAGACCTGGATCATCGCCTCCTGGTAGGAGAGGTACGCCTGGAGTTTTTCCGAGGTGAGGACGTACGGCTGGTCCGGCGGTGGCGGCGCCTCTGGCGCCTGCCCGGGCGCGGCGGGGGCGACCCCCTCGGTGGGTGCCGGCCGCTCCTTCTTGCAGCCGAACACCGAGAGGACGATTGCCAGGACGAGCAGCGGGCCTCGCATTGGGTCCCACGTTACGTGCGGTGAACAGGCTGCCGCAATGTCTTTGACCTCGGGAGGGGCCGTCGTGTACGACCGCGTTCCCCAGGGATGCTTCTGGGGACTGCGGCGAGGACAGCTTGAAGGTCTTCCTGGTTAGGCACGGAGACGCAGACGCAGAGATCCCCGAGGGGCTGGGGGACGAGGCTCGCGCCCTCACCGCCAAGGCCAGGCTGGCGATGAACCAGCACTTCGGGGGGCTGGCCAACCGACTCGAGGTGGTGGACCTGGTGCTCACCAGCCCGCTGGTGCGCTGCGTCCAGACGGCGCAGATCCTCTCGCTCGCCCTCGGCCACGACGGCCTGCTCCGGGCCCACCGGAGCCTCCTCCCGGACATGCCGGTGGGAGCCTTGGATTCGGTGCTCACCGAGCACCCTGGCGAGAACCTGGTCCTGGTGGGACACCAGCCTTCGATGGGAGCCATGGCGGCGCACCTGCTCGGCCTCCAGTCGTTCCCCAAGCCTGTGAACCCGGGCACGGTGATCGGCCTGGAGCGGGAAGACGGCGAGGCGGGGCGAGTGCGGCTGTTGCTCTATGCCGCGCCGGGCCAGCCGGTGCTCGAGAGCTTGTAGGCCGCCATGCTCGGCGAGGCGCAGTACAGCGCGCTGGTGTCGGGCGTCTTCGAGCGCGTCCTCCGCGCGGTGGACCGGGAGGATCCCGATCTCGTGGAGGCGGAGCTGGCCGGCGACTCGCTGGCGATCACCGCCCGCAATCAGGAGAAGCTGGTGCTGAGCACCCAGCAATCGGTGAGGCAGATCTGGGTCGCCGGGCGGGGCCGCGGAGTGCACTTCTCCTACGACGCCGCCTCGGGCCAGTGGAAGGACGACAAGGGCGAGGGGCTGGAATTGCTCGCCTGGATCGCGGACTGCGTGCGCGAGGCGTCGGGGGTTCAGCTCACCGGGCTGGGCTAGCTCAGCCGATGGAGACGCGGTCGCGCTTGGACTTCCGCTCGCCCGCCGCGTCGATGCGGTCTCCGCCGGCGAGCTGGGCGCGCCGCAGCGCCTCGGTGGCCTCCTTCATCAGCCGTCCGAAGCTCACCGAGCCGTCCGCCGCCGCCGGATCGAAGGAGGCCACCCCCACCGAGGCAGTCATGTTCTCCAGTGAGGCGCAGCGGGAAATCTTCTCGTGGAGCCGCGCGGCCACCACCAGCGCCCCCTCCCTTGGGGTGTGCGGCAGGAAGACCAGGAAACGGTCCTCGGTGAACGGCACCGCCTGATCGATGTCCCGGATCGCCCGGGTGATCGCGCCCAGCGCTTCGGTCAGCACCTCCGCCCGCTTGGCCTGGCTGGCCTCTTGGGTCCGCGCGGCGAAGTGATCGATCGCCACCACCAGGAAGGAGACCGGGTAGCGGTAGCGCCGCGACCGCTTCACCTCCATCAGGAGGAACTTCTTGAAGAAGTCGTGATCCGCCGTGCTGCCGGAGGCCTTCTGCAAGTCCTTCGGCGGCTCGGCCACGTGCTTCTTGAGGTCCGCCTCCAGCCGCTCCACCGTCTGCACCAGGTCTTTGAGCCGCACCATGGTGCGGGCGGTGGACGCCACGGTGGCGCGCTTGAGCGGCCCCATCAGGTGTGCGTCCGCCCCGGCCTTGGCGGCCCGCTCGGAGGGATCCTCCTCGTCTGGTGGGTAGACGAGCACCACCGGCAGCGCTGGAGCGCGGCGCTTGAGCAGCGCGCACAGTCCTTCGCCGTCGAAGGTCGCCGACGAAGAGGTGAACACCACCTCCACCGCCCCGGCGAGCGCGCGCTTCATCGCCTCCTCGGCGTGCGGCGTCACCGTCACCTCGAAGCCCGCCCCCTCGAGATACCGCCTTAGCGCGCCGGCCAGGGGCACCGAAGGCTCGACCACGAGCGCCGTGCGCCGCCCAAGCTCCTTCTCTCCTTGGGCGGAGGGCCCGCTCAAACCTCGGTGACCTCCTTCTCCTTCTTCTGGATCAGCTCGTCCACCTTGGCCACGCCGGCGTCAGTCTCCTTCTGCACCTTGTCGGTGGCGCGCTTCTGCTCGTCCTCGGTGATCTTCCGGTCCTTGAGCAGGGCCTTCAGCCTCTCGTTGGCGTCCCGCCGCTCGTTGCGCACCGCGACCCTGTGCTCCTCGCCCTTGGCGCGGACCTGCTTGGCGATCTCCTTGCGGCGCTCCTCGGTGAGCGCGGGCACCGGGACCCGGATGATCTCCCCGTCGTTGAGCGGGTTGAAGCCGAGGTTGGCCTCGCGGATGGCCTTCTCGATGTCCTTGATCAGGCTCTTGTCCCACGGCTTGATGGTGATCAGCCTGGGCTCGGGGACGTTGAGCGCCGCGCACTGCGACAGCGGGGTGGGCGTCCCGTAGTAGTTGACCCGCACCCCCTCCAGCATGGCGGCGTTCGCCCGCCCGGTGCGGATGGTGGTCATCCCCTTGCGGAGATCATCCAGCGTCTTGTCGATTTTTGCCTTGAGATCCTTCACAACGTCGTCGCTCGCTCCCATCGCTTCCTCCTGCTGCCGCGCCTGCGCGGCTTCGAAACCTCAGGCCCAGGCCGTCTCGGGTGCGCCCACCAGGGTGCCGATCTCTCCGGGGCTCATCACCGCGCGGGCGATGTTGCCGTGCCGGGTGAGGTCGAACACCACGATCGGCAGGTGGTTGTCCATGCACAGCGAGATCGCGGTCGAATCCATCACGTGCAGGTTCTGCTTGAGCACGTCGAGGTAGGTGAGAGTCTTGTACCGGCGGGCGGAGGGCTCCTTCTTCGGGTCCGCGTTGTAGACGCCGTCGACCTTGGTGGCCTTGAGGATGACCTCCGCGCCGATCTCCATCGCCCGGAGCGAGGCCGCGGTGTCGGTGGTGAAGTAGGGGTTGCCGGTGCCCGCGGCGAAGATGACCACCCTCCCCTTCTCCAGGTGTCGCACCGCGCGCCGCCGGATGTAGGGCTCGCAGATCTGCTCCATCTTGATCGCCGACTGGACCCGGGTGAAGACGCCCTGCTTCTCCAGCGCGTCCTGCATCGCCATGGAGTTGATCACCGTGGCCAGCATGCCCATGTAGTCGGCGCTGGCGCGGTCCATTCCGTCGGTGGCACCCGCCACCCCGCGGAAGATGTTGCCGCCGCCGATCACCATCGCCAGCTGCACTCCGGCGACGACCAGCTCCCTCACCTCGGAGGCGATGCGGGTGAGCGTCGGGGGAGAGATGCCATAGCGGCCATCGCCCATCAGCGCCTCGCCGGAGAGTTTGAGCAGAATTCGCCGGTAGCGGTCCTTGGGCGGTGCGGGGGCGGCAGGGTCTGGCATGGGTGGGACGCTTCTACCCCCGCCGTCCCGGAGCGATCAACGACATCCGCGGCGGCGTGGAGCGAGGGGCACGGTGGCACGAAGTCGAGCCCCCAGCTCGGCCCTTCGATCGGCTAAGGCCCCGCCCTGCGATCGGCTCAGGGCGAGCGAGTAGGGCAGCTCAGCTCTGAGTGATCTCCTCGCTGGCGGCGGTGGCCTGAAGCGCCGCCGCGACCTTCATGAACGCCGCGGCCAGCACCCGCAGCTCGTCGGGGCTCAGCCGGATGTGAGTGATTCCGCCCACCAGGTCCAAGACCTCCAGGACCGCCAGGTTTCGCCGGTGGCGGGGACAGACGCGAACTGCACCGCTCCCATTGTGGGCGTGCAGCACGATTCCGGGACCTTTTCCGGCCGTGTCGCTCACCCTGGTATTTTCTCGAGTTTTGACAGCAGGTTGCCTGGGCACACCTGCCCACATCGCCGCAGTGAAACCTCGCGGTGACCGCGAGCGACCCTCTCACGCTGGCGGGAGCGGGCAGGGTGAGAGTAGACCCTCAGACTCGGATTGGCCGAGAGCCACGACGTGGTCGGCGACGTGAACGTGGTCGGCGGCCACGTCGCCGTCGCCGCTCACGTCCTCGAAATGACGCTCGATCAAGGCGAGAATGCTTAGAGAGGAGAGCCGGTCAGCCCTGCTTCCCGTTTGCCCCGGCCATCGCCTTGGCGACTTCTTCGGCGAGGTTGTCCTTGCGCTTCTCGATGCCTTCGCCGACCTGGAAGCGGGCGAAGCGGCGGATGCTGATGTTCTCGCCGATCTTCGCCACCTGCTCGGTGACCAGGTCCTTGATCCGCTTCTTGTCGTCCTTGACCCAGTACTGGTCGAGCAGGCAGACCGTCTCGTAGAACTTCTCGAGCTTGCCGCCCAGGATCTTCTCCCAGATCTGCTCGGGCTTCTTCTGCTCGCGAAGCTCGTGAAGGTAGATCTCCTTCTCCTTCTCGAGCGTGTCGGCGGAGACCTCTTCGCGGCGGACCCACCTGGGGCTGGCGGCGGCGATGTGCATCGCGAGGTCCTTCACCAGCTGCTGGAAGTCCTGGTTGCGGGCGACGAAGTCGGTCTCGCAGTTCACCTCGACGATGACGCCGATCTTCCCGCCGTGGTGGATGTAGCTGCCGATCAGCCCCTCGGCGGCGATCCGGCCGACCTTGGCCTCGGCCTTGGTGATGCCCTTCTTGCGCAGCCACTCCTCGGCTTTGGCGAAGTCGCCGGCGCTCTCGGCCAGCGCCTTCTTGCAGTCCATCATCCCCGCGCCGGTCTTGTCGCGGAGCTCCTTCACCATGTTGGCGTTGATCTCGGGCATGGGAATCCTCGGGGCTACTCGGTCTTGGCTACCTCGGTCGACTCCTCGACCTCGGGCGGAACCATCTCCAGGGGCGCCGCTGGCTTGACCTCGACCAGAGGGCCCTTGCGCTCGCCGATCACCGCCCGTCCCCGCTCCCGTCGCATCGGGCGCTCGCGCTCGCGGGTCTCCCGCTCGGCCTCGTCGCGCTCGGCGGCGCCGGAGGCCTTGTAGCGGGCGCACCCCTCGATGCACGCCTCGGCGATCTTCGAGGTGAAGAGCTTGATCGAGCGGATGGCGTCGTCGTTGCCCGGGATGACGAAGTCGATCCCGTCGGGATCGCAGTTGGTGTCCACCACCCCGAGCACCGGGATGCCGAGACGGTTGGCCTCGTGGACCGCGATGTCTTCCTTCTTGGGGTCGATCACGAACACGCAGCCGGGGAGCCGGCTCATGTCCTTGATGCCGCCCAGGTTCCTCTCCAGCTTTCCGCGCTCGCGCTCGAGGGAGGCGACCTCTTTCTTGGGGAGGCGCTCGAAGGTGCCGTCCTCGGCCATCTTCTCCAGGGCCTTCAACCGGTCGATGCCCTGCTTGATGGTCTTGAAGTTGGTGAGGGTGCCGCCGAGCCAGCGGTTGGTGACGAAGAACTGGCCTGCCCGCTTGGCTTCCTCTTGGATGACGTCCTGGGCCTGCTTCTTGGTGCCCACGAAGAGCACCGCGCCGCCGCGGCCGGTGACCTCGGAGACGAAGCGGAAGGCGGCCCGGGCGAGGGCGACCGTCTTCTGCAGGTCGATGATGTAGATGCCGTTCCGGGCCCCGAAGATGTAGGGCTTCATCTTGGGGTTCCAGCGCTTGGTCTGGTGGCCGAAGTGCACCCCTGCTTCGAGGAGCTGTTTCATGGTGATGCCGCCCGCGGCCGCCATCGCCTGGGCTTGAGTCTCTGGCTGATCCATTGCGTGCTTCTCGCTTTCGGTTTCTCCGCCACGCCCGCTTGCTTGCCGGCATCCAACCCCTTGGAGGGAATGGACCCGCGCGGATCCGCTCCCCGAAGGAGCACCCGGTGCCGGCGCGGACGTGTGTGTAATTAACTGCTTTTCGACACTTCTACCGAGGATGGTCGTCCTCGGTGGGTTCGGCTACTAGCAAATGGGCCCCACCGGGGCAAGTGGGGCGGCCAGAAAGCCCGGCGACACACCTGGCGCGCGCTACCGCCGCTCCCTCTGCTTCGAGGCGTCAAGCGCTCGTGCGCGATGCGGCGTGCCGGGCGCGGGCGAGGTAGGATGCGGGCGTGGACCGCCGCGAGGAGCGCAAGCGAGGGTTTTCGCGAGTGGTGCGCCTGGGCCAGGACGACGGGAGCTTCGACGCCGAGTTCTGGTCAAGGCTCACGCCCGAGCAGCGGCTCGAGCTGATCTGGGACATGACGCGCGAGGCGATGGCCATGAAAGGCATCGATGAGCATCAACTCCGACTTCAGAGATCTATTGCGAGAGTTGAACGCCGCTGAGGCGCGCTACCTGGTGGTGGGAGCCTATGCGGTCATCTTCCACTCCGAGCCGCGCTTCACCAAGGACGCCGACGTCTGGGTTGAGGCGACGCAGGACAACGCGCAGCGGGTCTGGCGCGCCTTGGCGGCCTTCGGCGCTCCATTGGACGATCTCACCATCGACGATCTCTCGCGGCCGGGGATCGTCTTCCAGATGGGTTTGCCGCCAAACCGGATCGATCTGGTCACCTCCATCGAGGCGGTGGAGTTCGGCCCCGCGTGGTCGAGACGCGTCGAGACCTCCTATGGAGGCGCGCGAATGTGGGTGATCGGGATCGATGACCTGATCGTCAACAAGCGCGCTCTCGGGCGGCTGCAGGATCAGCTCGACCTTCCGAAGCTGGAGAAGGCCCGGCGCTGAGCCGCGCTCTCCGGCGGCCTGCACGAAAGTGGCGTAGTCGACTTCGAGGGTGGCGTTCCTCGATGCGAGAACGGCTTCACCCGCCCCGCTCGCTGGCGATCCCCGGGGGTGGGCTATAGATTCCATTCATGGCTCGCGACCCCAAGGAACTACAGCGCCTCGCCGATGAACTTGCCGCCCTCACGCCGGAGGAACGAGCGAAGGTAATCGCGGACGCCTCTCGACGGAATAGGTTCCGGGCACCGCCACGCGACTGGAAGCCCCCGGTGCTCACCGGAGGGAGTCACTGGGACGGTGGTTCGCTTCGCCGCGAGGAGCTATACGAGGACGATGGTCGCTGACCCGGTTTTTCTCGACACCAGCCTCATCGTCGCCGCCTCCGTCAACTTCCATCCTGGCTATCCAGCGGCTGTCTCCTACCTCACCGATCTGGTGAAAGAGGAGACGCCCCTGTGCATCAGCCCACAGGTCTGCCGGGAGTTCATGACCGCCCTGACCCGCAAGCCCATCGGCGGGAAGACGTTCACCGTACCCGAGGCACTGGACGCATTGGGCACCTGGCACAAGACTTCCATCCTGCTGGAGGAGAACGGGACGACCATCCAGGAGTGGCTCCGCTTGGTCGAGAAACACGACGTGCGCGGCAAGCAGGTTCACGACTGCAACATCGTGGCGGTGATGCTTGCGAACGGGGTACGCAGGCTGGGCACACGCAATGCGCCCGACTTCGCCCGGTTCGAGAACGAGGTCAGCGTCGAGCCGATCCTCTCGTGAAGTCATTCGGTTTCGGGCGGCTCTTCCTCTGCCACCTCGGCGTCGACTATGTCGAGGAGCTGACGGCGCGGGTCTTCCGGAGTCCCGTCGTCTTGGCGCTGCCGGCGCTCACCCTCAGGGCGCCGCGTGCTTCTTGTGTTCAGGCCCGGCTCTTACACCCCGCTCCCTATTCGACCTTGAATGCGTACAGATGATAGACGCCGGTCCCCTTGCCGCCCTCGATGCAGGGCCGGCAGGCCCACTCGCTTTGCGACATGCAACCGTAGCCCTCGTAGCCTTCGCTTCGCTTGAACGGGTTGGTGCCCGGACAGACGCGCTCGCCGGATTTGAGGCCGGTGGGCGCCCACGCGAGCACATAGAGGATGCCGTCGTGCAGCACCGGGACGAAAGGCAGCGGCCTACCCGAAAGCCTGTACCACCACCGGATATTGCCGTCGCTGTCGATGGAGTAGAGCCTGCAGTTCGCCGATGCCACGTAGACGCCGGACTTCGTTCGACTCGCCACCGGGGCGCCGACGACATCGCTTTTCTCGCGCCTGTCCGGCGACAGAGTGATGCCCTCCGCGAATGGAAACACCACATCCCACTTCCTGGCGCCCGTGCCACCCTCGAGCGCAGCGAGCCAGCCGACCGTGTCGTCCTTGGAACCGGTGCTGGCCTTCCAGAACCTGCTCGTGACGTAGACGTTGCCGTCGAAGCCCTGAATGGCTTGAAGCCCCCCTCCGGCCAAGTTCTTCACTTGGTCGGACCAGACAGACTTGCGATCCTTGAACCAGACCACCGATCCGTCGGCGACCGAGTGGGCGGCAAGGAGATCCCCGGGGCTGTTCGTGCCCAGTCCGTACCACCAGTTCATGATCCATAAGTCGAGTGCGCCTGCGGCCGGAACGTGGATCGCATCCGCCCCAAGTCCCCCAGGTGGCGGGCTCGCATAGAACTTCACAGACCCGTCGGAGACACGAATGCCCATCGGTGTCGAAGATTGCGCCCAGTAGGTAGTGCCCTCATCATCCATCGGCGCAAAGCCGCCCCCGGGCACGAACCGTTGCCACTGGACCTTCCCGTCGATCCCTATTGCGCGAACCGAGCCGTCGCCGCTCTTCCACACCAGCGTGCCGTCGCGAGCAATCGTCGGCGCCGGCCATTCCCAAACATCGTAGCTGATGCCCGCGTCGTTGTATTCGGACTCCCAGGAGAATGCCGCCCGTGGACCATCGAAGAAGTCGACGTCGGCCAGGTCAAGCAGGGCAGGGCTTGAGGCATTCGGAAGCCAGACGAGTCGCCCATCCCGTGTCAGCCCGGCGAAATTCTCCTGGTAGGTCCAACTGTGCACCCAAATCCGCTCCGGTGTCCCTGACTGGGCATCGTACAGCCACAGCGCTCCTCCGGCGATGGCCGCAAGCCGCCGGTCGGCCGAAGAGACTGCATATCCCGCGATCTTGGTGCCGGAGACTCCTCCGTTTTCTAGCTCCGAGAAGGTCACGCTAAACCACATCGGGACGAGGGTGTGACGCCAGAGGGGGTAGACCGGGCCGCTAGCCTCGGCGCCAGTACCACAGAACTCCGGAACAGGGAGGCTCGCGCCGAAGTCATCGAAGAACTTCCAGATTCTCGGAGATTCGGTCAGCAGGTCCGGATTGCCCAAGCGACCGCAATTGGGCTCGCAGTTCCCCGGCGGGCTGAACACTGTCGGGGGCTCCTTGCATGCAAGCAGCAGCGCCAGCCCGAACGGCGTGAGTTGGCGTATCACGGCAGTACGGCGTTGAAAGAGCCGAATGCTGGCGAGCTCGGCGTCACGACGACCCCTTGCGCGGGGAAGCCCCCAGGGGGCGGCGTGAAGATCTGTTTCGCGTCCAGCTCTAGTGGAACGTTGCCGATGTGGGCCCCTGTGAACTCGAACTTGCGCGGGTTCGAATACAGGCTCTCGGGGATGAGGCATCGGCTGGGTTCCTCCTGCCCTGTCCACCACAGCCGAATCTCATCCTTCTTCCAATCTGCGAAGTAGTCGAACCTGTGGTTCGACGAGTACCACGACTCCTGGGAAGAGTTGGGGTGGTTCTCGGGCTTGCGTCCCGGCACCGGGAAGGTGCTCGAGTGTTCCCAGTCCAAGTAGGCCGGGCTTGAACGCATTTTCACGTCCGTCGCCGTCAACAACTCGGGGCCGACGAGAATCCCTCTGAAGTCCCACCCCTCGGAGGTGACGCCGAGCCGCTGATAGATGGCCGGGACCTTCGTGAAGAAGTGGACGCCGCTGCGATCGAGGTTGCCGTGGACCGCGTACACGCCGGACCCGATGAGCATGGCGTTGAAGAGGCCGGGGAAGCTGTCGCGATGCGCGAACAGGTAAGCAAGGGAGATTTGCGGGATGACGGCCTACTGGCAGGAAAGCGTGCTGTCGAACGTGCCCGCGGGGATGCTCCCGCTGCCGCCGTAGAAGACGCGGCTCTTGGCCGCCCAGCTCGACAGCCCGTCCTTGTCCCCGGGCCGGCAAGGAGGGTTGGAGGTGCACGAGCCGCTGGTGGCGGAGAGCTCCACCGAGCTGGAGGTGGGATCCTTCGAGCCGGCGAAGTCGATCTTCCGGGTCATGATCTGCCGCTTGAAGGTGCTCGTGTCGGCGACATACCGGATCGCCGAGAGCCAGATGCGGGTGGAGCTCACCGTAGCCCTCGGCCGGAAGATGGAGTTGGCCCCGTTCTCCGTGCCATAGGCCAGGTAGGCGTAGTGCCAAACCTGGTCGTTGGTGAGCCAGAAGTTCAGGTCGGCCTGGGGAGTGGTGCCGGTCTCGCGGGTGATGTAGGCGACGAACCACTGATCTCCGCTGGACTGGAAGTAGGCCACCTCCGGCTCATCCAGGGTGCGGGAGGTCTCCGTGCGCACCACGGTGTCGGCGCTCTTCGCGGAGCCGTCTTCGTTGGCGGTGAAGGTGCTCACGTTGGCGGCCGAGGGGCGGTAGGCCACCGAAATCTTCCGCAGCGAGGCCGCGCTCACGCAGCTCTGCGAGCTTCCCCAGTCGGCGTGAGTGGAGTCGGCGCCCACTCCCGCCTGGACGCCCGCGCCGGCCACCAGGGTGCTGCTCGTCACCGCGGCGCCGCCCGGGCCCTTGATCTCCCATGCCGAGGTGGTGGCGTTCCAGATGGGCTCGACCCTGGCGAGCTTGATGCCCACCCCGCTGTCCCGCCAGAGCACAGTCACGCGCTTGCCGTTGCCCCGCACCACCCTGAGCGAGTCGAGCGCGTTGCCGGAGTTGAACAGGCTCCAGAGGTAGGTCCGCTTCGCGCCGGTGGCGCCGTCCATGTAGTAGAGGTCGACCTCGATCCCGATGGTGCCGCTCTTCCACAGGCCGGCCACGAGGAAGCCGTCCCCTGCCTGCGCCAGCGCCACGTCGGTGTAGGTGAGCGAGGTGGCGGAGACCGGCGTCCCGGCCGGCGCTCCATTCACGTCAAGCCTCTGGAAGAGGAGCCCCGAGGTGCCCACCCCCAGCGCGAGGGCGCCTCCGGCGAGCGCATCGGTGCCGCTGCCGTTCACCCCGCCGGCGCAAGAGGCCGAGGAGTAGTAGTACGGCGCGAGCTCCACGTCCTGGTAGGCCACGGTGGAGAGGTCCGCGGTGGCCGAGATGGTCGGCTCGTCGACGACGCCGTCGCAGTCGTTGTCCAGCCCGTCGCAGGCCGCCGCGGTGGGCGCGCCGGGAGTGGCGCTGCAGACCGTGCCCGTGCCGTCGGCCTTGCAGACGTACGTGCCGCTGCGCTGGCAGACCCCGAGCCCGGCGGTGCAGGCCTGCCCCTTGTTGGGGAAGTCCTCGTCGGTGGAGTTGTCACAGTCGTCGTCCAGCCCGTTGCAGCTCTCCGTGCCCGGGCCCTGGTTCCTCAGGCAGGTGAGCACGCCGGACTGGCAGGTGACGGTCCCGGCCGAGCAGACCCCCGCCTGGCCGGTGTTGCAGGAGGCGCCGCCTCCGGGGTTGCCCTCATCGACCTGGGTGTCGCAGTCGTCGTCGGTGCCGTTGCAGCTTTCGGCCGCGCCCGGCCTCACCGAGGCGTTGGCGTCGTTGCAGTCGGTGTTGTTGGTCACCTTGCCCGAGACCGGGCCGCAGGAGGCCTGGGGCGTGGCGCCGGTGGCGCCGTACCCGTCGCCGTCGGCGTCGGTGTAGTAGCTCTGGGTCGGCAGGCCCTCGTCGATCTGCGTGTCGCAGTCCTGGTCCAGCCCGTCGCAGACCTCGGTGGCGCCCGGCTTGATGCCGGCGTTGGAGTCGTTGCAGTCGGTGTTGTTGGTCACCTTCCCCGCCACCGGCGCGCAGGAGGACTGCGCGGTGGAGCCCGAGGCGCCGTAGCCGTCGGAGTCCAGGTCCGGGTAGTAGGAGAGGAAGGTGAGCCCTTCGTCGGTCTGTCCGTCGCAGTCATCGTCCGAGCCGTTGCAGGCCTCGGCCGCGCCGGGGTGAATGGAGCCGTTGGAGTCGTTGCAGTCGGTGTTGTTGGTCACCTTCCCGGCCACCGGCGAGCAGGAGACCTGCGCCGTGGAACCGACCGCCCCATAGCCGTCGCTGTCCAGGTCGGGGTAGTAGCTCTGGGTGACGGTGCCATTGTCGATCTGCCCGTCGCAGTTGTCGTCCACTCCGTTGCAAGTCTCCGGCGCGGTGGGGTGGACGAGGTTGCTCGAGTCGTTGCAGTCGGTGTTGTTGGTCACCTTCCCGGCCACCGGCGCGCAAGAGGACTGGGCCGCGGCGCTCGAAGAGCCGTAGCCGTCGCCGTCGGCGTCGGGCCAGTAGCTCTGGAAGGAAAGCCCCTCGTCCGTCTGGGAGTCGCAGTCGTCGTCGCGGCCGTTGCAGGCCTCGGTGCCCGCCGGGTTGACCGAAGCGAGCGCGTCGTCGCAGTCCTGGTTGTTGGTGACCTTCCCGCTCAAAGGAGAGCAGGAGGACTGCGCCTGGGCGCTGGAGGAGCCGTAGCCGTCGCCGTCGGCGTCCGGGTAGTAGCTGGCGAAGGCGAGCCCGTCGTCCACCTGGCCGTTGCAGTTGTCGTCGCGGAAGTTGCACACCTCGCTGGCGGTGGGCTTCACCGACGGATTGGCGTCGTCGCAGTCCTGGTTGTTGGTGACCCTCCCGGCGATCGCCTGGCAGGAGCTGACCGGCTGGCCGGAGGCCGCCCCGAAGCCGTCTCCGTCGCCGTCTTGGTAGTAGCTCGCGAAGGTGAGCCCGTCGTCCGCCTGGCCGTTGCAGTTGTCGTCGACTCCGTTGCAGCTCTCGGTAGCGCTGGGCTTCACCGCCGGGTTGGTGTCGTTGCAGTCGCCGTTGTTGGTGACCTTCCCGGCGATGGGCTGGCAGGAGCTGACCCCCTGGGCGGAGGCCGCCCCGAAGCCGTCGCCATCCGCGTCGGTGTAGTAGTTCGAGAAGGCGAGGCCGTCATCGACCAGGGAGTCGCAGTCGTCGTCGCGGCCGTTGCAGGCCTCCGGCGCCCCTGGCTTCACGGTGGAGTCGAGGTCGTTGCAGTCGGTGTCGTTCTGCACCTTGCCGGGGACGGCGGAGCAGCTCGACTCCTTGGCGCTCCCCGCCGCGCCGAAACCATCGCCGTCGGCGTCGGGGTAGTAGTCGTTGAAGACGATGCCGTTGTCGACCTGGCCGTCGCAGTTGTCGTCCACCTTGTTGCACTGCTCGGTGGCGGTGGGTTTGATGGTGGCGTTCTGGTCGTTGCAGTCGGTGTTGTCGGGCACCTTCCCCAGCACCGAGGCCTGGCAGCTCCTAAGGGCAGTTCCAGCCGCGTCGCCGAAGCCGTCGCCGTCGGCGTCCGGGTAGTAGTCCTTGAAGGTGAGGCCGTCGTCGGAGGAGCCGCTGCAATCGTCGTCGATGCCGTTGCACACCTCGGCGGCGCCGGGCTTCACGTTCGGGTCCGCGTCATTGCAGTCCCCCGAGGCGGTCACCGAGCCGGCCGGCGGAGCCGCGCAGCCTTCGCCGGTCTTTTGGGGGCCGCCCACTCCGTCGCCGTCGCCGTCGGCGTAGTAGGTGCGGATGGGCAGCTCCTCGTCCACCAAGTCATCGCAGTCGTCGTCGGTGCCGTTGCAGACCTCACTCGCCCCGGGGCGAGTTGAGGGGTTGGAGTCGTTGCAGTCGAGGAAATGGGCGCCGGAGCAGTCGCCGGTGCCGGGAACCCCATCGCCGTCGTTGTCCAGGCAGACTGGTCCCGGCGAGATGGTGCCGGAGTCGGGCACTTCGGGTGGCGTCTTTCCGCCCCCGCACGCCGCGACCGCCAGCGCCAGCGCGGCCAGGGCGCACGATGAAAACCTGCACTGCATCCACTTCACCTGCTTGGGGCCTCCGGCCGGAGGCCACGGCGTGCGAAAGGTAGTTGATTCGCGGCGGCGCAGGCAAATCGCGCCGTGTCCGTCCCCGAAACCGTTGCCCGTCCCCGGGCCCGCGCCCGAGGCCGCACCCGGTCCCGGTCCCGAACCCGGCGGTTCTACTCCGTCAATTGCATCCGATGACGCTGCTGGAGACCTTCCCCTGGGAGCTTCCGTAGAGGACCGCGCCGTCGGTCTTCAGCGAGCCGGACGACGAGGAGAGCGGCCGGGCCAGCTTCTTGGTGCCGTTGACGCAGTTGGCGCCGGTGCAGCCCGAGTAGACGGTGGCCTGGCTGAGCGGCACCACGGTGGCGCCGCTCAGGCTGACCTTGCCCATGCGGATCTGCGGCTCCGCGGAGAGGGTGGTGGTTCCGTAGATCAGCGCGCCGAGGAGGAATTCGGTGGGCCGGGCGGCGAGGCGCGGCTGGGCAACCGAGCTCGCGCCGTTCCCGTTGTGGTAGCCACCGAAGACCGTGTAGGAGCCGGCGCTCTGCCAGAAGTAGAGGCCCTCGTCGTTGGTGGAGCTCCACCCCACGCTGAAGGCGACCGCCCAGCGGTCTCCGCTCACGTACGTCCAGGCCACATCCGGGTTGCGCGGGGAATAGGAGGCAGCGCCGGTATAGATGGTGTTCCCACCGCCCACCGGGGTGCCGTCCTCGTTGAAGGTGGCGAGCCTGAGGGTTTCGCTCTGCCGGTAGGCCACCGCGAAGCGCGCGAGGCCCAATGGACAGCCGAGGGTGTCGCCGTACTCCTCGTGGCTGGAGGCCGCCCCGAAGGCGCCGTTGTTTCCGGCGGCAGTGATGAGGTCGGTCGGGGCGGTGACGGTGTTGACGGTGAACGCGCTCCCCGAGCCGGAGAAGCTGATCCGGCCGAAACGGATCTTCGTTCCCCCGGAGCCGTTGTTCTCCCGCCAGAGGAGGATCACCCGCCCCCCGTTGCCTCGGACCATCTCCATCTCCCCGATGGTGGCGGGCGAGGTGACCGAGTAGTAGCCGAAGTAGTCGCCACCGCCCAGCGTGCGCGCGGAGGGCCCCGGCCCGACGTAGTAGAGGTCGATGTACGAGCTGGACCAGCGCACCGCGATCGCCAGCCCCGAGCCCGCCTGGGCGATCGCCACCCGGGTATACGAGCTGAACGGCGAGGGGGCCGCGAAGGGGGTCTGGCTCACCACCGTGCCGTCGCCGCGGATTTCCTGCACGTACAGCTCGTTGCCCAAAAGGTAGGCCGCCACGTAGCGCTGGAAGGCGTCGGTGCCCGAGGCGCCCTGGCCGCCGTTGCAGGAGGTCGAGGTGTAGAAGAACGGCGCCACCTCGATCGCGGTCGGGTCGAACGCGGTCGCCACGTCCGCGTGGCGCACCGTCTCCAGCTCGTCGGTCCTCCCGTCACAGTCGTTGTCCAGGGTGTCGCAGGCGGCGGCGGTGGGCTGTCCGGGCGTGGCGTTGCACTCGGTGCCGGTCTTGTCCGCCTTGCAGACGAAGCCACCGCTCCGCTGGCACACCCCGACCCCGGAGTTGCAGGCCTGGCCGAGGTTGCTGAACGTCTCGTCGGCGAGGTTGTCGCAGTCGTTGTCCAGCCCGTCGCACAGCTCCGCCGAGGGGTTCACGTTGCGCACGCACTTGGTGACGCCTCCCTGGCACTGGTTGGTCCCGGGCGCGCAGACGCCGAGCTCGCCGGTGGCGCAGGCGTTGCCCTGGCCGGGGAAGGTCTCGTCGGTCGAGCCGTCGCAGTCGTCGTCCTTGCCGTTGCAGATCTCGTTTCCGTTCGGGTGGATGGAGGCGTTGCCGTCGTCGCAGTCTCCCCCTTGCGTCACCTTCCCGGGCAGCGAGGACTGGCAGCTCTGGGTCGGGGCGCCAGCGCCGAAGCCGTCGCCGTCTCCGTCGGTGTAGAAGCTCCGGGTCTGGACGTTCTCGTCCACCTGCCCGTTGCAGTTGTCGTCCCTCTGGTTGCAGGCCTCGGACGCGCCGGGGAAGACGTTCTTGTCCTGATCGTCGCAGTCGCCCGACTTGGAAATCTTCCCGGGGATGGAGGCCTGGCAGGTCGTCTCCGGCAGGCCGGCGCCGTAGCCGTCACCGTCTCCGTCGAGGAAGAAGTCGTTGAGGGGCAGGCCCTCGTCCGCGGAGAGGTTGCAGTTGTTGTCCTTCCCGTCGCAGCTCTCCTGGGCCTTGGGGCTCACCGAGGGATCCGCGTCGTCGCAGTCGGGCTGGGGGAAGTCCGCGCAGTCGCCGGTGCCGGGAGCTCCGTCGCCGTCGTTGTCCAGGCAGATCCGGGTGCCTCCTCCACCGCCGCCACCGCCGGCGCCCGAGTCGCGGGAGCCGCCGTCCGGCCGGTTCGGAGGCGGGCCGGGGCAGCCGGCCGCCCAGAGGAGCGCCAACGCCAACAGCCCTAGCTCGGACCTCGGGGCGAGCACGACGACCCTCACCCTAGCCCTCTCTCAGAGGGAGAGGGAAATCCCTCTCCCGCGCGCGGCAGAGGGGCAGGGCAGAGGATACCAACCTACGCGGCCTCGGCCGAGCCGTGGCACTTCTTGTACTTCTTCCCGCTGCCGCAGGGGCAGGGGTCGTTCCTCCCCACCTTCGGCCCGGAGCGCACCGCCGCCTGGCGCGCGGGCTGCTCCAGCTTGCCCTCCGCGTTCGCCCTCCCCTCCACTGCCGCCCGCCGCCGCTGCTCCATCTGGCGGTAGGTGCGCTCGGCGTCCTCCTGAGCGTTGCGCGGCTGCGCCCGCATCAGCCGGGTGACGAACTGGCCCTTGATGCTCGCGAGCATCTGGATGAAGCCCTGGTACCCCTCCTTCTTGTACTCCTGCTTGGGGTCCCGCTGGCCGTAGCCTCGCAGCCCGATGCCCTGGCGCAGATGGTCCATCGCCAACAGGTGGTCCTTCCAGAGGGTGTCGATGGTGGAGAGGTACTGGATCTGGCAGAAGCGGTGCCAGTCCTCTGCGTACTCGCTCTCGCGGGCGGAGTAGATCTTCTCCGCCACCTTGAAGATGTGCTCCTGGAGCTCCTCCGGGGTCCCCGAGGCGCCGAAGCTCATCTCCACGTTGAAGACGTCCTTCACCGCGCGCTTGAGGCCCTCCAGGTCCCAGGTGTTCGGGTTCTTGCTCGGGGTGAAGGTGTCGGTCAGCCCGACGATCGCGTCCTCGATCGCGTCCAGCACCATCTCCTTGAAGTCCGGCCAGGCCACCATCCGCTCGGAGCGGATCTTCTGCTTGGTCTTCTTGACCTCCTCGAACTCCACCAGCGGGATGCCCGCGCCGGCGGCCAGCACTTTCCGGCGGAGCTTGTAGATGGTCTTCCGCTGCTGGTTCATCACGTCGTCGTACTCGAGCAGGTTCTTGCGGATGTCGAAGTTGTGCCCCTCGACGCGCTTCTGGGCGCTCTCGATGGCCTTCGACAGCCACTTGTGCTCGATCACCTCGCCCTCCTCCATCCCCAGCCGCTCCATCAGCCCCTGGATGCGCTCGGAGCCGAAGATCCGCATCAGGTCGTCCTCGAGCGAAAGGTAGAAGCTGCTCATCCCCGGGTCGCCCTGGCGGCCGGCGCGCCCGCGGAGCTGGTTGTCGATCCGCCGGGACTCGTGCCGCTCGGTGCCGAGGATGAACAGGCCTCCCCCCGCCACCACCTCGTCGTGCTCCTTCTGGGTGATGCCCCGGAATCGCTCCAGCTCTGCCTGGAAGCGCTGGTGGAACTCGGCGAGCTGCTTCTGGAACTCGGTCAGGTCCGGCTGCTCGCCGTTCAGCGGCACCGGCGGCTCTGGCTCGGGGCCCACCGCCTGCTTGGCCAACACCTCCGGGTTTCCGCCCAACAGGATGTCCGTCCCTCGCCCGGCCATGTTGGTGGAGATGGTCACCGAGCCCTTCCGCCCCGCCTGGGCGATGAAGTCCGCCTCGCGCTGGTGGTGCTTGGCGTTGAGCACGTTGTGCGGCACCCCGTGCTTCTTGAGGAAGTTGGACACCACCTCGCTCTTGGCGATGGAGACCGTGCCCACCAAGACCGGCTGCCCCTTCTTGTGCAGCTCCTCGATCTCCTTGCAGGCGGCCTGGAACTTCTCGCGCTCGGTCTTGTAGACCAGGTCCTCGTGGTCCTTCCGGACCATCGATCGGTTTGTAGGCACCACCCGCACGTCCAGGGTGTAGATCTTGGCGAACTCCTCCGCCTCGGTGTCGGCGGTGCCGGTCATCCCCGCCAGCTTGGAGTACATGCGGAAGTAGTTCTGGAACGAGATGGTGGCCAGGGTCTGGTTCTCGTTCTCGATCTTCACCCCTTCCTTGGCCTCGATGGCCTGGTGGAGGCCGTCCGACCAGCGGCGCCCGGGCATCAGCCGGCCGGTGAACTCGTCGACGATGATCACCTCGCCCTCTTTCACCACGTAGTCCCGGTCGCGCTTGTAGAGGGTGTGGGCGCGCAGGGCCTGCTCCACGTGGTGGAGGGTCTCGATCTCCTCTGGCGCGTAGAGGTTGGCGATGGAGAGGCGCTTCTGCAGCTTCTCCACCCCCTCGTCGGTGAGGCTCACCGAGCGGTTCTTCTCGTCCAGGCTGTAGTCCTGGTCGGGGACCATCCCTGGGATGACCTGGTCCACCCGGTAGTACTTGTCGGTGGTGTCCTCGGTGGGGCCGGAGATGATCAGCGGGGTGCGGGCCTCGTCGATGAGGATCGAGTCCACCTCGTCGACGATGGCGAAGTTCAGCTCGCGCTGCACGTAGTCCTGCAGCCGGAACTTCATGTTGTCCCGGAGGTAGTCGAAGCCGAACTCGTTGTTCTGCCCGTAGGTGATGTCCGCGCGGTAGGCCTCCTGGCGCTCGCGGTCGGTCAGCTCGTGCACGATGCAGCCCACGTTCATCCCGAGGAAGCGGTAGATCCGCCCCATCCACTCCGCGTCGCGCTTGGCCAAGTAGTCGTTCACCGTCACCACGTGCACGCCGCGGCCGGTGAGCGCGTTCAGGTAGCAGGGCAAGGTCGCGGTGAGCGTCTTGCCCTCGCCGGTCTTCATCTCCGCGATGCAGCCCTGGTGGAGGAACATCCCTCCGATGAGCTGCACGTCGAAGTGCCGCTGGCCCAAGGTGCGCCTGGCCCCCTCCCGCACCACCGCGAAGGCTTCGAACAGGGTGTCCTCCACCGGGCGGCCGTTCGCCGTCTCCTGCCGCAGCCTGGCGGTCAGGGCAGGCAGCTCGGCGTCCGAGAGGGCCCGCATCTTGGGCTCCAGCTCGTTGATGCGAGCGACCTTCGGCCAGGCCTTCTTCAGCTCGCGCTCGTTCTTGGTGCCGATGAGCTTCCTAATGGTCCATTCGATCATAGGGCCGGTCCTCCGGCCCTCCTTGGGGCCGGCGGCTCTCCACCCGTCCAGGAACGTTCACTCGTCGAGGATGAACTTCCGGGGATTCTGCGGAAGTCCGTTCACCCGCACTTCATAGTGCAGATGCGGCCCGGTGGAGCGCCCGGTGTTCCCCATGGTGGCGATCACCTGTCCGCGCTTCACCTTGTCTCCCGCCTTCACCCGGATGGTCGCCAGGTGCCCATACCGCGTCTTGATGCCGTAGCCGTGGTCGATCACCATCACGTTTCCATAGCCCCCCTCCAGGCCGGAGAACACCACCGTCCCGTCGGAGGGAGCCATGATGTCCTTCCCGTGGGCCCCGGCGATGTCCAGGCCGGCATGCATCACCCGGTCGGCGGTGTAGGGGTCGAGCCTCTGCCCGAAGTCGGAGGTCACCCAGCCGCGGGTGGGCCAGGTGGAGGGAGTGGAGGCGAGCAGGGACTTCTGCTCCTGGAAGTAGGCCTGCAGCTCCTGGAGGCTCTGCTCCTGGCGGGTGGCCTCGGCCGACAGCTTGTCCAGCCGGGAGGAGAGGGCCTTGGGGTTCTCCGAGCTGGTGAGCCGGGTGAATTGGTTGTCGCCGGAGCTGGGCAGCACCACCGAGGGCTCGGTGGGACCCATGGCCAGGTTGCGCTGCGGGTCGGAGAGCAGGGTGATGGCCCGGAGCTTCTGGTCGAAGCGCTCCACCCGGTCCAAGGTGGCGCCGATGTGGTCGATCCGCTCGCGAATGGACTTGAGCTGGCTCTTGAGGGCCAGGTTCTCCTCCCTCAGGATGCGATTCTCCGAAGCGTCCCGGGCCACCGAGAAATAGTGGGCAGTCCCCGCGACCGCCAGGCCCGCCAGCACCAAAAGCGAGATGCACAGCTGCCACACGTACCGCTTGGGGACGCGGAACCGCCGGACCTGGGCGGTGTGGTCGGGGACAATGATCAGCGTGAAGGACGTGTCAGCCAACGCTCTTCCCCTTTGCCCCCAACGTGCTGAGCAGCGAGGGTAATACTTCGGCGCTGAAAAAGCGTCCCCTCGTCCGGCCCTCCCCAAACCCGCACCATACCCCGCGGGCAACCCTTCGATCTCAAACGACCGCAGCTAGCACCCGTCAAACGAGCCTGTCAAGGTGTAGACACTTCGAGGGTTTACGGCGTTCAGGTGTGCGCCTTGACCACGATCACCGTGATGTTGTCGTCGCCACCGCGCTCATTGGCCAGCTCCACCAGCTTCTTGGGAGCCTGCCCCAGATCGGTGTTCCGAATCAGCTCCAGAAGCTCGCGGTCCTCCATCATGTTGGCCAGTCCGTCGGAGCAGAGCACGAAGGCGTCGCCGGGCTCGGAGATCAGCCCCATCACGTCGACCTGGACCTCCTCCTCGAAGCCGACCGAGCGGGTGATGATGTTCTTGTAGCGGGAGTGCTTCGCCTCCTCGGCGGTGATCATCCCGGCCTTGATCTGCTCGTTCACCAGCGAGTGGTCCTCGCTGATCTGCTGGATCAGGTCTCCGCGGATGAGATAGGCGCGGCTGTCTCCCACGTGCGCGAAGAAGGCGTGGTCGTCCTTGATGAGCAAGGAGATGACGGTAGTGCCCATTCCCTGGAGGCGTGGGTCGTCCTGGGCGGCGTTGAAGATCGCCACGCAGGCCTTCTCCACCGCGGCGCGGATCACCTCCGGCAGCGGGGAGTCTTCCAGGCGTGCGTCGGAGGCGAAGGGATTCTCGTTGCCCTCCCGCGACTTGCGCAGCTCGGCGTCGATCGTCTCCACCGCGATGCGAGAGGCCGTGCCCCCGCCGGCATGCCCGCCCATTCCGTCGGCCACCACGTACAGCTGCAACTCGTCGTCGATGAGGTAGCTGTCCTCGTTGTGGTTGCGCTTGCGCCCTACGTCGGTGAGGCCAGCCGACGCGACCTTGAGACGGGCGACCTCGGTCTGCCCAGCGGGTTTCGACACGGGCGGGAATGCTAGGCGACGCTTTCGCTCGGGGCAAGGCATCGTCGCAGGTCGATCTTCAGCCAGTCCTCCGGGCACGCCCCCCTTTCTCCGCGGGCGAGCGGGCCCTTCGGGCCATGCGCTCCGAGGACGGCAGCCTCCTCGCCGATCTCACTAGGGCCTGGGCCGCCGAGAGCGCTTCACGGCTGACCTCCACGCCCGAGAGCATCCGGGCCAGCTCTCGCATCCGCTCTTCCCCTGCGAGGGCCGACACCTTGGAGAGAGTGCGACCCTTGCGGTGCTCCTTTTCGATCAGGAGGTGGTGGTCAGCGTGGGCGGCCACCTGCGGCAGATGGGTGATGCACAGCACCTGCCGATGCCCGCTCACCTCTTTGATCATCCGCCCCACCACGTCGGCCGCTGCCCCTCCCACTCCGGAGTCAGCTTCGTCGAGCACATAACACCGGCAGCCGTCGGACTCGGCCAGGGCGCGCTTGAGGGCCAACAAAAGGCGCGAGGCCTCTCCCCCGGAGGCGACCTTGGCGAGCGGCCGCGCCGGCTCACCCGGATTGGCGGAGAAGAAGAATTCGATGTCGTCGGCCCCATCCGGCCCTAGATGCTGCTCGGCAGGCTCCCGCGGCGCCACCCTCACCGAGAATTCGCAAGAGGGGAGCGAGAGGTGGCTCAAGGCCTCTCTCACGTCCCTGGAAAGGGCCCCGGCTGCCTCGCGACGCGACTCCGAAAGCCTCGCGGCTCCATCGGCGGCGCCCTGCCTGGCCCTGGCCCGTTCTTCCTCGAGCGCCTGGAGGTGCTCTCCCCGATGGACGAGCTGGTCGACCTCGGCGCAGAGCGTTCCGCGTCGCTGGACCAGCTCCGCGAGCGAGCAGGTGTGCTTTCGGCAGAGCCGCTTGATCGAATCCAGCCGGTCCTCGACCTCGGCGAGCCGGAGCGGCTGAGGCTCGAGCGACCCTTGGTAGCGAGAGAGTTTGCGGGAGACTTCCTCCAGCTCGGAGCGTGCGCCCTGGACCGCGCGGAGGGGCTCACCGAGGCTGGCGTCGAGCCTGGCAGCTTCCTGGAGTACCCCGAGGGCCCGGTCGAGCTTCTCCAGGCACGAGCCCTCCTGATTTCGGAGGAGGGTCTCGGCCTCGGAGGTGGCGCGCTCGAGCCTCTGCAGCGAGGAGAGCCGCCGCCGCTCCTCCTCGAGTGCGACGTCCTCGCCCGAGCGGGGGTCGATCTCCTCCAGCTCCGCGAGCTGGAAGCGGAGGAAGTCGAGGCGCTGGGCGAGCGGCCCATCGCCACCGCACAGGGCATCTACCCGGCGCTGGACCTCCAGCAGGGCGGCATGCCGGGCTCGGTAGGCATCGAGGAGCGGTCCGAGCGAGCCCACCTTGTCCAACAGCTCGCGGTGCAGCGAGGAGTCATACAGCCCCACGTGCTCGTTTTGCCCGGCGATGTCCACCAGCCCCTTCATCAGGCGGCAGAGCACCCCGACGGTCACCAGCGAGCCATTGACGTACGCCTTCCCGCGGCCCCCGCGGCCGACCACCCTTCGGATGGCCAGCTCGTCGCCAAGGTCGGGGAGGCCCAGCTCCGAGAGTCGGCGGGCCAGCTCCTGGGTGCGACCGAAGAGGCCCTCCACCACCGCCTCCTCGCACCCGGCCCGGACGGCCTCGGGGTCCGCCCTCCCGCCGAGGAGCAGTGAGAGAGCGTCGACCAGAATCGACTTTCCGGCGCCGGTCTCGCCGGTGAGCACGGTCAGCCCCTCGCCGAAGGAGACCTCGGCCTCCTCGATCACCGCGAAGCTTTGGATTCTCAGAGCGTGCAGCACATCGCCCTCCCGCCTGGACACTGAACACCCTAGCAGGTAGGGCCGACACTGCTCAAACGTGCAGGCTAGGGCAAGTTGAAGGTGTAGCCGTCGAAGGTGAAGGTGCAGGTGCCGGAGGCGCCGAACTTCACGGTGCCGACCACCCACATCTCCTTGTCCTTCTTGAAGCCCCGGCTGCGGGTGGTCATCAAGGTGTTCCCGCAGTACACCTTCACCGTGGAGCTCACCGTCTTCGGCGAGGCCGCGTACGAGTACATGTGCACCCCGATGGTGTAGTCGTGCGAGGTGGAGGGGACGTTGATCCGGATGTTCTCCGGGCCCTTGCCGGTGATGTCGTCGCGGTCCAAGGAAGGGTCGTCCGCGGTGCCCGGCGCGTCCCAGCTCGGGGTCTTGTTGCTCCAGTAGCAGTCGTAGGGCTTGGCCGCCGAGGCCCAGCCGTTGGAGTTGTGGCTGTTGCCGGCGCTGGGGTGCTGCAGGTGGAGGTCCATGTCGTTGTTCTGATCCCAGGTCAGCTCCACCCAGAGGTCGCCCAAGGCGTTGACGGTGATGTCCACCTCGCAAGAGGAGGACAGCCCCATCGAGTCGGTGACGGTGAAGCGCAAGGTGTGGACCCCCACCACGTCGGCGAAGTACTTGGCGCTGGTGCAACTGTTCGGCGCGGTGAAGTTTCCGTTGGAGGTCGCCGGCCGGCTCACCACCGACCAGGAGCAGCTGATCGCCCTCCCCACCGGAGAGGAGGCCGAGCTGTTCAAGGAGACGGTGGTGTTGGGATTCACCGTCTGGTCGGCGGGGCAGGTGGCGGCAGGTCCGCAGACTCCGTCGTCCACCGTCCCGTCGCAGTCGTCGTCGGTGCCGTTGCAGCTCTCCGCGGAGGCCGTTCCCGGCGTGCAGCTCTGGCTCACCCCTCCCACGCAAGCCTGGACCGTCTTGGCGCAGGCGCCGGTGCCGCAGCTCAGGGTGCCCAGCCCCTCGTCGGTCTGAGCGTCGCAGTCGTTGTCCGCCCCATCACACACCTCGGTGGAGGGCGCGCCCGCGGTGCAGCTCTGCGCGACTCCACCCACGCAAGCCTGGACCGTCTTGGCGCAGGCGCCGGTGCCACAGCTCAGGGTGCCCAGCCCTTCGTCGGTCTGAGCGTCGCAGTCGTTGTCCGCCCCGTCGCAAACCTCGGCGGAGGGCGAGCCGGCAGTGCAGCTCTGCGCGACTCCACCCACGCAGGCCTGGACGGTCCGCGCGCAGGCGCCGGTGCCGCAGCTCAGGGTGCCCAGCCCCTCGTCGGTCTGCCCGTCGCAATCGTTGTCCGCTCCGTCGCACACCTCGGTGGCGGGCGAGCCGGCGGTGCAAGTCTGGGCGACTCCGCCGACGCAATTGGCCACCGTGCGCCGGCAGGCGCCCACTCCGCAGCTGGTCGAGCCCAAGGCCTCGTCGGTCTGCCCGTCGCAGTCGTCGTCCTTGCCGTTGCAGGACTCGGCCGCCGGCACCACCTGCCCGGAGCATGCCGACCAGTTGCCTGTGGTGCAGCTCTGGCTCCCCGCCTTGCAGACGCCCACGCCCACGGTGCCGTTGGGCCCGGTGTAGCAGCTGCGCACCTGGCCATCGAGACAGTTGCAGCCCTCGTCGGTCTGCCCGTCGCAGTCGTCGTCCAGCCCGTTGCAGCTCTCCGCGCTCGAGGCGCCCGGCACGCAGGTCTGCGGCACTCCAAAGACGCAGGCGCTCACGGTGCGCTGGCAAATCCCCTGCCCGCAGCTGAGCTGCCCCAGCCCTTCGTCCACCTGGCCGTCGCAGTCGTCGTCGGCCCCGTTGCACACCTCGGTGGCCGGCGAGCCCGGCACGCAGGTCTGCACCTTGCCAAAGGAGCAGTTGGCGACGGTGCGGGCGCAGGCGCCCACTCCGCAGCTCGTGGTGCCCAACCCCTCGTCGGCCTGGCCGTCGCAGTCGTCGTCGAGGCCGTTGCAGCTCTCCGCGGCCGGCTGTCCGGGCGCGCAGCTCTGGAGGACGCCCGCCGAGCAGGCCGCTACCGTCCTGGCGCAGGTCCCCACGCCACAGGACAGCGTTCCCAGCCCCTCGTCGGTCTGCCCGTCGCAGTCGTCGTCGAGGCCATTGCACCCCTCCGCCGAAGGCTGCCCGGGGACGCAGGACTGCGAAGCGCCGCCCAGGCAGACGGACACGGTGCGGGCGCAGGCCCCGGCGCCGCAGCTCGCGCTGCCCAGGTCCTCGTCCACCTGCCCATCGCAGTCGTCGTCGATGGAGTTGCAGGACTCCGGTTGGGGCTGGCCCATGACGCAGGCCTGCGGCTGTCCGTTCGAGCAAGCCACCGCGCTCCTGGCGCAGGCGCCGGTGCCGCAGGTGAGCGGGAGGATGCCATCGTCCGCGGTCCCGTTGCAGTCGTTGTCCAGCCCGTCGCAGGTCTCCGCAGAGGGGCTGCCCATCGCGCAGCTCGCCACCGCTCCGTTCGCACAGCCCGGCTGGGTGCGCTGGCAGGAGCCGATGCCGCATGTCAAGTCCGGCAGGCCCTCGTCCGCGAGGCCGTCACAGTCGTTGTCCTTGCCGTCGCAGCTCTCCGGCACGGGCCCCACTGCGCCCACGCAGGCCCCGTAGCGCCAGGCGCCGGAATCGAGGACGCAGCTCGAGGTGCCGAGGCGGCACTCTCCGAGCTTGCTCTGGCCGCAGGAGACCGCCTGGCCCTCGGCGCACTCCTCCGCCGCCCCCGCGTCGGCCGGCTGCGCCCCCGCGTCCTCGGACTTCACCTCGAGGCACTCGCCTTGGCTCTTGAGGCAGACGTTGCCCGCGGGGCAGTCGCCATCTCGGGTGCAGAAGAAGCCCGCGTCGGCGGCGCTCTCCATCTTCGGAGCACCGCACACTCCGTCCACGCAGGCCTGGCCCAGCGGGCAATCGGAGTCGCGCGAGCAGCCCTCGCCTCCCGCCGGGCCCGAATCGCGCGCCGCGGTGGAGCGGATGGTGCCCCCGCAGGCGGAGAGCAACGAGACGAGGGCCGCGATCCCGGCCGACCGCACTGGCGACATACCCACCTCGCTCCGCGCGCGATTCCCCTTTGTAGGGCCGAGGCCCACATCCGCGGAGGGGCGCATTCTACGCGATCCACCCTTGAAGCTCCGAATCGGGCCAGCCGAGCCTCAGGGGTTGTACACATTCACCTGGCCAGGTGTGCAACCGCGGCCTGTGCGCCCACGGTCAACCGCTCAATCGAAACCCCGGCCCTCTCGCCGGGCCGGGGGCCGTTGAACGGGCAGATTCAGATCATTCGCATGCTGCCATGCATGCGATTCGTGCGACTCTGAACCTCGATGCCGAGCTCGTGGAGGCCGCCGCCCGCGCACACCCCGGCAAGACGCGCACCGCCGTCATCGAAGAGGGCCTGCGGGCACTGATCGCGCGCGAGGCGGCCCTTCGGCTGGCGGCACTCGGGGGGAAGGCGCCTCGCGCGAGCGCCCAAAGCGGCGGCCGCAATGATCCTGGTCGACACGAACGCCTGGGTCAGCCACGCTCGCGCCAAGGACACCAGACTGGCGGCGATGCTCGAGCAGAACCGGGTGGTGACCGCGGACGTGGTGCTCGGCGAGTTGATGCTCGGCTCCGGATTGCCGCCAGCGCTGGTGCGCGACCTGGCGCTGTTGCCGCGGCTGCCAAGCCCCTCGGCGGCCCAGACACGCGCGTACATCGAGAGGTACCGGCGGACCTTCCGCGCTTTCGGGGTGGGCTGGGCGGACGCCCAGATCATCCTCACCGCGGCGGATTCCGGAGCGCTTCTCTACTCGTCGGACGGCGCGGTTCGCACCGTGTGGCGGCGGCTGGGGTTTCGCCTGGCCTGACCTTGACCTCGAGTGGGCCACCGCCTGCCTCACTCGAGCTGGAACAGCTCCTCCACGTCCTGCTCGGAGATGAGCTTCCCCATGTCGGAGCCCGCCGACAGCACGCCCTCGGCCAGCTCGCGCTTCCTTCTCTGCAATTCGAGGATCTTCTCCTCGATCGTCCCCTTGGTGACGAGCTTGTAGGCGATCACCGCCTTGGTCTGGCCGATGCGGTGAGTGCGGTCGGTGGCCTGGTCCTCCACCGCCGGGTTCCACCACGGATCGTAGTGGATGACGTAATCCGCCGCGGTGAGGTTGAGGCCGGTGCCGCCCGCTTTGAGGCTGATGAAGAAGATCGGCGGGCCCTCCTGGGCATTGAACTCGTCCACCTTGCTCATCCGGTCGCGGGTGCGGCCGTCGAGATAGAGGTAGCGAAGTCCCAAGAGGTCGGCCTGCTCCTTGAGCAGGGCCAGCATCTCGGTGAACTGGCTGAACACCAGCGCCCGGTGGCCCTCGTCCACCAGGTCGCGCACCAGCCCGACGAAGCGCTCCAGCTTGGCGGAGGGAGGAAGCAGCGTCCCGGGCGGCAGCTTGAGGAGCCTGGGGTCGCAGCAGACCTGCCTCATCCTGAGCAGCGCCGCGAGGATGGACATCCGCGATCGGCCGAAGCCCACCTTCTCCATCGAGGCGTACACCTTGCGCCGGCTCTCCTCCAGCACCTCCCGGTAGAGGGCGGCCTGGCCGGGCTCCAGCTCGCACCAGGCGACCGTCTCGGTCTTGGGCGGCAGCTCTTTGGCCACCTCGGACTTGAGCCTCCGCATCACGAAGGGGCGGATCCGCCGCTTGAGCCGGTCGCGGGCGGAGAGATCTCCCACCACCTGGACCGGCTGCTCGTAGCGCTCGGAGAAGTCCTCCGCGCTGCCCAAGAAGAGCGGCATCAAGAAGTCGAAGATGCTCCACAGCTCCGAGAGCCGGTTCTCCAGCGGGGTGCCGGTGAGCGCCAGCCGCAGCTCCGAGGGGAGCGACTTGCACGCCAGCGCGGTGGCGGAGTCGGCGTTCTTGATGTTCTGCGCCTCGTCCAGGATGACGTAGCGGAATCCCACCTTGGAGAGCTCCTGCACGTCGCGGCGGACGAGCGCGTAGGAGGTGAGCACCAGGTCGGTGGAGGCGAGCCGGTCGGCGCGCTCCTTGCGGTCCTGGCCGTGCCAGACCACCGTGGCCAGCTCCGGGGTGAAGCGCTGGGCCTCGCGCTCCCAGTTGGCGAGCACGCTGGTGGGCGCCACCACCAACGACGGCCGGCGCCCCTCCTCGTCCTTCACCCTCTGGAGCAGAGCCAGGGCCTGCACCGTCTTCCCCAGGCCCATGTCGTCCGCCAGGATTCCCGACAGCCCGTGGCGGTGCAGGAACCACAGCCAGGAGAGCCCGCCTTCCTGGTAATGCCTGAGCGTGCCTTGGAGCGCGGGCGGCGGCTTCACCTTCGGGATGCCGTCCAGGTTCCTCAGCTCGGCGATGGCGCCGCGAGCCTTGGCCTGCACCTCGACTCCGCCGAGCGAAGAGAGCAACTCCAGCGCGGGGGCCTGGTAGAGGGGCAGCCGGGTGCGGCTCTTTCCCGGCAGGGCGCCCGCCTCCTCGAGGAGGAGCGCGGCCTTCGACAGCTCCTCGCGATCGGCCTCGGCGAAGCTGCCGTCCTTGAGCCGGATGTAGCGGCGGTTGGAGTCGAGCCAGATCCTCACCGCGCCCAGGTCCACCGATTGGTCCTCGACCGCGAACTCTGCGTCCAGCTCGAACCAGTGGACCCCGCTCATCGACACCCGCACCCTCGGCCTCACCCGCGCGCGGAGCTTCACCTTCCGCTCCGCGCCGAACAGCTCCCAGTCGGCCGGCAGCTCCTTGAGTCCAGCCGCCCAAAGCTCGATCGCCGCGTCGCCCTGGGCCTCGAAGGAGGCGGAGGCCGAATCGAACCGGAAGCCGCGGTCGAGGAGCAGCTTGGCGGCGGCGCGCTCGGCCGGCTCGTCGCGGCGGTAGAGCTTGCGCCCGCCCTCCCTCACTCCGGCGGCGTAGCCCAAGTGCGAGGCGGCCGGGGAGACGGGCACGGTGGTGTGGCCGTACCTGGCGGCGAGCTTGGCTCGGACGTGCTCGGCGCCGCCCTCGAGAGTGAGGACGAAGCGGGGCGGGGTGGACTCGTCGACGTCGATTCCATCCGCCCGGAGCGAGAGGCTGTGCCTGGGGAGGTGGGCGGCGAAGAAGGTGAGCACCCGGTCGAGCTGGGAGACCGGAAACGGCATCGAGGGCTCGAGGAGCCACTTCCGGATCAGCCTGGGAGGCGGCTCCGGCTGCAAGGGGTGGAGCGACTGCCCGACGATGGCCCAGCTACGGCGCCCGGCGAGGAGGATGGCGCCCTTGAGCTGCACCTGCATCCCGTCGGGGAGGAGCAGGCCGATGCGGGCGGTGGCTCCCTCGGGCTTCACGTCCAGTTGCACGTGGAGCTGCGCCGGGGAGTCGGAGAAGAAGAGCGGGGTGCCCCGGTAGATGACCTTCCTCTGCCTCAGGGGCTCGACGAGCTCCGCCAGGTCCTCGTCCGAGAGGACGACCCGGGCGTCGTAGCGGCTCTCGTGGCGGGCCAGCTCGAGGAAGATGCGCTCGTCGGCGGGTCCGATGCGCGCCCCGGTGGAGAGCAGGCGCTTGACGTGCACCGGGCCCTTGGTCTGCGCCTCGACCCTCCGCACGTCCACCACCCAGTGGCGGGTGCCGGTGCCCTGCACGGGAGTGAGCCGGTAGAGGAATTCGAAGTCCGGGAGCGCCGAGAGGCCCAGCCAGCTCTCGATCTTCGCCAGGGCGGGGAGGCTCACCACCTGGGCGCCCTCGCCCTCTTGCTGGGCCCGGGCGCGGGCGAGACAGACGAGCGCGGCGGCCACCACGTGCTTGCAGTGCGGGCCGTACTTGCCCCAGGCCAGGCAGTTGCAGCGCGAGCCTACTTGCTGTCCGTTCGGAGAGGCCTCGGGCCACACCTCGACGTCGTAGCGGGCTCCGGAGGAGCCGAGCACCCTGGCGGAGAGCTTGTCGGCCTGGCGGACGAGCTCGGACACTCTCCGCCCCTCGGCGTAGGCGCGGCCCTTCCGGAAGGTGACGGGAGGAACCTCGTCGCGCAGTGGCTGGAGCCAGCCCAGGTCGGCGGCGGGGGGCAGGTCTGTGGGGGCGGTGGTGGACACTTCGAGAGGAAACACCCCGCGGGCGCGGGGGAATCCGTTCGAATACCACGGAAAGCGCGCCCGAGACAGCTCGGGGTCAGCCGGCGGCGCTTGAGGGGCACCGCCGGCTACGGGCACGGCTCGCTATGGCGTCCGAGTGATGATGAAACCGCCGCGGGACCGATCGTCGTTCCCAGCATAGAAGGAGTCGACGAACACGTAGTAGGTGGTGTTCGCGGTGGCGCCGAAGGTCAGGATCTCCGGATCGCTGTCGTTCGCCGGATCCTGGCTGTCGACGCATGAGCCGGCGTTGCAGTTGTTCTCCAGTACCGCCAACCCGACGTCGAACCCTCGCTGGGGATAGACGGAGACGGTGACCGGCCCAGCCGTGGTCGTGGTAAAGGTATAGACGACTTCGGCCCCGCCGAGCGAATTGAAGCACGCTCCGCCCGTGTAGGCGTTGCTGGAGCTGTAGTCGCCGCTGGCCCCCAGCGTGCTGCCGGGCACGCTGGTGTTCGCCGGGAGCTGGAGCGCGCCACTGCACAGGTCATTCGCCGCCGACCCGGAGCCGGCAACGTCCACCTGGAGCTGGAACGGGCCGGCTTTGCGCGATGTTCCGGAGGTGTCCACCCAGACGTAGTAGTCGGTCGCAGGGGTCAACCCCTGGCCGAGGGCGACGGCGTGGTAGTCGGGGAAGCCCGAGCTCGAGGAGCAGTCGATCTGCGTTCCCGCGTCGCTCAAACAGGACGAACGCAAATACACCGCCGGGCCGTACTCCACCGAGTTCCGGCTGTACACCGCCACACGCGCGTTCACGCCTCCATCGGCGCCGCCGGTCGAGGGCGTGCGGAAGCTATGGACGAGATCCGATGACCCGGCGCCGGAGCTGCTGGTGCTGCAAGTGGCTCCGGTATGGTCTTGCCCCGCGTCGCGAGTGGTGCTCTCGATGCTCGCGGTTCCACCGGTCAAGGTCAGCGCCGCCACGTTGGCGCAGCTCTCATTGGCGGGAACGGGATCCGACGATGCGAGGCCCACCGTGAGCTGGAAGGGTCCGGAACCACCCCTGTAGCCGTCGACGACCAAGAGGTAGGTGCCAGCCGGCAGGGAGCTCACCACCAGCTTCGCGGGATCGGAATAGGCAATGCCGTTGACGCATCCTGGAATGGTGGCGAAACCGGCGTCGTCGGCGGTCAGCCCCGCGTCGGCCAGGCACGCAGAGGCCGGCCTGACGAACACCGCCGGCCGGTGGCCGCCGTCCACCGCGGTGACCGTTGCGGTGAGCTTGCCGGTGGTGGTGGTGGTGAAGCGATAGACGACGTCCAAGGTGTCGGTGCTCAGGCACGAGGCGCTGTAGTCGTCCGTCGCCCCGGCCGTGTTTCCTGCCAGCTGCACCGAGCTGCCGCCATCGGTGAATAGATCGAGCGGATTGGCGCAGGTGTCGTTGGCCGGCTTGGGCGTGGCAGACGTCAGCGAGACGATCACCGTCTGTGCGCCGGAGCTGGGGCCGCTCCAGCTGTCGACGAAGAGGAAATAATCGCCCGCGGGGAGGTTGGTGGCGGTGAAGGTCTCGGACCCTGCGCTGCCAGTCGCATCCTCGCAAGCGAGCTCGCTGCCGGTGGTGCAAGTCGCCCCGCGCAGGTAGATCACCGGGTCCACTCCGGCTCCGCCGACGCTGACCACCGTCACGTCCTGCGGCGAGGCGAGGGTGAGCTTGTAGACGGCGTCCTTTCCGGTCGTGCCGCTGCTCGCGCAGGTGCCGACGTAGTCGGCGGTGAGCGTGGAGGTGTCCACCTGGAAGGTGGCGACTCCTCCGTCGAAGGCGAGCGACGGCGGGGCGGTGCAATTGTCTTCGCCCGGTGGCGTGGTGGCAGGCAGTTGCTCGACCAGGATGTCAAAGGTCCCGGCGGTTCCGTTGGTCCCGTCGATCCAGATCGAGTAGGTGCCCGGCTGCTGGCTCTGGAAGTTGACCACGTGAGGCGTGGTGTCGAACTTCGCCTCACAGGCGAGCTGGTCGGCCAGGGCAGTGCTGGTGCAAGCGCCCGGCTTTCGCACGTAGACCGCCGGCTCGAGAGCAGCAGGGGTCCCGGTCGGAGTCACCGTGATGCGGACGTCCCGCACGGTGGCGAGCGTGTACTCGTACATCACGTCCTTGCCGCTGCTCTTGGCCGAGCTCGAGCAGGAAGGCGAGGGGTCGGTGGAACTGGGGTTGCTGTTGTTGGCAGCGGTGTTGCTACCCGAGGCGGAAGCCACCCCGCCATCGAAGGAGAGGGCGATCGCGGTGGAGCAGTCGTCGTTCGGCGGCGGCAAGGTGGGCGGGGAGAGGGTCACGTCCAAGGTGAACGGACCCGATGAGCTGAGCGCCCCGTCGACCCAGACGAAGTAGGTCCCGGGCTGCAGGTTGATCATCTTGACGATGGGAGGGCTCTGGCTGAGGTTCGAGGTGCAGCCCAGCTCGTCAGCCGCCGCGGCGGTGGTGGTGTCGCACTTGTTGGGCGCCATCACGTACACCACCGGGTCGTAGCTCGCGTTGCCCGGGGTCACCTTGACTTCGACGTCCTGCGCCGAAGTGAGGGTGAAGGAATAGACGAGGTCCTTGCCGGAGGACGCCGCGGAGGACGAGCAGCTCGGGGCATTGTCCGCCGAAGTGTTGTTGTTGGCCGCGGCCGAGGTGTCACCGGAGGCGGTGGCCGTGTTGCCGCTGAAGGTCAACGCCATGGCCGTGGCGCAACTGTCGTTCGCCACGCCTCCGTCTCCGCCGCCGCCGTCGGGTGCGGCCTCGCACATGTTCATCCCGGTGTTGCAGATCGGCTTGGCGGGATCGGTGCAGTCGGCGTTGCCGGTGCACTCCACGCATTGCTTGGTAGTGGTGTTGCACGCCGGATTGGGAGCCGCGCAGTCGGTGTTGCCCAAGCACTGCACGCAGGCCCCCGCGCCGCCTCCGGCCGCGGTGTTGCAGATCGGCGTCGGCGCCGAGCAGCCCTGGGTCGCCGTGCAGGTCTTGCACACCGTGCCGTCGCAGATCGGCGTCGCTCCCGAGCAGGGCGGGTTGCAGGTCTGACCGGAGTCCGGCGTCTCGCAGGTCTTGGTGGCGGTGTTGCAGACCTGGGGCGAGGTGCAGTGGCTGTTGTCGAGGCAGGCCACGCACGCGCCAGCGCCCGAGTTGGCCGCGGTGTCGCAGGCCGGCGTCGGCGCGGAGCAGCCCTGAGTGGCCGTGCAGGTCTTGCAGGTCTTGCTGATCGGCTCGCAGATCGGCGTGGCCCCGGAGCAGTCGGGCACGCAGCCAGTGCCGGCGTCGCCGCCGCCGCCGCCACCGCCACCGCCGCCGCCACCGCCACCACCCCCTCCGCCGCCAGTGCCGCCGTCGACGATCTTGCAGACCCCGTCCTTCGGGTCGCAGGCCGCGCCCGGCTGCGTGCACGTCACCTTCGCGCACTTGTTCGTCGTACCGCAGTTACAAGCGGCGCTCACCAACCCCAGTCCCAGTGCCAGCGCCCCGAAACGAATTCCACGCGACATGAACGGCCTCCCCTGGTACACCCGGCCGGCATCCCCTCGCCGGAGGCCGGCCGTATACCGGCCGCGAGTACCAGTGTCAAAGTACGGTCAGTGAAGCAGCGAACGTTCCTGATCAGCGCTCGGCGCACCGCGTTGTCGGATCAGCCGGCCCGCCGCGCACTCTCTTGAAGACTGCGGAGCCGGCTACGGGAAACAGCTCGGCTGGCAGGTCTTCTGGGTATCGCCAACCGAAGCGAAGCAGCGGCTGTTCTCGAAGCTCTTCTGCGCCGCGCACTGGGAGCCGGAGGTGCATGGCGAGCCAGCGGGCAAGAGCGCGCTGCAGAGACTGCCGGCGTCCGGCACCGCCTTGCAGAAGCCGTTGTTGGCTCCGTCCGCGCAGAACACCCCGACCGGACCGCAGGGATCTCCCGGCTGGCTGTAGGCCTTGCAGCTGTAGCCCCCGGTGCCGGCGTCGAACCGCGGGCAGGTGAGGTAGTCCTTGCACTCGAAGTTCGCCTTGCAGACGCCGCCCGAGGCCTGGCGCGCCACGCAGACCGAGCCTGAGCAGACCGCGCTGTCCACGCAGTCGGTGTCGTAGTAGCGGCTGTAGCTGCAGGAGGAGCCCGCCGGCTGCCGCGGAGTGCAGGTGCCCTTCCTAAGCGACGGCCCTCCATCGGTGGTGAGGAAGTAGTCCTTGCAGAACAGGGTGTCCTGGCAATCCCTGCTGACTTGCTCGCACTCCGCTCCCGCCGGCTGGCTGTAAGGGGCGATCAGCTTGCACGCGCCGTCGAGGCAGGTACCGCCGCCGGAGCAGCCGTCGTCGTTGGCTTCATTCACGCAGGCCTGCCCGAGCGCGATCCGCGGCTGGCACACTCCGGGATAGAAGTTGAAGCCCACCGAGTAGAAGCCTTTGCAGTAGGCGGTGTCCACGCAGTCCTCGAAGTACCCGCAGGGCTGACCGGCCAGCACCTTGCCGCAGAGATCCGGCCCGCCGTCGGGCACCAGGCTGGTGAAGTTGCAGTATCCGGAGCTGCACTCGCGCTCGTAGAGCGGCGCGTCGCAGGGCTGCCCGTCGGCCTTGAGGGCGATCGCCAGGCAGCGATCTCCCGCGTCGGCACCCGCGTCCGCCGGGGTGTCGCAGTAGGAATTCGCCGGATCGCAGCGCTGGTCCGAGAAATTGCAGCCGGCGCCGATCCCGACGTAGGGGAGGCAGGTCTTGCACTGGCTCGTGCCGCCGTAGCAGACTCCCTGGGTGCAGTCGGGGGACGAAGCGCAGACGGCTCCCAGGCTTGCCGCCGGCTTGAACACGGTGAACGCGCTGCACTCCACCGGTCGGATGAGGTTTCCCTCGATGCACTTGTAGCTCGAGAGGGCGTCCACGCACGCCTTGCCCGCCACCGGGTCGTAGCTCCGGCTGGTCTGCTTGAAGGCCTCGTTGCAAGCGGCGGCCACTCGGGAGAGGCAGGCGGAGCTCTGCGCCGGATCGATGAAGCCGCAGGCGGCCTCGCGGTCGCAGACCGCCTTGGAGAGCGCCGGGCAATACTCCGCCGCGGTCAGCGAGCCGGGGCCGGCGTCCACGCCTCCGCCCCCTCCGGCCCCTCCGGCCCCTCCGCCTGCCCCTCCGCCTGCCCCACCGCCTCCGCCAGCGCCGCCACCTGTGCCTCCGCCTCCGCCCGAGTCCCCCGCGTCGGGCCTCGCGCCGACTCCGCAGTTGCAACCCCAAAGGGAAAGCGCCGCGGCCGCAAGGCCGATCATCCTGAACCGAGTGAGTGCCCCGCTCATCTTGCCGATGCTCCTCTCCGTGGCGAGGGACGGTCCCCTTCATCCTCGCCGCGCGCTGGTCTACTCGGGCTGTCGCGCACAAGTCAAAGGCATTGCCCGCGCGCCGCCCGACCATTTCGCCCCGAACTGTGGTGGAGCGAGCTGCCGGCAAGTTGGGCCGCGACAAGTTCTGCGAGCTCATGGCCCCCGTGCGCAAGCATGTCGAGGCTGCGCTCGAGCGCGCCGTCGCGGCGAAGCTTCCGCACGTCTCTATCGTGTTGGCGGAGCGATCACCTCCACCATGACCGGTCTGCCGCCCTTCAGGGCGACGCCGGGAAGCTCAAACGCGGCGGCGCCCCGGAGTTTGTCCGCAGGGCACTTGAGCCCGAACGTGTGCGTCCGCCCGCCGCCGCTGTGCCCCGCGGTGCTCCCCTCGTACTTCCAGTCTTCCTTGTTGAGGAACACCACGTCTACGCGCCAAACGACCACCTCGCGGCCGGGTTTTACCTTCCGGGTTGGATCGACGAGGTAGCGCCAGACGACGTACCAGCCGGGATGATCGTAGTGGGACTGAATCGCCCACGGGCGCGAACTGCCCTTCGACTCGAGGGCCAATTCGGGAGGTGGGTTCGGCTTGCCGCCGAGCGACAGGTCGGGGAACCGTTGTTGCGCCACGTCGGGGTGCTTGTGTTTCTTGTACGGGCTGAAGGCGTGGAGGGCCTTCTGGCCGAAGATGCCCACCACCGCACTGAACACGTTCGCCTGCTCGTGGTAGAGCTCAACGAGGTCGGTCGTCTCATCTTCGACGAACTCAATCGCCTTGGCGATGTGAACGAGTTCGAGTCTCTTCGGCAGCAGCACGCGGCCGCGAGTCGAATTGGCCGTTGGCACGCGCTGAGGATGGCGCACGTAGGTCCAACACGGCAAGGCGAGAGATCGCGCGCTCCGCGACGTCGAAATACTGCGGGTCCAACTCGACGCCGATGCTCGCGTAACCGACTGCCGCAGCGGCGGCGATCGTTGATCCCGCGCCCATGAACGGGTCGAGCACGATCCCCTCCGACAGCGGAAGAGAAGCGCGCACGACTTGCCGCATGAATGCTTGCGGCTTGAGCGACGGGTGCGGAGCTAGGGCGCGCTCCTCGCGACGGGTTGGTGCCGAGCGGATCACATCCGAAAAGGGCGCGTCTGCTGACACACGTCGCAGTCCGCCCGTCTTCCACTTTCGCAGGTTGTCCTGCACGCGGCCCTCGCACGGCTTGCGGAAGAGTCCCCACGGCTCCCAACAGGACTTGGGCATGACCGTGACTTCAGCGAACTCCGCGTGCGCATTCTTCGGGCGATCTCCCCCGCGAAGCGTCTGCACGAGGCGAATGATCTCCCCGCGCTTCTCGAAGCCCGCCTCAACAAGGGGCTGGTAGACGACATGAGAGAGCAGCGGGTTGGTTGCGAGGAAGACGTGGGCTCCGGGAACCAAGACCCGAATCGCGCGGCGTGCGAACTCGGCGAAGAACTTGCTGAGCGAGTCGCGATCCACGTTGGTCAAGACGGTGAATCGCGGAAGGGGACCGCGCTTGCAGCCGTCGAACGAAGGCGGGATGCGCCAGACGCCTCCTCGGCCCCTTCTCAACTTCTCCTTCTCCGGGGCGGTGTACTCCTTTAGGCCATAGGGCGGATCGGTCACGATGGCGTGGATCGAGTTGGGCTCTTGCGCGTCCATCCACGCCAAGCAGTCGCCGAGGTACAACTCGAATTGCGTTCCCTTCGCCCGTCCCGTTGCGGGCCTCCACTCGTCTCGCGCCGCAGCGTTCTGCATCGGTTCTCCCTCGAATGGCGATTTGAGCGGCCGGGACCATACCCTACTGCTCTGACATTCAGTGGCCGCCTCGAAGGCCTACTGCACCCGGATCGCAAAGGAGCCCGAGGAGTTGCCGGACTGCCCGTCCCAGGCGTCGACCACCAGGAAGTAGCTCTGACCCGCGGTTCCGCTGAAGGTGAGCGTCTCCGACAGCCCCTGCCCCGGCCGGTCGCTCACCGCGGTGCAGGAGCCGGCGCCGCACACCGGCTGGAGGAGCAAGAGCGCCGCGTCGAAGCTCCCCGAAGGCTGGAGGGTGGCGGTGAAGCTGCCGCCCGCCGCCGGCCGGAACTCGTAAACCACGTCCTTCCCGCTGAAGGCGAGCTGGTCGCAGGGCGACGAGTACGCCGGGCCGCTGGTGGAGGAGTAGTCGTCGCTTGCGCTCACGTTGGTGCCAGTC
>JACPVI010000046.1 GCA_016191815.1 Myxococcales bacterium
GAAGATCGACGGCCAGACGGTGCCGGCGACCGACAGCCGCGGGGCCACGGTGTGGACGTACGACCCGGTGTCGAACTCGGTCAACTTCGAGCCGATGTTCGTCCCCGAGCCGGGGCAGACCCTCACCATCACCTATTACGTGACTTGCTTCTAGACGGCCGGTCCGAAGCCCGCTCCCCGGCGGGGCAGGAGACATGAAGATGCACCAGAGGCTCTCGTGGGCCGCGGCGGCGCTGCTGATGTGCGGGCAAGCGCTCGGGCAGAGCTACACCGTCGGCCCGCCCGTGTCGCAGCCGTACACCCCGCTCACCGGGGCCACCAACGTCTCCCTCACCCTTTCGAGCTACCCCGACACCGACGAGGGCGCCGCCACCATCCCGCTGGGGTTCTCCTTCCCCTACTACGGCTCGACCTACACCTCGGTGATCGTCCACGCCGACGGGATGGTGCTCTTCCCCCCGCAGACCACCTGCGACGGAAGCTCCTTCGACTCGGACTGCTACACCAACGGCAGCTTCCCCTCGAGCGCGCGCGCCTTCCACAACTTCATCGCCGGCTGGTGGGAGGACCTCGACGGCTCCAACAGCACCTCCCTGGTCCGCTACTCGAAGCCCACGGCCAGCGAGATCGTGATCGAGTGGGCCGACTGGAACTACTTCAGCTTCAGCAGCTCCGCCTCCTTCAGCTTGCAGATCAAGCTCAACGCCTCCGGGCTGATCCAGATCCACTACGGCACCCACACCGGGACCGGCGGCGCCGCCTCGGCCGGGTTCGAAAACTCGACCGGCACCCAGGGCGCCAACCTGCTCACCTGCAACCCCAACTGCTCGAACACCAACTGGCCGACCAACATGCTCTACACCATCGGCCAGCCGGTGCAGCCCGACCTGGTGGTCGAGGACGTGGTGCTCTCCGGGATGACCGAAGGACCCTCCAACCTCTCCTTCTCCATCGCGCCCAGCTTCCGGAACTACGGGCAGAACCCCGCCAACGGCTTCCTCTGGCGCGCCTACCTCTCCACCGACCGGATCAAGGATGCGAGCGATCCGACCATCTTCACCGCCACCGCCACGGTCTCGGTGCCCGGCGGGCAGACCGCCAGCGCCACCGGCAGCGCCAACATCTCTCCCAAGCCCGGGCCCGGGCAGTACTACGTGCTCGTGGAGGCGGACCACACCGGCGTGGTCGCCGAGGCCTCCGAGGCGAACAACGTCGGCAGCACGCTGAACTACTTCACCCAAGGGGTGGACCTGGTCGCGCTCTCGGTTTCCGGTCCCGCGCTCTCGGGCCCGGGGAACTCGATGCCGGTGAACGTGAAGTACTTCAACCAGGGCACCACCCCCGCCGGGTCGGTCGAGCTCAAGGTGTACCTGTCGGCGAACAAGACGCGCGACACTGGAGACTTCGTCCTACACACCGGGACCAAGACGGTGGGCGGCGGGCAGACGGTGGACGAGGTGATCTCCATCCCGGTGCCCTCCAACGTCCCCGGAGGCGACTTCTACTTCCTGCTCGAGGTGGACTCGGCCCAGGCGGTCGCCGAGGCCAGCGAGACGAACAACCTGGTGGCCTCCACCGCGATGGTGAAGATGGAGCAGGCCGACCTGGTGGCCGAATCGGTGGAGCTGCAAGACCCGAGCACTCTCATGCCGACCGCGGTGGGTTACTTCGGCCAGCCGGCCCGGCTTTCGGTGCGCATCCAGAACGCGGGAGGCGCCGATGCCAAAACCTTCCGCGTCGGGGTTGCGATCTCCACCGACTCCAACCTCTCCTTGCTCTCCGACACCATCGTGCACGACGAGCCGGTGGCGCTCATCCCCGCCGGGACGACCCGGACGGTCGCGTTCACCTTCACCGTGCCGATCAAGGACAAGACGGGGAAGGACTTCTCCACCGGGAGCTACTACCTGTTCGCGCTGGTGGACTCCTATTCCGAGGTGGGCGAGCTCAACGAGTCGAACAACAACATGGCGGTCCAGGGCGCGGTGACGATGCGCGCCCCGGCGCAGGACTACGCGGTGAGGCAATTGGACGCGCCGCTCAGCGCCGCAGTCGGCGAGCTGGCGACCGTCTTCCGGGCCATCAAGAACGTGGGCAACGTGGCCGGCTCGGCGGTGAGCTACCGGATGTACGCCTCGGCCAACGCGATCATCACTTCCGACGACATCCCCCTGGGCATCGTGGGAGCGGGCGGGACCGTCTCGGAGTCAGGCTCCGTCACCCTCGGGGTCGGCGTGGAGGACCGCGCCACCGAAACGGTGAAGCTCCCCCCCACCATGCCGCCCGGCGTGTATTACCTGGGTTGCATCATCGACGTGGAGAACAGCGCGGCGGAGCTGGACGAGGCGAACAACGCGCTCGCCTCGGCCACCACGGTGCAGGTGGCGCCGCCGGCCCTGCGCGTCACTACCCTGCAGCTTCCGGACGGGGTGGAAGGGCGCCCCTACAGCTTCCGCCTCGCCGCGGCGGGCGAGCAGGGGCCCTCGAGCTGGAGCCTCGATCCTTTGGGCGGGGCGCTCCCCGGCGGCATCACCCTGGCCACCGACGGCACCCTGGGCGGCTCGCCCACCTCCGCCGCGGTCTCGGCCTTCACCGTGCTCGTCACCAGCGGCGGCCGCATCGCGGCCGCGAGGCTGGTCCTCAGGATTCTCCCTCCGACCGCGCAGCTCGAGGTGACCTCCACCTCCCTGCCACCGATCATCAACTCGCCGGGCCTTCCCTACCAAGGGTCGGTCGCCGCGGCCGGAGGGGTGAAGCCCTACTCGTGGCGGGTCGCCGCGGGTGCCTTGCCGGGCGGGATCACGCTCGCCGCCGACGGAGTCCTCTCCGGGACGGTCCGGCCCGGGACCCAGGTGGGGGAGAGCAAGGTGACCTTCGAAGTCTCCGACTCGTTGGGCACCCTCGCCCGGTCGGAGCTCAAGGTGAGGGTGGTGGAGCCGGGGGCGTTGATCATCCGGACGCTGGTGATTCCCAACGCCCTGGTCGGCTCGGAATACCTCACCGACCTCTCGGCCCAGAACGCCGACGGCAAGCCAGTGGCCAAGCCGTTGAGCTGGGCCGTGGTATCGGGCAGGCTGCCGGACGGCTTGAGCCTGTCCACCCAGGATGACGAACGGGGTATCCTCGCCGGCAAACCGCTGGTGGCGGGGACGTTCCCCATGAGCCTCCAGGTCGAGGACGCCAAGGGCCGGGCGGACGTCGCGGACTTCATCCTTCGGGTGTTTCCGGTTCGATTCAAACTCTCGGCGGTGGAGCCGCCGGCAGTCGTCCACCCGGGGGACCGGGTGGAATTCACCATCACCGCCGCCGGCGCGAACGCCGGCACGGTTCGCTTCTCGCTCCACTCGGGCTCGCTGCCGCCCGGGCTTGCCTTGAGCGAGCAGGGGACCATCTCGGGGGCCGTTTCCATGGAGAACGCCGTGGGAGTGCACAATTTCGTGGTCGAGGCGAGGGACGGGACGGGCGCCAGCGGGCTGGGCGCATTCACCTTGGAGGTGGTCGAGTCTCCGCGGAAGGTGGGCTGCAGCTCGACCGGGAACGCGCCCTGGGCGCTGCTCGGGCTGTTCTCACCGCTGCTGCTGATCAGGCGGCGGGCCGTCAGCCTCCTCGCGGCGATGCTCGTGCTGGCGATCCCCATCACCGCGGGCGCCCAGGGGCAGCCGAGCTACCAAATCGTGGGCCCGAACTCGGCGACCTACAGCCCGCTGGCGACTGGTACATCGCTCAGCCAGATCACGACCTACTCGGGCCAGGCGATCACCATCGGCTTCGATTTCAAGTTCTATGGCCAGACCTTCACCACGGTGACGGTGTCGCAGCACGGGTACATCGCCTTCGCGGGCGATGCGGGAGAGTCCTACAACTACGGCATCCCGCACTCCTACAGCGGCAGCTACTACCCCCAGACCTTCATCGCGGCCTGGTGGGACTCGCTCAACAAGACCACCGGCTCGGTGATCCAGTACCGCACCGCGGGGACTGCACCGAAGCGCGTCACCACCATCGAGTGGAAAGACGTGATCAGCTCCTACACGACCACGAAGTTCAGCTTCCAGATCCACCTGTACGAATCCACCAATCAGATCCGCTTTGCCTACGGGACTACCGCCCCGGCCAGCGCGACCGCCTCGGTGGGAATCCAGAACGCCCCGTCGGACGGAATGGCGGCGCTGCCCTGCACCACCTCGACTTCCGGCACCTGCGGCCCGACCGCCTTCCCCTCGAACCAGGCGATCGACTTCTTCCTCCCGGCGGACCTGGTGGTGGGGAGCATCACCGGCGACCAGACCGGCTACGCGGGCGTGGCGTTCCGCTCCACCGCGATCCTCAAGAACAACGGCGGCCGCGAGGCGCAGGGCGCCAAGGTGCGCTTTCACCTCTCCACCGACACCCTGTGGGACACCGGCGATCCGGCGATCGGCGAGTCCAGTCCGGTGAACTTGAGCACCGGCCAGGAGGCCCTGGTGACGGCCAACGCGCCCATCCCCACCGGCACCGCGCCGGGCAACTACTTCCTCCTCGCGCTCGCGGACCCGGACAAGACCATTCCCGAGCAGGATGAGGGCAACAACGTCTCCGCGCCCATCATCCTCAGGGTCGGACCGCCCACGCCGGACCTGGTGGTGTCGGGAGTGTCGAGCCCCACCGGCGCCACTCCCGGTCAGGCGCTCTCCATCCCCCGGGTGATCACCAACATCGGCAACGCGGCGGCCACCGCGGCGTTCAGCTACACCTATTTCATCTCGGACAACTCGGTGGTCACCATCTCCGACGTCCCGGTGAGCACCGCCAGCATCGCCTCGCTGGGGGCGGGCGCCTCGGACACCAGGACCGACTCCATCACCGTCCCCACCAACCTCCCCGCCGGGAAGTACTGGGTCGGCGCTTGCGTGGACTACGACCCCGCCGCGACGCCTACCTCCAAGGTGACCGAGATCAGCGAGGTGAACAACTGCGCCACCGCTCCCTCGGGCTTCATCCTCAACACCGGCGCGCTGGCGGTGATCACCAAGACCTTGCCCACCGCTACCCAGTACTCGCCCTACGGCCTCAGGCTCCAGGCCACCGGCGGGGACGGCACCTATGGCTGGTCCCAGAGCGGAGGCCAGCTCCCCGCCGGGATCACCCTCTCCTCGGCGGGGGACCTGGTGGGCACGCCCTCCACCACCGGCAGCTTCGGCTTCACCGTCCAGGTCTCGAGCGGCGGTGCCACCGCCAGCGAGACCTTGAGCCTCCAGGTCACTCCCTCCAACCTCCCGCTGGCGATCGTGGACCAGGAGCTTCCCACCGCCGAATTCGCCCGCTCCTACTCCGCGCAGCTCGTGGCGGTGGGAGGAAAGCCGCCCTACGTATGGAAGCTCGCCGCGGGCTCCAAGCTCCCCGCCGGGCTGGCGCTCTCCACCGATGGCCAGGTGGAGGGAAGGGCGAGCGAGGCAGGAGAGTTCCCCTTCTCGGTCGAGCTGTCGGATGCGGCAGGCGGGCGCGCGACGAAGGACCTCCGGGTGCGAGTGGTGACGCCGGCGTCCTTGCACATCGCCACCTCGAAGCTGGCGACCGGCTATCTCCGGCGCGAGTACTTGCAGGCGCTGGTGGCGGTAGGTGGCCGCGCGCCGTACGACTGGTCGGTGGTGAAGTTCCAGCAGCTCGCCGAGAGCCCGACCGAGCAGCCGGGCAAGGCGGAGACGGCGCTGCCTCCGAACTTCGGGATCAAGATCGAGGAGGACGCGCAGGGCCAGGACATGCTCCGCGGGCTCCCCGCCAAGGCCGGCCTTTACGCTCTCACCTTGCGGGTGCAGGACGCGGCCGGGAACGAGGACATCACCACGCTCCCCTTGCTGATCAGCTACGACGATGCGATGGCCATCACCACCCTGATGCTCCCGGACGCGTTCGTCGGTCACCCCTACAGCGCACGCCTCTCGCACAACGGCGGCGCCCAGGCGGTGGACGTGCAGTTCAGCCTGCCCTGCGTCAAGCAGGTGGCCCAGGACCTGGAGAACTTCGGCTGCGCTCAGACCGAGCTGACCCAGACCCTGCCGCCGGGCCTGTTCCTCGGAGCGGACGGCGTCCTCTCGGGCACTGCGGCTCCCCCCAACGTCCCCAATGCGGTCGACGCCAACGGCGACCTGCAGCCGGTGGTGTACAGCTTCCTGGTGAAGGTGACCGACGCCTCCGGGCGGCAGGACGTGCGCGGGCTGTCGATCAAGGTGCGGCCGGACTACGACAAGGTGAAGGAGGGCGGCTGCGCAGGGGCGGGGATGGCTCCCTCGCTATTCGCGCTGCTCGCCGTGGCCGGGTGGATGAGGCGACGCCGCTAGCGCGTCCTTTACAGGCGCCGACCGATGGGGGAAAAGGCGGCGCCTGAGCGCCGGGCCGTGAGAAAACGGAGCGTGAAGATCCGATGCTGAAGACCTTGCTCGCCGCGGCGATCGCGGTGTCGGTGGTGGTGCTGTTGGCCGTCGCCTGCGGAGGGGGCCCCAAGGACCTCTGCGTGGACCGGAACGTCCGGTGCGAGGCGCCGCTCGCCTGCGACCCCAGCGACGGGGTGTGCAAGTGCGGCGGCCGCGGCGGGGTGGTCTGCCCCCAGGGCTTCGTCTGCGACGCGGTGGCGAACACCTGCCAGTCCACCAAGTGCGCCGCGGTACAGTGCTCGGGTGGGACGAACTGCGACCAGAACGACGGCAAGTGCAAGTGCGGAGGCACCGGCGGCATCACCTGCGCCAGCGGAGAGGTTTGCCTTCCTTCGACCAGGACCTGTGCACCCGCCACCGACTGCAGCCAGGTCGCCTGTCCTTCCAACCAGACCTGCGACCCGGCGACGGTGAAGTGCAGGTGCGGAGCCTTCGAATGCCCGGAGCCGAAGTTCTGCTCCATCTCCTCGAGCAAGGAGAAGGTGTGCATCGAGAGCCTCTGCTCCGGAGTGCACTGCGCGGGCGGAAGCGACGGCGGCGCCAACGCCTGCGATCCGTCGGACGGGTATTGCAAGTGCAACGGCGTCATCTGCCAGAGCGGCGAGGGCTGCTCGTGCCCCGACGGCGGCGCCTGCGTCTCCACCGAGCGCGCCTGCCGGCCGAGCAGCAGTTGCGTGGGCAAGGTGTGCCAGGGCGGCACCACCTGCGATCCGACCGACGGCGAGTGCAAGTGCGGCGGGCCGGGTGGCCCGGTCTGCAGCCCGGTGCAGATCTGCGCGCTCGGGCCTCCGCCGCAGTGCCAGGGTGGCCAGCCGTGCACGCTCCCCGACGGCGGGCCCAAGCCCTGCGTGGGCGGGAATTCCTGCGATCCCGAGGACGGGAAGTGCAAGTGCGGAGGCCGCGGCGGCGCGGTGTGCAAGGAGGCCACCGCCACCGAGCCCGCGGAGGTCTGCGTCTCCAGCACCAACCAGCAGGCCTGCAAGCGGCCGTGCGATCCGCGCAGCCCGGATTGCCCGACCGGGACCTACTGCTACTTCGACTCCACCGCGGCGGTCCCGGCGGCGTACTGCTCGGCGCCCACCGACAGCCGGGCCGAGAACCAGTCCTGCACCAGCCCCACCGCGTGCTTCGTGCAGAACCCGCCCGCCGCGCTGCATTGCAATGGGCTGGCGGCGGGAGCTTCGGGCATCTGCCGGGCCTACTGCGACGTCGCCTCCGGCCGGCTGGGATGTCTCCAGGTGCCCAAGCCCCAGGACTGCGTGCAGATCCAGGGCGCGCCCACTGGCTACGGGTATTGCCAGCCGGTGCCTTGACGTTCGAGGCCATGGCGTTCGCCGATGAGCTGAAGGCCGGGTTCCCGAGCTGCGGGCCTGACTGGGATGCCGCCGTCGAGGCAGGGATCGACGTCTCTTTGCTCCTCGAGGCGCTCGCGCTGTCTCCCACCGAACGCCTCGAGCGCCTCCAAGCAAAGCTCGAGTTGGCGGAGGAGATCCGCCGAAGCGTGCGGAGCGCAGATGCTCAGGGCGCGTGAGCTGATCCAGCTCCTGGTGGACGCTGGGTTTGAATTCGTGATTGTCGGCGGCATCGCCGCCGTCGCGCATGGATCGGTCGAGCTCAGCGACGACCTGGACGTGGTATCGCCCTTCAAGGCTGACAACCTCGACCGCCTCACGCGCGCGCTGGTGCCGCATCGGCCCCGCTTCGCGCTGACTCCCGAAAAACGCCGCGTCGATCAGTCCCCCGCTGAGCTCGCCCGGTTCAAGAACCTCTATCTGCTCACTGACTTGGGTCGGCTCGACGTGCTCTCCGAGGTCACGGCGGTTGGTTCCTTCGAAGCGGTCCGAGCCCATGCCGTTGCCATGACGTTGTTCGAGCGAGTCTGTCGCGTCATCTCTCTCGATGATCTCATCGCCGCGAAGGCCGCCATGCTGCGCCCGAAGGACAAGCAAGTGGAGCTCGAGCTGCGCGCGATCCGGGACAAGCTGGCCAAGCGCTGAGCCGAGCATCGGGCCCCCGCGGCGCAGCGTGCCGACCGCGCGCTCGGGAGGCCGAAGCCAGGTCCCAGCCGCCCTGGACCGTGCGCGGACGAACTGCTATTGACTCAAGAGTCAATCGGAGGTCGTCCGCATGTCCAGCTTCTTCACCGAGGAACACGAAGCTTTCCGCAAGACCGTCCGCGCCTTCGTCGAGAAGGAGCTGGCCCCCCACGCCCTGGAGTGGGACCGGGCGGGCATCTTCCCCCGCGAGGTGTTCAACAAGTGCGGCGAGCTGGGCTTCTTCGGCATCAACCATGATCCCAAGCACGGCGGCTCGGGCCTGGACTACTGGTACGTCACCGCCTTCGCCGAGGAGTTGGTCCGCTCGCGGAACGCCGGAGTCAACATGGCGCTGCTCGTGCAGAGCCAGATGGCGACGCCGATCATCAACGAGATCGGCACCGACGAGCAGAAGCGGGAGTTCCTCGCCCCGGCGCTCTCAGGCGAGAAGATCGCCGCGCTCGGGGTGAGCGAGCCGGGCTGCGGCTCCGACGTGGCGGGCCTGCGGACCACCGCCCGCCGGCTGGGGGACGACTACGTCATCAACGGCTCGAAGATGTGGATCACCAACGGCACCCGGGCCGACTTCCTCACCTTGGCGGTGCGCACCGGCGAGGCGGGCTACGGCGGCATCTCGCTGCTCACCTTTCCGACCGACGTGAAGGGCTTCTCGGTCTCGAAGAAGCTGGACAAGATCGGAAACCTCTCCTCGGACACGGCGATCCTCTACTTCGAGGACTGCAAGGTGCCGGTGCGGTACCTCCTGGGCGAGGAGAACGCGGGCTTCTACCACGTGATGACCAACTTCCAGGGCGAGCGGCTGGTGGCGGCGATCATCGCCGTGGCGGGGATGGAGCAGATGGTGCAGGAGGCGATCCGGTATGGGAAGGAGCGCGAGGCCTTCGGCCGGCCGATCATCGGCTTCCAGGTCTGGCGCCACAAGTTCGTGGAGCACCTGGCCTCCATCGAAGCCGCGCGCCGGCTCACCTACTGGGCGGTGGAGCTGTTCGACAAGAAGGAGGCGGCGGTGAAGGAGATCTCCATGGCCAAGCTGTTCGCCGGAGACCTGGCACAGAAGGTGGCCTACGACTGCCAGCAGTTCCACGGCGGGATGGGCTACATCGAGGAGACCGACATCGCCCGCGCCTGGAGGGACATCAGGCTCATCACCATCGGCGGCGGCACCTCCGAGGTGATGAAGGAGATCATCTCCAAGATGCTCTTCTGACCGGGCCTAACCTCAGTGGCGCCGCTCGAGCGCCGCGAGGCGGTCTTCGTGTTCCCCGAGCTAGGCCTCTATCCTTCCCAGCGTGTCGACCAGAGCGTCGAGAGTTCCCAGCACCTTTCCCAGCGTCTTCGTCGATGCCTCGGCGTGCTTCTTGAGGTCGCGCACATCTTCGATGAGCGTCAGGAGAAGGTCTTTCCCACTCGATCCGTTGCCGTTGCTCCGCCGAGCCATCACCTCGGACGTTACCACGCCGTGGGGAGGCCATTTCTCCCGGCATCAAGCCGCGGCGGAAGGCGGCTGCGCCGCGGGAGGCTGGGCGCTGGCTGGAGGAGCAGGCGGAGTCTTCGGAGGCTTCGGGGAGCGCCGCCAGGCACCCGTCTCGGTGAAGGCTCCCCACCCCCAGCGCAGCCAGCCGATCAGCGAGACCGCGAGCCACAGCGCCCAGCCGAGCATGGCGAGCCGGTAGGCGAGCATCGGCGCGGAGATCACCGCCGGCTGCGGGAGGACCGGGCCGCTTCGATCCTGGAACCACCTGAGCAGGTTGGCAGTCGAGGCGTTTCCGGAGATCTGCATGTCCGGGCTTCCGAGGAGCCCGTCATGGATCGCCCCGAAGAGCGTCGTCAGGGCACCGGCGGTGAGCAGGACGATGAAGAGCTGGAGGAGGTTGAAGGTGAACACTCCCTCCGTCCGGCGCCCCTTTCTCCAGCCCAGCACCAACAGCCACCCCGCCACCAGCCCGGCGGCCCACACCGGGACCTGGGTCAGCCCCAACCCGAGCAATACCCAGTGCCGCAGCTTGAGCGGAGTGAGGCCCAGCCGCCCGAGACCGAAGGCGGCCAGGAGCAGCACCACCAGGTAGCTCCAGAACAACACCGCCGGGCCCATCCGGGGGCCGAAGGTGAACAGGGTCCAGCGACCCTCGACGACGGAGAGCTGCACCTCGACGTTGACGCTGGGGGTGCCGAGGTCGACCCCAGGCGAGACGAAGCGCGTGGAAATGCCGCGGCTCTCGCGCCAGGTGAGCTGCACCTCCTGGCTTCCGGGCACCACCGGGAGCGTCACCTTCCGGTCCTCCTGGCGGATCGGCTGCGATTGCCCGTTGATGGTTGCGCTCTGCAGCTCCGCCCCGGCAGGCAGGGTGAGGGTGTGCTGGGTCCCCCGGCTCGCCCGCACCGAGAGCCGCAGCGTGGAGTCGGTGCTCCGAAGCCCCGGCGCCACGTGCAGCACCGCCTTGTCGATGGTCAGCGTCTGGCCGGCGATTCCTTCGGGCCGGCTGACGTCGATCGCCACGCGCTCGCCGGGCCAAGGCCGCCACTCGCGGATCCGGTCCCCCTGCTGATCGCCTCGGTGGATGACCGGGATGCCGGAGACCCCCACGTGCCAGACCGGGCCTGCGTCCAGGCGCCACAGCTCCACCCAGGGCAGTCCCTTGGGCGCGACGAGCTCGAGCTTCGGCCGCTCCGAGAGCACCGAGTGCCAAGACACCTCGGTGTCCTTCGGGGCCATGTTGAGCACCGCCTTGCCCTTCTCCACCCTCACGTCCGCGGTGGTGACCGACTCCCCGGGGAGAAGCGGAATCTCCAGCATCACCGCCGGCCCCGGAGGCGTCAGGCGCACCACCCGCGTCTCCACCTCCCAGGTGAGTCCGAGCGTCAGCTCGCGCTCCACCCGGACGAAGGGCGGCAGGGCCTCGGGCTGCAGATTGGCCTCTGCCGAGCTTCCCCTGGCCACTCGGGTGAGCTGCAGGTTGTCGTCGGCCAGGCCGTCCTCGTGGATGCCGTCGATCCGCCAGCCCTCGGCCTTGGCCTCCACCCGGTGCGGCGGCAGCGGCAAAGAGAGCTGCAGGGTCTCCCTTCCGGCCAGCGGCCCCTCGAGGAGCACCTGGTGGCTGCCCGCCGAAACCTGGATCCACAGCTCCCCGTCGGCGGCGCGGAAGAGCCCGTCGGCGTTCGCTCCGTCGAGGAGCACCTGCGAGGGCACCCACTGCTCGCTGCCCAACGGCAGCGGCACGGCGGTCTCGGCGGCGGCGCTCACCTCCACCCGGACCCGGAGGGTCTCCCCGGAGACCTCGATCATCAGCCGCGAGCTGGAGGCGCAGCTCGGGAAGCACTCCGGCTTCTTTAGGAGCCGCGCCTTCAGCTCCTGCAACATCTCGGGGCTGGGGAGCTCGCCCGCGCTCGCCGGCCCGCCGGTGACGAGCGCCAGCAGCAGCGCCACCGCGCTCGCTCCCGCCGCGCCGAATCGGACGCGGTCGAAGAGCTTCCTCGCCACGCCTCCCGCGCCGCCGGCGAGGCCAAGCACCAGCGCCGCGAGCAGCGCGACCCTTGCGAACGCGAGGAGGAGGTTCGCCCACGGCGGGATCAGCCACAAGGATAGGGTCTGATCCTTCTGGACCGGTCCGCTCCAGGTCAGGTCGATGGGGGTCCAGTTCCAGTGCGGGAGCCCCGGGCCGGTCTGCACCGCCGCCCGGGCGTCGTAGGAGCTGACGTTGTCCAGCTTCCCGGCGCGGCTCTTCGCGCGCCAGGTGTTGCTCGAGGTCTCCACGTCCTTGAAGTAGCCCTCTTGGACCTGCAGCGAGCCGGAGATCCCGAGGTCCAGCCCGCCGATCGCGTTCGATTGCAGCTCGCCCTTTTGGGCCATCGGTCGCGCCGGCGGTGCGAAGTGGCCGACCAGGCCGGTATCGTCGGCGCTCATGCTCGCGTCCTCGCGCTCCAGCGAGGGGTGCAGGCCGCGGCGGATCTGCTCCTTGGCGAAGGGCAGCGCCAGCATCACCATCACCGTCCACGCCGCGACCCGGTAGAGGCGGAAGAAGCCCTTGGCTCTACCCTCCGGCAGCGCGCGGACCAGCGCCTCGCCGGCGAGGACGAAGAGCCAGACCCACTGCGGGGCCCCTTCCTCCTTCAGCGTTAGCCCAACCGCAACCAGCGCTAGCAGCGCGAAGAAGAGGCCCCTCAGCCTTCCGATTGCCACGCAGACGATGAACAGGAGGAAGAGATCGAGCAGCGACCACTCGGCGAGCCAGGTGCCGGGGACCTTGTCCGCGCCGGAGGCGTGGAAAAGCCGCCACCCCGGAGGCAGGTGCAAGGTCGCCCCGACTTGCTGGAAGTCGTGATCCCATCCCACCGCGGGCATTGCCCCCGTCCTGGGCACGCGGCTGTCGGCCACCACTTGCACTGCGCCTTGGCGGATCTCCACTCCCGAGAGCGCGTCCGTCTTCCCGAGGCCTGACAGCCGGGTGATGAACTGATCGGCGCTGCCCACCGCCACGTGGCCCAGCTCGGTGGGCTTTCGCATCTCCAGCCGCCAGCTTCGGGTGAGCGAGCCAGAGATCTGATCCTGGACGGTGAAGCCCTGGCCGTCGAAGTCGAGCCAGAGGCTGCGGTGCACGGAGAGGGCGTCCGGGGCGGGATCCGAGTCGCCTCTCCTGCGCTCGGCGATCTTGAGCGTGTCGCCCTGCCGCATCCGGTGCGCGGGCAGCCGCTTCCAGTCATCGAGCAGGGTCGTCTGCTGAGGATCGAGCGGGGTGGCGCCCTCCACCATCACCACCCGGAGGTGCGGCCGGGCGTCGAAGACCCACACCTCCTCCTCGGGCCAGGCTCCGACCGCCGCCGGGAGGGAGAGGCTGGCAAGCGGCGCCTCGTGGCGCGACACCAGCATCAGGTCCCACTTTCCGGGGCGGGCCTGGACACGCAGCCGGCCGTCGGGCTCGAGGCGCGCCGGGAGTGGGCTGGTGAGTGAGAGCGGCACGAAGCCGGGCAAGAGCGCCTTGCCGAGCAGCACCTCTCGGTTCTTTCCGGACACGCTGAGCTGCACCCGGGTGGTGAGGAGGATCGGCACCTCGTCCTCGATCCGCCGCTGCACCCGGAGGTCGAGCTGCTCGGGCTCCGAGGCCGCCATGCCTCCGTGGAGCCAGAGTTGCCCGGCCGCGTCCCGGTTGGGGAAGGGGATTGCCTTCCCGCTCACGCTCAGGGAGAGCAGCCCGGTCTCCGCCGGCACCTGGAGCGATTCGGGCAGCTCGTCCCACGCGAACGAGCCGGTGACGCCGTGGGCCCCCGGAGCGAGGTACACCCGCGGCCCTCCCTCGCGGTCGATGATCGGCGCTGACCGGCCATCCACCTGCACGTCCAGCGGCCAGCGCTTGGCATCCCCCGGAAGCGGGACCCAGGCCGAGGCGAACACCTTCCAGGACTGGGCGAAGCGGCCCGCCTTCCCGTCCAGCGTGAGCGCGAGGCGCGAGGGCCACACGCACCGGCTCTCTTCGTCGGAGCCCTGGAGGAACGGGCAGGCCTGCTGCTCCTGCCCATGGAGCACCCACTCGCGCCAGGGGCGCAAGGGCTCGGGCGTGGACTCCGGGCGGGCGGGGCCACCCACCGCCACCCCCGCCAAAAGCAGGCTGATACAGGCTGTGACGATTCTCATCGGCCCCTCCCTACGCTCGAGCGGTCCTCGGTGTTCCCGTGAGTCGAACGACGCGGCCTTCTGGGCCTAAATCCCGGAGAGCCACTTCGACATTACCCGGTTTCGGCCGTCTGACTTCGCCAGCAGCAGATACCGGTCCGCCGCGGCCATCACCTCGTCGACGTTGTTGAACACCCCGGTGGCGTGCGTCGCCACCCCGATGCTGACGGTGAGGTCGAGCGGCGTGCCGTTGAAGATCGGCTTGAGATCCTGGACATGGCGGCGCAGCCGTTCGGCCACCGCCACCGCCACGTCCTCGGTCACCTCGCGCAGGACGAGGGCGAACTCTTCTCCGCCGTAGCGGGCGAACACGTCCTCCGTCCGGATGGCCCGGTGCACGCAGCCCACGAAGCTGACCAGCGCGAAGTCCCCCGCCGCGTGGCCGTGGGTGTCGTTGATCGCCTTGAAGTGGTCCAGGTCCATCATCAGGACCGCGATCGGCACCTCGTGGCGGACGCAGAACGCAAACTCCTTCTGGAGCGCCTCGGAGAAGAACTTCCGGTTGAAGGCGCCGGTCAGCCCGTCGCGGATGGCCGAGTCGTACAGAAGCCGCTGCACGGCTTCGTCGAGCATGTCCAGCTCGCTGTAGCGGAGCACGGTGTTGCTGCCCACCTGAACCTTGTCTCCGTTTCGAAGCTGCCGCTCTCCCTCCACCTTCTCGCCGTTGAGGAGCGTCCCGTTCTTCGACCCCATGTCCGAAAGCCGGACGCCGGCGTCGGAGAGCGACAGCTTCGCGTGGTGGCGGGAGATGCTCTCGTCGTCGAAGTTGATGTCCGCGTCCGAGGCGCGGCCGATCACCGTCTGGGCCTTCTCGATCCGGAACATCCGCCCGATGGAATGCCCGGTCAGCACCATCAGCGACGCGCTGAGGCGGCCGCCCCCGGCCAAGAGGTTGAGCGCAGGCTGAGTCAGGGTCTTGTCGTCCGGTCCTGTCACGCCGCGCCCAGTGTAGCGGAGAAAGGCCGCGTCGCGGAGGTCAGCTGGCCCTCTTGCGCGCCGAGGCCGGCCGCCCGTACCGTGCTCGGCTCGATGGAACTTCGGGCCTCGCTGGCGGTCCTGCTGGCCGCGACCGCCGCCAGAGCGGACTACATGGACCATTTCGTGGTGCGCGAGGACGTCGGGCTGCACAAGGCGCCCTATTTGGGAGACGCCGAGCTGTTGCTCATCCCGGTCGAGGTGGCCGGGCATCCCCCGCTCGACATGCCGGCGATCCGCGACTTTTTCTCGGAAGGCGCCCCGGGAGGGTTCGTGCAGTACTTCCGCACCGCCTCGCTGGGCCGCTACTCGCCGAAGGTGACGATCGCCCCGGCGGTGCAGTTCGACAGCTGCCCATTGCCTCTGCAGAGCTTCCCGGACTGCGCCGTCCGCCGCGGCGACCTCGCGGCCTTCTCCGCCGGGATGGACATGATCCGCCAGGTGGTCCGGTCGCTCGAGCTTTCGGGCTTCGACTTCTCGCGCTTGGACGTGAACGGCAGGCGGGGCGGGCCCGACCGCTTCGCCGATGGGGTGATGATCCTCTCCAACACGCCGTTCGGCGGCATCGCCTTTCCCTTCGCCTACTACAACCGCGGCGACAACCTGGCCGGTGGGGAGGGCGGGCCGCTCGTGGTCGACGGAGTGAAGATCTCCCACGTGGCCATCTCCGGGCGGGGAGACGTGTACGTGATGGTGCACGAGTTCGGGCACCTCATCGGGCTCACCGACCTCTACGACGAGTCGCGGAAGTACGAGGGGCTGCACTTCTCGGTGATGGGAGCCTGGGGCTATGGCCCAAAGATTCCCCTGCCGGACGCGGAGACCAGGTTTCGGCTGAGGTGGGCGAACGTCCATCAGGTTTCGGGCAGCGAGCGAGTGGCGATCCCGCCGGTGGAGTCGAGCGGCGTCGTCTGGCGGCTCGGCACCGGGGATGAGTATTTCCTCATCGAGAACCGCGGACCGGGCGGCCTCTTCGATCAGGACCTCACCTGCCGTGGGCTGGCGGTGTACCACGTCGATCGGCGAGTGAAGCTCAACGGCGAGGAGGGCCGCTTCCAGGACCGAGTGCTCGACTGCGTGAATTGCGACCCCTGGCATCCGTACATCCGCATCGTTCAAGCCGACGGCAAGTTCGACTTGCAGAAGGGCGGGTGGCCCGAGTGCGAGGAGGATCTCTTCCGAGAAGGCGACCAGCTATTGCCGGACAGCTCGGGCGCGCCGCTCTCCGAGTCCCACCAGGTGCAGTCCACCAACTGGTACTCGGGGGAGGGCAGCCTCTTCGCGCTGCGGGACGTGCACCTGCGCCGGGATGGCTCTGTGGAGGTGAGCTTCCAGGGCCCCGCGGTCGATCAGTGCGGCGATCCTTTGTGTGCCGAGGGGCCGGGCTGCCAGCCGGTGACTTGCAAGGCCCGCGGGTGCCAGTCAGGGCCGGGGGAGGTGGCGCTCCTTGCCGCCGCCGCGACCGCGCTCGCCGCGCGTCGCCGTCAGCGCTTCTTGAAGAGCGCCTCCGCCGCGTCCAAGAGGGCGCGATGCTGCTGTTGCGCGCCAGCTCCGCCCTCGCCAATCTGGAAGAACTCGCAGAAGTTCGCGGCTTCCTTGTCGGTGGGCACCTCGGCGAACGGCTCCCTACATTCCTTCGCGGCGGAGAGGTCGAAGTGACGGCAGTGCACACAGGCGCGAAGCTCGGCCCCGCAGGCAGGACAGGTATCGCGCCGGCCAACCTGGTTGCCTGCGATGTCCAGCTTGGTTCCACACTTGCCGCACCCGGCCATGGCGCTCGAAGGTATAACTCCGTGCGCGGCGCAACGGCGCCGAAAAAGGGAGCGTCCCCTCGATGAACCGCTTGCTCGTGATCGCCTCCTTCCTCCTCGCCGGACCAGCCGTCGCCGACCCCATCGAGCTCACGCTGGAAGAGTTCAAGATGTACCGGCACTACCTCAAGGCGATGGGGGACCCACGGGTGCAGAAGATCAAGCCGGAGGGCCGCATGGGGGCGATCGCCAAGGACGCCGGCTTCAAGCTGAGGGATCTCCAGCGTGCGGTGGCCAGGGGCGAGGCGGCGGGCGACGTGAAGGCGGCGTGCGAATCGAACCTGCGCCAGGCCCTGGAGAAGACGGACCTCAAGGGCCGGATCTCGAAGATCGAGGTGGACGCCGGTGAGCCGCACGCGGTCGCCTACGTGCAATGGCTGAACGAGAACCTCGCTCAGCTCGAGGAGGAGGCCTCGGTGATCGCCGCCACCGCGCAGCCGGCCTGCCCGGTGGCCTCCACGCTGCAAGTCTGGGCGCAGGACAAGGCGCGTCCGAGCGTGAGGGTCTTCCAGGGGCTGATCGCGGCGAGCGCGGCGGCCAAGATCAAGCCTGAGCGCGCCAAGGACTTCGCCGACACCCGGTACATCCGCCTGTTCGAGAAGGTGAAGAGCGCCGCCGCGGGAGACGACTTCACCCCGGAGACCTCGGGGGGCGAGAAGGCCTCTCGCTAGTTTCGGCCGGCCTGCTCGAGGGCCGCGTCCGCTTCGGCCACCTCGCGGCGCACCCGGGCGATCAGGCGGAGCAGGTAGCTCGCGAAGGCCGACAGCACCGTCGCCAAGATGCAGATCAGCTCGAGCCGCTTCCAGTGGTGCGAGCGCTCGAGCACCGCCCGCCTTTGCTCGAAGGCGGCAAGCTCGCTCTCCGCGCTGGCCCCGTCCAAAGTGGCGGCGTATTCGCGGGCGGCCGCGTTGCCGCGAGCCATGTGCCACTCGCCTTCGGAGCGAAGCTGGGAGCCCCGCAGGTGGCAGAAGACCGCTCCCCCCGCGAGGAGGACGGTGGCGACCACGCCGACAGCCACGCTGCGCGAGCGCATCTGACCTCCGCTCCTCCGCTCGCTTCTTCGAGGCGGAGGAGGATGCTAGTGACGGGCCAACCCATGGGCAAGCCCTACCGGCCGAAGGACCACTACTTCCGCAAGGCCAAACAGGCGGGGCTGCGCGCGCGGTCGGCCTTCAAGATCGAGGAGATCGCCCGGAGGTTCGCCCTGGTGAAGCGGGGAGACCGAGTGCTCGACCTGGGCGCCGCGCCCGGAGGCTTCCTCCAGGTTCTCTCGGAGATGGTCGGCCCCGAGGGCTTGGCGATCGGCGTCGACCTGGCGCCGATCCAGCCGCTGGGGAAGCGGCAGGTGAGGACGGCGGTGCTCGACGTGCTCGCGGCGGACTTTCTCGGGCAGCTCTCGAAGCTCCACCCGGGGGAACTGGACGCGGTGGTTTCCGACCTGGCGCCCAAGACGACCGGGATCCGCTCCACCGACGAGGCGCGCAGCCTCGAGCTGGCGCGGCGGGCGCTTACGGTGGCGCGGGCCAAGGGGCGGCCGGGATCGAGCTTCGTGGCCAAGCTCTTCATGGGGGGCGACTTCGAGGACTTCCGCGAAGAGGTGCGCGGCGCCTTCGAGGAGGTGAAGGTGGTGCGGCCGCGGGCGACTCGGGGCGGGAGCTTCGAGGTGTACGTGGTCGGGAGAGGCCTGCGGCGGCGGTAGGGCGTGAGGGCCACAGTCCCCATTACGCGACGAGAACGGATCGCGTAATGGGGACTCAGGCCCTAGACTCGCCGCCCATGTCTCGCCTGCCCACCCTCGTCGCCGTCGCGCTTCTGCTGACGCCGACTCACGCGCCGGCGCAGAGGCAGGGGCCGGCGCCGAGGAAGACCATGTCCTGGAACGAGATCGACAAGCTCGCCGGCGAGCAGAAGCTCGAAGCGGCGGCGACGGCGGCCCTCGCCCGGCTCGAGGAGGCCAAGAGGGCGGGAGCCGAGGAGGAGTGGGCCCGAGCGCTGATCCGGGTGACCCAGCTGCGGATCGGGCTCCACGGCTATGAGACCGCGGTCCGCTTCCTGAGGACGGAGCGCTGGCCCAAGGACCCCACCCTCCGCGCCGCGCTGGGGCTGTATTACGCGGCGGCGCTCTCTCGCTATTCGCAGATGTACCAGTGGGAGATCCGCCAGCGGGAACGGGTGGAGTCCAAAGAGCCGGTCGACCTCAAGTCCTGGACGCTGGAGCAGATCCAGGTCGAGATCCAGCGCGCCTTCCAGGAGATCTGGGCCGAGCGGGAGGCGCTTGGCGGCCAGTCGGTCGGGAGGCTCGGCGAGTACCTGACGCCCTCGAACTACCCCGCCGGCATCCGCGACACCCTGCGCGACGCTGTGACGTACCTTTGGGTCGAGCACCTGGCCGACACCTCCTTCTGGCGGCCGGAGCACTCGAACGAGCTGTACCTGCTCGAGCTGGCGGCGTTGGTACGGGGAGAGCCGGCGAAGCCCGGCCAGGTAAAGCTGGAGGATCCATCGGTCCATCCGCTCCTGCGCATCGGCGCGCTGCTCGACGAGCTGGAACGCTGGCACGCTTCGGAGGGGAGAAAGGAGGCGGCGCTCGAGGCGCGGCTGCAGCGGGTGCAGGTGCTCCACCGGAGCTTCACCGAAGCCGAGGATCGGCAGGTCATCCGGAAGGACCTCGAGGCCAGGCTTCCCGACTATCGCAGGCAGCCCTGGTTCTCCGCCGGCATGGCGGTGCTGGCGGAGATGCTCCGCGACGGAGGGGACGCAGCGGGCGCCCGGAAGGCCGCCGCCGAGGGCGCGCTGGCTTTCCCACAGTCCGCCGGAGGGCAGCGCTGCGCCCATCTGGTGGCGTCGATCGAGGCCCCCGACTTCCAGCTCGCGTCGATGTCCACCGATGGGCCGGGCCGGCGCTCGATCGAGGTGACCGCCAAGAACTTGGCCAAGCTTCACTTCCGCGCCTACGCGGTGGATCTCGAGCAGTGGCTGGCCCGTTCGCGCGACTACAACTTGCTCCCCGCCGGGCAGGCGCTCCTGGGATTGGTGCGCGGCTCACCTCCAGCCCACTCGTGGGCGGTGCAGCTCCCGGCCACGCCCGACTATCGGCCGCACAAGACCTACGTCACGCCTCCCATGAGCACACCGGGCCTGTACGCGGTGGTGGCCTCGGCCCGCGGAGACTTCGCCGAGAACGAGAACCGGCTGGTGGGGGTCAACCTGGTGGTGAGCGGGATGGTGCTGGTGGTTCGCGACCTTCGCCAGGACGGAGTGGAGGTGTCGGTGCTCTTTGGGGAGGGCGGTGCGCCGGTGGCGGGCGCGGAGGTGCGACTGTATCGGCTCGACTACAACCGGGTCCACGAGGTGGTCGAACGCGCGAACAGCGATGCGCGAGGAGTGGTGGCGTTCAAGGGCGAGGGAAGGGAGCCGTACGCCTCATACTTCCTCTTGGCCCGGAAAGGAGCGGACCTCGCGCTCGCCTCGCAGGCTTTCAACTTCGGGCAGCAGCGGGAGCCTGCGGAGGTCCGCTCCTCTGTCGTGTTCACCGACCGGAGCGTGTACCGGCCGCTGCAGAAGCTCATGTGGAAGGTGGTGGCCTTCCGCGGCGACGGCGGCAGCGCGCGGTTCCAGACGCTCGCGGACTCTGAAATCACCGTGTCGCTCCACGATCCGAACTACCAGGTGGTCGAGACGCGGAAGGTGCGGACCAACTCCTATGGATCGGCCTCGGGGGAGTTCACCATCCCTACCGGGCGGTTGCTCGGCCTGTGGCGGATCTCCACCCAGCCCGGCGGGGGCGCCTCCGTTCGGGTGGAGGAGTACAAGCGGCCGACCTTCGAGGTGTCGTTCAGGGACGCCCGCCAGCCGTTGCGGCTCAACCGGCCCGCCGCGCTCACCGGCGAGGCGCGCTACTACTTCGGGCTCCCGGTCACTTCTGGGAACGTGAAGTGGAAGGTCAGCCGGACGCCGATGGCCCCGTGGTGGTGGAGCTACTTCGGGGCGGGCGACCGCGCGCAGGTGATCTCCGCGGGGATGACCGCGCTCCACGACGACGGGACGTTCGAGATCGCCTTCACCCCTCTGGCCGACGAGCGCGCCGGGGGAGCCAAGGAGCTGACCTACCGGTACGAGGTGACCGCGGACGTCACGGACGAGGGAGGGGAGACCCGGTCGGCGTCGCGATCGGTTCGACTCGGCCTTTTGGCAGTGGAGGCGCGCATCGAGCCGGAGGGCGCCTTCCTTCGCGCCGGGGAGAAGAGCGCGGTCGCCATCACCAGGACCGATCTCGACGGGGCGCCCCGCCCGGGGAAGGGGAGGTGGCGGGTCCTCGCGCTGGACCAGCCCAAAGAGGCGGTGCTGCCGGCGGATGAGCCGGTTCCCGAACCGCCGCCCGAGCTGCGAGCGCAGCCAGGTCCCGAGGTCGTCACGCCCGGGGATCGCCAGCAGCCAAGATGGCAGACACGCACCTCCGCGCAAGAGACGATGCGGAGGTGGCGAGATGGAGGCGAGAGAGCCGCCGGCGCCATTGAGCACGGCCCAGATGGAGTCGCCAACCTTTCACTCCCGGCGCTGGAGCCAGGGGCCTATCGGATTCGGTACGAGACTACCGACGAGCTCGGTTCGAAGTACGAGACATCGCGCGAGTTGATCGTCGCCGGCCCGAGCAGTCCTCTCGAGGTGCCGCTGGCGCTGCTCGCCGAGCGGCCGACGGTCAAGGTCGGCCAGACGGCGCGCTTCTTCGTACACTCGGGCCTCGCGGCCCAGCCGATGGCGCTCGAGGTGTACCGCGGGGGAAGGCGGGTGGAGCGGCGCACCCTCACCGGAGGGAAGGATGCCTCGGTGGTGGAGCTGCCGATCAAGCCGGAGGACCGCGGCGGCTTTTCGCTCTCGCTGACCGCGGTGCGGGATTTCCAGCACCTTCACCTCGTCGCACCAGTCTTCGTCCCTTGGGACGACAAGGAGTTGAAGGTCGAGCTGTCGACCTTCCGGGAGCGAATCCGCCCCGGCTCGAAGGAGCAGTGGCGCATCACCGTGCGCGGCGGGCCCGAGCACAAGCCTTTTGCGGCCGCGGCCGAGTTGCTGGCGTACATGTACGACGAGTCGCTGGACGTCTTCGCGCCGCACGCGCCGCCTTCGGTTGGCTCGCTCTACCCGCGGAGGACGGATTCGGCGTGGACCCGGGCCAGCCTGGGCCAGGCGTGGGCGCAGTGGCTCTCGTCGGGAGAGTGGTTCAGGTTGCCTCCGTATCAGGGCCTCCATGGCGATCTCCTCAAGTTCGAGGAGAGCTACGGCATCGGGGGCCCGGGCGCCCGGTTCCGGGGGAGGACGCTCGGCGTCGCGCGCGCGATGCGGGCCCCTCCCTCTCCGGGGGCACCGGTGCCCGCGCTCCCGGCGGCAGAGCCCGCCGGTCAGCCCGCGCAGGAGGAGGCCGCGCGGGACAAGGTGTCCGGGAGTCCAGCGGCCGGCGAGGCGCAGCCGATGGGCGAGCAGGGCAGAAAGGTGGAGCTGAGGAGCGACTTCTCCGAGACGGCCTTCTTCCAGCCGCACCTCATCGCCGGCCGGGACGGATCGGCGACCCTGGAGTTCACCGTGCCCGACTCGGTCACCGGCTGGAACGTCTGGGTGCACGCCTTCACCCGCGACCTGCGCGGCGGCTCGGTCACCAGGAAGACCCGCAGCGTGAAGGAGTTGATGGTCCGGCCGTACTTGCCGCGGTTCCTTCGCGAGGGCGATGCGGCGGCGATCAAGGTGGTGGTGAACAACGCCTCTGCGGCGGCGGTGCGCGGCGAGCTTCGCTTCGAGATCATCGACCCCGAATCGGAGCAGTCCTTGCTCTCGGAGTTCGCGAGCACCGCGGCGGGCCCCCAGCCGTTCTCAGCCGAGCCCGGCAAGGCCGCCACACTCACCTTCCCCATCGTCGCGCCGAAGCGGGTGGGGCAGGTGGCGTTCAGGATCACCGCCACCGCCGGCGACTTCTCCGATGGAGAGCTGCGGCCTCTGCCGCTCTTGCCCTCGAGGATGCACCTCGCCCAGTCGCGCTTCGTCACCTTGAGGGGGAAGCAGCTGCGCTCGATGTCCTTCCCGGACATGGCGAAGGGCGACGACGCGACGCTCCTGCATGAGCAGTTGGTGGTGACCGTGGACGCGCAGCTCTTCTACTCGGTGCTGAGCGCGCTGCCTTACCTGAAGGCCTATCCGTACGAGTGCACCGAGCAGACGCTCAATCGCTTCCTCTCGGCGGGCATCGTGTCCTCGGTGTACCGGGACAACCCGCTGGTGGCGCGCATGGCCAAGCAGATGTCCAAGCGCGAAACGAGGTTCGAGACGTTCGACGCGCAGGATCCCAACCGGAAGATGGCCCTGGAGGAGACGCCCTGGCTCATCGAGGCCAAGGGCGGGAAGCGCCCCGACGCGGAGGAAGATCTCACCAACGTGCTCGATCCGCGCGTGGCGGAGGCGGAGCGGGCCTCGAATCTCGCCAAGCTCCGCAAGGCCCAGACCTCCCTTGGCGGCTTCCCATGGTGGCCGGGCGGACCGCCCTCGCCCTACATGACGCTCTACATCGCCCACGGCTTCGCCAAGGCGTCGGAGCTGGGCGTCGAGGTGCCCAAGGACGTGGTGCAGCGCGCCTGGCAATACCTGGCCCGGCACTTCCGCGAGGAGTACGCGCACCGGATGATGAAGGAAGGGTGCTGCTGGGAGTTCCTCACCTTCCTCAATTACGTGGCCTCGAGTTATCCCGACCCGAGCTGGACCGGGGATGCGCTCACCGAGGCGGAGCGGAAGCAACTCCTCGACTTCAGCTTCAAGCACTGGAAGCAGCACTCTCCCTATCTCAAGGGCTACCTGGCGCTGACGCTCAGGCGCATGGGCCGGCCGGAGGACGCGGCGAAGGTATTCGATAGCGTGATGGACTCCGCGAAGACCACGCCCGAGGAGGGCACCTACTGGGCGCCGGAGGACCGCGCGTGGCTCTGGTACAACGACACCATCGAGACGCACGCCTTCGCCCTGCGGGCGCTGTTGGAGCTGTCGCCATCCGACCCCCGACGCGACGGCCTGGTGCAGTGGCTGCTCATCAACAAGAAGCTCAACCACTGGAAATCGACCAAGGCCACCGCGGAGGTCATCTACTCGCTGGTGAAGGTCCTGCAGGGGGAGAAGGCGATCGGGGTCCGCGAGGACTCGACGGTGACGATCGGCAAACAAAGAACAAGCTTCGTCTTCGAGCCGGACGAGTACACCGGGAAGCGGAACCAGATCGTGGTGCGCGGGCCGGAGATCGATCCCCGGGCGATGTCCACGATCACGGTGGAGAAGACGAGCAAGGGCTTCCAGTTCGCCTCGGCCACCTGGCACTTCTCCACTGAGCGGCTGCCGGCGGAAGGGAAGGGTGATCTGTTCGCGGTCTCCCGGAAGTACTTCCGCCGCGACAAGGCCGGACGCGAGGCGGTGCTCAGGCCGCTGGAGGAAGGACAGCGCCTGGTCCCGGGAGACGAGGTGGAGGTGCACCTGTCGCTGCGCTCGCGGCACCAAGCCGAGTACGTCCACCTGCGAGATCCTCGCGGCGCGGGCCTCGAGCCGGAGAACGCAGTCTCCCGCTACAGGTGGGACCTCGGCGTCGGCTGGTATGAGGAGGTCCGCGACTCGGGCACCAACTTCTTCTTCGAGTCGCTTCCGGCGGGCGAATACACCTTCAAGTACCGGCTGCGGGCGAACCTGGGAGGCACCTTCCGGGTAGGGCCGGCGACGGTGCAGTCGATGTACGCGCCGGAGTTCGCTGCCTATTCAGCAGGTCAGGCGCTGACGATCGGAATCGGGGGAAGGTGACGCGGGAGCTTGGCCCCCTCACGCGGGCAAAGCGCGATCCCCGGCCGCAGACACGCTGCCGCGCAGGACTACGAGACCCTCAGCCGCGCCGCCTTCAGCTTGCCCACCTGCACCAGGTATTCCCCAGGCCCGACCTCCGCCTTGGGGTCGGCGACCTTCTCCTGGTTCAGCCGCACCCCGCCCTGCGTGATGAGCTTGCGCGCCTCCGTGCTCGAGTTGGCCAGCTTCGCCTCCGCGATTGCCCTCGCCAGCAGGATCCGCGGTGCCCCCTGCAGCGACACCTGAGCCAGCGGAAGATCTTCGGGCCGAAGCTCCTTCTTCGCGAAGCGCCGCTCGAAGTCCTCCGCCGCTCTTCGCGCCGCCCCCTCCCCGCAGAAACGCGCGGTGATCTCGCGGGCGAGGCTGGCCTTGGCCTCCTTGGGGTGGGCCGCCAGCTTGAGGGACTGGATCTCTCCCACGCTCCTCGCCGAGATCAGCTCGTAGTAGCGCCACATCAGCTCGTCGGTGATCGACATCAGCTTGCCGAAGATCGCCTCCGGCGGCTCGCTGATGCCGACGTAGTTGTCCAGGCTCTTGGACATCTTCTCGCCCACCAACTTCGCCTCCACCACCTTGGCGTCGAGCCCCTCGAGCAGCGGCCCGGTCATGATGACTTGAGGTTCCAGGCCATACTCCTTCATCAGCTGCCGCCCGACCAGCAGGTTGAAGAGTTGGTCGGTCCCGCCCAGCTCCACGTCCGCCTTCAGCGCCACCGAGTCGTAGCCCTGCAAGAGCGGATAGAGGAACTCGTGAATGGCAATGCTCCGCCCTTCCTTGAAGCGCTTCTTGAAATCATCTCGCTCGAGCATCCGCGCCACGGTGTAGCGCGAGGCCAACCGGATCAGCCCCTCGGCGCCGAGCGTGTCGAGCCACTCGGAGTTGAAGCGCACCTGCGTCCGCTCAGGGTCGAGGACCTTGAAGACCTGCTGCTTGTAGGTCTCGACGTTGGCGAGGACCTCCTCCCGGGTGAGCGCAGGCCGGGTCAGGTTGCGGCCGGAGGGGTCGCCGATCATCGCGGTGAAGTCGCCGATCAGGAAGACCGCCAGGTGCCCGAAGTCCTGAAAGCGCCGCATCCGCGTGAGCTGCAGCGCGTGGCCGAGGTGCAGGTCGGGCCGATTGGGATCGAACCCCGCCTTCACCAAAAGCGGCCTCTCGCCCTCGTAGGACCGTCGGAGCTTGCTCATCAGCTCCTCGCCGACCTGAAGGTCCACGGTGCCCCGGGTGATCTCCTGGAACTGCTCCTCGGGCGTCGCCCGGCGAAGAAGGCTCGACATAGGGCTAGCCGCCGCGGGTGTGCATCTCGAGGTGAGGGTTCCCGCGCAACGCGTCCTGCCCCAAGAGCGCCTGCCGCTTGTCCCGCATCGAGAGCCGCTGTTCGGCGCCGCGATCGGTGCGCATGGTCCAGGTTCGCGAGAGAAGCTCGCGCAGCTCCTTTGGCCCGGCTCCGTTCCTCAGCGGGTGCTTGAGGTCGGTCCCGCCCGCGGCGTACAGGCACAGGTACCAGATTCCGTCCGCGGTCAGCCGGCTGCGGTCGCAGGAGCCGCAGAAAGGCGCGGTGGTCGAGGCGATGATCCCGAACACCGTTCCGTCCCTCAGGGAAAAACGCTCTGCGGGGGCGCTGGTCCGCTCCGGCAGGGGCTCGATCTGCCCGTAACGCTGCTCGAGCCGCGCGAGCAGCTCCTCACGCGGCACCACCTGCTCGGGAGACCAGCGGGTGGCGCCTCCGACGTCCATGTACTCGATGAAGCGGATCTCGGCTCTCCGTTCGCGGGCGTACTCGAGCAGATCGAACAGCTCGTCGTCGTTGGTGCCGCGGATGATCACCGCGTCGAGCTTGAGCGGGGCGAATCCGGCCCGCAACGCCGCCTCCACTCCCTCGAGCGCTCCGCTCAGCGCATCTCGCCGGGTGAGGGCGAGGAAGCGATCCCGCTTGAGGGTGTCCAGGCTCACCGTCACCCGGTGCAGGCCGGAGGACTTGAGCGCCGCCGCCTGCTCGGAGAGGAGCAGGCCATTGGTGGTGATGGCGAGATCCTTGAGAGGAGGTTTTTCGGAGAGCAACCGCACCAGCCGGTGCAGCTCCCGGCGGAGCAAGGGCTCGCCTCCGGTGAGGCGCACCTTGTCAACCCCGAAGCCGCAGAAGACGTCGACCAGAGAGCTGATCTCCTCGAAGGAGAGGATGTCCCGGCTCGGGAGCCAGGTGTACTCCTCCTCCGGCATGCAGTAGGCGCAGCGGAGGTTGCACCGATCGGTGACCGAAAGCCGCAGGTTCCGGAGCGGCCTGCCGAAGTTGTCGGCCTCCGTGACTGCTGTCCGCTCCCCGCCGGGGAGAAGGTTCTTGCTCGGCAGTAGCGTGCTCACCTGGGTGTGGTGGTGTAGCCCGAGTACGGTCCGCGCGCCAACTAGCGCCCCTTGCGCGCCAGCCCGCCCGCCACTTCGCCAGGGACCGATTCGTCCTGGCTGGCGTCCGAGGTGTCCGGCGGGTCCTCGTCGGAGGGCTCGCCTGGTTCGCCCGCGCCACCGAGAACCGGAGGGGCCCCGCCGCCTCCATAGCCACCCTGCTTGCGGGCGAACGTCTCCTGGCGAATGCGGATCAGCCCCTCCTCGCCGATGTCCAAGAAGGCCTTCACCACCTCGGGATCGAACTGCGTTCCGGTGCACCGCTGGATCTCCGCGATGGCGTTCGCGAAGGTGGTGCCCCGCCGGTAGGGGCGATCGGAGGTCATCGCGTCGAGCGTGTCCGCCACCGAGAAGATCCGCGCCCCGATGTGGATCTCGTCGCCCTTGAGGTTTCGGGGGTAGCCCTGGCCGTCGAACCGTTCCTGGTGCGAGAGGACGATCTCCGCCGGGATCGAGAGGAACGGAATCTGGCAGATCATCTGGTGCCCGATGCCGGGGTGCTTGCGCATCTCCGTCCACTCGTCGGGGGTGAGCTTGCCGGGCTTGAGGAGCACCGCGTCGGGGACGCCGATCTTCCCGATGTCGTGCAAGAGCGCGCCGCGGCCGATCTCCTCCAGTTCCTGGCCGCGGATGCCGAGCTTGAGCGCGATCGCCGAGGTGTACTGCACCACCCGCTGCGAGTGGTCGCTGGTCTCGTGCTCGCGCGCGTCGAGCGCCGCCACCAGCGCGAGCAGGGTGTTGTGGTAGGTGGTGGCGATGTCCTTGAGGGCGTTGCGAAGCTCGGTGGTGCGGTCCCGCACCTTCCGTTCGAGCTTCTTCTGGTAGCGCCGGCGCGCCAGCTCGATCCGGCGCTTGGCCAGCGCGCGCTCGATCGCGCGGATGAGGTCGGTCAGCTTCGGCGGCTTGAGCAGATAGTCCACCGCGCCGCGGCGGAGGCAGTCCACCGCCGCCTCGGTGTCGCCGTAACCGGTGAGCATGATCACCGAGGTGTCGGGGAAACGCTGCCGGAAGCTCTCCAAGAGCCAGAGCCCGTCCTTCCCGGGCATCTTCATGTCGCTGATGACCAGCGGCGTCTCGTCGGCTTCGGCCAGCTCGATGGCCATCTCGGCGCCGCTCGCCACCACGCAGTTGTAGCCCTCCTCCTTGAGGAGGACGGAGATCACGTCGCGCACCGACTCGTCGTCGTCCACGATCAGGATGCGGGGCGGGAGCGGCGGGATGGCTTCCACGGCCTCGATTCTAGGAGCAGCATCGGCCCGTTGACTACCCGGCCGGCGTTTGGCCCGGAACAATCCGGCCGAGGAGCGTGTCCGGGGCGACCCAGCCGCGGAGGAGGAGGCCTGCAAACGGCTTGATCCGGCCCGGCGCGATGCTATCTGCCACGGCGCGGTGCCCGCTTCGGCGCGAGGCCCGCGCACTCCTTCGCTGGAGGGACCGTGGCCGAGACGTACGACGTGGTGATCATCGGGTCCGGCCCAGGCGGCTACGTGGGGGCGATCCGCGCCAGCCAGCTCGGGCTTAGGGTGGCGATCGTCGAGAAGGACAAGCGGCTAGGCGGCACCTGCCTGCACCGCGGGTGCATCCCCACCAAGGCGCTCCTGTGGACGGCGGAGCTCTTCTCGCACGTGCAGCGCGCGGCCGAGGTGGGCGTCCGGCTGGAGAACCCATCCGTCGACTGGGCGCAGGCGCAAAAGCACAAGGAGAAGGTGGTCGGCAAGGGCGCGGGCGGGATCGACTTCCTGATGAAGAAGAACAAGGTGGAGGTGGTGAAGGGCCACGGGCGGCTCGCCGGGAAGGGGAAGGTGGAGGTGGCCATGGAGGCCGGCGGGAAGCAACTGCTCGAGGCCAAGAACGTGGTGATCGCCACCGGCTCGGTTCCCAAGGCGCTCCCGGGCGTCAAGCTGGACCACCAGCGGGTGATGAGCTCGGACTCCATCCTCGAGCTCGAGGAGCTGCCCAGGAGCATCATCGTGCTGGGGGCGGGCGCGGTGGGAGTGGAATTCGCCTCGCTCTTCAATCACCTCGGAGTGGCGACCACCCTGGTCGAGTACATGCCCCACCTGCTCCCGCTCGAGGACGAGGACGCCTCCCAAGAGCTGGAGAAGCACTTTCTGCGCCGGAAGATCGAGCTGTTGCTCGGGACCAAGGTCGAGAAGGTCGAGCAGTCGGAGGCTGGGGCGAAGGTGATCCTACAACACGGCGCGCAGGGCAAGACCCTGCAGGCGGACCTGGTCCTGTCCGCGGTGGGTCGCGCGCCTTTGATCGAGGACATCGGCCTCGAGAAGACCGCGGTCAAGACCGAGAAGGGCTTCATCAAGACCGACGAGTTGATGCGCACCGCGGAGCCCAACGTTTACGCCATCGGCGACGTGGTGCCCACGCCAATGCTCGCGCACGTCGCCTCGGCGGAGGGAATCCTCGCCGTGGAGCACATCGCCGGGCGCGACGTGCAGCCGGTCAACTACGACCGGGTCCCGTCGGCGACCTACTGCTACCCCGAGGTGGCCTCGGTGGGCCTCACCGAGAAGAAGGCCAGGGAGCGCGGCTACGAGGTCAAGACCGGCACTTTCCCCTTCAGCGCGATCGGCAAGGCCGCCATCTCCGGGGAGGGAATCGGGCTGGTGAAGGTCGTCTCCGACAAGAAGTACGACGAATTGCTCGGAGTCCACCTGGTGGGCCCACACGCCACCGAGCTGTTGGCCGAGGCCTGCGTGGCGCTCCGGCTGGAGATCACCACCGAGGAGCTGGCTCGCACGATGCACGCGCACCCGACGCTCTCCGAGGTGATGCGCGAGGCCGCCGAGGCTACCCTGGGGCACCCGCTGCATATCTGAGTCCTCCTCGAGCTTTCCCATCGGGGCAACGATGAGCACTCCTCGGCTTTGGCGCGAGCGTGTATCATCGGCGTCCAATCCCAGGCCCCCGGCGAGACCCATGGCAATCGAGGTGACAGTCGAACGCTCCAGCGAGGGGACTCCGACCCTGACCTTGGCGGGCAGCTTGGACGAGCACTGCAACCTGGGGGCGGACGTCGCCGAGCCTCCGGCCGGGGCGGTGCTCAACCTCGCGGGGATCCGCCGGATCAACTCGGTGGGGGTGCTCCACTGGCTCAAGTGGATCAAGGCCCTGACCGAAGTGAAGGAGATCTGGGTGGACGCCGTGCCGTACAACCTGGTGGTGCAGGCGAATCACCTGGTGGACTTCTTCGGCAAGGCCAAGGTGCGCTCCTGCCTGGTGCCGTATTACTGCCCTCGCTGCAAGACCAACGTGGAGCGGGAGGTGAAGGTGGAAGAGGTCGGGCCCTCGCAGGCGCCGGTGAAGCGCTGCGAGAAGTGCAACACCGAGATGGATTTCGACGAGGTGGACGAGTACTTCGCCTTCCTGCGAAGAGACGATGCCCTCAAGTGAACCGGCCCTCTCCGCCGTGGTGCTCGATCCGCAGCCCGGACAGGCGCGGCGGCTGGAGGACTCGGTGCGGGCGGCAGGCTTTCTGGCCCGACCGGCGCTCTCCCTGGACGACTTCTGCAGCGCGCTCGGAGGTGGGGGCTCGCGGGTGGGGGTGTTGGCGTTCGAGACGCTCTGGCCTCAGCCACAAGAGAAGCTGAAGGCGGTGCGCGCCGCGGCCCGCCGGGCCCGCCTGGTAGTGGCGCACGCCGACGACTCGGGGCGGCTCAGGCTGGGCAAGAGGCTGTGGTCCTCGGGCGCGATCGACTTCTTCGTGCCGCGGTCGATGCCCTCGGCCGAGTTCGCCGAGGTGATGCGGCAGGCGGACGCAGACGCGCTCTTGGCCGCCGAGTCTCCCTCCGGGGCCGCGCGGGACCCGGCGGGGCTCCTCAAGCTCCTCCGCGGGCTGTCGGCCTCGTTCGCGAACCAGCGCACCGTGGCCGGCCTCTTGAGGGAGCTGCACGTCCGGCTGACTTCGCTGGTGGACTACAGCCTGCTCCAGGTCTTCGTGCCCTCGGGCAACGACTTCACGCTGTTCGTCTTCCAGACCAGGCCCTTGGCGCACGAGCTGGTGTGGCGGCTGGTGGAGCAGACCTGCGAGGTGCTCTCGCACCACGCCGGCCGGCCGGTGAAGCCCGAAGAGCTGCAGATCGACGACTCCACTCCGGTGAGCGGGATCGCCCCCGAGGGGGATCAGGCGAACGCGCTGGAGTGGCGGCCGGTGGTGTTCCCGATGCTGGCCCCCAATGGCCTGGTGGGCTGCATGAGCCTCTTAGTGCCCTCCTCCCAGGCCGAGGCGTCGCGCCCCGACGATGCTTTGGAGTTCGTCTCCTACCAGCTGGCGACCGCCCTGGGCAGAGTCCAGCTCCTGGAGACCGCGGCGCGGGCCTCGCTGGTGGACTCTTTGACCGGCTGCCACAACAGGCGGTACTTCGAGCAGGTGCTCTCCTCGGAGTGGAAGCGGAGCACGCGGTACGCGCTGTACCTGTCGGTGGCGGTGGTCGACATCGACGCCTTCACCCAATTCAACGCCATCTACGGCCACCAGCTCGGGGACGAGATCCTCCGCCAGCTGGCCGGCTTCCTCGCCTCCCAGCTTCGAGAGACGGATCACCTGGCGAGGCTGGAGGGAGCGCAGCTGGCGGTGCTCTTGCCGGAGACCGGCGCCCCCGAGGCGAGCGCGGTCCTGGAGCGGCTGCGGATCCTGGTCGGGAGCAAGGCGCTGTTGGTGAACGAGCAGCACGGCCCCTTGCAGATTTCGGTCAGCGCCGGGGTGGCGTCGTACCCGGCCTGCGCGGTGGACTCCGCGGAGGGGCTCCTGGAGCGCGCGCGCACCGCGCTCCGCACGGCGAAGGCGGCGGGGCGCGACCGGGTGTGCATCGCTGCCTTGCCGGGTTCCGAGGCAGTGCAGGCGGAGCTGGTGGGGCACTCCGAGACGGCGGAGATGCGGAACTTCCCGCGGATCCCCACCCGCATGAACGTCCGCTACCTGGAGGTGCCGGACTTCGAGCAGGGCATCGCCCGGGTGATGACTGCGGACATCAGCGCGGGCGGGGTGGCGCTGATGGGTGGGTCGGGGCAGTTCAAGAAGAATGCGTTCGGGCTGGTGTTCATCGAGAACGCACAGAAGGCGATGCTCACCCGGGTGGTCTGGACCGCGGACGGAGCGGACGGCTCGCGGCGCGCAGGCCTGCGCTTCGTCAGCGTGAGCGAGCTGGACCAGATGGCCGACGTCCCTCGGGACCGGACCGGAGGGCGGCGCGCCCTGGTGGTGCTGCCGAATGACGAGATCCGTCTGATGGTGGCTCGGGTCCTTCGGGCCGCTCAGGTGCAGGCCACCATCCTCGAGGAGGGGGAGGAGTGGCCGGCCGACCTCATGCTCGATCAGCTCGCGCTGGTGGTCGCCACCCAGGGCGGCCTGCGCGGGCCGCTCGCCTCGAAGCTGCAGGGGATGAGCGAGCACGCCGGGACGCGAGTCGTGTTGATCAACGAATCTGGCGACCGGCGGCAGGCGGTTACCTCCATCCTCTCGCACCGCCTGCGGCACCTGGTGGCCGCCGACGAGGCCTTCGATGAGGCGCTGTTCGCCACCCTGAACAAGCTTCTCCTCGGCGAGTACTTCGGCATCCGCAAGTACCTCTTGTGGGGGAGCCGGTCGCAGAGCTGGACCGTCTCCTACGGGGAAGACCGGTCGGCGGTGCTGGAAGGGGTAAGGCAGCTCGCCAGCGAGGTGCGGTGCCACCCGCGCGTCACCGACCTGCTCGTCACCGCGGTGGACGAGATGATCATCAACGCGCTTTACCGGGCGCCGCCGGAATCGGGGGCCCAAGGAAAGCCGGTGGCGGTGGAATGCGGCTCGGACGGGCGGCTCTTGGTGGTCTCGGTCCTCGACGAGCACGGTCGCTTCAAGCCCTCGCACCTCTATGCGGGGCTGGGGCGGGCGCTCGAGAACGAGCGAAACACCATCCCCGACGACTCGGACAGCGCGAGCCTGGGGTTCCGGATCATGCTGGAGGCCCTGAGCCAGCTCGCGATCAACGTGGAGCCGGGCCGCGCTACCGAGATCATCGGGATCGTCGACTTGCGCAAGAGCCTGCGCGAGTACCGCTCCAGCTCTCCGAGCGTCAACCTGTTCACCCGAGAATGAGCCTCAGAGCCGCTCCAAGATGGCCCGGAGGGTCCCCAGGGCGAGCAGCACGAGCCTCCGGGGATCCGCGGCCGACCGATGGGGCTGGGCGCGAAGGGCCGCGGCGCCCGAGGAAGCCCGCTCGAGCGCCTTGGAGGCCGCTTGGGCGAGTGGCCTGGCCTGATCCGCCGAGCCCTGGGCGAGCGCGGCACGGGCCCTGGCCGCCTCCAGGTGGGCGCCGGCCACCTCTCCGAGCAGCCGCGCTGCCTCGTCGAAGGTGAGCTTGAGCTGGGCCTCGGCCTTGGAGGCGGCGGGCAGCGCCTCGGCCAGCCGATCCACGTCGGCGAGCGCGGCCGCCAAGAGCGCGGAGGCGGAGCTCGCCCTTCGCCATTCTCCCAGCTCCTCGAACAGCTTCGCGGCCCGGCGATAGGGCCGCACCGCCTCGGCGGGGCGGAACTGGCTGTGCTCGAGCGAGCCGAGCTCGAGCAGCACCAACGCCTCCCCTCTGGTGCCTCCCACCCAGCGGTACAGGCTGGCCGCGCGCAAGCACGCCTCCCGCGCCTCGGAGGGGAGGCCGAGCGAGTGGTAGGCAGCGGCGAGCTCGGCCTGGGCCCCGGCCTCGCCCCGGGCGTCCTCGGCGGCGCGGTGGGCTTCGATGGCCCGGTCGAGCTGGAGGATGGCGGCGGCACGGGTGGCGCTGGCTGCCCTTCCGAGGGCGTCCAGCAGGGCGGCCTCGCCCTGGCGCTCCAAGCGCGCGCGCCGCTTCTCCAGCGCCGCGTTGAAGTGTGAGCAGGCGAGCGCGGCCTGCCCCGAGTCGAGCGCCGTCCAACCCAGGACCTCCGCGCCCGCGGCTTCTCCGAGGGGGTGATCTCGTCCCTCGAGCAGGGCGAGCGCTCGAGTGGCCCGCTCGCGAGTCTCCGCAGGCCGGCCGCGCAGCCTGAGCAGCAGCGCCTCTTCGATGAGGAGGTCCGCCTCGGCGAGCGTGTCCTTGGCCTCCCGGGCGAGCTTGAGGGCGGCGTCGGCGTCGGCCGCCGCTTCGGCGAGCTTGCCCAGCACCCTCCGGGCTCGCCCCCTCGCGGAGAGGGCGCTTCGCAGCAACGCAGCAGAGCCGGAGCGGCGCGCGGCGCCGACCGCACGGTCCAGGACGGAGTGGCGCTCCGGCCTGAGGCCGCGCCAGCCCAACGCGGCGTCCAGCGCCAGCGCCAGCGCCACGGTCGCCGCCGGCGCCTCGAGCGCCGGGTTCTGCGCCGCCTCGGGTTCGAGCTGGGAGAGCGCGGCCCGGAGATTCTCCTCCTCCGCGGCGAGCGCCGCGATGGCCTGCCTGTGCGGGGCCACGGGCGGCGGCGCCAGGCAGTGCCCGGCCAGCTCGAGGAAGTATTCGTTCCGGCGGGCCTGGGCGGCGGTCACCTCGGGCTCGGCTCGCTGCGCGAGGGCGGCCCGGAACAGCTCGTGAAGCTCGAACCTGTCCTGCCCCGCTTCCCGGCAAGAGGAAAGAAAGAAGCGACTGCACAGCGCGCGGAGCCTCGGGAGCGCGGCTCCCTCCCCGATGGCTGCCAGGGCGGCTTCGGCGGTGAAGCTGGACTCGAAGGCGGCGCAACCTGCCAGGGCCGCGCGGTCCTCGGGGCGAAGGAGATCGACCGCCCAGCCGAGGGCGTGCTCGCTCCGTCCGCTCCGCCTGGCCGCGGAGATCCGCTCGAGCAGGAGTCCGGCTGGGTGGTGGCCAAGGATCCCGGCGGCCAGCTCCAGGGCGAGGGGAAGGCCTTCGAGGGCGGTCGCGACCAGCGCCAGCCTCTCGCGGTCGGCCGCTTCGGCACCGCCCCCGGCGGAGGCCAGCCGGGTGTAGAGGAAGCGCGAGGCGTCGGAGCTCTCGGAGCCCGTGGATGACTGCAAAGGTCCGAGCGGCAGCTTCGTCTCGTGGCTCAGCATGAGGGGAGATCGGGAGGTGACGAGGAAGCGAATTGCAGGCGCCGTGGACAGCCACTTGCCCACGGTGGCGACCGTGTGCTCGCCCAGGTGCTCGAAGCCGTCGAGCACGACCAGCGCCTCTCCCCGGGCCCTGAGGGCGTGGCCGACCTGGAGCACCGCCTCCTCGGCGGAGGAGGCGAAGAGCGGGAAGCCCAGCGCGCGGGCGACGGCGGCGGCGATCCCCGTCACGTCTCGGGCTCCGCGGAGCATGGCGCGCCAGGCGCAGCAAAACTGCGACCGCCCCTCGGCGGAGCCCGAGGCCTGCTCGCGGCGATCGAGCTGTCCGAGCGCGAAGCGGCACGCCAGCCGGGACTTCCCGACGCCGCCCGGCCCGAGCAGGGTGACGAGGCGCTCGCCGCACAGGAAAAGCCGGGCGAGCTGAGACAGCTCCGCGACCCGGCCGAAGAACGATCCGGTGGGCTCGGCCAGGTTGGTGGCTGACGACCCGGCGGGCAGCTCGACCGTCCATTCGAGGTCCGGCGCTGCCGGGGAGGGCGCGGCGAGCATCACCTCCTGGCTTCCTGGGGAGTTGGCCGGCCGCGCGGCCACCGTCTCGACCGAGTCCTCGGTAGGCCACGCGGCCAGAGGCTCGGGCCCCGCTCCTTCGATGCCCGGCGGGGCGCGGTCGTGCCCCGAGGGAAAGAGCGCGTCCAGGAAGTGCTCCACGTCGCGCGCGGTCGCGGTGAGGCCTTCCCTGGCGATCGCCTCCTCGAGGGCAAGGCGCATCGCATCGGCGTCGGGGAACCGGTCCTCCGGCGAGCGCTGCAACGCGCGCAGACACACTTCCTCGAGGCCGGCCGGCAAGTCCTGGCGCAAGGACGAGGGCTTGGGAATGTCGCAGTTGGTCACCGCGCGGAGGATGGCCAGCTCCGAAGGAGCTTCGAACAGCCGCCGGCCGGTGAAGGTCTCCCAGAGCACCGCGCCGAGCGCGAAGATGTCGGACCGCGCATCGATGGCGCGGGCCTCGGCCTGCTCGGGAGACATGTAGGCAGACTTGCCGCGGATCAGCCCGGTGCGTGTCACCTGCACCCGGTCGGCCGCCTTGGCCACGCCGAAGTCGATGAGCTTCACCTCTCCGGCGAAGCTGACCAAGATGTTATGCGGTGAGACGTCGCGGTGGATGATGCCCAGCGGCCTGCCGTCGCGGTCCTTGGCGCGGTGGGCGAAGTCCAGCGCGGAGGCGGCGTCGGCCACGATGCGACAGGCGGCTCCGAGCGGGACGGCGAGGTCCGCCCTGCGCGCGCGGTGGACGATCCGGCGGAGGTCCCTCCCGTCGACGTACTCCAGGGCCTGGTACCAGGTGCCGCCCACCTCCCCCAGCTCGAACACCCGGGCGATGTGGGAGTGATCCAGCCTGGCCGCGATGCGGGCCTCGTCCAAGAAGAGCTGGAGGAACTCCGGCTGCTCGGCCAGGTGGGGCAGGATGCGCTTGATGACCAACAGGGTCTCCGAGCCCCTGAGCCGCGCGAGCAGGACCTCCCCCATGCCGCCCGTGGCGATCTTGGCCAGGAGCTCGTATTTGCCGAAAGCGCCAGGCATCCGGCCGAAGAATAGCGGCCATTGAAATGGGTTTGTCAGCCAGTCATCGATCGGAGGCGCATGACGCCGCGAGTCGGCAATCCGCCTTGACCCTGGTGGACCCGGCACGTACACGAAGAGGGACGCAATGGCGACCCCCGATCGCTTCCCGAAGCCCCAGCTCGGAGAGCGGCCCCGCAAGCCCGAGTGGCTGAAGGTCCGCCTCCCTGGGGGGCAGGTGTACGAGCGGGTGCGCTCGATCGTCCGCGAGACGCGCCTCTCTACGGTCTGCGAGGAGGCGCGGTGCCCCAACGTGGGGGAGTGCTGGGGAGGCGGGACGGCGACGGTGATGCTGATGGGCGAGGTGTGCACCCGGGCCTGCCGCTTCTGCCACGTGAAGGTGGGAGCGCCTCTGCCGCTCGACCCCGCGGAGCCGGAACGACTGGCGCAAGCGGTGGGGCGGCTCGGGCTCGACTACGTGGTGGTCACCTCGGTGAACCGGGACGACGTCCCCGACGGGGGAGCGGGCCACTTCGCGGCGGCGGTGCGCGCGCTCCGGCGCGAGTCTCCGCGGACGATCGTCGAGGTGCTGATCCCGGACTTCCAAGGCGTGGGCCGGGACATCGACCAGGTGTGCGAGGCCAGGCCTCAGGTGATCGCCCACAACGTGGAGACGGTGGAGCGGCTCACCCCCACCGTCCGCGATCGCCGGGCGAGCTATCGGCAGAGCCTCGCGGTGCTGGAGCGCCTGAAGTCGCACCCGTCGCGTCCCTACACCAAGAGCTCGGTGATGGTCGGCCTGGGCGAGACGGACGTCGAGTTGGAAAAGACCTTCCTGGATCTCCGCTCGGTCGGAGTGGACGTGCTCACGCTGGGGCAGTACCTCCAGCCTTCGGCGCACCACCTTCCGGTGGAGCGGTTCGCGAGCCCCAAGGAGTTCGACGCCTACCGCGCGCGGGCCGAGGCCAAGGGGTTTCTCTACGTGGCGTCCGGCCCGCTGGTGCGCTCGAGCTACCGGGCGGCGGAGTTCTTCATGAGGGGGCTTTTGGAGCGCGAGCGCGCCGGCTGAACCATGCCCGTCCTCACCCTGGTCCAGGCGATCAACGACGCCCTGCGGGTGGCGATGCGGAGCGATGGGCGGGTGGTGGTCCTGGGCGAGGACGTGGGGAAGTTCGGCGGAGTGTTCCGCGCCACCGCCGGGCTGTACGAGGAGTTCGGGCCCGAGCGGGTGGTGGACACTCCGCTCTCCGAGGGCGGGATCATCGGGGCCGCGATCGGGATGGCGATGTACGGGCTCAGGCCGGTGGCGGAGATCCAGTTCTCCGATTTCATCTACCCCGGCTTCGATCAGATCGTGAACGAGCTGGCCAAGCTGCGGTACCGCTCGGCCGGCCAGTACGCCGCGCCGGTGGTGGTGCGGACTCCCTTCGGCGGGGGAATCAAGGGAGGCCTCTACCACTCGCAGAGCCCCGAGGCGCTGTTCGTCCACACCCCGGGGCTCAAAGTGGTGGCGCCCTCCACCCCCTCCGACGCCAAGGGGATGTTGCTGTCGGCCCTGAAAGGGGAGGACCCGATCATCTTCTTCGAGCCGAAGCGCATCTACCGCGCCGCGCGGGGCGAAGTGCCGGAGGGCGATTTCCAAGTCCCGCTCGGGAAGGCGCGCACGGTGCGGGAGGGAAGACACCTGACGGTGATCGCCTACGGCGCCTCAGTGGAGGAGGCCTCCCAGGCGGCAGATCAGGCGGCGAGCGAGGGAATCGAGTGCGAGTTGATCGACCTGCGGACCTTGTGGCCGCTGGACATCGACTGCGTGGTGGAGAGCGCCAAGAAGACCGGGAGGGTGGTGGTGGTGCACGAGGCGCCGAGGACCTGCGGCCTGGGAGCGGAGATCTCCGCCCTCATCCAGGAGCGGTGTTTCGTCCACCTCGAGGCGCCAGTCCGCCGCGTCACCGGGTGGGACACCCCGTTCCCCTACGCGCTGGAGCAGGAGTATCTGCCCGGCGCGGCCCGCATCCTCCGCGGCGTCGAAGAGACGGCGTGGTTCGTCGCCTGAGGCAAGCGCATGAGCACCTTCGAGTTGACGCTTCCAGACATCGGCGAAGGAGTGGTGGAGGGCGAGATCGTCAAGTGGCTGGTCAGGGAAGGCGACCAGGTGGCCGAGGATCAGCCGCTGGTCGAGGTGATGACCGACAAGGCGACCGTCGCCATTCCCAGCCCGAAGGCGGGGCGGGTGATCGCCACCCACGGGAAGGAGGGCGAAATCGCCAAGGTGCACTCGGCGCTGGTGACGCTCGAGGTCGCCTTTGAGGGCCCGCCGCCGCGCCCTCCTGCGCCGAGCTCCGCGCCGCCGCAGCCCGAGGCCCCCGGAAACGGCCAGGGAGCGAAGGTGCTGGCGACCCCGGTGACCCGCAGGATGGCGCGGGAGCACGGCATCGATCTCGCCGGCGTGCCCGGCACTGGCCCGATGGGGCGTGTCACCAAGGCCGACCTGATGGGCGCGATTGGGCGGGCGGCACGGCCCGCGGCTCCGCCGATCGCGGAGGCGCCCCAGGACCGCCGGGTGCCGCTCAGGGGACTCAGGCGGAGGATCGCCGAGAAGATGGTCCGCGCAAAGCAGAGCGCCCCCCACTTCACCTTCGTGGAGGAGCTGGACGCGACCGAGTTGGTGCGAGCTCGGGACCGCGTCAACCAGGCGCTGGAGGCAGCGGGCGAAGCTCATCGGCTCTCCTACCTGCCGTTCATCTGCAAGGCGCTGGTGGCCGCGCTGCGCAAGTACCCCGAGCTGAACGCCAACTTCGACGAGGCCGCGCAGGAGCTGGTGGTGAGGGGGGAGTACAACCTGGGAATCGCGGTGGCCACCGAGGAGGGCCTGGTGGTGCCGGTGCTACACGGGGCCGACAGGCTCAGCCTGCGCAGGCTCGGCGAGGAGATCACCCGGCTGGCCGGCTCGGCGAAGGAGCGGCGCCTCAGGCTCGAGGAGCTGTCCGGCGGCACCTTCACCATTACCTCGCTCGGGCAGCAGGGCGGCTTGTTCGCCACGCCGATCATCAATCACCCCGAGGTCGCGATCCTCGGCGTGCACCGCATCCGCAAGCGGCCGGTGGTGACCGAGGGCGATCAGATCGCCGTACGGCAGATGATGGTCCTGTCGCTCTCGTTCGATCACCGCGTCATCGACGGGGCCAAGGGGGCCGCGTTCACCTATGAGCTGATCCGCCTCCTCGAGTGCCCCGAGGCCCTGTTCCTGGAGCTGACCTGATGGGACTCGCGCAAAACGGCGCAACGCGGGAAGTGGCGGCCGGCGCTCCGCCCGGGAAGGGGAAGGAAGCCCGGGGAGGGCCGATGCTGTCCGGAGAGGATCTCCTCCGGCTGTACCTGGCGATGGTGCTCGTCCGCGTGCTGGACCAGCGGATGATGACGCTCCAGCGGCAGGGGAGGGTGGGCTTCTACGGTGCCTGCACCGGGCAGGAGGCCGCCTGCCTCGGCAGCGCCTACGCCTTGCGCGAGAACGACTGGATCTTCCCCTCCCTGCGCGAAGGAGGCGCGATGCTCTTGCGCGGCTTCCCGCTCCTCCCCTACGTCTGCCAGGTGCTCGGCAACTCGGGAGATCCCACCAAGGGCCGCCAGATGCCCTCCCACCAGTCGGCGCGGTCGGTGCGGCAGGTGAGCTGGTCTTCGTGCATCGGCACCCAGCTTCCCCAGGCGGTCGGCGCCGCCTGGGCGGCGAGGCGGCAGGGCGACGAGCTGGTGGCGCTTGCCTACCTCGGAGACGGCGCCACTTCCTCCGGCGACTTCCACGCGGCGATGAATTTCGCCGGCGTCCTCCGGGCGCCGGTGGTGTTCCTGTGCCAGAACAACCACTGGTCGATCTCCTTGCCCACCTCCCGGCAGACCGCGAGCGAGTCGATCGCCATCAAGGCGGTCGCCTACGGCTTCCCGGGCGCGAAAGTGGACGGCAACGACGTCGAGGCCGTGTACGCCGCCACCGCCGAGGCGGTCGCACGCGCCCGGGCCGGGGGGGGGCCCACCCTGATCGAGGCGGAGACCTACCGGATCGGGGCCCACTCCTCCTCGGACGATCCCACCCGCTACCGCGACCCGGCCGAGGTCGAGGCCTGGATGGCGAAGGACCCGATCGACCGGCTCCGCCACCGCCTGGAGGGCCTTGGCCTTTGGGAAGCCGGGCGGGAAGCAGCGCTCCAGGCAGAGCTACAGGCACAGGTCGCCGCGGCGATCGAGCAGGCCGAAGCCCTCCCCAAGGTGGCGCCGGAGACCCTGTTCGACGACGTCTACGCCGAGGAGCCGTGGAACCTCTCCGAGCAGCGGCGCGAGCTGACCCGAGGCCTTGCCGCAAGGCGGCGCCCAAGCGAACCCTCCAAGGCGGTATAACTCTCCCGTCGATGGCCGACGAAGTGCGCGAATACGTCCGAGCGGCACAGGCCGCCGAGCTCCGAGGCGACAAGGCGGCCGCCGTGGAGATGCTGAGGAAGGCGGCGGCGCTCTACCGGTCCGCCGGCAATCAGGGCCGCGCCCTCCAGATGCTCCGGCACGCCCGGAGGCTCGACGACAGCCGGCAGGACGTGGCCGACGAGCTGCGCCGGCTGGAGTGGATCCCCGAGCGGCCGCTCCAGCAGGCGATTTCCCCCGACGAGGACGGCGAAGAGGAGCGCCGCGCCCTCGGACCGCTCGACGCGGTCGACACCGGCTCGATCGTGGCCGACAAGCAGCTCTTCGAGCGGGGGCCCGCCCTCGCCGATCCGGCCCTCCAGGCCTGGTGCTCCTTCTGCTGCCGTCCCGCCAAGGAATCGGGTCGCCTCGTCGCCGGCCCGGCCGGCGCGTTCATTTGCCTTTCCTGCGTGCGTGCATCCTTCGACATGCTGGCTCCCGAAGAGGCCACCGATCCCCAAGCCAGGCCGAAGGACGAACGCACCCAGCTTCGCCCGCCGCCGTTCGAAGAGCTCTCGAGCTGGGACGCGCGCGCCACCGAGCCCATGCCCGCTCGCCAGGCGGAAGCGCTGGCCGACGCCGCCGCGCGCGTGCTGCCGCCCAAGAGCGAGGAGCCTCCTGCGACGGCCGTTCCTTGGGCGGCACGAGAACCGCCGCTGGCGCCGAACCCGCCTGCGCAGGAGTCAAAAGGAGCCGAGTCGGCCGCGCCCTCCACCCCTCCGGGCGCCCTGGACCTCGCGAGATCGACCGAGCCCGCGCCTGCCGCCAGCCCGGGCGTCGAGGAGCTCGCGCGGCCTTTGGAGTCCACCGCGCCGGCCGATCTGGCCTCCGCGATCGAGCGCGGCAGCGCGCTGCACCCTCCCGCGGAGAGCTCCGCGGCCGAGGCCCCGGTGGAGCTGGTCGCGCAAGCCGAGGCCTGCTCGGTGATCGAAGCCGGCTTTCGTCTCTCCGCTCGAGTCCTGTTGCTGATTGGCCCGGAGGGCTCGGGAAAGACGACCTGCCTCCGCGGCCTCGCTCGCGCAGGGAAGGGCCGGTACCACGCCGACATAAGCCAGGTGCCTCCCGGCCCGCACGAGGAGCCGATCCTGGTCGAGGTCCACCGCCAGCTCTCGGAGGAGGAGGCGGCGAAGCTGGTGGCGCTCGTCGACGGCAAGGGCGGGCGGCAGTTGGTGCTGGCCATCCGTGGCGACCCGCCCCGGCCTGCCTTGGGGCTTCGCGGAGACGAGGCCGAGCTGCCGCTGTTCACCACTCGCGATCTGCTCCAGGCCACGCAGGGCCGGCTGCCGGCGGCGCTCGCCTCGAGGGTCCAGGTGGTGGCGCCCTTCAGACCGCTGGTGCTGGAGGAGCTGGCCGAGGTGGCCCGGCGGCTGATCGTCCGCCGCGCCGCGGAGATCGACCTCTCCGAGGAGCTTTTGGCTGCGCTGGCCGAGGAGGCGCTGCGCTCGGGGCGCAACGGCCGGGAGGTGGAGGCGCTGCTGGATCGCATCCCCGCCGGCTCCTGGGGACTCGCCGAGGGCGCGAGGCCCAAGCGGCGCAGGCGCAAGAAAGCCGAGTCCGAGCAGCCGTGAGCGAGAGGCGCCTCACCGCAGTTACTCTCGGCCGGGTCGAGTACGAGGACGGGCTTGCGATGCAGCGGCTGTTCTCGGCCGCGCGGGCCGAAGGGCGCGTGTCCGACGCGCTCCTGCTCCTCGAGCATCCTCCGGTGCTGACCCTGGGGCGGGGCGCCAGCCGCGAGCACATCCTGGCGCCCGAGGAAGAGCTGGCCAAAGAGGGCGTCGAGGTGTTCCGGACCGACCGGGGAGGCGACGTCACCTACCACGGGCCCGGGCAGATCGTGGGCTACCCGATCTTCCACCTCGCTCCCGACCGGCGGGACGTGCGCCGCTACGTGCGGGAGTTGGAGGAGGCGATCATCCGCGCCATTGCGCGCTTCGGCATCGCCGGCGCCCGCGAGCCCAAGTGGCCGGGGGTGTGGATCCGGAAGGGGGAGCGGCCGGAGAAGATCGCCGCCATCGGGGTGCACCTCTCGCGGTGGTACACCCGGCACGGGTTCGCGCTGAACGTCAACACCGACCTCTCGCATTTTCGCTTCATCGTCCCCTGCGGCATCCGGGAGGGCGGCGTCACCTCGATGCGCGAGGCGCTGGGCCGAAAGGTGGCGGTGACGGAGGTGGAGCGCGCGCTGGCCGAGGAATTCGCGTCCGTGTTCGGCGCCAGCCTCCTTTCGAGCCCCCAGCCGGCGAGGACGGTCTCGGTGGCGGCGCTCCGACGGTGCGAGGGCCGGTTCTTGGTCTTGCTCTTGCGCCGGACCCCCGAGCGAGGCGGGTTCTGGCAGATCGTCACCGGCGGGGTCGAGCCGGGGGAGCAAGTGCAGGCCGCCGCGGTGCGCGAGACCCGCGAGGAGACTGGGCGGGCTCTCGAGGTGGACGATCTCGGCTACCGGCATTCGTTCGCGCTCGGAGAGCGGCTGCCGCCGGAGCTGCGCGAGGAGTCGGCCTTTGGCGCGCTCTGGCAAGCGGGGACCCCGGTCCAGCTGCGGGCGGACGAGCACGTCGCGCACCAATGGGTGGAGGTGGAAGAAGCGCTGCGGCTCCTCCCGTTCCGCGGGCTCAAGCGGGCCGTGGAGCTGGCCGTGCGGCGCTACAGCTGAATCACCAAGGACTCGCGGGCTGCCACCGTGCCGGGCAGGTGCCGCTTCACCATGCGGGTGACCCGGTCCAGCCACTCGTCGTCGCGGGTCGGCTCGTGGTGGAAGAGGACCAGCGTCTTGGCGCCGGTGCGCTGCGCCGCGTCCACCGCGCCGCGCCAGGTGGAGTGCCCCCAACCGGTCTTGGGCGGGCCCACCCGCCCGAAGTACTCGTCGTCGGTGTACATCGCGTCGTAGATCAACACGTCGGTGCCGCGGGCGAACTCCACCAGCCGCTCGTCGGACTCCGACCCGTGCTCGATGTCGGTGGCGTACACCACCGAGTGCTGGCGGTAGTCCACCCGGTAGCCCAGGTTTCCGCCGGGGTGGTTCAGCTCCAGGGCCCGGACCACCGCCTCTCCGACCTGCACCTGCTGCCCCTCGGCGAAGGGGCGGTAATCCACGCTCGCCCGGAAGACCGCCTCGGCCGACACCGGGAAGTACGGCTGCCTCATCTGGCCGGAGAGGATCTGCTGCACCGTCTGCCCGTTGCGCGTGGGGCCGTAGACCACGAACTGGTTGCGCGGATCGAACATCGGCGAGAAGAACGGCAACCCCTGCAGGTGATCCCAGTGGTAGTGCGAGAGGAACACCGAGGCCCTGAGCGGCCGAGGGTGCGAGTCGCCCAACAGCCGCGCCCCCGAGCCCAAGTCGAAGATGAGCAGCTCGTCTCCGCACCGCACCTCGACGCAGGGGGTGTTTCCGCCGTAGCGCGAAGTCTTCGCCCCTGGCGCCGGAATGGAGCCGCGCACTCCCCAGAAGCGCACGCGGAACGAGCCCGAGGGGGCTCCGTTCGGCTTCCCCCGGCCGGCGCGCGGGTGACCGCGGCGCTCAGCCGGTCTCGGCTTCCGAGTCCTCCTCGGCGAAGAGCTCAATCAGGTGCCCCGAACGCTCGCGCTTCGTCTTCAGGTAGTTCAGATTATGCGGATTGAGGCCCGCCCGAGAAGGAATTCGACGGCGCACCGGGACCCCCTCCTCGACGAGCCCGGCGATCTTCATCGGGTTGTTGGTGACCAGGTCCACCGAGCGCACCTGCAGGAAGCGCAAGATCTCCGCCGCGGCACCGTACTCGCGCAGATCATCCGGGAACCCCAAGAGCCGGTTGGCTTCGTAGGTGTCGGCGCCATCGCTCTGCAGCGCGTAGGCCTTGATCTTGTTGCCCAGGCCGATTCCCCGCCCTTCCTGGCGCAGGTACACCACCACCCCGTGGCCGTTCTGCGAGATCAGCTTCATCGCGCGGGAGAGCTGCTCGCGGCAGTCGCAGCGCAGGCTGCCGAAGGCCTCGCCGGTGAGGCACTCGGAGTGGATCCGGACTGGCACTCCCTCCAGGCCGGCTACCTCCCCGCGGACCAGCGCGACCTGCTCGCGGCCGTTCCGCTTGTCCTTGAACACCAGCATCCGGAAGCTGCCGTGCTCGGTCGGCAGCTCCGCCTCGGCGTAGCGCTCGAGGTTGTGGGCTGGTTTCTTCGTGGGGAGAACGTCGGTGGTGTCGGTCATGGTAGGCGGCCGCCGCCCCAGGCAACCCATTGAAACTGCCGCGTGAGGCGCAAGTCAACTCGCTGTGGGCTTCTCGCTTGATAAGGGCCGGCCGCCGCTCAGGCCACCCAACTCACCGGAAGGAGGTCGACCCGGTCTCCAGGCGACACTTGCGTAGCACCGGAGGGCACCTCCATCAGGTGGGAAGCCTGCGAGGCGGAGCGGAGCGCACCGGAAGTCTGCGAGGCGAGTGGACGGGCGACGAGCCGGCCGCCTTCCCACCGGGCCGACACCCGGACGTAGTGCGTCAAGCCGGCGGCCTTGCGGTAGGGTGCCTCGGCATGTCCGGGGACGCGCTGGGGAGCGACTTCGCGAATGCCCAGGAGCCGGCGCAGGCAGGGACGCACGAACAGCTCGAACGAGACGAGCGAAGAGGTGGGGTTTCCCGGCAGCCCGAAGACCAGCGCCGCCGCCCGGGTGCCGAACGCCAGCGGCTTCCCCGGCTTGATGGCGACGCGGAAGAAGTCCATCCGCACCCCCAGCGCGGCCAGCGCCGGACGGACCAAGTCTTTCTCCCCGACCGACATCCCCGCGGAGGCGATCACCACGTCGTGGGACAGCGCCTCCCGAAGGCGCGCTTCCAGCTCCCTGGGATCGTCGCGCGCGATCGGGAGCCTGGTCACCAGCCCTCCGGCACGCTGCACCGCCGCCTCGAGCGAGCGCGAGTTGGTGTCGACGATCCTTCCGTCCGGAGATTCCTCGAGCTCGCACAGCTCGTCGCCGGAGGAGAAGACCGCCACCTTGGGCTTGCGCGGCACCATCACCTCGGAGAGGCCTTGCGCCCAGAGCAGGCCCGCCTCGGGGATGCCGATCGGAGTCCCTGCTTCGAGCAGGAGCTTGCCCTCCTGGGCGTCCTCGCCCCTATCGCGCACGTTCAGCCTTGGCGAGGCAGGCTCGAGGATCTCCACCTCATCGCCCGTCGGCCGGGCTTTCTCCTGCATCACCACCGCATCGGCGCCGCGAGGCAGCGGCGCGCCAGTCATGATCCGCGCGCACTGCCCGGGGCCGACCTCCCGGCGGGGGAGTTGGCCGGCGTAGATGGTCTCCACCACCAAAAGCCGCCTCGGCGCAGAGGTGAGATCTTCCGAGCGGACCGCGTACCCGTCCATCGCCGAGTTGTCCCAGGGCGGGAGCGTGCGCGTTGCGCGCACTTCGAACGAGAGCGCGCGGCCAATCGCCTCTTCCACCTTGGCCCCCTCGGGCGGCAGCGCCGAGGTGGCGCAGAGGACGCGCGAGAGCGCCTCTTCGGGAGAAACCATCTGTGCCACCCTTTCCATGGCGCCGTTCTACCCGCAAACCCCCAAGGATGTTGAAGACTTAGATTGACAGGCTGGCGTTTGGCCAGTAGATGGGCGTTTCCTTCAAGGAGACTGCGTTCGATGGCGAAGGCCAAGGCGCGGCCTAGCAGGGCGAGGCCGCCGGCGAAGAAGGGCTCCTCCCGGCGGTTGGGGCTGCTCAGGAACGCATCCAAGAAGCTGGGCAGGGCAGCGGTGCGGCTGGCGAAGGCGGTGAAGAGGCCCCTGGCGAGGCCGAAGCCGGAGCCGCGCAAGCAGCCGGCGCAGCCCGCCGCTCCGGCTGCCGAGCCGAAGGCCCGCCCGAGGGATCCAACCTTCCTCGGACCCCTTCCGGACAAGCCCCTGCCGCGGGCGACGAAGCTCCCACCTCCCGGCGAGGCGCTCACCAAGCGGGAGATGGAGCAGTTGCTCACCGCGGGCGTGGGCCGGGGAGTGGAGGGAGAGGGCTCGCTCAAGGGCCGGCTGGTGGTGCGGGATTCCTTCCCGTACCTGCACGTGATCGGGCGCGACAAGCGAGAGCTGTGGTTTCTGTTGCAGGGGCCCGACCAGGAGGTCCTGCCCGCCTACCTGGACCACAAGGTGTCGGTGACCGGGCTGGTGCGGAAGACGACCAACTACGGCGGCACGGTGGAGGTGAGGAAGTACAGCGCCAAGCGCCCCGACGAGGTGCCGGCGCCCGCTCCTGAGGAGCAGAAGCTTCGTTACCTCTCGCCAGGCGAGGTCGAGCAGCTGTGCGCCGCCGGGATGGGAGCTGGAATGAGGGGCTACTGCGCCCTCCGCGGCAATCTCGAGATGACGGGCGACGACTTCATCCTGGTGCTGTCGAACGCAGGCACCAGGCAGCAGGTCTCCTTCCTGCTCACCGGCAAGCTCGCGCGCGGCCTGCGCAAGCACGTCGGCCAGAGCGTGCAGGTGAGCGGAGTGGTGGACAAGACCAGCGGCTGGGGCGGCTCTGTGGCGGTGGAGGCGGTCGAGCCAAGGCCGATGGAGCACCGGGCTGTCTCCCGCGACGCGATGGAACTGGTGCACGTCGAGGCTTCCGGCCACGGCTCGGTGGCCGAGGCCAAGGTCAACCACGGGCTGACGGTTCGACTCCAAGAGAGGGCGGGCTACATCTGGGCCATCGAGCCCATGACGGCCAAGCGAGTCGGACTGCGGGAAGCCAACTACGAGCCCAGGTCGGGTGGGCCGGCCACCCGGGAGTTCTTCTTCACCCCTCGAAACCCGGGGGGGGTGGAGGTCGAATTCTTCTTGGCCAAGGTGTTCGCGCCAGCGCAGGTGGCGAGGACGTTCAAGCTTTCGCTCACGGTCAAGCCGTAGGCACGGCAATTGGGAAAGGACGGACAGGTGAACAGGATCGTCTTGGCAGCTGCGGCACTCATCGCCGGCGGCGCCCTGGCCCAGGAGATCGGCACGGAGATCGCTCCCGGATCGACTTCCGGCAGCGGCTCCACCGCCCCCACCACCTACGACAACCCCTACGCGCCGCCGCCCGCTCCGCCTCCGCCACCCGAGACGGCCAAGGAGGAGAAGCCCAAGGTGCCGGGGCCCAAGAAGGGGGCGTTCGGGATCCGGGCCGGGTTTGACGGGGCCTCGATCCATTCGCTCACCGGGACCGCCGCCTCCGCTCCCACGCTGGGGATCAAGTACTTCGTCAACGACACCGTGGGGGTGATCTTTGACGCGGGCGTGGGCGTCGGCATCGGCAACAGGTTTGCCCTCGGCTTCGGAGCGGGGGTTGGGGTCGACGCCCACCTGGGCAGCGCCGACCGGCCAATTCGGCCTTTCGCCTCCTTCCAGGCGATGTTCGGCAAGGGGGTCTCGGACAAGGGCGACGATTTCGTCGTCGGCCTCGGCGCCGGGGGCGGCGGCGAGTACTGGTTCAGCGACCACTTCTCGGTCAACGGACGCCTGATCCTCGGCGCGGGCATCGATCTGAAGGCCTTTGGCGTCGGCCTGATGACGCTCTCGCCCGGCATCGGCGGGACGCTGTACTTCTGAGCCGATAGAAGCGGCATGTGATCGACCCAAGCGAGCTGCACAAGGCGCTCCAGCAGGCCGGCCGACCGCTGGGGGTCCGGGAGATCCTCCGCGCGGCAAGGCTGTCGCCCGGCAGGCGAACCGAGATCAAGCGCGCGCTGCGCGAGCTGGTCAGGCGAGGGGAAGTTCGCCATGCGGGAAATCTCTTTTCGATCTCACAAGCCGGCCGGCCGAGCCCACCAGCCGGTGGAAGGCGGGTCGAGCCAGGGCGGCGGCCTCGGGGCAAGCGCATCGAAGGAATCCTCCGCGTCAACCGGGCCGGCTTTGGATTCGTGGAGACCTCCGAGGGCGAGGACGTCTACGTCCCGGCGGCGGAGGCTCGGCGTGCCCTGGACAAGGACCGGGTGAGCCTGGAGGTGGTGCCCGGGGCGGACGGCCGGAGGATGGGGCGGCTGCTCGGCGTGGTGGAACGCCGGCGGCGGATGGCGGTCGGGGTGTATCGGGAGCGGGGGCGGGCGGCGATGGTGGAGCCGATGGATGAGCGGCTGCCGCCGCTCTCCGCGCACAGGACCACTCTCGCGCGCGATGGTGACGTGGTGAAGGCGCATCTGGGAGTCGGCGCCGGGCTCTTGCGTCCCGGCGAGCCTTTGGCCGGAGAGGTGGTGGCCTCGCTGGGGCGCCCGGGAGATCCCGCAGCGGAGGTGCTTGGGGCCGCCTATTCGCAAGGCTTCCAGGACGACTTTCCACCCGAGGTGCAAGAAGAGGCCCAGGCCGCCCCCTCGGAGGTGTCCGGGGAGGAGGCTCGGGCCGAGGGTAGGGTCGATCTCCGGGGCATGCCGCTGGTCACCATCGACGGCGAGGACGCGCGCGATTTCGACGACGCGGTCTACGTGGAGGAGCGGCCCTCCGGGTGGCGGCTGGTGGTCGCCATCGCCGACGTCTCGCACTATGTCCGCGCTGGCTCGGCGATCGACGCCGAGGCCTTCCGCCGCGGCACCTCGGTGTACCTGCCGGACCGGGTGCTGCCGATGCTGCCGGAGCGGCTCTCGAATGGGATCTGCTCGCTCAATCCCGGCGAAGACCGGCTGTGCATGGTGGCGGACCTCTCGTTCGACCGGCGAGCCAGGCTGCGGGCCTCCGAGCTGTATCCGGGCGTGATGCGGAGCGCCGCCAGGTGCACCTACACCGAGGTCCACCGGGTGCTCTCCGGAGAGCGGGTGGAAGGGCGGAGCGAGCTTCGGCCCCTGCTCGAGCACGCGATGCGGCTCGCGCGAGCGCTGCACTCGGTGCGGATCCGCCGCGGCGCGATCGACTTCGACCTGCCCGAAACCAAGGTGGTGCTGGACGACTCCGGCCATCCTTTGCGCATGGCTCGCCACGAGCGGCACGAGAGCCACCGGCTGGTGGAGGAGTGCATGCTCGCCGCCAACGAGGCGGTGGCGCGCTTCTTCCGGGAAGGTGGGCTCCCGTCGGTGTTCCGCTACCACGGCGAGCCGGATCCGGCGAAGCTCGCCGCCTTCGCCGAGCTGGCCCGGGTGCATGGCTTTCAGCTCCCCGAGCCGGGGCAGATCTCCTCCAAGGAGCTGAACGCCTTCCTCGAGCAGCTCGAGGGCCACCGTGAGGAGCGCGCGCTGAACCAGCTCTTGCTCCGCTCGATGATGCAGGCGGTGTACTCGGCGGAGGAGGTCGGGCATTACGGCCTGGCGGCCGAGCACTACTTGCACTTCACCTCGCCGATCCGCCGCTACCCGGATCTGATCGTGCACCGGCTGTTGAAGGAGCACTGGGCGCACCCGCGCCGCAAGGGTCGGGAGGAGGAGGAGACCAAGCGGCTGCAGGCGGTGGCGGCCCACTCCTCGGAGCGGGAGCGGGCGGCGATCCAGGCCGAGCGCGAGGTGGTGTCCTACTACGCGGCATTGATGATGAAGGACCGGGTCGGCGAGGAGCTGGACGGCACGGTGTCGTCCCTCGCGACGTTTGGTTTCTTCGTGGAGCTGGACAACCTCTTCATCGAGGGGCTGGTGAAGGGGGAGTCATTGGAGCCGAGGTTCCGCTTCGACCAGCGGTTGCACCTGCTCGCCTTCGGCTCCGGACGGAAGGTGAGGGTAGGCGAGCGGGTGCGAGTGCGGATCGCCTCGTGCAGCCTGGCGAGGAGGCAGATCGACCTCGAAGTGGTGGCCTTCCCTCAAGCGGCACCGGCGTCCCGCCCGCGAAGATCACCGCGCGAGAAGAAGTAGGCCAAGGCCTACAGCCACTGGACCGACAAGGAAGCCGAGGCGGTCGAGGTACCCGAGCGGCCCAGCTGGCTCCAGCAGAGATCGATCGCCGGCGCAATGACCAATTCGCGGCCTTCTCCGTGCACCGCCAGCTCCGCCGACACGGTCGCCCGGGCCTCGTGGAGGAGCGCTGGCTGTCCGCCGGAGGTGGAGAGGCGCGGGGAGTACCAAGCCTCCACGCGCACCGCTCCAGGGCCGGAAGGGGTCAGCGGGGTCCGGTGGGAGATCTCAATTCTCGGACCCACCGAGAGTCCGGTGGGCAGTGAGAGCAGACTCGGGAAGCTCGCCTCGCCCATCAGCCCCAGCCCGACCGCGGTGAAGCCTTCGAAGCGAGGCGCGGCGTGGGGAACGGCATACAGCTCGCCGTGGAGGAGCGCCCGCTGGCCGCCCCCGCCATTCAGGGAGTGCTCCAGGCCCACTCCGAAGCCCAGCGAGTCGAACGCCGAGCGGCGAGCCGACTCCGGCGACTTCGGCAGCGCGCGGAACCGCACCAGCGCCACCTCGGCGAAGCGCAGCGCCGGCTTGCCCTCGGACAGCCCGAAGGCCGACTCGGCATCCAAAAGCCTCACCTCGGTGTGAGGGCCAAAACCGTTGGCTCGCTGCTCTCCCAGCCGTTCCGAGACGATCGCGCTTTTCACCATGAGGCTCACCTCGCCGGAAGCGGAAGCCGCCGCCCCCAACGACAGCTTCCCGAAGCCCGACCGGGAGAGGGAGCGCGACAGTGCGGCCCGCTCCGATTCGAGGCGCCTGCGGAAGGTTGCGCCGAGCACCTGAGCGGGCTCGGCGCCGGGAAAGTATCGATCCAAGAAGTCCCCCACCACCCCGGCGGCCGCGGAATACGCCTCGCGGGCAGCCCGGGCCTCGGCCAACTGCTCCCGCTCCTCCACCCGGTGCTCTCGCTTCACCACGGCCTCGAGGTAGCTGGCCATCGCCACCGCTCGCCGTATCTCCGCGTCCGCCCGGGCGGCCTGGTCCTCGCGCCGGTACAGCCGCGCTCGCTCCTCGAACAGCTCCACCGCGGTGGGAAGGGCGATGCCCGCGGGCGCAGCCACGATCCTGGATGCCTCCAGCTTCTCCTCCGCGGCCTTCGCCAGATCTGCCGCGTACCGCTCGACCGCAAGCCTGGCGAGCAAGAGCGCCATGGCAGAGTTTCGCGCCGCCTCCTCGGAAGCGGCCGGCACGTCTCGAAAGGTGTCCTCCAAGAGCGCGGAGAGCGACGCGTAGACCTCCCGGCGGACGCTGGGGTCCTTGCTCTGAAAACCTCGGCCTGCCGCCTCCCACCTCCTCCGGATCTCCAGCGGAGAGAGGGCGACCAGCCGGCTGAGGTGCCGCCCTTGCTCCAGCTCGGCTCGCGCCGCCTCGGCCTCGTGCGAGTCGAAGTCGCCGGCTTCCCGGACCGCGAGCGGCAGCGCGGATCTGGAGGGTCCGAGCACTCGCACCGAGGCCAAAGCATCGATGGCCGCGGTGGGAAGCACCGCCAACTTCCCCGGGCGCTCGAGGCGCTTGTGGTCATCCAGCGCGCCCTGGATGGCGAAGAGGAGCAGGCCCGCGCAGTTGTCAGTGAGGAAGTAGTAGGGGAAGTACCCGCGCCGCTCCAGCTCCCAGATCCGCATGAGCAGGCGTCGCTGCTCTTCCGCGGACAAGTTCAGCCGGAAGCGGCGCAGCGAGCGTTGATCCCCTTCCACCTGCGCCCTGAGCACCGAGCGCATCGAGGTAGTGGTGAAGGTGGCAGCGTAGCCTCCGGAGAGGCCATTGATCCCGTACCGGAAGAAATCGTCCCCCGGCCCCGAGAGGGCGCCGATCTCCACCACCGGCTCCGATAGCGGAGCGCCCTCTCCCTCGTGCACCGCCCTCAGCATGACGTGGCCGAAGAGGGACTCCGGCCGCGCGCCCGAGGAGGCGGCGAACAGTACCTCGAGGTGCGAGAGAGTCGCGAACGAGGCCCACCGCTCGAACGCCGGGCAGCGCTGCGGAGGAAAGAGGCTCTGGGGGCTCTCACCGGTGAGGCCGGAGAGCACGGACGAGAGAAAGCGCAGCTTGGAGAACTCCTGGCAGGGGAGCGAGTCGTCGGCGGCGACCGCCGCGCTCGCTCTCATCGCCTCGGGCGGGACCAGCGCCTCCTCGGCGAAGGTGAGCAAGTCCAGCGAGGCGGACTCCATTCCGCGCGCCCGGCTATAGGCCCACGGGTACGGGTTGGCGGGCCGTCCGACCGAGGCCAGCGGGCCGCCCAGTCCCATGTCCCAGCCGGTGACGCGGCGGAAGCCAAGGCGGCGGCTCCAGCGGAACGCCTCGTTCCAGCGGGCGAGGACTGCGTGCACCATGGCCCTTCGCCGCCACAGCCGTTCGCGCTCCTCGGCCGAGAGCGCGGAGAGGCGGTGGCTGGCGCGCTCTTCGTGGCCCTCCTCGTACGCGTACAGGTGGAAGCGCCGCCAGCCCCCGGTGAAGTCCGGCCTTTCGCCAGAGCCGTCGCCCATGCCGAACGGTGAGGCGGAGGTGTGCAGCTCGAGCTCCAGCGGTCCGCCCGGGAACGCGCGCACCTTGCTGGGCAGGGCGGCGAGGCCGGCGGACAGCTCGTGCACGAGGGAAGGGGCGAATTCACCGGCGGAGAGCGCGACGGGGGTCCCGCCGGACAGCTCGATGTGGCGTGGGCCGGCCGGTGCAACGGCGAGCAGGAGCGCGGGGAGGAGAGTGGAGCACATCGGGGAGCCTCGGGGCGGGAGGTGTCGCGTCCCGGTGCAGGTCCCTGGCCATGGTTTCCCCAAGGAAGTTCGCCGGCTTTGCCCTAGCGGGGCCGTCCAGGTCCGAGACTGGAATCTCCGCGGCGAGATGGGAGAAGCCGAAAAAGGCGGGCGCCCCCGCTGCTCCCCAGTCAGCGGAGGCGCCCTTTGCCCGCGCTTACATGCACGGACATTTTGGAGGCCCGAGGTGGCCGCGCCGGGCTACATCTGCCCGGCGCAGGCGGGGAGAGGGCCGGCAATCGCTAGCTGCCAGACGGCCGCAGTGAGCCGAGGTCGAAGGCCAGGGCCGGGTGCGCCGCCATGCGGTCGGCCACAGTGCGGACGAAGTCGCCCGCGCGGGAAGGGGTGAGGGCGTCGACGCGGGCCAGCTCCAAGAGCTCCTTCCGGTTCTCTCGGACGACTCGGGCGAAGTCCTTGCGATGGGCCGGGGCCACATTGAACGCGGAGGCCAACTCGGAGATGGCTGGTCCGCTGCCGAGATTGATGTCCTGGGCGAGCTGGAGCGAGTTGTGCCGCAGGTACACCTCTGCGGCCTTCTCGGCCCGGGCCTTCTGCTCGCCGCCGTCCTTCTTGATCACCAGGTAGTAGACGGCGAAGCCGGTGGCCGCCACGCCGGCGGTGGTGGTGCTGCTGCTGCTGGAGAGGATGAGCCAGCTTCCGGCGGCTTCCGTGGTCGTCTGCGCCGAGGCGCGGTGCGGCGCGAGGGCAGCCAGGAGAGAGACCGCGGCGGCGACGATGGTCAGATTGCGGTGCGAGGTAGACATTTGGGGAGCCTCCGAATGGGTTTGGGGTTTTCTGTCGCTCGGGCCGGGCACCCACTGCTGCTCGGCCTCGCGAAGGGGCATGAGCACGCGCGGTGCCAGCTCGACGCCGCATCGCGCCAGGAGGCACAAGCGGCCCTTCGGACGCGTGAATTCACCCGTCCGAGCAGTTTCCAGAACTGAAGCCCGAGACCGGCGCAGTCCGAACCCGGAGACTAGGAGGTCCCGGCGGTGGACGCGCCGGCAGCTACGATTTCTGGTGCTTCTCCAGCTCGCTCACCCGGGCCTCCAGGTCGCTGACGCGCGACTTCAGCTCGCCGTGACGCCCTGCGCCGTCGGTGAACCCCCGGACCACCATCTCGGTGTAGCCGTCCAGCCGCGCCCCCATGCCGGCCACTTGGCTGGCAAGCTTCGACACGATGTCGCCGAGCGCGGAAATCCGATCGGTGAGCTTCGCCAGCGCGGCCTCCGTCCTGTCCTGCCGCTCGGCCAGCTTGGCCAGCGAGGCGTCGGCTCTCGCCTGACCCTCGGCCAGCTTCACCTGTCCCTCTACCAACGCGCTCAAAAGCTTGTTCAGCTCGGGGTCCATCACCGGCAAGCCTAAGACCCCGCCAGGAGCGTCGCAACCAGTGTGGTGGCCACTGGGGGGCCGGCTGGCCAACCGGCCTCAAGGGAGGCTCAGCTCCTGAGCGACACCACGGTGACTCCGTCGCCGCCTTCCTCCGCATCGCCCGGGCGGTGGGAGCGGACGTAGGGCGAGGCTTCCAGGTACGTGCGCAGCGACTGCTTGAGCGCGCCCGTCCCGTGGCCGTGCACCACCGTCACTGCCTCGGCGCCCTCGCGGAAGCCGCGGTCGAGAAACTGCTCGACGGCGCGGAGGGCCTCCTCCGCGCGCATCCCGCGCAAGTCGCAGGTGGCGTGCGAAACCGGCAGCTCACCCGGCGAAACGCCGGATGCCCGGGCCATCCGCGAGCGCTCGCGCTCGCCTCCGGGAAACCCCGCTCGGGGACGCGGCGATCTCGCCGCCGCCAGCTCGGACACCGGCACACGCATGCGCAAGACGCCGGCGGACACCACCGCGTGGGCGCCGTCGACCTCCACGATCTCCACCTCTCGTCCGAGCGAAAGATGCCGCACCCAGCCTCCGGCCCGAAGCTCGGGCGGGCCCGACGGCGCCTCTTCTTGGGACTCCTCGGTGCGCAGCGCCCGGGCGGCTCTGGCTTGTTCCGCCTGGCGTTCGGCCAGCTCCTTGGCCGCGGCGGCGGCCTCCTTGGAGGAGTCGCGCGCCTTGATCGCCTCGATGAGCTCCCGAACCTGCTTCTGGGCGAACTCCAGCTCGGCGGCGAGGGCCTCGCGGAAGCGGAGCTCCTCCTCTCGCCGGCGCTTCCGCATCTCTTCCAGATCTCCCTCCAGGCGTTCGCGGGCGGCGCGGGCGGCGCTCTCCTCCTCGCGGGCGCGCTCTTGCTGCTCGGCGAGCTTGCGCCGCTCCTCCTCGGCGGAGGCAAGGGCCTTCGCGAGGGGCCCACCGGCGCCCAGGGTGAGCTCCCGGGCCCGGGAGCAGATTCGCTCCGGCAGGCCCACTCGCCCCGCGATGTCGATCGCCGACGACGCCCCCGCGGCGCCGAGCTGGAGCTTGTAGGTCGGCGCCATTCGCCTCGAGTCCAGCCCCACCCGGGCGTTGAGGAAGCGCCCGTCCATGTGGGCGAGCGCCTTCAGCTCCTCGAGGTGGGTGGTGACCGCCACGATCGCGCCGCGGTCGAGCAGGTCCTCCAGCACCGCGATGGCGATCGCGGCGCCCTCGCGCGGATCGGTATCGGCGGCGATCTCGTCGATCAGGACCAGCGCGCCGGGCCCGGCGGCCTCTGCGATTCGCTTGAGCTCCATCACGTGCGCGCTGAAGGTGGACAGCCCCAAGGCGAGATCCTGCGCATCCCCCACCGCGGAGTGGATGGAGGCGAAGAGCGGCAGCTTCGAGCCGTTCTCCACCGGCGGGAGAAGGCCGGAGCGGAGCATGAGCGCGCACAGCCCCACCGCGGTGATGGTGACGGTCTTCCCGCCGGCGTTCGGGCCGGAAACCACCATCGCCCGCACGACTCCCGAGAGGCGGACGTCGTTGGGCACCACCTCGCCTCCCCGCAAGGCGAGCAGCGGGTGCCGGAGCGCGAGCAGGGCGATCTCGTTCCCATGGAGGTCGATCTCCGGCCGGTGCGAGCCGAGATCGTTCGCCAGCCGCGCCGCGGCCTCGGCCTCGTCCAAGGCGGCGCAGGCCTCCACGCCGGCGGAGATGGCGTCGGCCTCGCGGCCCACCGCGGAGGACAGCTCCTGGAGGATGCGCCGCTCCTCCTCCAGGACGAGTGACTGGGCGATGGCGAGGTCGTTCCCGAGGCCGATCAGCTCCTGCGGCTCGACGAACAAGGTCTGCCCCGACTGGCTGGCGTTGTGCACGATGCCGGGGACCTCGGCCCGGCTCTGCGCCAGCACGGGCACCACGTACCGTTCGTTGCGGAGGCTGAAGTACGGCTCGCGGAGGTTGGCGGCGAACTTCTCGTCGCGCAGGAGCTTGTCGATGCGGGCCTTGATCGCCCGGTGAAGCGCCCGGGCACGCTCGCGGGCCTCGCGCAGCTCGGGGCTGGCCCGGTCCGAGAGCTGATCGCCCGACTCGAAGCTGCGGTCCAGCCGAGTCGCCAGCCGCTCCAGCTCGGGGATCCGGTGGGCGAGGGCGGCGAGGGAGGGCAGGGCCTCTTTTCGTTCCTCGGCCGTCTGTCGGGTGCGCTCGAAGGCGAACAGCACGTGGGTGATGGCGACCAACTCGGCGGGCTCGAGCATCGCGCCCTTGGCGGCCCGCCCGAGCGCCGGCCGAACGTCGGTGACACCTCCCAGGGGCAAGGAGAGTGGCTCGGCCAGAAGCCGGCGCGCCTCCTCGACGAGCGAGAGGGCATTCAGCACTTCCTCGGTCGAGCCAAGGAAGGGGCGGGCAAGGGCGCGGGTCTTGCCGGGTTCGGTGCGGCAGCGGGAGGCGAGGGCGCGGAGCACCTCCGGGTACCCGAGATCGTGGAGGGTGCGCTCGGCGACGTGCACGGGCGCAACTTGGGGCGGGGGCCCGCGCCGCGTCAAGCGGTTGAGGGCGCACGGGGCGCTCTGGCTCGGGCGCCCCGGAGAAAGTATCCTCGCCCGAACCTTGCCAGAGGGGGCGCGATGCTCGGACACCGTTCCGCAGTGCTGCTGGGCGTGGGGTTGTTGGCAGCCTCCGGGTGCTCGAACCCAGAACCCACCCCGACGGCGAGCTGTTCGGATCAGGTCCGAAATGGAGCCGAGACGGACGTGGACTGCGGGGGGAGCTGCTCGCCTTGTCCTGTGGGGAGAGCCTGCTCGGTCGCCGCGGATTGCACCTCCGGCCGCTGCGCCGGCGAGCTGTGCGTGGCCCCCGATTGCGTCGACGGAGTGAAGAGCGGCAAGGAGACCGACGTGGACTGCGGAGGCGGCTGCGCCCCGTGCGAGAGCGGCAAGTCCTGCGCGACCGCGGCGGATTGCGCCTCGAAGGTCTGTGAAGGGGTGTGCGTCAAGGCTTCGTGCGTCGACCGGGTGAGGAATGCCAACGAGTCCGACGTGGACTGCGGCGGCGGCTGCCCTCCCTGCGGCTCGGGGAAGAGCTGCGGTTCGGCCGAGGACTGCTCCTCCAAGGTTTGCGCCGGAACGGTGTGCGGGGCGAGCAGCTGTGCGGATGGGGTGAAGAACGGGACGGAGGCCGATGTGGATTGCGGTGGCACCTGCGGCGGCTGCGCCCAAGGGAAGGCCTGCGGAGTCCCAGGGGACTGCGTGTCCCGCTCCTGCGCCGCAGGGCAGTGCGGTGCGGGCAGCTGCACGGACGGGGTGAAGAACGGCGGCGAGACCGACGTGGACTGCGGTGGCACCTGCGCCCCGTGCGCCAACGGAAAGGCTTGCGGGGCCCCGGGCGACTGCGTGTCCAAGGTCTGTCTCGCCTCGGTGTGCGCCGCGGGGAGCTGCGCGGACGGCGTGAAGAACGGCAACGAGTCCGACATCGACTGCGGCGGCTCCTGCTCGGCTTGCGCCAACTCCAAGGCCTGCGGCTCTCCCGGGGACTGTGCCTCCCTGGTTTGCACCGGGGGAGTCTGCCTTGCCGGGACCTGCGCCGACGGCATCAAGAACGGCGCCGAGACGGACATCGACTGTGGTGGCTCCTGCTCTCCCTGCTCCTCCGGCAAGGGCTGTGGGGTGCCCACCGACTGCGCTTCCAGAATCTGCGTGGCGGGGGCCTGCGCGGTCGGAAGCTGTACCGACGGCTTCAAGAACGGAACGGAGTCGGACATCGACTGCGGTGGCTCTTGCGTCCCGTGCACCTCCGGCAGAGTGTGCGGAGGCCCAGCGGACTGCGCCTCGAAAGTCTGCTCCGCCGGCTCGTGCGCCGCCCCCAGCTGCAGCGACGGGGTGAAGAACGGCACCGAAACCGACGCGGACTGTGGGGGTAGCTGCGCGCCCTGCGCCGAGGGGAAGGGGTGTGGAGTCGCCGCCGACTGCGCCACCGGAGTGTGCGCGGGGCGGGTTTGCACCACGGCCGCCTGCGTCGACGGGGTCAAGAACGGCTTGGAGTCGGACATCGACTGCGGAGGCGGATGCGCCCCGTGTGCGGCCGGCAAGAGCTGCGGCGTGTCCGGCAACTGTGCCTCCAAGGTTTGCCAGGCCGGCCTCTGCGCGGCGCCTTCTTGCGTGGACGGGGTGAAGAACGGCCTGGAGTCGGACCTCGACTGCGGAGGCAGCTGCGCGCCGTGCGGCGCCCAGAAGGGCTGCGGCTCCTCCTCGGATTGCCTGTCAAACGTGTGCGCCGGGGGAGTCTGCGCGGCGCCCTCGTGCACCGACCAAGTCAGGAATGGCGGCGAGTCGGACGTGGACTGCGGGGGGGCGTGCTCTCCGTGCGGCAGCGGCAAGGGCTGCGGGTTGGCTTCCGACTGTTCCTCCAAGGTGTGCACCGCCGGCCTGTGCGCGGCGCCCTCCTGCGCCGACGGAGTCAGGAATGGCGGCGAGTCGGACGTGGACTGCGGCGGCTCCTGCTCGCCCTGCGGCACCGCCGACTCCTGCGGCTCGTCTGCCGATTGCGCCTCGAAAGTCTGCACCGCCGGGGCCTGCGCCGCGCCCTCTTGCCTCGACGGGTTGAGGAACGGGAGTGAGACGGACGTGGACTGCGGCGGCCCCTGCCCCGCGTGCGCTCCGGGCAAGGGCTGCGCCGCACCCTCGGACTGCACCTCCAAGCTGTGCGCCGCGGGCAGCTGCGCCCTGCCGGGCTGCACCGATGGGGTGAAGAACGGAACCGAGAGCGACGTGGACTGCGGCGGCGGCTGCCCAAGCTGTCTGCCGGGGAAGGCGTGCGGAGCGGCGGCCGACTGCTTCACCTCGGTGTGCGCGGGAGGCACCTGCGCCCCTGCGTCCTGCACCGACGGGATAAAGAACGGCTCGGAGACGGACGTGGACTGCGGAGCAGGTTGCTCCACCTGCGGGGTGGGCAAGCGCTGCGCGGCCGCCTCCGACTGTGCCTCCCGGGTGTGCGTCTCGGGAATGTGCGAGGCGCCGTCCTGCGGCGACGGGGCGAAGAATGGGAGCGAGTCCGACGTGGACTGCGGTGGCGGCTGCCAGAGCTGCCCGGTGGGCTACCGGTGCAACGCCTCCAGCGAGTGCGTCTCGTCGGTCTGCAGCGGGGGCGTCTGCGTCACCGCCGGCTGCACCGACGGGGCGAAGAATGGCTCCGAGACGGACGTGGACTGTGGGGGGAGCTGCCAGGCCTGTGCGGCAGGCAAGGGCTGCGCCCAGCCGGCGGACTGCGTCTCGGGAGTGTGCTCCGGGGGGGCTTGCCAGGCGCCCACCTGCACGGACGGCGTGAAGAACGGCGCGGAGTCCGCCATCGACTGCGGGGGTTCCGCCTGTGCGAAGTGCGGCGCGGGCAAGACGTGCGGGGCCGGTGGCGACTGCGCTTCCTTGGTTTGCAGCTCCGGCACCTGCGCCGCCGCTTCTTGCGCCGACGGGGTGAGGAACGGCCCGGAGACGGACGTGGACTGCGGAGGCGCGTGCTCGAGCTGCGCGAGCGGCAAGGGATGCGGAGTCCCGGCGGACTGCGCCTCATTGGTCTGCGCCGCGGGAGTGTGCGCCGCACCGAGCTGCGTCGACGGGGTGAAGAACGGCTCCGAGACGGACGCGGACTGTGGCGGGGCCTGCAGCAAGTGCGCCGCCGGGAAGAGCTGCGCCGGGGGCATCGACTGCGCGACCGGAGTTTGTGTCTCCGGGGTGTGCGTCGCCGCCACCTGCAACGACGGGGTGAGGAATGCTTCCGAGACCGACACCGACTGCGGCGGAAGCCTGTGCAGCAAGTGCGGGACCGGCAAGCTTTGCTCCCTCGCCGCCGATTGCCAGGCGGGAGTCTGTGCCGGGGTCTGTCTGGTCCCCACCTGTCTGGACGGGGTGAAGAATGGCGCCGAGTCGGATGTGGACTGCGGTGGAAGCTGCAGCGCCTGCGCGGTCGGCAAGGGGTGCGCGGCGGCCGTGGACTGCGTCTCCAGAGTCTGCAACGGGGGAGTTTGCGCTGCTCCCCAGTGCACCGACGGCGTGCGCAACGGCGCCGAGACGGACACCGACTGCGGCGGCGGGGCTTGTACTCGGTGCGGCACCGGAAAGGGCTGCACCGGGAATGCGGACTGCGCCTCCGGCGTGTGCAACTCCGGCGCGTGCATCGCGCCCTCCTGCTCCGACGGCGTCCGGAATGGGGCGGAGACGGACGTGGACTGCGGAGGCGGCACCTGCAGCAAGTGCGGCACGGCGAAGGCCTGCGGTGGAGGGGCGGACTGCGCCTCCGGCGTGTGCACCGCCGGAGCGTGCGCGGCGCCCACCTGCACCGACGGCCTCGAGAACGGCACCGAGACAGACGTCGACTGCGGCGGGGCTTGCAGCAAGTGCGTCACCGGGAAGGGGTGCGTCGCGGGAAGCGACTGCAGCACCGGGGTGTGCGGGGCGGGCCAGTGCGTCGCGGCCACCTGCACCGATGGAGTGCGGAACGGCGCGGAGACGGACGTGGATTGCGGCGGGGCGGATTGCAGCAAGTGCGGGACCGGAAAGGGTTGCGGTGCGGTGAACGACTGCGCCTCGGGGGTGTGCACCGCGGGCGCCTGTGCGGCTCCGACCTGCGCCGACGGCGTCAAGAACGGCCCCGAGACGGACGTCGATTGCGGCGGAACGTGCAGCAAGTGCGGGAATGGGAAGAGCTGCGGGGTGAGCGCGGACTGCTCCTCCGGGGTGTGCGCTGCCGGCCTCTGCCTTGCCCCCTCCTGCTTCGACGGGGTGAAGAACGGCGCCGAGCCGGACGTGGACTGCGGTGGCTCCTGCAGCAAGTGCGGCACCGGGAAGGCCTGCGGCTCCGGGGCAGACTGTCTCTCCGCGGTCTGCGCGGCCGCGCAGTGCGCCGCGCCCACCTGCTCCGATGCGACGAAGAACGGCTCGGAGACGGACGTGGACTGCGGCGGCTCCTGCAGCAAGTGCGGCAGCGGGAAAGTCTGCGGCGCGGCGTCCGACTGCGCCTCCGGCGTGTGCTCCGCCGGCACCTGCGAGGTGCCCTCCTGCACCGACGCAGTGAAGAACGGCCTCGAGACCGACACCGACTGCGGCGGCAGCGCCTGCAGCAAGTGCGCGACGGGGAAGATCTGCGTGGCCGGGTCCGATTGCGCTTCCGGGGTTTGCACGGGCGGTCTCTGCGCCGCCCCGTCCTGCTCGGACGGTCTCAAGAACGGAGCCGAGACCGACGTGGACTGCGGAGGAATCGCCTGCTCCAAGTGCGGGACCGGGAAGACCTGCGGCGGGGGCTCCGACTGCGCGTCGAAGATCTGCAGTGGGGCCGTCTGCATCGCGCCGAGCTGCACCGACGGGGTGGCGAACGGAGGAGAGACGGACGTGGATTGCGGCGGGGGCGCTTGCTCGAAGTGCGGCACTGGAAAGCTGTGCACCCTGCCAGCCGATTGCGTGTCGGCGGTCTGCAGCTCGGGAGCGTGCGCGGCCCCCTCGTGCAGCGACGGGGTGAAGAACGGCTCCGAGACCGACGTGGATTGTGGCGGAGGCGCTTGCTCAGGCTGCGCGGCGGGCAAGGCGTGCTCCACCACGGCGGACTGCGCGGGGTTGATCTGCACCGCCGGCACCTGCACCGTGCCCGCCTCTTGCGCGGCCTTGAAGACGGCGCGCCCCTCCTCTCCCGACGGCAACTACCTCATCGATCCCGACGGATCGGGAGGCGCCGCCCCGATGAGGGTGTTCTGCGACATGACCACCGACGGCGGCGGGTGGACTCTGTGTGCGGCGCTGACCAAGGGCTACGTCCCCTTGCATGCGCTCCACAGCGTCAGCGCCTACGCCTTCCAGGCCCGGAAGAACGCGGATGACAACTACGTGTTCCAGCGCGACGCACCGGCTCGAACCATCGCCAGCTGGGACACCTCCGAATCGCTCAACTACGGGCAGTTCTGTCGAGCCATGGGCGGGAGCGTGGGCTCCACCTGGATCCTCGCCAAGATGTACAACTACGCCAACAACTGCGGCGCCAATGCCAAGGGCCAGCCCTACGACTTGATGCGCAGCGGTGTCTATTCGGGAAACCTCTTGCTCCAGTGGTTCACGAACAATTCGGCGCCGCGCACCTTCACCAAGATCTCGGGCGATCAGCTCTACGTGCCGAGCAACAGCAACGGGTACGGCGGGGCGTACACCACCCCCAACGTGAGCTGGAATCCGAGCGGAGTGGAGCCCTACACCCACAGCTCGAACCCCTGGGGATCGGCCGGCCCACCCGCCAGCTGCGTCGGGTGCACCAACAGCGGAGGCTGCTACTCGACGCTGCCCTACGGCCAGACCACCATCCTCAACGACATGTACCACGCGTTCTGGGTGGGAATTCCGAACTTGCCCTACGGGTGGAGCGACTGCACCGCGAACGGGAACTGCAACTACAACGAGTCTGGCTACGGCGTGTGGTTGTTCTACGTGAGGTGAGGACTGCTCGGTGGCTGGCTATGCCTGTTGGTGCTCGGCTCGCCGGACGGAGCGAGCCTCGAGCGGGCGCTCGCGCTCGAGCGGGCCGGCGACGACCTGAGGGCGCTCGGCCTCCTCGAGGAGCTCGTCCGCGATCGACCTCAATGGGAGCTTCCGCGGATTGAGGCGGCGAGGCTCCTCCTCAAGCGGGGAGAAGCGCTCGAGCGGGCGGAGCTTCACCTCGAGGCAGCGCGGGCGCTCGCGCCGGAGAACCCTCGGGGACATTTCCTCTGGGGGCTGCTGATGCAGGAGCGGGGCTCGCTCGCCGAGGCGGCGCGCTCGCTGGAAGTGGCGCTCTACTACCGCAGCGGTTACGACGAGGCGCGCTTTCGGCTGGCGGGCATCTACTTCTCGATGGGCGAGTGGGAGAAATCCGAGGGGCACTACGCCGCCTACGCCCGGGCCCACCCGGAGGCCACCGGCGCCCGCCTTCAGCTCGCGGCGGCGATGGAGCGGCAGGGCCGGCTCGGGGAAGCGGAGGCCGAGCTTCGAAGGCTGGTGGCGCAGAAGCCGCCGGTCCTCCTCGCAGTGCAGCGGCTGAGTGACCTCTACGAGCGCACCGGGCGCCCGGAGCTGGCCGAGAAGCTGAACCGGACCCTGCCGGGCAAGCGGAAGAAGATGCGCGAGCTTGGGCGCTCGGGGCGGTGAGCCTTTGAAGACCGCCAACCTCGCCATCGCCTTCACCGAGATCGCCGGCTTCAACGAGCGCACCGGCCGGCAGTCGCTCGAGCAGAACCAGCGCCTTCTCTCGGTGCATTCCTCGCTGCTCGCTCCGCTCTTCCGCGCCTTCGGCGGCAAGGTGATCAAGTCCATCGGGGGTTCCTTCCTGGTGACCTTCGAATCGCCCACCCGGGCGGTGCTGGCGGGGACCGCCATCCAGGACCGGCTGTGGAGGCACAACCAGGCCGCTCCGGAGGATGCGCGGCTGGAGGTGCGGATCGCCATCAACGCCGGAGAAGTGCGCCTCGATGGTAGCGACGTGTTCGGCGAGCCGGTGAACATCGCCTCGCGAGTGGAAGGGGTCGCGGATCCGGGCGGCGTGTACTTCACCGAGGCCGCGCACCTGGCGATGAATCGGGCCGAGGTGCAGGTCGAGGAGGTCGGAGCCTTCGAGCTGAGGGGAGTCCCCGGGAAGGTACGCATCTTCCGCGTGCCACGCGCGCCCGGACCCGACTCGCCTCCCTTCGGGAACCTCTCCCGGGTGCCTGAGGGCACCCTCTCGAAGTTGGTCGAGCTGGGCGGGCAGCTCATCGAGAAGACCTCTGGCGC
>JACPVI010000047.1 GCA_016191815.1 Myxococcales bacterium
CCACCGCGGCCGGTGAACGGGGAGATCAGGAAATCCGCCGAGCCGTGCATGAAGTCGACCTTGCGGCCGTTGGTGAAATCTTCTTCGGTCGGAATGAAGCCGCCACCCACTTCGAACGAGAGCCAGCGCGCGAATCGGTAGCCGAGCCGGCCCTGCAGCCTTTGGCTCAGCTCCTCTGCCAGCGAAAGCTCTGCCTTGCCGTAGAGGACCGCCGAGGCGGTGCGCGCCACGCCCTGCCTCGGCAGCGAAGTGGGATCGGACACGCGCCACATCTGCGCGCCGGTGCGCAGGCTGGAGCGCCGGCCGAGAGTGCCCTCCAGCTCCAGCTGGGCGCGGTGATCGACGGTCACGCTGCCCGTGCCGTGATGCAACAGCAAGTCCGGCGCGTACCACGAGGAGGCCTCCAAGGAGGGCGCCTTCAGCTCGGCGCCGAGCTGGGAAGTCAGCTTGGTGAGGAACTGGCCCGCGCCGCCAGCGGACCTGAGGAGCACGTCGTCGTCGTAGCGCTCCTCGGCGAGGAGCTTGAGCGAAGGAGAAACGGCGACCCCGGCGTGCGCGCCGCGCCCGAGCGCCATCAGAGCCATCGCCACCATGAGCGTCCCTCGCACCCTCGGCTCCTCAGGGCACGACCACCGTGTCGCCCGGCATCAGGAAGACCTCGGTGCGCCGGTCGTCGCCGGCCAAAAGCTCGCTGTAGCGGACCGGGTACTGGCCTCCGCCGTGCCCCTGCCGAATGAGGAGGATGCCCTCCCGGTCGGCGAAGTCGGTGAAGCCTCCCGCCAGGGCCACCGCTTGGAGGAGGGAGACCCGGCCGCGCAGTGGGTAGGTGCCCGGCCGCACTACCTCGCCGGTGACGTAGATCCGGCGCGAGTTCACCTCGCGGACGATGACGGTCACCTTGGGCTCCTGGATGTAGGGCTGGAGCTTTGCGGCGACCTCGGCCGCCAGCTCGACTGCGCTCCTCCCCTCGGCCCTCACCTCTCCGATCAGCGGCAGCGAGAGATAGCCGTCGGGGCGGACCGCAACCGTGCGCGAGAGGTCAGCGTCTCGCCATACCGAGATCTCCACCACGTCCTCCCGGCCGATGCGGAACTCGCCTTCGGCCGTTGGAAGGAGAACCTGGGGGCCATGCGCGCAGGCAGACAGGCCGACCACCGCCGCCACCCACACCCCTGCGCCCACCATCCGACTCTTCCCCATCTCCACACCCTCCGCGCAGGGGGCGCCAAGGGCACACCCCACCGCGAGCAACGCAGCCGCGCTGGCAGGTAGCAGCCGATGTGCCAGCGCGCCGCGGCACAAGGACCGGGAATCCCGTCGGAGGGGCCGATCGCCCCGGGCAGGCCGGAAGTTTCTCCAGTGCGCGAAGGAGGGGCTGCCCACCAGGGAAAAGTTTTTCGCGCTCGGGGCGGGTGCGCCGGCCGCCTCCGCGGGCCGAAGGGCGGCACGGGGCTTGAAGCGGTCCTTCGCGGAGGGGAGATGGGGAAGGTGGCGGGTGCCATAGTGGCGTCGTTCGGGTTGGGGGGCGCGGCCATGGCGTTGCTCGGCGGTGTGGCCGGCAGGCTGGCGGAGCAGGTCGGCCTCGGGCTCGCGGGAGCCGGGCTGGTGGCTTTTAGTTTCGCGCTGGCGGCCAGGCCCGGGCGGCCGGCGGCACACTCGCCCATCGCACGGGAGGTCAAGGCGAACAGCTGAGCCGCCTGCAGATACCGGTGGCTGGCGTCGACGCCCGACGCCGCTCGCGGGCCCGGGTGGATCTCGTTCGTCCGCGGCGGTGGAGAGCGCCGGCGTTCAGCCGTCGGCTTTCTTTCGCGCTCGAGCGTGGCGCGAGACGGATCGGTCGAGGCGTAACTACTTTCCCCCGTGGGCGCGGGCTTTCGGCTATCGCTCGGGGCGAACTACCTCGGCAACGGGGTGACCTGGTTCCGAGTCTGGGCCCCGGACCGCCGCCGCGTGGAGGTGCAGCTCGACTCGTCGGGAGCGCTGGTCCCACTGACGAGAGATCCGCGCGGCTACTACTGCGGAACCGCCGGCGCCCGCCCGGGAGATCGATATCGCTTTCGGCTCGATGGCGCCGGTGCGTATCCGGACCCTTGCTCACGGTGGCAACCCGAGGGTCCGCACGGACCCTCGGAGATCGTCGACCCCGGCCGGTTCCCCTGGGCCGACCAGGCTTGGCGCGGCCTCGAACCGTACGGGCAAGTCATCTACGAGCTGCACGTCGGCGCCTTCACGACGGAGGGCACCTACGCGGCGATGGCGCAGAGGCTCCCGCTGCTCTTGGAGCTGGGAGTTACCTGCCTCGAGCTGATGCCGCTGGCGACCTTCCCGGGACGCTTCAACTGGGGCTACGACGGGGTCGACCTCTTCGCGCCCTTCCCCGGCTACGGCACGCCCGACGACCTTCGCCGGCTGGTCGACCGCGCGCACGGTCTGGGGCTCGGGGTGATCCTCGACGTCGTCTACAACCACCTCGGGCCCGAGGGGAACTACCTCGAGCAGTACGCCAAGGCGTACTTCACCGACCGGCATCGGGCCGAGTGGGGGAAGCCGGTCAACTTCGGCGGCAGGGACGCGGGCCCGGTGCGGGACTTCTTCGCGCAGAACGCCGCCTATTGGATCTCCGAGTTCCATTTCGACGGCCTGAGGCTGGATGCGACGCAGAACCTCTTCGATCGGCCCAGCTGGCACATCGTCGGCGAGGTGGCCGCCACCGCCCGGGCCGCCGCCAGCCCCCGCTCCGTCTACCTGGTCGGCGAAACCGAGCCCCAGGACATTCGCCTGCTCACCCCGCTGGAGCGAGGGGGAGACGGGCTGGACGCGATCTGGGTCGATGACTTCCATCACTCCGCCCGAATTGCGGCGGGCGGTGCGGCCGAGGGCTACCTCCAGGACTACCGGGGCACTGCCCAAGAGCTGCTCTGGTGCGCGCTGTACGGCTCTCTGTACCAGGGCCAGCACTACAGCTGGCACAGGGCCCCTCGCGGCTCGCCGCTCATCCACGCGGACCGGCGGCGCGTCGTCTTCTACTTGCAGAATCACGATCAGATCGCCAACAGCCTGCTGGGGTTCCGGCTCCATGCGCTCGCCGGGCCTGGGCTCGCCCGCGCGCTCACCGCGTTTCTGTTGCTCTTGCCCCAGACGCCGATGCTCTTCATGGGCCAGGAGCACTTCGCCTCCACGCCCTTCTTCTTCTTCGCCGACCATCGCGGATCTCTCGCCGAGGCAGTGAGAGAGGGGCGACGGGAGTTCCTCTCTCAAATGGAATCGGTCCGCCAAAGCCTCGATGCGGGCCACGGCGTCCCCGATGGAGGGGAGGCGTTCCGCCGCTCGGTCCTCGACTGGAGCGAGCGCGATCGGCCCGAGCGCGCCGCCGCCTTCGAGCTGCACCGGGAGCTGTTGCGCCTGCGCCGGGAGGATCCCGTCCTGGCAGCCGGCGGCCGCCTCGAAGGAGCCGCCCTGTCCGATCGCGCGCTCGTGCTCCGCTGGTTTTCCCCTGGGGAGCAGGGCGACCGGCTCCTCGCCCTCAACCTGGGGAGCTTCCTTCGGTACGAGCCGTGCCCGCTTCCGCTCCTCGCTCCGCCGCCGGGAAGATCCTGGATTCCCGTATTGTCAACTGACGACCCCCGTTTCGGAGGTCAGGGTGCCTTCTTCCCGCAAGAACAGTCCTGGGCCTTTCCCGGTCGCTGCGCAATCCTGTTTTCGTCGAGATCGCCGGAACCGTGACCGAACCTCTCCTCCCGAAGCTGTCTTTCTCCTGGCCTGACGGGCCGCCCGCCGAGGAGGTGCTCACCCGGGAGTGGATCGTCGCCAACGGCCTGGGTGGCTACGCCTCCGGCACGGTGGCGCTGGTCAACACCCGGCGCTACCACGGGCTCTTCGTTCCCACGCTGCCTGGCCACGGACGCACCGTGCTGCTCGCCCGGCTGATCGAGGAGATTTCCCTCGGGGGAGAGAGCCTCCGCCTCGACGGAGAAGAGCGGGCGAACGGCGAGTTGCACTGCCCGGGCCTCTGTCGGCTGCGCGCCTTCGCGCTCGATGGCCTGCTCCCCGAGTGGGAGTACGAGCTTGGGGGCGTACGGCTGGTGCGGCGGCACTTCATGGTGCACGGGGAGAACACCGCCTTCATCGCCTATCGCAATCTCGGCGAGCGCCGATTGCGGCTCAGGCTCAGGCCCTTCGTCACCTTCCGCTTCCACGACCGGCCGATGCCTCCGCCCGATGGCTACCCCCGGGTGGTGATCCGCGGCGACCAACTGGAGATCCATCCCCGCAACGACGTGCCTACGCTTCGCCTCAAGGTGTACTCGCGGTGCCCGTCTCCCTTCGTGGCGCTGGCCGAGCGGTCGCCGCTGCTGCTTTACCGGACCGAACGCGCACGGGGGCTGGACCACCACGAGGAGCAGAACAGCCCCGGCTACTTCGAATGCGAGCTCGAAGGGGGCGACAGCTCGATCCTGGGCTTCACCGCCGACGCCTGGGAGCAGCTCGAGGTCGACCCCCTGGAGCAATTCGAGCTGGAGCGCGCCAGGGAGCGCAAGCTCCTTGGCCACGCGCCGGAGCGGGCGAGATCGGGCACGCCAGCGCGGCTGGTGCTGGCGGCGGACCAGTTCGTGATCGAGCCGTTCGTCCGGCCCCAGGACGAGGCGTGGGCGCGCGCCACCGGGCGGGACGCACGGAGCGTCATCGCCGGCTACCCCTGGTTCACCGACTGGGGCCGGGACACCATGATCTCTCTCGAGGGGCTGACGCTGGCGACCGGGCGGCCGCGCTCGGCGGCGGCGATCCTCCGGACCTTCCAGCACTACGTGCGCGAGGGGCTTTTGCCCAACGTGTTCCCGGAGGGTGGCCGCGAGGGGCTGTACCACACCGCCGACGCCACGATGTGGCTCTTCCACGCGGTCGACCGCTACCTGGAAGCGACCGGCGACGAGGAGCTGCTGCAAGACCTGTGGCCGACGCTGGTGGAGATCGTCGACCGACACGTCCAAGGCGCCCGGTTCGGGATCGGCGTCGACCCCTCGGACGGGCTCCTCAGGCAAGGCGCGGACGGCTACCAGCTCACCTGGATGGACGCCAAGGTGGACGGCTGGGTGGTGACGCCCCGCCGCGGGAAGGCGGTGGAGATCAACGCCCTGTGGTTCAACGCCGCGCGCCTGATGGCCGACTGGGCGGAACGGCTGGGCCGCGAGCCGGGGCGCTTCCGAGCGATCGCCGAGAAGGCCTACGCCTCGTTCAACCGGCGGTTTTGGAACCCCGAGACGAAGTGCCTGTTCGACGTGGTCGACGAGGACGACCCGGCGGTACGGCCGAACCAGATCTTCGCCATCTCGCTCCGCCACCCGGTGCTGCGGCGGGAGCTGTGGGAGCCGGTGATCCAGACGGTGGAGCAGGAGCTGCTGACTCCGGTGGGTCTGCGCACGCTCTCGCCCTCTCACCCCGACTACCGGCCCTACTACGACGGCGACCTCAGGGCTCGCGACGCCGCCTACCACCAGGGAACGGTCTGGCCGTGGCTGCTCGGCCACTTCGTCGACGCGGAGACGAAGACCCGAGGGGAAGCGTCGGTGGCCCACCGCTGCCTCGAGGGGCTGGAGGCCCATCTGTCGGCCGCCTGCGTAGGACAGGTGGGCGAGATCTTCGACGCCACCGAGCCCTACCGCGCCCGAGGCTGCTTCGCCCAAGCGTGGAGCGTCGCAGAGATGCTGAGGGCGTGGGGGAAAACCGTCGAGCGTCGAGGGTCCAGCGTCGAGCGGCACTCGTCGAGTGGCCGTCCAGCGCCTTTCGCGGTCAAGAATCGTCGAGGCGCAGCAGTACCCAGCCGCGCGCTCGACCAACCACCCTCCAGGGCGATGGGCCCTCAGGCACCAGACCCTCACGCACCATCGCCATCCGCGCCGGAGGTACTCCTGCCTGGCCCAGCCGCTCACAGGGCCACGCCTCGAGACCCCGCTCCGCCGAGAGGTACGCCAGCTCTCCCCACCCCGGCGTCGGTGCGACGACCCAGATTCTCTCGCCCGGACGAAGCTCGCCGAGCTGCTCCTTTAGCTCGCGGTGCGACGGACACGGCGGGTAGGTCAGCAAGCGGCCATAGCCCATCGCCGCGAGAAGCCACGCCACCGTGGCGGTGAGTCCCAGCAGCCCGACCGCGACTCGACCACGCAAGCCCGAGACCTCGAGGCGATCGAGGAGTGGCCGCGCACCTCCCCCCGCGAGCACCGCCAGCAGCGGATACGCCACCAACACGTGCGTCCAGAGATGACGCAGCGGGATGCATAGCGCGAGCAACGTCAAAAACGCCGCCAGCGCCACCCGCGCCAGCGAAAGACGCTCAGCTCCGATAGCCCGAATCCGCGCCGGCCAACCAATCAACCTCAGCACCGCCACGGCTACCAGCGGGAGCCCCGGCCAGAACCGCCCTGCCACGTTCGCAAATGGGTACAGCGCTCCCGTCCCGTCCGCCCGCGCAGCCGAGGCCGACGCCAGCAGTTGGTCCTCCAAGTAGCCTTTCCACCACGTGGCTTCACCCCGCCGATCGATGAGCAGGAACAGCCAAAGCGGAAGGGACGCCATTAGACCCGAAACCACCGGCGCCACCATCTGCCGCACCGAACGCGCCAAGGCCGCCCGCGACAGCCCCGCCGCCAAGAGCGCCACACCCCCGAACGGCCCCTTCACCAAGACCGCCAAAGCCGCACAGAGCGTCGCAAGCACCCAGGAACGAAGAGGCACCTCGGAATCGAGCAGCAGCGCCGCGGATGCCATGGAGAAAAAGAGCAGCGGCGGATCCAAGAGCGGGAACGCCCCGAAGAGGAAGAAGCTCTCGGTTGTCCCCAACACCAATACCGCCACCGGCGCCGCCCAACCCCCGAACAACCGCCGCGCCAGCAGCGCCGCCACTCCCATCGCCCCCAAGGTGAACGCGCCCGCCACGAACGGGAGCGCCCCTTCCCCAAAGAGCCGAACCGCCGCCGCGTAGGGCCAAAAACCAAAGGGCAAATGCTCGCGAAAACGGGGATAGACACCCGGCAGGTAGCGCAGCTCGAACCAGGAGCCGTCCTCCACCATGTGGCGCACCACCACCTGGTAGAGCTGCGAATCGGTGTCGTCGAAGTGCACCCACGCCGGCGCCGCCACCAGCGCCGCCGCCAAGGCGAGCGAAAAGGCCGCCGACCACCGCGCTCCGCTCCCAGGAGGAGAAGGCACGAATACCCCCGCGCGCAGCCCCGAAGGTGGCGCTACGCTGCTTTCATGCTATCCGGTCCCCTGGTCGCACTCCTCGCCACGGCCGCCCCCGAGGTGAAAATGCCCACGCTGGAACAACTCGAGCAGCTCGGCAGCTTCGAGGTCACCTTCGAGGGAGAAGCGATGGAGTCGTTCCTCTCGGGACGGCGCTGCGTGTTCATCGACTGGCTCTACGGCGAACGCTCCGGCTCCGAGTGGGTGAGCTCCACCAGCGGCTTCACCTCGGATCGCCCGCTCTCCGCCGTCACTCCCAAGGGGAAGATCGAGCTTCGTCCCAACCGCCTCCGGCTCTTCCTCGCACCCTCGTTCTCGAAGAGCTTCGCGGCCCAAGAGGCTTCCTCCGCCCCCGGGCCGGTCCGCGAGGCCCTCGCAGAGGGCAACAGCCCCCTCACGGTCGAGGAGTACTGTCTCGAACCTTCGAAGCGCTACCATGCCCGCGTCCAGTTCGAGAGCTATCAGCTTCCCCCCCGCCCCGGCTCGAAGTCGCCCGAGCAGAGGAAGAACGCCGTCCTCGCAGTCAGCGATCAGCCTTTCAAGGACGGAAAGCCCCAGCGGCCGCTCATTCCCGGACAGCGCGGCATCACCTACTGAACCGGTCCCTTCACCTCGACGAGTCGTTCACCTCGTTGAAGGGTTCCCCAGGCGCGATTCCCTCGCCTCCCGGGCCGGTGCGGTCCTTCGTCGAGACGGACCAGATGTCGAGCGTGCGGTCCTCGTCGATGTTCCCCGCACACGCCATGGTGACTTCGCAGTCCGGACAGCTGCCGGCCACCCCCAGCTGCACGCCCCCAGCGAGCGATGGCACGTCGTCTACATCCACCGCCCCGGCCTGGGGATGCGTCGCGTAATCCACCGTCACGCCGGTGTCGTTCGGACTCGATCTCGCGCTCTGACCCCGGCGATCCTCCAGCGTCCCCTCATATCCCGCGAAGTAGGCGTAGAGGTTGCCGCGGTCCGGCCGGTAACCGAGCTCGTCGAGCAGAGAAGTGTACCGATCGCGCTCGGCGAAGTGCGCACGCTGGGCGGTGTACATCGACTTCAGCGTGGACTTGCACTCCGACTGCTTCGCCCGAACGCTGCCCCGCATGTAGCTGGGGAGCGCTACCGCCGCCACCACCCCCAATAGGCACGGCACCGCCAGCACCGCGACCACGATCAGCGCCACCGTCGCTCCGCCCGAGCCCGGCTTGGGAGGCGGCCTCGCCGGCAAGAACTGGTTTCCACAGGAGGAGCAGTTGACCATCCGCCCCGCGGTCGCCACCTCGTTTGGCGCTCCGCACCGGGTGCAGAAGACTCTCATCGGCTTCCCTCCGAGGGCAGGTTATCGGAGCCCACCCAGCAGCACACCCGGATTGAGAATGCCTTCCGGGTCCACTGCCTGCTTCGCCGCCCTCAAGGCCGCTCCGAATGGTCCTGCGCGCTCACGCTCGTACCACGGCAGGTGCAGCCGGCCCACTCCATGGTGGTGGGTGATGGTGCCTCCCGCAGCGAGCACCGCCTCGCTCGCCACCCGCTTCAATTCGGCCCACATCTCCAACTCCGCTCCCTTCCGCCCAGGCCCCACGAAGGTGAAGTACGGCGCCGGCCCGTCCGGATAGAGGTGCGTGAAACGACAGGTCAGAACCCCGGTCCCACACACCCGCCGGAGCGCTCCCTCCACTGCCTCGGTCACCGCGCCGTGGAGCGCCTCGAAGCGGTCCCAGGTGCACGCGGTCTCGAAGGTGTCGGCGATGATCCCCAGCGCCACCAGCGCATTCTGCAGATACGGCGCTTCGAGGAACGCCGACCGCCAGCTCGCCGCCGCATCGTCCACTCCACCTGCGCGGCTGACCACTCCCTTCGGGCAGATGCCCCCGTGCGCCGCGGCGATCTCCAGCGCACGCGACGCCGCATGGTCGACCGGATGGTCCGCCGACTCGAACCCGAGCACCAGCACGCTCGAGCCATTCGCCGCCACTCCATTCAGCAGCGCCTCCCCTGCGTCCAACAGCCGGCAGTTCGACGGGTACAGGCCCGATTGCGAGATTTCTCGAGCCGCGCCCACCGCCGGATGCCAGTCGGGGAAGTGGACGCTCGCCGTCACCTTCCACCTCGGCCTCCGCTGGACCCGTACCCAGGCCTCGGTGATCACCCCCAGCACGCCCTCCGAGCCGAGCACCAGTCGGTCTGCGCTCGGTCCGGCACCCGAGGAAGGAACCCTCCTCGTCTCCCAGATCCCTCGCGGGGTGATCATCCGGGTCGACTCGACCAGGTCGTCGACGCGCGTGTACAGCGTCGCGAAGTGCCCGCCGGCACGCGTGGCAATCCAGCCGCCCAGAGTCGAGAACTCGAAGGACTGCGGGAAGTGCCGAAGGGTGAGGCCGCGCGGGGTGAGCTCCGCCTCGAGCGACGGCCCGCTCGCGCCCGCCTGGATGCGGGCCGCCAGCGACACCTCGTCCACCTCCAGCACCCTGCCCAGTCCCCTCATGTCCAGCGACGCCACCCCGGCAAAGCCTCCGCCCACCTCCGCCTCCACCCCTCCCACCACGCTGGTCCCCCCGCCAAACGGGATGACCGCAATCCGTTGGGCCCCACACGCCTCGAGCACCGCCTCCACCTCGGACTCGCTCGTCGGGTGGGCGACGAAGTCGGGAGCGGCAGAGAAGTCTCCCCTAAATCCCCTCGCCAGATCCCGATAGCCCTTCCCGTAGGTGTGGGCGGCCCGGTCCAGCTTCTGCGCGGAACAGAAGGCCCGGATCAACTGCGGCGGCTCCACCTTCGCCGGAGGCAGCCTCGCCTGCTCAATCGCCGGCGGAGGCCTCGGCTCGACCCGCACCCGCCCCAGCACCGACAAGACTCGGTCCCCGATCGCAGCCAGCTCCTCCGGCCCGGGGAATCGATCGGCGTACCCCCAGCCCCAATAGCTCCTCGCTCTCGTCACGGGGGGAGCATCGTCGCCACCGCCCCGGCCGGCAATGTCGCAACCCGGCATTCCGAGACGCAGCGCGTTAGCCAAGCCCATCTCGGAGCGGAGCGGGCAAGGGGTGAAATGTGGTACAATGGATTTTCTTCCCTATGCTCCAGAGCCACGGCGCTTGTGACGTGGTGACGCTGCGGCCGCCCACCGGCGTGCTGGTGGCCGCGGAGTCGACTGACTTGGGCCTTCGCGCTGCGGCGAGCGGCCCGGGCCGCTTCACCCTCTCCGGAGTGGTCGGCGGCGAGCAAGATCCGGCGCTCCAGCTATGGCTCGATGGCGAAGCGCTGGCGGTTCCCCTCTCCCGGGGCATGGCTCCGATGGCCGTGTTCCACGCGCTGGAGAAATGCCTGCCGGTCGGGATGGTGGCCTCGGCGCATCCGGATGCCGGCTGGCCCGGGTCGGCGGTCGTGGTCACCGTCCATCGGGGAGTTGCGCCGGCCGCCCGCCTGCCGCAGGTCGAAGTGCTCATCCACGACTCGTCGCAGCGTGCCCGCAGCCTGGCGACCAACTCCTTCGAGCTGTCCGGCACCACCGCCCACTTCGGGCCGGTCCAGCCATCCGCGGAAGTGGGAGTCGACGGCAGGCACCTCCACGTCACGCTCGGCAAGGGCATGAACCCGGGGGCAACCGCGAGGGCGATCTCCTCCGCGCTTCCGGCCGGCTACACCGCGATCGTCGAGCCTCCCAGGCCACACGGCGCACCGGTGATCGTTACCGTGGTCCGCTGTTCCGATCTCAACGTCGCCGCGGCCTAGCGGTCGCCACTCCACCAGCGGCTCCGAGCCTGCGGAAGAGCCCAGAGCCAATGGGCTTTTCGTTTGGCTCGATTTGTAATTTTTCTTTTCTCTTTCGCCGAGAAACCAGGGGCGCCCACCGTCGACAATGGGGCGAATTCTGCGGACCGCCAGCCATGCAAGCGAGCCTTTCACGCAACCCATTCGGGGAGATGGACCTCGAGACGACGCCGGTGGTGGCGAGGGCGAGGCCGTCGGCGGCGAAGCTGGAGTTGGTGAGCGGCGATCCCAGGATGGAGGCGCGGGTGGTGGCCCGGGGCACGCTGACCCTTTTGGCCTACGTCCCGGACGAGGGCCCGTTCGACGCCTACGTGGCGCTGAAGGTGGACGGGAACTTCGTCACGGTGGCCTTCCACAAGGGTTTGGACCGGGAGGGCATCTTCCAGGCCATCCGGGCGGCGCTGCCACCGGGCTTCGAAGCGGCGACTCCGGAGGGGAGTGAGTCCGAGGTGCTGATCGTGAACGTGATGCGGCTCGCGGGCTCAGAGGTCGCCCCCCATGTGATGTTCGCCTCCACGGATCCCGGCCAGCGCGTGCGCCGCGCGGGGAGGAACAAGCTGTCGATCGATGGGGTGGCGACGCGCGGATTCGCCCATCCCGCATGGATCCATCTGTCGGTCGACGGGCGCCAGATCGAGATCCCGCTGTCCGGAGGCGAGGGGCCGCTGGAGACGGCCGGCCTCATCCGGCGCGCCCTTCCCGGCGGGTACACCGCGATCATCGAGCTGCCGCTGTACCATGGCGAAGAGGTGAAGCTGACGGTGGTGCGGCGGCGCTCACGCGCCAAAGGCAGCACCTGCCGGCCCGCGGGAGGACCCGGGCCGGTCAGAACTCCGCGGCCGACCTAGGGTCGATGATGCCGCTCTCCTTGATCTTGTAGAGCAGCGCCTTGTAGCTGATCTTCAGCTTGCTGGCGGCCCTCCGCTTGTTCCAGCCGGTGCGGTGGAGCATCGCCAGGATGGCCTCGCGCTCCGCCAGCATCGCCGCGCGCTTGCCGATGTCCTTGAGGGACATCTCCTCCAGCGGGACCGGCGGAGGCGGAGGCGGAGGCTGCGGCATGGAAAAAGGGCTCCCGTAGCGAGGAGGGAGGATCCGGTTGGGCCCCGGCCCAAGCCCCGCCGCGCCGTTGGCGATCACCGTCGGCTGCGGGCCGAAGGGAGTCTCGTAGGTGGCGTTGGGCTCACGCGGCGCCGCTGGCCGCTCGGAGGGAGCGATAGGTGGCGAGCTGTTTCCGTCCTCCCCGGCGTACGCGGTGGGCAGCGAGGGCGCGCTGGCGGGAGCCCGAGCACAGAGGCGAAGCTCGTCGAGCACCAACGTCGGCTCCTTGAGCACCACCAGCCGGCGGACCAGGTTCTCCAGCTCGCGCACGTTGCCCGGCCACTCGTGGTGGATGAAGGCGTCCAGGATCTCCCGCGGCAGCTCCGGCGCGGCGTTCTGATAGCGCTTGCCGTACTTCCGGAAGAAGTGCTCCACCAGCGGGAGGATGTCCTCCCTCCGCTCGCGCAAGGGCGCGATCCGGATCGCCACCACGTTCAGCCGGTAGAAGAGGTCCTCGCGGAAGTTGCCGGCCTCGATCTCCCGCTCCAGATCGCGGTTGGTCGCCACCAGCACCCGTGCGTCCACCCGCACGCTCTTCTTCCCGCCGACCCGGTAGAACTCCTCGTCCTGCAGGACCTGGAGCAGCTTGGCTTGCAGCCGGATCGCCATCTCTCCGATCTCGTCGAGGAAGATCGTCCCCTGGTCGGCCAGCTCGAACTTCCCAGGCTTCTCCGCGGTGGCGCCGGTGAAGGCCCCCCGCTCGTGGCCGAACAGCTCGCTCTCCAACAGCTCCGCCGGCAGCGCCGCGCAGTTCACCTTGATGAACGGGTGTCCCCGCCGGCGGCTTTTGGAATGGATCTCCCGCGCGATCACCTCCTTGCCGGTTCCCGACTCCCCGAGCAAGAGCACCGGGACGTCGGTGTCGGCGATCCGATCTACCAGCGCCATCGCCCGCCGCATCGCGCCGGAGATGGAGATGAGCTGGCGCTCCTCGCGCTCCTCTCCTTCCTCCGGGGGGGCCGACTCCGCTCGGCGCGGCGCGGAGGCGGCCGCCGGCCGGGGCTCCGCCGCCACTGCGCGCCCGAGCGCCCGCGAGAGCGCATCCTCGAGGTCCCGGTTCTCGAACGGCTTGGAGAGGTAGTCGGTGGCCCCCAGCTTCATCGCCCGGACTGCGTCGTCCGCCCCGGAGAGCGCCGAGAGCACGATCACCGGCGCCTGCCCGCCCTGGGCCCGGTACCGCTCCAAAACCTCGAGCCCACTCAGGCCTGGCATCAGCACGTCCAAAAGCACCGCGTCGAAGGAGCCCTCCGCGAGCATCTCCAGCGCCTGGGCCCCGCTCGCGGCCGTCCGCGCCTGGTAGCCCTTCCCGGTCAACAGCTCCGCCAGAAAGGTCCGGACCGTCTCCTCGTCATCGACCGCCAGAATCGCCAACGGCTCCATCACGCTCCCCTGCCCACGCCGCCATCGCTGAACCGGTGGAAATCCCGCCTCGCTCCCGCCGACATTTTCAGCCATGGAATCTGTGTCGCCCGTTCATCCAGTGGAAGTTCCCCTGTCGAGCGAATCGATGTCCGTCGATGGCACCGGCCGAGCAACCGCCGTGCCATCTCGACGGCGGGGGTCGGCGCTCCAGGTCCTCGGTGGTCAGTCGGTGCTCGAAGGCCTTCTTTGTCCGGTTTGGTGTAGACCTCGACGTGCATGCGAAAGAGAATCCCCGCCCGATGCGCGGTCTGTTCGGCGACTTCTCGACGATGCCGTTGAAGGACCTCGTCGTCTACCTCGGGAACAAGCGTGCGACCGGAACTCTCCTTTTGGAGAGGAGCTCGGTGAGAAAGCAGCTGGCAATCAAAGAGGGCATGGTGCTTTCCGCCAGCTCGAACGAGCCGAGGGAGTTCCTGGGCCAGTTCCTGATCAACATGGGGTACATCACCGAGGATCAGTTCAACAAGGCCTACCAGACCCAGAAGGAGACCAAGGTCTTCCTGGGGAGGATCCTGGTGATGATCGGGCTGGTCTCCGAGCAGGTGGTGATGACCGCGCTGTCTTTGAAAATCCGCGAAACCCTGCTGGACGCCTTCCGCTGGGAAGACGGGACCTTCAACTTCGACGCCGCCGAGGAGCCGAAGCCACCGGAGGGCGTGGACCTCCAGATCGACTTGCTCGATATCCACCGCGAGGGCGAATTCCGCGACACCGCCTGGCAGGCAATTCGCGCAGCCTTCCCCGGGGGGAGCTGCCGGCTGGAGCTGAGCGAGAAGAACCTGGCCGAGCCTCCCAAGCCGGGGAGCCTCGACGCCCGCCTGATCGAGCTGATCAAGCTGGGACACACCATCGACGAGCTTTTGCTCGCCCTGCACGCGACCGACTTCTACCTCTATCAGCGGCTGTATGCGCTCTATCGGCTGGAGGCGGTGAGGGTCGCCGACTCGGTGGAGGTCGAAGTCGCCGAGTCGGGCCCTGCCGACACCGTCGGTGAGGAGAGCGGCGTGGAGGAGATCTTGGGCCATGCCGAGGCCTTCCTGGACAGCGGGGCGTTCGCCGAAGCCGAGGCTCTGGCCAAGCGAGCGAACGAGCTGGCGCCCTCTTCCCGTGCGGTCGAGCTTCTTCGCAGGGCGGAGGCGGGGCTGGCAAAGGCCCTGCGGGAGAGGCTGCTCGACGGCGGCCGGGTGGCCACGCTCCTGGTGACCCCGGGCAAGCTGCGCGAGCTGCAGATGACGCCGCCGGAGAAGTACCTGCTCTCGCGGGTGGATGGGTCGCGCGAGGTGGCCTCCATCGTTCACGTCTCCCCGCTGCGCGAGCTGGACGCGCTCAAGTACTTCGAGCAGTTCGTCCGGAAGGGCCTGGTGAAGATCGAGCCGAGCGCGAAACGGCCCTAGGGGCAGCCGGCGTCCGCTCCCCAGTTGCTGCTTGCGGGTGGGCTCGAAAGGAAGCCGGAGACCATGCTGCAACCCAAGAGCGCGTTGACCCGGATTCGGCCGGCGCCCCCGCCTCCCCCGCCGCCATTCCCGGAGCCGCTGCTGCCCCCGCTCCCCACCGTGGCGCTCGTGGTTCCCGCCGCGCCATCGCCGCCGGGCCCCCCCCGACCGGTGGCGGACCCGTCCGCCCCAGGCGCCGCAGTGGCGACGGAGAGGTAGCCGTCCACTCCGTTGTCCCCCGCGTAGGAAACATCGGTGTTGTTCCCGTCTCCTTCGCCCCCGCTGCCGCCGTTGGCGGTCAGGCGGGCGGCGCCCGGCGCGATTCGAACCGTGACCGCGATGCCGCCCTGGGAGGACGGAGGGCTGGTGCAGGCTGTCGCCAGGATTGCGGCGAGGAGAAGCTGGCGACGCGTCACCGGGGGTGATTTTACCCCGGCGGGGCTCCCGCACCCCTCCGGCCCGGGATAAGGATCGCCTCCGGGCCGGGCAGAAGAAGCCGGCGCGCGATCCGAATGCACCGACTGCTATCCGAGGAGACCGGCCGGCGGGAGCTGTTGCTCGGCAACGAGGCGGTAGTGCGCGGCGCGATCGAGGCGCGGGTGAGGCTGGTCTGCGGCTATCCGGGCACGCCTGCGTCGGAGATCGGCGACACCTTCCACGAGTTGCACCGCGAGCTCGGCGTGGACTTCGAGTACTCGGTGAACGAGAAGGTGGCGCTGGAGCTGGCCTTCGGCGCGGCCCTCACTGGGGCGCGGTGCCTGGTGGCGATGAAGCACCTCGGGCTCAACTACGGCGCCGACCCGCTCTCGACGATGCCGTACACCGGCGTGGTGGGCGGGATGGTGATTGTCTCCGCAGCGGACCCCGGCTGCCTCACCAGCCCAAACGAGCAGGACCAGCGGTACCTCGCGCGCATGCTCGGGCTACCCACCCTGGACCCGGCGAACCCGGAGGAGGCCCGCCGGATGACCGTCTTCGCCTTCGAGCTTTCCGAGGCGTGCGAGCTGCCGGTCCTGCTGCGAATGACCACCCGCGTCTGTCACACCAGGGCCCCGGTCGAGCTCGGCGCCGTCTGCACGCCCAGGCCGAAGCCCACATTTCGCCGCGACCCGGCGCGGTTCCTCCCCACTCCCAACCACGCGCGGGAGCTAAGGGAGCGGCTCGAGCGGAGGCTCGAGAAGGCGGCCGCGATGCTCGCCGGCTCCGGCTTCGACCGCCGCCTCCGGCCGGGGCGCGCCCGCCACGGAATCCTCGCGGCGGGCTGCCCGCGCAATGCGGTGCGCGACTCGCTCTCACGGGCCGGAGCCGATGTCCCGCTGCTGGAGATCGGGGGGGTTCATCCGTTCCCCGAGGAGGCGATGGCGCAGCTCCTTCGCGACTCGGAGGAGGTGCTGGTCGTCGAGGAGCTGTCGCCTTTCCTGGAGGACACTCTCCGGGCGGTGGCGAACCAGCAGGGGCTCCGGGTGGCGATCAGGGGGAAGCGCGACGGCGCGATGCCGCTGCCGTTCGAGCTCGAGCCCGAGGTCGTCGAGGCGCGGCTCCGGCGCTTCCTGGGGCTCGCCGACGAGAGCGCCAATCGGGCGGAGCCCCTCGAGGCGCCCGAAAGGCCCCCGGTGCTCTGTCCGGGCTGCCCCCATCGCAACACCTTCCACGCAGCGACCGCGGTCTTCGGCGAGCGAACGGTCTACGTGAACGACATCGGGTGTTACACGCTGGGGGCGAACCCGCCGCATGGCGCCGGGGACGTGCTCCTGGCAATGGGCTCCTCGCTTCCGATCGCCGCCGGCATCGCCCGCAGCACCGGCGAGCGAGTGGTCGCCTTCATCGGGGATTCGACCTTCTTCCACTCCGGGATGCCGGCGCTGCTGGACGCGCTGGACCGGCGGGACGACATCGTGGTGGTGGTGATGGACAACCGGGTGACCGCGATGACCGGCCTGCAGCCGAGCCCCACCAGCGGCCGGGAGAGCCGGATCGCCGGCGTCGCGAGAGCGCTCGGCGCGCCGTCGGTTGAAGTGGTGAAGGCCAGCGAGCTGCCGGAGCTGATCCGCGCCTTCTCTCGTGCGCGATCGGCGAACCACCCGTGCGTGGTGGTGGTCGAGGGCCCTTGCGCGCTGCTCCATGCCCGGTCGGAGCCGCCGGCGCCGCCCCCGCGGATCGATCCCACGCGGTGCCACACCTGCGGGATGATCGAGGCCGGCCTCTCTTGCGGGCTCGAGCCGTCGGTGGAGGTGCAGCGGCGAGTCGCGGAGCAGCGGGCCGCCCACCCCGCCCCGGAGCTCGCCGCGCCCTCGATCTCGCCCTGCTCGCTGGCGTGCCCGCTCGGCATCTGCGTGCCGGCGTACGTGGGCGCCGTCGCCGCGGGCGATCCGGGGAGGGCGCTGCAGGCGGTGACGCTGCGTGCGGCGCTGCCGTCCGTCTGCTCGCACCTGTGCCACCGCCCATGCGAGGACTCCTGCGTCCGCGCCCCGCCGGATCGCCCGGTGGCGGTGAACGCGCTCAAGCGCTACCTCACCGAGCGGCACTTGTCGGCGGACCGGACGTGCGTGGGCGCCCCGCCGCGCGAGAATCCGCCTGCGACGCCAAGGGTCGATTCGGCGAGGACCTCGCCGCAGAAAGGCGATGAGCCCAGCTTTGGGCCCCATGGAACGACGAGCGATGCATCCTCGCGAGCAGGGCGGCCGGCGAGGAACGGCAGCTCGCCAGCATCGACCGGTGTGGCAGTGATCGGGGCCGGACCGGCCGGGCTCGCCGCCGCCCGCGAGCTGGTCCGCCGAGGGCGTGCCGCGACGATCTTCGACGCGCGGCAGGCAGCCGGCGGGATGCTGGAGCACGCAGTGCCGGAGTACAGGCTGCCCCGCGAAGTGCTGCGGCGCGACGTCGCCTCCGTGCTGGCAGAGGGAGTGCGGTTCGAGCCCGGCGTGTGCCTGGGACGAGACGTCACCCTCGAGTCTCTTCGAAGGAAAGGCTTCCAGGCGATCCTCCTCGCGCTCGGAGCGCAGCGCGCCTTGGGGCTTTCCATCCCGGGCGCCGGGCTTGCGGGAGTCCAGGACGCGCTGGCGTTTCTCTCGGCGCCCGGTAGGATCCTGGGGGAGCACGTGGTGGTGCTGGGCGGGGGCGATGTGGCGGTCGACCTGGCGAGGGTTGCCCTCCGAGGAGGAGCCGCCTCGGCGGCGCTTGCCTTTCCGGAGCCCGAAGGGGAGATGGCCGCCGCTCCAGACGCGGTAGCTCAAGCCCGGGCCGAGGGGGTGCGGCTGCTCCCGGGCCGAATCGCCGCGGCGCTCGAGGGGACGGACGCCGTCCGCGCAGTCGCGCTGTCGCGGGTGATCGGCTTCGAGCGTGGCGGCGGCGGCGTGCACTGGCAGCGGCTGGAGCCAGCCGAGCGGCTTGCGGTGACTCGGATCTTCTTTGCAGTTGGGCAGCGGTTGGACATCGAGGGGCTGCAACTGCCCTCCGAGCTGGTGACGAGCACCGGCTGGCTCGCCGCGGATGAGTGCGGCCGCACCGCGTGGGCCGATGTCTTCGCCGCTGGGGACGCCGTCAGCGGACCTTCGACCGTCACGCAGGCGATGGCGTTCGCGGTGCGCGCCGCCTGGGCCATCGACGCCTTCCTTGCGCAAGGGGGGCACGTCTCGCCGCCTTCAGCGCCTCCGCTGAGGCCGCGGCCTCCGAGGCGGGTGGCGAACGGCGGCCCTCGCGGAGAGCCGCTGGACTCGCTGGCGGCGGCCGCCGAAGCGAGCCGCTGCTACCTGTGCGGGATGTGCGGAAACTGCCGGTCCTGCGTCGAGCTGCTGGGATGCCCGGCGATCGCGCGGGGGGAGGATGGTCGCCCCCGGATCATCGGCGAGTCGTGCAACGCCTGTGGCGCGTGTGTCCAGGCCTGTCCGAGCCAGGCCATCGGGGCGGGGGCATGACGCCTCCTCGCTGCATCCTCTTCGCCGGAGTCGGCGGCCAGGGCGTGCTCTCGGCGGCGCGCATCCTCGGAGAGGCCGCCCATCACTCAGGCATCGCAGTGGCGGTGTCGCAGCTCCATGGCATGTCGCAGCGCGGAGGCGCGGTGCAGGCCACGGTGCTAATCGGCGCGAGTGAGCGATTGCATCCCGGCGGGGCTCCGGTGGACGTGCTGGTGGGGCTGGAGTTGATCGAATCGCTTCGTGCGGCGCACCGGCTCGACAAAGGCTCGGTGGCGCTGGTCAGTCGCTGGCTCCTCCCGCCTCGCGGCTTTGGTGGAGTACCCGCGCCGGAGCAGGTGCTCGCCGAGCTGCGGGCGCGCGCCGGCACGGTGATCGAGGTGGACGCCCCGTCACTGGCAGACCGGGCAGGCAGCCGCGCGGCGGTGAACTCCGTCATGCTCGGAGCGCTGAGCCGGCTTGCGTCGCTCCCGTTCGGTCCGGACGAAATCCTCGCCGCGATGCGGGGGGGCGCCGGCGCCGAGTTGTCGGAGGTGAACCGCCGGGCGTTCGCGCTCGGGGCGCAGGCGGCTCCCGAAGCAGGTGATCGATCTCGCTCAATTGCGCTACCTTCCGCCCGCGCTGGAAAGACCCGCTCCCCATGAGATTGAGAGTCGGCATCGACGTTGGTGGGACGTTCACCGATTTCCTGGTCGTCGACGAGCGGGGCGAGGCGCGCGTCTTCAAGACGCTCTCGACTCCGGATGATCCCTCGCGGGGCCTGCTCCACGGACTCGGAGAGATCGCCGAGTCGTACGGGCTGACGGTGCAGGAGCTGGCGGGCGCCGTCGAGGTGATGGTCCACGGCACCACCGTGACCACCAACGCGGTGCTCACCCGGCGCGGCGCGAAGACCGGCCTGCTCACCACCCGCGGGGTTCGCGACGCCCTGGAGATGCGCCGCGGCATCCGCGAAGAGCAGTACAACAACCGCTACGCCAACGTGGAGCCGCTGGTGCCCCGCTACCTGCGGCTGGCCACCGGCGGGCGGCTGGACCACGACGGCAAGGAGCTGGAGCCCCTGAGCGAGGCCGGCGTGCTCGAGGCGGCGGAGTCGCTCGGGAACGAGGGCGTGGAGGCGGTGGCGATCTGCTTCATGAACGCCTTCGCCAACCCCGCTCACGAGCGCCGCGCCGAGGCGCTCCTCAAGGAGAAGCTGGGCGGAGCGTACCTCTCGGTCTCCTCCACGCTGCTGCCGGCGATCCGTTTCTACGATCGCGTCTCCACCACCGTCCTGAACGCGTACGTGGGCCCGGCGCTTCGCCGCTACATCGATGCTTTGGTGGAGAAGCTCTCCGGCATCCGCTTCGCGGGAGTGCTCCGCATCATGCAGTCGAACGGCGGAGTGGTGGCCCCGGAGATCGTCCGGGAGCGAGCGGCGATGACGCTCCTGTCGGGCCCGGCGGCGGGACCCAGGGCGGGCACCTTCTACGCCGGCATCCACGGGCTCTCCGACTGCATCACCGTGGACATGGGAGGCACTTCCTTCGACGCGGCGCTGCTTCGCGGCGGCCAGCCGCTCTTCGTCACCGAGGGCGAGGTCGACCGGCTGCGGCTCGCGCTCCCCATGCTGGACATCACCACCATCGGCGCCGGCGGCGGCTCGATCGGGTGGATCGACAAGGGCGGGCTGCTTCGCATGGGGCCGCAGTCAGCGGGCGCGCAGCCCGGACCGGCCTGCTACGGACGGGGCGGGCAAGAGCCCACCTGCACCGACGCCGACGTGCTGCTGGGATACCTCCCCCCGGACGAGTTTGCCGGCGGCCGGATCCGCCTCGACCCAAGCGCGGCCCGCAGGGCGATCGAGAGGGTCGCCGGGCCGTTGCGGATGACCGTGGAGGAGGCAGCGGTGGGAATGGCCCGCGTGATCGACGCCAACATGGCCAACGGCGTCCGCGCGGTGTCGGTGCGGAGAGGATTCGATCCGCGCGAGTTCCCGCTGGTGGTGGCGGGCGGAGCGGGTCCGCAGCACTGCTGCGCCATCTGCTCCGAGCTGGAGATTCCTCTCTTCCTGGTCCCCAGGCAGAGCTCCATCTTCTGCGCCGCCGGGATGCTGATGAGCGATCTCATCCACGACGACGTCCGCTCGATGCCCGCCCGGCTGGACCGGCTCCGGGACGGACGCCTGGAGGCGGTGCTCCGCGAGATGTCCGAGTCGGCCCGCGCCACGCTGCGCGCCGAGCGCGTCGCCGACGAGGACGTGGTGCTCCAGCCGTCGCTCGACATGCGCTACGTCAAGCAGTACCACGAGGTGAACGTGCCCTTTTCGCCTGGCTCGTCCGAGGTGGCGGAGCGCTTCCACCGCGAGCACGACCGGCTGTACGGCTACGACCTCGCCGATCAGAAAACGCCGATCGAGGTGATCAACGTGCGGCTGAGATCGATCGGCAGGGTGAATAAGCCCTCGTTTCCCGAGCTGGCGCTGGCCGGGAGCGATCCAGCGTCCGCCCGGAAAGGGGAGCGGCGGGCCTGGGTGCCCGAGCGAAGGGCCTTCGAGGAGGTCCCCACCTACGACGCCGACCGGCTGTCGCACGGGATGCGGCTGTCCGGCCCCGCGCTGGTGGACCAGGCGAACACCACCCTGTTCCTCTCGGCCGGCTACGGCCTAGTGTGCGACCGGTACGGGAACTTCGTCGGTTTCCGGCGCGACCGCGCCGAGTCGCTGCCGGCGAGCGTCGCGGAGCTTTGCCGATGACCGTCGACCCCATCCTCGCCTCGGTGATGCAGCGCGCCTTCAAGTCCATCACGGACGAGATGAGCGTCTCGATGATGCGCACCACCCGCTCGCCCATCCTCTGCGAGGCGAAGGACTTCGTCACCGGGCTCTACGACGAGAAGGGGAACATGCTGGAGCAGACCGAGAACCTGCCCATCCTCTCCTTCTCGCTCGGGCCGGTCTGCAAGCACCTCCTCGAGTACTTCGGAGACGAGATCCACCCAGGCGACGTCATCTTCCACAACGACGTCTTCAGCTTCGGAAACCAGAACAACGACGTCGCGGCGTTCAAGCCGATCTTCCTCGCCGAGCGGCTGATCGGGTGGGCCGCCACCAAGGGCCACATGGCCGACATCGGCGGCGCGGTGAAGGGTGGCTACAACCCCGCCGCCACCGAGGTGTTCCAGGAGGCGCTGCGGATCCCTGCGGTGAAGGTCTACGAGCGGGGCAGGCTCCGGAAGGACGTGTGGGATCTCATCTTCGCCAACATCCGCCTCGACATCGTCAAGGAGGACATGCGCGCGGAGATCGGCGCCTGCACCATCGGCGAGCGGCGGCTGCAGGCCCTGGTGGAAAAGATTGGCCTCGAGCGGTTCGAGGCCCACAAGCAACACCTCTGCGCCGCCACCGAGCGGATGATGCGGCAGGAGATCCGCTCCATCCCCAACGGCCGGTACCATGGCGAGGGGAAGGTGTTCTTCGACGGCAAGCATCCCGGCTCCGAGTTCACCATCCGGGTCGCCGTCGCCGTCGAGGACGAGGACATCACCTTCGACTACACCGGCACCGATCAGCAGACCGACGGCTTCGTCAACGGCACGTACACCTCGTCGGCCTCGGCGACCATCCTGACCTTCCTGCAGATGGTCAACCCCGACATCCCCCACAACCAGGGGATGCTCCGCCCGCTGCGCATCGTCATCCCGGAAGGCACGATCCTGAACGCCTCCTACCCGAAGGCCACCACCTTCGGGAACCACCTCTGCCCACCCAACGCCGACGCGATCATCCGGGCGCTCGCGGGCGCCATCCCCGACCGGGTGGGAGCGGGGTGGAACCACCTGCTCTGCGCCCTCACCACCGGCCACAACCCGCGCAAAGCCGAGGACTACGTCGACATCTGCTTCATGGGGCTCAAGGGAGGCTCGGGCGCGGTGCGGGGAGTCGACGGCTACGACCACATCGGGATGATCGACGCCTCCGGGGGCCTGCTCGACCAGGACTACGAGATGTTCGAGCAGCAGACGCCTCATCAACTCCTCCGGCATGAGTATCTGACCGACTCGGCGGGCGCCGGCGAGTGGAGGGGCGGCCTGGGAGTGGAGACCGAGATCCTCCTCGGCGGCGAACGGACCCAGCTCGTCACCTTCGGCGACGGCGACGTCAAGCCGGCCTTCGGCCTCTTCGGCGGCCGCGACGGGACGCTCAACTTCATCGAGTTGCGGAAGCCCGACGGCACCGTCTACCGCACCACCTCCAAGGACATCGTCGGCGGCGTGCCGGCCGGGACACGCTACGTGCAGGAGGCGGGCGGCGGAGGAGGCTACGGAGATCCCAAGCGGCGCCCCGCCGAGAAGGTCGCCCGCGAGGTCCGGGACGGCATCCTCAGCCGCGCTGCGGCGGAAAAGCTGTACGGGGTGGCGCTATGGCCCGGAACCTTCGAGGTCGACGAGCTTGGCACCGCCGAGCTGCGCCGGGGCTCATAGGCCTCACGAAGTCCTGTGGGGCAACATGGGCTCCGAGGCCATCGCCCGTGGGGATATCCGAGATGCTGATATGGCAAAATCTGGCTCGGCTGGCGGATTTGGTGGGCATCGTGGGGAGCATTGCAGCCGTGCTCGCTTTCCTTCGGATCTCCGCTAGGCAGAGGCGAATCCCGCGACGCTGCCCGGTCTCTCAAGAAGGCGCTCGCAGCCTTGAAGGAGGTCCATGCCGACGCGCGGAAGAACGCTTTTTGGAGCATAATTGCGGACGTCAATAGATTGAGCGAGCACCTGAAACAGGAGTCTGCTGACGATAAGTGGAGGCGGGTGTGATCTCGACGGATAAGACGGTTCAGATGGCGACCCTGTTGAACCGCAAGACCCAGGAAGGCTCGCTCAAGTGGCAGAAGGCGTCTCCTCCGATCGCCAACCTGGGATTAGACGGTCTCGCGGACGTCGAGAGCTTCGTCGAGTCGGTGCTAGGCAAGCACGCGAGCTAGCCGGGCGCGTCCTTGGACCTGAACTCGGGGGTAATGCGCGGGACTGCAGCGTCCGAAGGAGCAACCATCAGCTTGCATCTCACCGACGTCCAGGCGGCCGTGCAGCGCACCTTCGCGAGCTTCGCCGACCGCGAGCTTGTTGCGGCGGCCGACGAGCTGGACTCTCGCGGCGAGTTCCCCCGCGAGCTGTTCCGGCGCGTAGGCGAGCTCGGCTTCTTCGGCATGCGCTACCCGGAGAGCCTGGGCGGCTCCGGGGCCGACACGGTCTCCTTGTGCCTGGCCGCCGAGGAATTGGCCCGCGGGTGGCTCTCCCTCGCCGCCAGCTCGATGATGCAGGCCTTGATGGGCACCTATTTCGTGTACCGCTCCGGGAGCCCGGAGCTGCACGAGCGGCTGCTCCGCCCGGCGATCCGCGGCGAGAAGATCGGCACCATCTGCATGACCGAGCCGGATGCGGGCAGCGATCTCAAGGCCATCTCCACGCGAGCGGAGAAGGACGGCGACGGCTACCGCATCACCGGGAAGAAGACCTGGATCACCAATGCCCCGGTGGCCGACTTCTTCACCGTCTTCGCGCGCACCCAAAGCGAGCTGTCCACCTTCGTCGTCGAGGCGCAGAGCGAGGGCGTCAAGCTCGGCCGGCCGATCGGGAAGATGGGCCTTCGCTGCTCGCCCACCTCCGAGGTGTTCTTCGAGGGCGTGCGCGTGCCCACCTCCATGCGCGTCGGCGAGGAGGGCCAGGGCGCCGATTTCCTCACGGAGATCCTCCCACAGATCCGCACCGCCACCGGAGCCTTGGCCCTCGGCGTGGCCCGGGCGGCCTTCGAGGTGGCGGTCCGCTACGCCGGGGAGCGCAGGCAGTTCGGAAAGCCGATCGGGGAGTTCCAGGCCATCAAGCTTCGGCTCGCCGACATGGCGACCGAGATCTTCGCCTCCACCCAGGTAGTCCGCAGGGCGGCGGCGATGGCTGACGAAGGAGCACGCTCCGCGGGAGCGGCGGCGATGTGCAAGAGCTTCGCCTCCGAGTCGGCGGCCAGGGTGTGCGACGGGGCGGCCCGGGTGCTCGCCAGCTATGGCTACTCCACCGATTACCCGATCGAGCGGCTCTTGCGCGACGTGCGCTTCACCCTGATCGGCGGCGGCACACCAGAGATGCTGAAGCTGGCCATCGCAAAGGAGCTGGGATGCGGCTAGAGAAAACCTTCATTCCCTACGGCGCCTACTGGAGCACTCCGTTCGCGCGGTGGCAGGGCGCGCTGGCTTCCCACCACCCGCTCAGGCTCGCGGCGGAGAGCGGAAGGCGCGCCCTCGCCGCGCGGGGGGTGGATCTAAGGACCTGTTCTTCCCTGGTGCTGGGAGTCACCGTCCCCTCTCGCCACGCCTTCTACGGCGCTCCGTGGGTGGCAGCGATGATGGGTGCCCCCGAGCTCACCGGCCCCACGCTGATGCAGGCCTGCGCCACCGGCGCCCGCTGCATCGCCAGCGCGGCGGCGGAGATCGAGTGCGGAGGCGGAGAGGCCGTGCTGGTGGTGACGGCCGACCGGACCTCGAACGGGCCGCACCTCTACTACCCGGATCCCTCCGGGCCGGGCGGGCGCGGAGAGGCCGAGGACTGGGTCTGGGACAACTTCAACTGCGACCCGGTGCCGAAGAACGCCATGGTGGAGACCGCCGAGAACGTGGCCCGCGAGGCCGGCCTCTCGCGCGAGGCGCAGGAGGCGATCACCCTCCGCCGCTACGAGCAGTACCAGGACGCGCTCAAGGACCGGTGCGCGTTCCAGAGGAGGTTCATGGCGCTGCCGTTCGAGCTGAAGGACGCCTCGGGCCGAAAGACCCTCGCCACGCTCGAGGGAGACGAAGGGGTGCATCCCACCACCGCCGAGGGGCTCGCGCGCCTCAAGCCGCTCTTGCCCGAGGGGACGGTCACCTTCGGGACCCAGACGCACCCCGCCGACGGGAACGCTGGCCTCATCGTGGCGAGCCGCGATCGGGCGCGGGCGATGTCCAAAGACGCCGTGACGGTGCGGCTCGCCTCCTTCGCCCAGGCGAACGCGAAGAAGGGGTACATGGCCCAGGCGGTGGCGCCGGCGGCGAAGAAGGCGCTCGCCGACGCGGGCTATTCGGCCTCCGAGGTGAGCATCAAGACGCACAACCCGTTCGCCTTGAACGACCTGCTCCTCGGGCGAGAGCTGGGTGTCGCGCCCGAGTCCTTCAACAACTTCGGCTCGACGCTCGTATACGGGCACCCTCAGGCTCCAGCGGGAACGCGGCTGGTGCTGGAGCTGATCGAAGAGCTGGTGCTCAAGGGTGGAGGCAGGGGCCTCTTCGCAGGCTGCGCCGCGGGCGACACCGCCGCCGCGCTGTGCCTCGAAGTGAGCTGCCGCTGAGGCCGGCTGCCGATTCTCGCCCCAGGGACCCAAACGGGCTCACGGCTTGACCTCCGGCGCCCCCGATGGCAACAAGCCCGCCCATGAGCGAAGGTGGGCGACCCCGTTCCATCCGAGTGCTGATCGCCAAGCCAGGGCTGGACGGACACGACGTCGGCGCGAAGGTGGTGGCGCACGCCCTGCGCGAGGCCGGAATGGAAGTCATCTACACCGGCCTCCGGCGCACCCCAGAGGAGATCGCCCGCGCCGCCGTCCAGGAGGCAGTGGACGTGGTGGGGCTCTCGGTGCTCTCCGGCGCCCACCTCCCCCTGTGCGAAGCGGTGTCCAGGGCCCTTGCCCGGGAGGGGGTCGGCGACGCGCTGCTCCTGGTGGGCGGGGTGATTCCCGAGCGCGATCGCCCGGGCCTCGCCTCGCTGGGCTTCAAGGGCGTCTTTCCGTTCGGGAGCAGGCTCGACGAGGTGGTCACCTTCATCCGAGAGCACGTCCGATGACCGCGCCGCCCAAGGAAGCAGGCCCCCGCCCGGTCGTCCTCGAGTCGGGCGTGGAGGTGAAGGCATCGTATGGGTCCGAGGAGGTTGCGCGCGCCTGCGCGGCGTTGCCTCCGCTCCCCCGCGACGCGGGTGAGGACGCGATCGGCCGGCCCGGCGAGTACCCCTTCACCCGCGGCATCCACCCGCTGATGTACCGCAAGCAGCCGTGGACGATGCGGCAGTACGCCGGCTTCGGCACTGCGGCCGAGACGAACGCGCGCTTCAAGTACCTCATCGCCCAGGGCCAGACCGGACTCAACGTCGCGTTCGACCTGCCGACCCAGTGCGGCCTGGACTCCGATGATCCGCGGGCCGCGGCCGAAGTCGGACGCGTGGGGATGGCGGTGGACACCGTGCTGGACCTCGAGGAGGCCTTCGCGGGGATCGATCTCCAGAAGGTCACCGTCTCGCTGACCATCAACGCGGTGGCGCCGATCCTCCTGGCGATGGTGGCGTCCATCGCCAAGCGCCGGGGGATCGATCCAAAGCGGCTGCGGGGGACGCTCCAGAACGACATCCTCAAGGAGTTCATCGGTCGCGGGACCTGGATCTTCCCGGTGGACCCCTCGATCAAACTGATCGGCGACACGGTGGAGTTCTGCGCGCGGGAGATGCCGCTGTACAGCCCGGTGAGCGTGTGCGGCTACCACATCCGCGAGTCGGGGGCGACGCCGGTCCAGGAGATGGCGTGCGCCTTCCTCATCGCCCGGGCCTACACCGACCACGCACTCTCCCGGGGCCTGGGGATCGACGAGTTCGCCTCGCGCCTGTCGTTCAACTTCGACATCTACGGAAACCTCTTCGAGCAGGTGGCGAAGTTCCGCGCCGGCCGGCGGCTGTGGGCCCGAATCATGCGGGAGGAGTACGGCGCCAAGGACCCCCGCTCCTGCTGGATGCGGATGATCGCCGGCGGCGGCGGCGGGGGGCTCACCGTCGAGCAGCCCGAGCTGAACATCGTCCGCGGCGCCTACTACGCGCTGATCAGCGCGCTCTCCGGCACCCAGACCATGGCGCTCTGCTCCTACGACGAGGCGTTCACCATTCCCTCCGAGCGGGCCGCGCGGATCTCGCTGCGCACCATGCAGATCCTGGTCGAGGAGATGGGCCTGTGCGACACGGTCGATCCCCTCGGAGGCTCCTGGTACGTGGAGACCCTCACCCATCAGCTCGAGGCGGAGATCCGGCGCGCGATGGAGGAGATCCAGAAGGAGGGCGGCATCGTCGCCGGAGTGAAGGACGGGCGGATCCAAGCGCGGGTCGCCCGCCAGGCGTACCAGCGGCAGCGGGATCTCGAGTCGGGCAAGCTCCGGAAGGTCGGCGTCAACTGCTACCGCGGGCAGGGCGATGAGGCGGAGATCGCCTTCCACCCGTTCGATCCCGCCCAAGCCCAAGCCCAAGCCCAACGGCTGGCAGAAGTGCGCAGGCGGCGCGACAGCGACGCCGCCCGGCGGGCGCTCGAGCGCGTCCGCGAGGCCGCGGCAGGCGGCGCCAACACGGTGCCTCCGCTCATCGAAGCGGTGGAAGCGCACGCCACGCTCGGCGAGATGGTCGGGGCGCTGCGCGAAGTCTACGGCGGCTACGTGGAGCCGGTGAGGTTCGCGTGAGCGCAGCCGAGCAGAGGACTCGATGACCGCCTACGCGCGCCCGGAGAGCTTGGAGGCCTTGGTGCGGGCCCTGTCGGAGCTTGGCCCCGGAGCGCGGGTCCTCGCCGGCGGGACCGATCTGATGCTCTCCGTGCGGGCGGGGAAGAGCTTCCCGGCGCTGATCAACGTCTCCCGGGTCCCCGAGCTTTCGGAGCTGGCTGCCCGCGATGGCGCGCTGTGGATCGGCGGCGGCGTCACCGTCGCCCGGCTTCTCGGTTCCGCCGAGGTCCACGGCGGCGCGCTGGCCCTCTGGCAGGCAGCCGACCGCTTTGCCTCGCCGCTGGTCCGATCCCGGGCCACCGTGGGCGGAAACCTTTGCAACGCGTCGCCGGCCGCCGATCTCGCCCTCGCGCTGCTCGCGCTGGACGCGGAGGTGCACCTCGTCTCCGCGCAGGGCCGCCGCGCGCTGCCGGTCTCCGACTTCATGCTGGGGCCGGGCAAGAGCGCGCTCGCTCAAGGGGAGGTGCTCACGGCGGTCCGGGTGCCCTTGCGCCCCGGCCTTTTGCAGCGATTCATCAAGAGCGGGACCCGCCCCGCGCTGGAGATCGCTGCGGCTTCGGTGGCGGTGGCGCTATCGATGGAGCATGGCGTGGTGGTCGCTCCGCGCATCGCCTGCGGCGCCGTGGCGCCAGTGCCGGTGCGCGCCCGCTCGGCGGAGCGCGCCCTGGAGCGCCATGCGCTCACACCTGAGCGGATCGAGGAGGCGGCGTGCGCCGCGGCGACCGAGGTCCGGCCCATCGATGACGTGCGCGCATCGGCGCTCTATCGCCGGCGCCTGGTGGCCGCCTTCGTGCGGCGGAGCCTGGAAGAACTAGCCGCCGCCTCCACGCCGGGAAACAGGGAAGCAACGCAGGCGCTGGGCCGCGGGCCGCCGACCAAGCAAGGAGGACGCCCTGCCCATGGGCAATTGGGCCTCGATTCCCTCGCGGAGCGCTCTGCCTCGCCAGCCGCACCCGCGGGCGACGAGGTGCCCATCGTGCTCGTGCTCAACGGCCGCCGAGTGGAGGCGCGCGTGTCTCCGACCATGGCGCTGCTCGAGTTGGTCCGCGACCGGTTCCAGCTCAGCGGCTCCAAGTTGGGTTGCGGCGAAGGTGAGTGCGGCGCCTGCGCAATGCTCCTCGATGGCGAGCCGGTGCTCGGCTGCCTCACTCCCGCGGTCGACACCGACGGGCGGGAAGTCCGCACGGTGGAGGGCCTGCGCGACGGGGCGCAGCTTGGCAAGCTCCAGCAGGCTTTCGTCCGCGAGGGCGCGGTGCAGTGCGGCTTCTGCACCCCGGGGATGCTCGTCGCCGCGAGCGGACTGCTCGCCCGCCACCCCAACCCCACCGAGGAGCAGATCTGCCGCGGGCTCGAGGGCAACCTCTGCCGCTGCACCGGCTACGTCGCGGTGATCGAGGCTGTGCGCGCGTCATGAATCTGCGGCAAAGACTGGTCGGAGGGGGGGCTCGGCGATGACGGCGAGGTGGATCGGCGCCCGCGTGCCGAAGCTGGACGCACCGGCGAAGGCGGCCGGGTCCACTCGGTACCTCTCGGACCTCTCGCTGCCGGGGATGCTGCACGGGAAGATCCGCCGGAGCGACCGGGTCCACGCGCGGATCAAGCGGATCGACGTCTCGGCAGCGAGGGCGATGCCTCTCGTGCATGCGGTGATCACCGCGGAGGACATCTCCAACGTCCGCTTCGGGCACGGCAAGGACAACACGCCGCTCAAGGGGGACCGGGTGCGTTGCGTGCGGGACGAGCTCGCCGCGGTCGCGGCCGAGACCGAGGAGGCGGCGGAGGCGGCCTGCCGGGCGATCCGCGTCGAGTACGAGGACCTGCCGGCGGTGTTCGACCCGGAGGAGGCCATGCGCCCCGGGGCGCCTCAGCTCCACGAGGGCCGGCCGGACAACGTCGCCTTCACCTACGACTATTCCCACGGAGATATCGCGCGCGGCGAGGCTCAGAGCGCCCACGTGGTGGAGGACAGCTACGAGCTGCAGTTCATGACCCACTGCTGCATGGGCGCCTCGGCGATCCTGGCGGCGTTCGAGCCCGACGGAAAGCTGACCCTGCACTCGCTCACCCAGGTGCCATTCCTCTACCGGCGGGACATGGCAGCGATCGTTGGAATGAGGCCGGAGGACATCCGGGTCATTCAGCCGGCGATCGGCGGCGCCTTCGGCTCCAAGCTGGACATCTACCCCTACGAGCCGATCGCGGTGCATCTCGCCCGGGCCACGGCCCGTCCGGTGCGCATCGTCTTCAGCCGGCAAGAGGAGTTTTTGGCCTCTCCCACCCGGCAGCCGGCGCGGATCCGCATGCGGAGCGGCTGCGATGCCGAGGGCAGGCTGACCTTCCGTGACGCAGACCTGGTATTGGACAACGGGGCCTACACGTCCTGGGGCGCGACCACTCCTTTCGTGATGATGCAGTCGGTCTCCTCGCTCTACCGGGTCCCCCATGTCCGGTTCAAGGCGGTGGTGCCCCACACCAACAACCCCTACAGCGGCTCGTTCCGCGGGTACGGGAATCTCCAGGCCACCTTCGCGGTGGAGTCCCAGCTCGACCAGCTCGCCCAGAAGCTGGGCGCCGACCCGCTGGAGCTGCGCCTGCGAAACTCGCACGAGGCAGGCGAGGAGACCGGGCAGGGGCTCCGCTTCGTGACCTGCGGATTGAAGGACTGCCTCGAGTCGGCCGCGAAGATGTCGGGCTGGAAGGCGAAGCGGCGGCCGCGGCACGACGAGCGGGTGCGCCGCGGCATCGGCATGGCCTCGATGCTCCACGTGGGCGGGGGAGCGAAGATCTACCGCTCCGACGGCTGCGGCTCGGCGCTGTCGATCGACGACTTCGGGAAGGCGACGCTGATCACCGGCTCCACCGACATCGGGCAAGGCTCGGAGACCGTGCTGGCCCAGATCGTCGCGGAGGTGCTCGGGCTCTCGGTGGACCGGGTGAAGGTGATCAACACCGACACCGACGTGAAGCCCTGGGACGTAGGAGTTCACGCCTCGCGCACCAGCTACGTGGCGGGGAACTCGGCGCTGATGGCGGCCTCCAAGGCGCGGGAGAAACTCCTCGGAGCCGCGGCGGAACAGCACCGCGTCCCGCCCTCAGAGCTTTCCCTGCGCGACGGCTTCGTCTGCCGGGGCGAGGAGCGCCTGGAGCCCCTGGACAAGCTCGTGCGGACTTTGCACTTCAGCGGCAAGCACGAGCTGCTCGCCACCCAGGCCTACTTCGAGCCCGGTTCGGTGCACCAGGACCGCGAGTTCCGCGGCAACGTCTCGCCCACCTACGCCTTCGGCACCCACGCGGTCGAGGTGGAGGTCGAGCTGGACACCGGGGTGGTGCGGCCGCTCGGCGTCTGGGCCGCCCACGACGTGGGGAAGGTGCTCAACGAGCTGGGGCTCGAGGGGCAGATCGAGGGAGGGGTGGTGATGGGGCTGGGCTACGCGCTCACCGAGGAGCTGAAGGTGCGCGAGGGCCGGATCCTCAACCCCTGCTTCCGCGACTACCACCTCCTCACCGCGCCCGAGGTGCCGCCCATTCGCATGAGCTTCATCGAGACGGAAGATCCGACCGGCCCCTTCGGCGCCAAGGGCGTGGGCGAGGCGCCGGCGATCTGCGTGGCGGCCGCGGTGGCGAACGCGGTCTTCCACGCCACCGGCGTGCGCTTCACCCGGCTGCCGCTGACGCCCGAGCGGGTGCTGGAGGGCCTGATCGCCGCCGGGGTCACCCAGGATCCGGCCGCGCCACGGAGCGGCTCATGACGCGGCTGACGGTGGTGTCGTTGGAGCAGGCGCTCTCCTTGCCGTATGCCACCTCGCGGATGGTGCAGCTCGGCTGGCGCGTCATTCGGGTGGAGGCGCCCGCCGGAGATCCCAACCGGAGGATCGGCGCACCGCTGGGCGGGCCCGACCGCTGCGCCTACTTCGTCGGGCCCAATGTGGGGAAGGAGGCCATCACGCTGGACCTCGCCCACCCGCAAGGCCGCCAGGCCCTCCACCGGGTCATCCGCGGGCTCGAGGTGGACGTCTTCTGTTGCAACACGCTCCCCTCACGGTACGCGAAGCTGGGAATCGACGAACCCACCTTGCGCGCCATGAGCCCTAGGCTCATCTGGGCAGGCATCTCGGCGATGGGACCGGAGCATCCCGACGTTCCTGGGTACGACCCGGCGCTGCAGGCCCAGCTCGGCTACATGGACGTCACCGGGCCGGCTGACGGGCCGCCGGTACTATGCGGGCTCCCGCTCATCGACCTCAAGGCGGGGGACGAGCTTTTCACCCAAGTGCTGGCGCTGCTGCTCCGGCGCGAGCGCACGGGGACTGGCGGTCGGTCGGACATCTCGATGGCGCGGGCGGCCGCCTCATGGCTGGTGACCCTGGTGCCGATGCTGGACGCCGGGGCGCCTCCAGAGGAGCTGACCCGATCGGGCTCGGAGCACCGCCACTTCGTGCCGTCCAACGTCTATCCGAGCTCCGACGGCTTTCTCTACCTGGCCATCGGCTCGGACCGGCAGTGGGCGCTTCTCACCTCCATTCCGGCCTTCGCCGAGGTGGCTGATCCGAGCTTCGTCAGAAACTCGGGGCGAAAGGAGAATCGCCCGAAGCTGCACGAGCGGATCGCGGCGTGCACTCGACGGCGCTCCACCGAGCAGAACCTCGATGACCTGCGCGCGGCAGGCCTGGTGTGTGCGCCGGTGTTGCCGGTCTCCCAGGCGATGGAGGAGCCGTGGGTGCGGGGCCTGTTGCACCGCACGGTGGCTCCCGACGGGCGCAGCATCAGGCTTCCGCCGGCGGCGGTTGACACCGGGGCGCCCATGGAGTTTCCCTTCGCGCCCAGTCAGGGCGAGCACACCGAGCGAATCCTGCGCGAGGCTGGGCTTTCGGCGGAAGAGACCTCGGCGCTGCTCGACGCGGGCGCGGCGCAGGGACTCGCTGGCAGGGAGCGTGGCGAGCAGGTTCGGAGGTGACGCATGCGGTGGCTCCAGCCCAAGGGGTGGAAGCGGCCCAAGGGCTACAGCAACGGAGTGGTGGTGCCGGCCGGCGGGCGGCTTTTGGTGCTCGCCGGTCAGGTCGGCTGGGACGAGAAAGAACAGATCGTCCCTGGCGGCTTCGTGGCTCAGTTCGAGCGCGCGCTGGGGAACGTGCTCGCGATTCTCGATGAGGCCGGAGGAAAGCCGGAGCAACTGGTCCATCTCCGCTTGTACATCACCGACCGGCAGGCGTACCTCGACCAGCTGCGGCAGGTAGGGGAGGTGTACCGCGGCCTGATGGGCCGCCACTTCCCGTGCATGACGGCGGTAGTGGTGGCCGCTCTGGTGGAGGACGGCGCGCTCCTCGAGCTGGAAGGCCTGGCGGTGCTCTAGGGTGGAGGGGCTGAAAGAGATCTCGGTCGTCTGGAGCGCCGAGCTAGGGCGGGCGCTCCGCAGCTCCCGCATCGCGGTCTTGCTCGCGCTGTACGTGCTCTTCACGCTCTTCAGCGGGCTTTGGGTGCACGGCTGCTCGGCCAGCATCTCGGCGCAGGCGGAAGCTCAGGCCAAGATGCTCGAGGAGCGCGGGGTGCCTCGCGAGGAGATCGACGCCGCGGCGGCAAAGGCCGGTGAGAAGGCGAAGAAGGAGCTGATCCGAACTTTGTTCAGCGACGACGAGGCGCTCACCGAGGCGCTGCTCGCGACTCCGCTCCAGTTGCTGATCATCTTCAAGCTGGGGCTGTTCTTCCTGCCCCTGTTCGCCGCGCTTCTGGGCTTCGACCGGCTCTCCGGCGACATCGGCCCGAAGACGATGCGCTACTTCGCGGTGCGCTCGCGGCGCTCCTCGGTCCTGTACGGGAAATTCATGGCCCAGGTGGTGCTGATGGGCGCACTGATGCTCATCGTCGACTCGCTCTTGTGCCTATACGGCCTCGCCACCCAGGAGGGCTTCTCTGCCGGCGAGCTTTTGCTCACCCTCGGCAAGCTGTGGTCCTCGTCGGTGGTGTTCTCGCTGGCCTACGTCGCGCTCACCACGCTCTGCTCGTCGCTGACTCGTCTTTCAGCGGCGAGCCTGATGTGGAACCTGCTCGCGCTCTTCCTCGTTTGGCTGGCGGGTTTCCTCGGAGATCCGCCGAGCGTGGGCGGAATGCCGATGTTCGATCCGTGGCCGGTGCTCAAGTACGCCTCGGTGTGGTACTTCCGGACGGACCTGCTGCACCCGGACCTGGGGAAGCTCGGTGCGGCGGTGCTCGCCCACCTGGGCTACGCGGCGCTGTTCCTGGGCCTTGCGCACCTGGCCTTGAGGAGGCGGGACCTGTGACGGCGGCGATCGAGATCTCGCACGCCACCAAGCGTTTCGGGGCCAAGGTGGCGGTCAACGACGTGTCTTTCACCATCCAGGAGGGGGCGTGCTACGGGCTCATCGGCCCCAATGGAGCGGGCAAGACGACGACCTTCTCGATGCTCTGCGGTTTTCTCCACCCGACTGCCGGCACGCTGCGGGTGCTTGGGGTGGACCCGTCGCGGCCCGGAGCGCTGAAGGGGAAGCTAGGCGTGCTGCCGCAGGACGCCCTGCTCCCGCCGGCCTGGCCGGTGGGGGCTTTCCTGAGCTACCTGGCGCGGCTGTCGGGCCTTGGGGATCCGGCTCGGGAAGCGAAGGCCGCCCTGGAGCTGGTCGGCCTGCCGGAGACCTGGCCTACGCCGGCGGGGGCGCTCTCGCACGGGATGGCCAAGCGGGTGGCGATGGCGCAGGCCTTCATGGGCGACCCGCCGGTGGTATTGCTCGACGAGCCCACCGCGGGGTTGGACCCGAAGATCGCGGCTTCGGTGAGGCAGCTCATCCGCCAGATGAAGGGAAAGCGCACGGTGGTGGTGTCGAGCCACAACCTCCAGGAGCTCGAGGAGCTGTGCGACGCCACCGCGGTGCTCGACCGCGGGAACCTGGTGGCGGCGGCGAGCATGGCGGAGATGACTTCGCAAGCGGCGGAGTTCCGGGTGCAGATCGCGCGCGGCAACGTGCCGCTGGCCGAGCTGCGCGCTCTGGAGGGCTGCACTGACGCGAAGCTCGATCCCTCGGGGTCGCTCCTGGTGCACTTCGATGGCGCCCGGGTTCCTCCGGAGGAGATGATCTCCCGCGCCGTGCGGTTGCTCCTCGAGCGAGACGTGCTGATCCTCGGGGTGAGCCGGGGAAAAAAGCTGGAGGAGCGAGTCCTGCAGCTCACCTAGTCGAGCGTCGAGGGTCGAGCGTCGAGCGGCCGGCGTCGAATGGCCGTCGAGCGCTCAATTCGGCGAAGGACTGCCCATCGGCCTACCGTCGAGACACCGCGCCCAAGACGTCGAGGCCTCGACCGAGAGCTTGTCGAACGCTGGACGACCGCTCGACGGCCCACTCGACGCTCGACCCTCGACCCTCGACCGCAAGGCCCTCGTCACTCAGCAAAGAACATTGGCTCACGCGAGGCGACGAAGCCCCGGATCGCCTCTCGGGCGCGATCGTCGAGCCCGACGAATTGCACGCCCAGCCCAGGAAAGACGTCCGGGGTGCCGTCGTTCGGCTCGCGCGTCCACCGCACCACCCCCCGCGCCTCGATCGGCTCGCCCCACGGCAAGGTGAAGCGCACTTCCACTTCGTCCCCCACCTCCGCGGCGGCCACCGTCGCCACGAAGAGCCCTCCTTCACTGATGTCCTCGGAGAAACCTACGTAGAAGTTCGAGTCGCTCGAGAGATCCACCGCCGCCTCGAGTTGCCCCCGCCGGTGCGCACGCCGCTCGGAGACGTGCTCGGCTGCCCGCCCGTCGGCCACGCGCGCGATCGCATCAGCCAGGCCACGTGCTTGAGTCGTCGCTGCGTCTTCCATTCGCCGCTCCTCTCGGGTGCCCTCCTGCCGGGTTCAGCCCGCGTGCCAACCCCCACGGCCGCCTGTTCGCTTCGTTGGGCTGCCCTCCCCTGAGTCCACCGCTACGCGCGGGTCCGCTGCGACACCTTCACGTACGCCCGGTACACGCCCCCGTCGACTTCCACCCTCAAGAGCCTGTTGCCCGTCGCCACGCACCAGGCCCGCACGTCCCGCTCCACCGCCGGGTCGTCTGCCAGCAGCCGAATCACCACCCCGTCGCCCGCACGGCGGGAGGCTTTGGCCAACTCGATGATCGGCAGGGGGCAACGCTTGCCTAGAGCGTCAACCGTCAGCTCTCCTCTCAAAGCTCGCCACCCCGGCTTCCCACCGTGCGGACGCCCAATCGCTGAAACCCCGCGGCCCTTTTCGTCACTACTCGGCAGCCAAGGGGCCGTTCCTGCCAAACCGCAGTGGTCATGGCTGGTTGCACCATTCAAAGCCTCTCTGGTATCTAGCCCGGTCCTTCAATCTGGCCAAAGCCAAAGGTCCAAAGGTCCAAAGGAGCACCGACGCAATGAAACCGAACGTCATCATCGCCCTTTTGGTGGGGCTGGTCGTGGGCTTCGCGGTGGGCTCCGTAGTCAAGGGCTCGTCGCAAGGGGGCTCGGCGCCCTCCGCAGCAGCGCCCGCAGCAGCCGGAGGCTCCGAGGCCGCCTTCCAGTACAAGTCCTCCGACATGCCCCCCGGCACCTTCACCGGGATGAGCGACGCCCAGAAGTTCGCGGTCATGAAGGTGCTCAACGAGAACAACTGTACCTGCGGCTGCAGCTGGGGCTCCTTCGCCAGCTGCGTGAAGAACGACCCCGGCTGCCCCAACAGCCCCGCCAAGCTCAGGCAGGCCGTCGAGCTGGCCAAGCAGGGCAAGGGCGCACCGGAAATCCAGGCCGCCATGTTCGGCCCCGGAGCCGTCGCCCAAGCCCCACAGCGACCTCCCCGGGGGGATGACTCTCAGACCGTCTACCGCGTGCCCATCGAGGGCAGCCAGGTCCACGGCAAGCCCACCGCGCTGGTGACGCTGGTGGAGTTCTCCGACTACCAGTGCCCCTTCTGCAGCCGCGCCGAAGGCACCGTCCAGCAGCTCGAGAAGGACTACGGCGACAAGCTCCGGGTGGTGATGAAGCACAACCCGCTCTCCTTCCACGACCGGGCCCGCCCCGCCTCCCTCGCCACCCTCGCCGCCGGCGAGCAGGGGAAGTTCTGGCCGATGCACGAGAAGCTCTTCCAGAACCAGTCCGCCCTCGATGACGCCTCCCTCGAGCGCTACGCCCGCGAGGTCGGCCTCAACGTGGACCGCTGGAAGAAAGACCTGCAGACCGAGAAGCACTCGAAGACCATCGCCGACGACCAGGCCCTCGCCGGCCAACTGGGCGCCACCGGCACCCCGGCGTTCTTCATCAACGGCCGCAAGCTCTCGGGCGCCCAGCCGATCGACAGCTTCAAGCGGCTGATCGACGAGGAGCTCGGCAAGGCCGAGGCCATGGTCCGCGAGGGCGTCAAGCCCGACCAGGTGTACGCACGGATTCTGGAGAAGGGCGCCCAAAGCCCCGCCCCGGCTCCGCCGCCCGCTGCGCCGCCGCCCCCCGCCACGGTGAAGAACGTCGACGTCCCCGCCGACTCGCCGGTGAAGGGCCCCAAGGCCGCCAAGGTGACCATCGTGGAGTGGAGCGACTTCGAGTGCCCCTTCTGCTCGCGGGTGGTGCCCACCCTCAAGCAGATCCAGGAGAAGTACGGCAACGACGTGCGGTTCGTCTTCCGCCACCAGCCCCTGCCCTTCCACTCGAGCGCGAAGCTCGCCGCCGAGGCCTCGATGGCCGCCCACGAACAGGGCAAGTTCTGGCCGTACCACGACAAGCTCTTCGAGAACCAGCGCGCCCTCGATCGCGCCTCGCTCGAGCGCTACGCCCAGGAACTGGGCCTCGACGTGGGCAAGTTCAAGGCCGCCTTGGACAGCGGGAAGTTCCGCGCCAAGGTGGAGGCCGACTCCTCGGCGGGCAACGCAGTCGGCGCCAACGGCACGCCCACCTTCTTCGTCAACGGCCGGGAGTTCGTCGGCGCCCAGCCCTTCGAGGCGTTCCGCGGGGTGATCGACGAGGAGCTGAAGAAGGCCGACCAGCTCATCGCCGCCGGCACCAAGCTGGAGGACGTCTACAAGAAGGCGCTCGCCCAGGGCGCCCAGGCGCCCGCCGCCGCACCGGTGCCCCCGGCGCCCGCCCCCGCCGCGGAGATCAACATCAAGACGGCGCCGGTGAAGGGCCCCCGGGATGCCCCGGTGACGATCGTGGCGTTCTCCGACTTCCAGTGCCCGTTCTGCTCGAGGGTGGTTCCCACCCTCAAGCAGCTCGAGGAGCAGTACAAGGGGAAGGTGAAGGTGGCGTTCAAGCACCAGCCCTTGCCCTTCCACCAGAACGCCCGCATCGCCGCCTCGGCCTCGATGGCCGCCAACGAGCAAGGGAAGTTCTGGGAGTACCACGACAAGCTGTTCGCCAATCAGACGGCGCTGGACCGGTCCTCCCTCGAGCGGTACGCGCAAGAGGTGGGGCTGGACATGTCGAAGTTCCGGGCCTCGCTCGACTCGAACAAGTTCGACGCGCTCATCACCGAGGACAGCCAGGAAGGCAACCGGGTGGGGGCCAACGGCACGCCTACCTTCTTCATCAATGGCCGCCAGCTCGTCGGGGCACAGCCGATCGACGCCTTCAAGGCGATCATCGACGAGGAGCTGAAGAAGAAGGGGAAGTAGCCCGACCGGTCAGAACAGTCCCGACGCGAGCGGGAGGAAGAATCCCGTTCGCGTCGGCCCGGCCAAAGGCAAAGGCGCAGGCAGCGCGGCGCGCAGCCCACCCTCCGGTGAATAGTTGACCAACCCCACCGGCGAGAATCCCCCGTAGGGCAGCTTGCTCCTCGGGGGCTTGGTGAAGTTCAGCACCGCCATCTCCACCAGCGGGACGAAGGCGATCGTCCCCACCAGGAGCACCGTCCTCCCGGAGTTGACGGTGCTCAGCATCGGACCGCCGAACCCGAAGTAGAAAAGGCCGAGCACCGCCGCCTGAGCGGCCAGCCCGGAGAGGGAAGCGGGCCAGCTCTCCGAGCGGTAGTACTGACTCCCGTTCGCCAAGGACAGCTCGGTCTGCGCCACCGCCAAAGGGACCGCGGAGAAGAGCAGCACCAGCAAGAGGTCGCCGATCCCATCGGACTGGGCGAAGAGCCCGGCGCGGTCGAAGAGGAGGTACGGCAGCACCGCGACTCCCGCGGACGTGAGCATGCCGAAGGCCGCCTCGGAGATCATCAACCCCACCTCCAGCGGGGGCTCGGCCGGCGGAGGTGTGGGTTGGCCGTAGGGGGAATAGGGGTAATCGGTCTGGGGGCGGGCGCCGGGGGGAGGCGGGGTGGCCCCGGGCGGCGGCGGCGTGGAGGCCGGCGGCGGCGGGGTCGCTTCGGCCGGGGGAGAGTCGGCCGGCGCCGGCACCAGCGGAGGAGTGCTCCACTCGTTGGGCTCGACCTGGGCCAGCGCAAGGCAAGGGGTGACGAGCGCGACGGAAAGAAGGTGAAGGGCGGATCGCATTGGCGCTCAGCCTATCGCAAGCTCGGTCGCGCGGATCCGCCTCGGGGCTTCGCGGGCCGAACGGCTCCCCGGCGCGCTCGGACGCCCCGCCGGCCGCAGCGAGTCGGCTGGAGCGGACTGGCCGGGCTCGTCCGGGGCAGAGCCCAGAGGCGAGACCGCCGGGCACGCCCGCTCGCCTGCTCAGCTCACGAGGCGGCGATGGCGTCGATCTCCACCCGCGCTCCCTTGGGCAGCGCGGCGACCTGCACCGTGGCCCGGGCCGGCGGAGCCCCCACGAAGTGGCGGCCGTAGACCTCGTTCACCGTGGCGAAGTCTCCGAGATCCACCACGAAGATTCCGCAGCGCACCACGTTCGAGAAGTCGAGCCCCGCCGCCGCCAGCACCGCGGCGAGGTTCTTCATCACCTGCTCGGTCTGCGCGGCGGCGTCGCCTCCGATCAGCTCGCCGGTCTTGGGATCCAGGGCAATCTGGCCCGAGAGGAAGGTCAACTTCCCCGCTTGCACCTGCACCGCCTGGGAATAGGGGCCGATCGCCCGCGGAGCGCCCTCGGCCGAAATCGCCTGTCGAGCCATCGCACCCTCCTCGCACTTGGACAAGTAGCACCATGCGCGGCCTCGGCGGTCAACTCCCCAGATCGATCAGTCCCCGCCTGGAGAGCCCGAACAGCACCTCGACCAGGAAGCTGGGGCTCATCTTTCTCCGGGCCGCGCGGCGGATCAGATCGGACAGGCGCTCCGATCTCTCCAGCCAGTCCATCACTGCGCTCACGTTGGAATCGGCGGGGGTGTGGCGGAAGAAGCTTGGGAGCCTCCGCACGCTCGTCGCCGCGCGCAACTTCCGCCCGAACTCGGTCAGCTCTTCGCACGACGGAGGAGAGTCCGGGACAGGCGGGCGCCCAGGGTCCTCCACCGCCTCCGATTCGCCCTCGCCCTGGCAGGGGCCTGGCGGTGGCGGTTCCCGCTCTGAGCGCAGCTTCGATAGCTCCTGGAGCGCCGAGTCGCGCTCCAGTTCCGCCTGACGCAGCTCCTGTTCCAACTCGTCGCAGTACGCGCTGCGAGCCCTGAGCGCGGCGCGCGCAGTCTGCAGCTGGCCAATCAGCCCTTCCAGCTCGAGCCGAGCCGCTTCCCGCTCGGACAAGAGGCTCTGCTCGAGGCGCGCGAGCCGCGCCTCGACTCCAAAGGTGGGATCAGAACAGAGCGACACTGCCTGCATGGACGCCTCCTGCTCTTCCGGGCCGACGGGCGACTGCCTGCGGGAGGCGTGCCGTCGTTGCCCCGAGAGCCTTCCGGCAGTTGGCAGGACGCCATGGGGACCGGGCTGAAGAAATTACAGTCGAGGTCAGTGCCCCAGGCGCCGGGCCAGGCCGTCCGCCGCCGGGGCCGCGCCGCGCCTCACCGCCCCTCTCCGTCGGGGGCCCTGGCGGCCGGAAGCAGCTGGCGCAGCGTCCAGGCTCGCAGGTTGAGTTGCCGCTCGGCCTCCGACAGCGCATCGCGGAGCCGGCCTACCGCCAGGGCCGAGACGACCACCGTTCCAATCGAAGCGCACAGGAGCACGGTGAGCGTGGGCCAGCGGGGCAGCTCCACCACGCCGGGAGTCACCGTCATCCCTTCGGGACCAAACAGGTAGCCCACCGGGAACAGGCCCCACAGCATGAGCCCTGCGGGCACCACCACCGCCAAGACGCCCCCTGCGAGCGCGAGCCGCCGGCCCACCCGGTCGGTCATCAGGCTGGACGCGACGATGTTCACCGCCGCGAACCCGGGCACCACGATGAATGGCCCGAAGAAGACGCTGGTGGAGGCGACCGCCGCGCACACGGCGGCGGTCATCGCCCACATCCCGCGCGGCCTGTCACGGGAAGCCCGATAGGCCATCGCCGCCCCGGCCACGACCAGGAGATTGCACAGGAAGAACACCACGAGGCCCGGCGGATGCCGAATCCCCATCCACCACAGAAGCGGGATGTAGAGGAACATCTGGCCGAAGGCCAGGAGCGCGGTCCTCGCCGCCGCTTGCCAGCTGCGGGCCGCGGACCTCTGGAGCGCGCGCTCGGCCTCCTCGGGAAGCGATGGCGGAGGCTCCTCGAGCAGCTTCATCAGGGTGCGAAGCGCGGACTCGTTGGCGGGATCCAGCGCGAGCGAACGGCCCACCTCCCGCACCGCGCGAGTGCGGTCTTCGAGCGCTCCGCGGGTGAGCGCGAGGGAGGCGGCCTCCGCGGCGACCGCGGCGTGCTCGCGGGCCTTCTCCACCCGGAGTTGCTGGTCGCGCTCGCCCGCCAGGTACTCCTCGAGCGCTTGGTGCAGCGCACGGGCGGAGGGGAACCTTCCTCCCGGATCGCGGGCGGTGGCCTTCACGCAGATCGCTTCCAGCTCCGGCGGGACCTCCATCTCCGGGGCGAGGGCGCGCGCCCGCGCGTCCACCCCTCCGCGGGTAGCCTCGATCGCCAACAGAGGGTTTGCCGGCACCAGCGGCTTGAGCGTCACCAGCTCGAAGAGGATGGCGCCCAGCGAGTACACGTCGCTTCGGGCATCGATGGCGCCGCCGTCGATCTGCTCGGGCGACATGTACCCGGGCGTGCCCAGGAGCGTTCCGAGCTGCGTCTTCGCCGAGTCCGAGGCGGACGGGTTGGGCTGCAGCTCGGACGCGGAGATTGGCCCACCGCGGCTCTCCTCGGCGCCGAGCACCTTCGCCAGCCCCCAGTCGAGGACGTACACCTCGCCGAAATCGCCCAGCATGAGGTTGGCGGGCTTGAGATCGCGGTGGACCACCCCTCGGGCGTGGGCGAGATCGACCGCCAGGCAGGCGGTGCCGAAGGCGGTGAGCAGGCGGTGCCGGTTCCAGCGGCCGGTGAAGGCCGGGTCGTTCGAACGCAGACCGGCCAGCACCCCTTCCAGCGTCACGCCCCGGACGAGCTTCATCGTGAAGTAGGGCTCGCCCGACGGACCGAGGCCGAGATCGTACACGGGCACGATCGAGGGGTGCTCGATCTGCCCCTGCACCCGCGCCTCGCGCAAGAAGCGCATCAGCCGGTCACCGCCGGAGCCCTCGCCGGAGCGGATGAGCTTCATCGCCACCTCGCGCCCGAGCTTGGTGTCCCGGCACAGGCGGACCTCTCCCATGCCGCCGAGGCCGATCCGATCGCCGACCTCGTACTTCGAGGCGGAGCGGAGTGTCTCGAGATCCACCTTCGGGTCGACCGGGGAGGAGAGTGAGCCGTCCGGAAGCAGCGTGGGACCGCTCAGGGCCTCCTCGTCCAGCTCGGGTTTGGCCATGGGGAGGTCCTAGATGCGCTCCACCGAGTAGACGCCGTTCAAGCGCTCGATGCTGCGCATGAGGTCGTTGAGCTGCTTCAAGTCCGAGATGCTGACCTCGAAGGTGTTGACGGCGCGATCGTCGCCGGTGGCCCGGCAGTTCGCCTGGGAGATGTTGATGCCCTTCTTGGAGAAGGCGTTGGAGATGTCCGCGAGGAGCCCCGGCCGGTCGGCGGTGAGGACGCGCAAGGTGACCGGCCGCTTGAAGTCCCCGCGCACGTCCCAGCTCACCTCCACCCGCCGCTCGGGGTCGGTGGCGAGGGCCTTCTCGCAGCTCACGGTGTGCACCGTCACCCCCCGGCCGCGGGTGATGAAGCCGGCGATCGGGTCTCCGGGCACCGGGTTGCAGCAGCGGGCGAAGCGCACCAGCACCTCGTCCACCCCGCCGATGATCACCCCGCTCTTGCTCTGGCGGCCCACCAGCTTCTTGGCCACCTCGGTGACCCGTCCCAAAGAGAGCAGGCCGCCCTGGGCGCCGTTGCCTTCCCGGCCGTCGCGCGGCTCGGCGAGCTTCTCCGGAGGGAGGATGCGCTCCACCAGCTGGTGAGGGGAGATCTTCCCGTAGCCGATGGCCGCCAGCATGTCCTCCTCGATGCGGAAGCCCAGCTCGGCGGCGATCTTCTTGAGATCTCCTCCCTTGAGGAGCTTGTTGAAGTTGAGCTGGAAGCGGCGGAACTCGCGCTCGGCCAGCTCCCGGCCGAGCTGGAGGCTCTTCTCGCGCTGCTGCTGCTTGATGAACTGCCGGATCCTCTGCTGGGCGCGGCTGGTCTTGACGAAGGTGAGCCAGTCCTTCGAGGGGTGGGCCTGGGGGCTGGTCAGGACCTCGACCTGATCGCCGTTCTTGAGCTTGTAGCGGAGCGGGACGATCTTCCCGTTCACCTTGGAGCCGACGCACTTGTGCCCGACGTCGGAGTGGATGGCGTAGGCGAAGTCCACCGGGGTGGCGCCGCGCGGGAGGCTCTTCACGTCGCCCTTGGGAGTGAAGACGAAGACCTCGTCGGTGAACAGGTCGACCTTGACCGTCTCCAGGAACTCCTTTGGATCCTTGAGGTCCTGCTGCCACTCCATGAGCTGGCGGAGCCAGGCGAACTTCTCGTCGTCGCGCGAGATGATCGACTTGCCTTCCTTGTAGGCCCAGTGCGCGGCGATGCCCTCCTCGGCGATCTTGTGCATCTCCTCGGTGCGGATCTGCACCTCCACCCGCTCGGAGAGAGGCCCGATCACCGTGGTGTGGAGCGACTGGTACATGTTCGGCTTGGGGATGGCGATGAAGTCCTTGAACCGCCCAGGCACCGGCTTCCACAGCTGGTGGATGAGCCCCAGCGCTTCGTAGCAGGAGGGGATCGAAGGCATCAGCAGCCTGAAGGCGATGATGTCGTGCACCTGGTCGAAGTCGATGCCCTGGGCGCGCATCTTCTTGTAGATGCTGTGGAGGTGCTTGAAGCGCCCTGACACCCGGCCCTCGAGCCCGCGCTCCTTGAGCTTGTCTTCGATGAGCCGCACCACGTCGGCGATGTACTGCTCGCGCTCCTTCCGGCGCTGGTCCACCTTCTGGAGGAGGTCCTCGTACTCCTGCGGCTTGAGGTACTTGAAGGAGAGATCCTCGAGCTCGGTCTTGACCCAGCTGATGCCGAGCCGGTTGGCGAGGGGCGCGTAGATGTCCAGGGTCTCCTGCGCGATTCGCGCCTGCTTCTCCGGGGCCATGTGCTCGAGCGTCCGCATGTTGTGGGTGCGGTCGGCAAGCTTCACCAGGATGACGCGGATGTCCTGCGCCATCGCGATGATCATCTTCCGGAAGTTCTCCGCCTGCTTCTCCTCCTGACTCATGGTGGCGGAGGCGGAGAACTTCGACAGCTTGGTCACCCCGTCCACGAGCTGAGCGATCTCCGGGCCGAAGAGCTCGGTCAGCTCCTCGCTCGTGGCGAGGGTGTCTTCGATGGTGTCGTGCAATAGCCCGGTGACGATGGAGGCCTCGTCGAGCTTGAGCTGGGCCAACAGCCCCGCCACCTCCAGGGGGTGGACCAGGTACGGCTCCCCCGACTTGCGGATCTGCCCCTGGTGGACCTTGGCCGAATACACGTAGGCCTTCTTGATGAGATCAAGGTCCGGGTCGGGGTGATAACTCGCGACCCGCTGGAGGATGTCGTTGAGCCGGATCATCGCTTCGAACTTCGAACGGGCGGCCTGTCGGCCCCTCTTGGCCAGCCCGCCCGGCAATCGTAACTTCCGGGGTCCTACGGAGCAACGGCGCCGCACCGCGTCAGCACCGCGCGGAGCGGGCCGGTTCCCTCAGCAATCCTGCCCGCTTGACGCCAGTTTCGCGTCATTGACCACGGCTTCTGGCGACCCCTACACTGACGCCATCCTCATGGCCATTCCACTGCTCGCCTCCCTGGGCGTGATTTGCCCTGCGTGCGATCGGCTCAATTCCGCTGGGGCCGGGCGCTGCGGGGAGTGTCAAGCAGTGCTCTCTGCTGGGGAAGCCCCTGCGAGCCCGAGGGTGCCCCAGCCAGCCGTCCGTAGCGCCGGGCCTTCGCAGGCGGAGCATCTCCCGCTGGCCGGATCCGTGCCCGCCGTGAGGCCGCTTTCCTCGGTGCCCACCCGGGCCGCGCCGCAGCCGGCGGTGCCCTCCAGCGCGGGGGTCCAGGGCGCCGCGGGCTCGCCGGCCAGGCCTTCGACTCCGCCGGCGCCGGCGAGGCAGCCCCTCGGCAGTGGTGCCGAGCGGTCCACGCAGGCGTATGCATCACCGCAGCCGAGGGCCGCCACGATTGGAAGGCCGGCGGAGGTTCCCGGGGCGGTTCGCCCGGTGGCCCCCAGCCGCCCGCCGGTCCCCGAGGCTGCCCAGCCGGCTGCGCCCAGGATCGACACCGTACCCCCGGGAATGCGCCCGACGGCGAGGCCGGCCACCTTGCCGCCGAGGCCAGCAGGAGTTGCGGCCCCGGGGGTGGGGGTCGCGGCAGGCTCGGCCGTCCCGCCGGCGGCGCCGAAGATCACCGCGGCAGCGCCGGTGCCGGGAGCCCGACCGCCGGCTGCCGAGGCGCCACGCCCGGCTCCCATTCCTGCGAGCGACCTGGTGAAGCGTCCCTCTCCCAGCGCCAGCCGCCCGGTGCCGGCGGCAACGGCAGTGCCAGCGCCTGGTCCACGCTACGTGGTGGCGGTGGAGGCCGGGCCCGCGCAGGGCCAGCGCTTCCGGCTGCCGGCCTCGGGCGCGGTGGTCGGAAGGAGCAGGGGGGCCATTCTCTTCCCCGACGACCCATTCATCTCTCCGCACCACGCCACGCTGGTGGTGAAAGAGGGCAAGCTGTTCGTCCGGGACGAATCGAGCACCTCTGGCGTCTTCGTGGGGATCCAGGCGCAGGTGACCATCCCGGTGGAGGGGGAGTTCGCGGTGGGTCTGCGCCGGTTTCGCTTCGATGGCCCGCTGGACCCGACGCCCGCGCAGGGTCGGGTGGCGATGTACGGGGCGCCCCTTCCGGCGAGCCAGCTGCACTACCGCATCGAGGAGCTGCTGGTAGGGGGGCGTCCCGGGCGCGCGATCGTCAGCTCGAGCTCGATCATCACCGTCGGCCAGGGGCGCTGCGATCTCTCGTTCCCCGGCGATGAGGCGTTGGCGCCGAGGCACTGCGAGCTGTCACCGCTCCCGACCGGCCTGATGATCCGCGACCTCTCCGGAGGCCTCGGCACCTTCGTGCGAATCACTCCCGGCGTCGAACGCCCGCTCAAGCTCGGCGACCGCCTGCGCATCGGCCAGCAAGTGCTTGCGGTAGAAGCGGGCTAGGCGGTCGAGGGTCGAGCGTCGAGGGTCGAGCGTGACCGTCGAGCGACGGTTCAGAGCCCAAGACGTTTTCCGGTCGACCCATGACCGTCGAGCGCTGGACCCAGGTCGACGGAAGCGCTCGACACTCGACCCTCGACGCTCGACTCAGAGGTCCGGATAGGCCTGCTGGATGTACTTCTTGGCCTTGGAGGCCGAGTGATCCTTCAGGTGCCTCGACCACCAGCCGCGCGCCTCCCTGGCGTCGTTCCGCTGGTAGTACAGCTCGCCCAGCTTGAGCGCGATCTCCGGGCGAGGGTCCTTCTCGAAGGCTTCTTTGTACTTCGCCGCCGCGAGATCCTCGCGCCCGCGCTGGTGCGCCTCGTCGCCCTCGCGCGAAAGCCGCTCGGACTTCTCCCGGTCCCGAAGCTCCGAGGGGATTTCCACCTCGTAGAGGGGCCGATCGCGAGGCAGCTCCACGTCGTGCCCATTCTTCCCCAGCTGCATCGGGGCGTTGGGGTTCCCCTCGTCGGGAGCCAGGCGGCTGTCCCCGAAGTAGAGCTGATAGACGTAGAAGCCCGCCAGCGCGAAAGAGACGGCCACCAGCGCCACCGTCACCAGCTTGAACAGCAGCATCCCCCCACCGCTCGGCGCCGGATCGGTGATGTCAACCCCCGGGCGCATCTGGTCCACCACCGCCACCCGCCGGGCCGTGGGAGGCTCGGCCCGCTCCGTCCGCTCGGTGCCCCAGGAAGGCTCAGCCGTGATCCGGGTGGCCTGCTGCTCGAGCGGCGTCACCCTCCGGGGGATCCGCGGCGAGGAGTTCCCCCTCCGTGCCGCACTGGCGCTCGCCCTCCGCTCTCGGTCCACCGCCACTAGCTCGGCCCGGAACGCCTCCGCGTTCTGCGGGCGATCGTTGGGGTCCTTCGACATCGTGCGCAGGATCAAGCGCTCCATCGCTGGCGACACCCTCGCCTCCGCACGCCGGCGCGAGGGCGGAATGGGCTCCTCAGTGAGATGCTTGGTCGCGAACCCCACCGCCGAGTCGGCGTCGAACGGCAAGAGCCCAGTGCACAGCTGGTAGAGAATGACCCCCACCGCGTACAGGTCGCTCCGGGGGTCGAGCTGCGCCCCCCGCGCCTGCTCGGGGCTCATGTACTCGGGCGTCCCGCACACGAAGCCGGCCCGGGTCAACGCCGGGCCTTCCTCGCCCGGAGAGTCGGTGATCTTCGCGATCCCGAAGTCGAGCACCTTGACGAAGTCCGGCTCGCCGCGGCGCTGCTCGACCATGATGTTCTCGGGCTTGAGGTCCCGGTGGATGACCCCAGCGGAGTGCGCGTCCGCCAGGGCCGAGAGCACCTGCCCGACGATGCGCACCACCCGCGCCTCCGGGAGCGGCCACTCGGTGGAGAGGATCTGGTGCAGGTCCTTCCCCACCACGTACTCCATGGCGATGTAGAGCGCTCCGCTTTCCTCCACCTGCCCGAAGTCGAGCACGCTGATCGAGTTGGGGTGGTTGAGCCGGCTCGCCGCCTTGGCCTCGCGCTGGAAGCGGGCCTTGGTCCGCTCGTCCGACAGGAGCGACTGCCGCAGCACCTTGAGCACCACCGGTTTGTCGAGCGCCAGCTGGCGGGCCCGGTAGACCTTCCCCATGCCCCCTTCACCGATGAGCTGCTCCACCCGGTACTTGGAGGCGATGATCTTGCCGAGGTAGTTGTCCTCTCCGTCCGCGGCGGGCCGGGCGAGCGCCGTCCCGCACGCGCGGCAGACCCTTGAGGTTTCACCGGCGTCGCCGCCGCAGGACGGGCAGAGCAAGGCGGTTCCCGAGGTTCCGAATCGCGGTCGACGAAATCTGTCACGGCAGGAGGGTCGCCTTCAACCAGGCAAGCAGGAGAAGCTCGGCGGCGCATGGCCATCTGCTATCTTCGCGGCCAGCGAGGCCATGTCCTTCTCGTTCTGCCCCCGGTGCGACGCCAAGAACCCGCCCGGAGCTGCCGCTTGCCAAGCGTGCGGCTGCGCGCTCACCTCGGGGACGATGGTGATGGGCGGGGCGGGGACCGCCCGTCCCAATGTCTCCTTCCGCGTGGTGCGGGCGGACGGGGGCCCCGAGGCCGTGGTGTCCATGAAGTCCGACGTGGTGACCTGCGGCCGCCGGGGAGACATCGTCCTCTCCGACGACCCCTTCGTCGCCGACAACCAGGCGCGGTTCTTCTTCTCCGGAACCCGTCTGGCGATCGAGGATCTCGCCGGGGGCAACGGAGTGTTCCACCGGCTACGGCGGGAGCGAGAGCTGGTTTCCGGAAGCGAAGTTCGGCTCGGGCGGCAGAGGCTGTTGGTGGAGCCCGTCCCTGCGCTGGCCCCGGCCCCCGACGGCGCGGTGGCCTGGGGCTCGCCGGACGCGGGCTATCGCTTCCGGCTGGTGCAGCTGCTCGAGGGCGGGCTGCGCGGCGCGGTGTTCCCCCTCAAGGAAGGAGACAATTCGCTAGGGCGCGAGGCGGGCGACATCGTCTTCCCCGCCGACGGCTTCGTCTCCGGCCGCCACGCGACGCTGCACGTCAGCCCCGACCGGGTCCTGCTCAAGGACGTGGGCTCCTCGAACGGAACCTTCACCCGCCTGGCGGCCGCCGTGTTCGTGGACAACGGGGATCAATTCCTGATCGGCCGCCAGCTGGTCCGGGTGGAGATCGGAGCTCCCGCCTGAGCTTGGGCGGCGACTGGCGCGCGGGGAGAACCGGAATAGGATGCCGCCATGTCGACCAAGCGGCGCCACCGCCGGTATCGGCGTCGGTTCCTGGTCAAGTTCGGCGAGAAGGAGCCCACCTCGAGCGGGTTCACCGTGGACGTGTCGCCAGGCGGGGCTTTCATCTCGACCCCGCACCTGGTCCCCTTGGACGCGCGGGTGCACGTGCAGCTGTTCCTCAATCCCGCCCGCTCCATCTATTTCGAGGGCCAGGTCTGCCGGCACAAGGTGGTGCCGGTGACGCTTAGGAGCGTGGAGCGGGGAGGCTTCGCGGTCCGGTTCCTCTCGCCGGCCGAGGCGCTCTCCGAGGCGACCGGGCCGAGGCTGGAGCTTCATTTCCAGAGCGCCGAGGAGCTTAGGGCCGCCCATCAGCGCGAGCTTCGCATGGGCGGAGCGTTCATTCCCACCCAGCAGCCTCCGCCCCGCGACACCGAGCTCCAACTGGACCTCTACCTGGACTTCGCCGGCCAGGCATTCGAGGTCGACGCGACGGTGGTCTACGTCTCCGACCCCACCGGGCCCACCAAGGGCGTGGGGGTGAGCTTCGATCGGCAGAAGCTCGAAGAGGCGCTAATGCCGTTCCTCGCCTGAAGGGAGTGCCGTGCAGCGACCAGACCAAAGCGCGAGACGGCCTGACGAGCTGGCTCAGCCGTACGACTTTTCCTTCTTCTCCTGCTCTTCCTTGCAGCGAATGCAGAGGGTAGTGACGGGGCGGGCGTCGAGCCGCTTGGCGGAGATCGGCTCCTCGCACCGCTCGCAGATCCCGAAGGTGCCGTCCTCGATGCGCGAGAGCGCCTTGTCGATCTTCTTGAGCAGGAACTTCTCTCGGTCGCGCAGGCGGAACACCATGCTCTGCGCGTATTCGCTGGAGGCCAGGTCGATCTCGTCCGGGAGGTCGTCCGTGTCGAAATTCGACTCCTCCATCAGGGTCTTCTTCGCGCTCTGTAGAAGAGCGAGCTTGCTGTCCTCGAGCATCTTCTTGTAGCGCTTGAGATCTTTCTGGTTCAAGACCGTGTGCCCCCTTGGGAGAGCCAAAAAGGGGCAATAGTTCTAGAGGACCCGAGTCCAACTGTCAAGGTTCGACGGGGTAAGTTCTCGTAAAGGCTGGAGAATGTCGGAGATCAGCAAGTTCGACCGCGAGTTTCTGCGCGCTGCCCTGAGCCTGGCCGGCAAGGGAGAGGTCGACCATCTGCTCTACATCAGCGACACGCCCATCCCACCGGAGGATTTGAGGGGGAGGAAGGCGCGGCGGAAGCTGGTGTACGCGGTGACCACCGAGAAGCTGGCGCAGGAGCTGTTGTCCACCAAGAACCGGGCGCTGGTGATTCCGGGGTACGACTACTCGCGGGTGGAGCGGGTGAAGGTGGCGCTGGTGTCGGCGCTCTCCCAGGGCGCCTTCAAGGAGGGGGATCTGGTGCTGTGCGTCACCGGCCGGGTGGGGCGGACGGTGGACACCCTGATGCAGATGCGGATCGGCGGCTCGCTGGACGACCGGGTGGCCATTGAGGGGGTGAAGCTGGGAGACCAGTTCAACTCGCAGGTGGTGGACGCGCTCATCCAGCTGGCGCTGGAGATCGGCCAGGAGGGCTTCGAGAGCCACCCGATCGGGACGATCATCACCATCGGCGATCACACCAGCGTGCTGGAGAAGAGCCGGCAGATGACGATCAATCCCTTCCAGGGGCTGTCGGAGGCCGAGCGGAACGTGCTGGATCCGAAGATCCGCGAGGCGATCAAGAACTTCTCGGTGCTGGACGGGGCGTTCGTGATCCGCGAGGACGGGGTGGTGCTGGCGGCTGGGCGCTACCTCTCCTCGGCCGACGAGGAGGTGCGCATCCCGCTTGGCCTGGGCGCGCGCCACGCGGCGGCGGCGGGCATCACCTCGACGACGCGCTGCATCGCCCTGGTGGTGAGCCAGACCTCGGGCGCAGTGCGGCTGTTCAAGGAGGGGAACATCGTGCTCGAGCTGCACCAGACGGCGCGGAGAACCTGAGCGGTCGACAGTCGCGCGGCCCCCGCGCTACCATTTGCGGCCGATGCTCCACCGCGCGCGGGGGATCGCTGGGGTATTCGGGCACCGCGATCGTGGTGGAGCCTTCCTTGGAAAGCGAGGCCCCTCATGCGTCGGGAACTGCTGGCCGTGCGCCTCATCTCTGCGGCCGCCCTGGCCCAAGTGCCCTCGAAGGTGGCCTACCAGGGGCGGCTTCTGAAGTCGGACGGGACGCCGGCCAGCGGCACGGTGAAGTTCAAGTTCGATATCTACGACGACGCCACTGCGGGGAACCTGCTCTTTGGCGAGGAGCAAACCTTGGGGCTGACCGATGGCTTTTACGCCACCTACCTGGGTGACGGCACGGCCCCGGGAATACCCGCCGGAGTCTTCACCGGGCCGGAGAGGTACCTCGAGGTGACCGTGGCGGGAGAGAAGATCTCCCCGCGCCAGAAGGTCGGCTCGGTACCCTACGCGATGATGGCCAACGACGCGCGCAACCTCTCCGGCGGGACGGTGGACGCCCAAAGCATCAAGGTCGGCGGCAACACCGTGATCGACTCCACCGGGGCCCTGGCGGGAAACGCGGCGTACCTCGCGGGAGCGGGCCTCGCACTCTCCGGGAGGACGTTCTCCGTCGATTCCGCCGGCTGCAATGCAGGGCAGGCGCTCACCTGGAATGGCACCGGATGGGCCTGCGCCTCCGGAGTCAGCTACCAGGCCGGCGACGGGCTGGTGCTCGCCGGCAATATCTTCGGCATCGACTCCACCGGTTGCAGCGCCGGCCAGCGGCTGACCTGGAGCGGCACCGCCTGGGCCTGTGCGGCGGCGACCAGCTACCAAGCCGGCGGAGGGCTTTCTTTGTCCGGCGGCACCTTCAGCCTCGACCCCACCGGTTGCACCGCGGGCCAGAAGAGCTTCGAGGAACCGCACCCGGCGCACTCCGGAAAGCGGATCGTCTACGTCAGCCCGGCAAGGGCTCCTGCGACTTCGACTACCTGGTGATCGGAGTTCGGGCGCGGCACCGCGGGCACGAAGTGGTGCGGGACGCGGAGCGCTAGGTCCAAGCGAGACTGTCTGGCTTCGACTCCGCCCGAGCGGTGTCGGGAGCGGCAGGCTCAATGCACCTGATCGTCGGGCAAGGGTGGGCGCGGACGATCAGCCTCGACCCTTGATCCTCGATCCCTTGGCGCCGGCCCCGGCGTCCTCCCGGTAGATGTCGGCAAGGGCGTGCGCCCGCTCGACCTCGTCGCGCGCCTCGTCCAGCGCCAATACCCGGTCGAATTGCTCCACCCGCTCGCGCAGCGCCGCGGTCACCGCGAGCCCCACCGACAGCCTCGCCCGCGCGCTCGAACGCTCCGCCCTGAGCTCCGCGATCCGCCCCGCCAAGCCTTCCGCGGCTCCGAGCAGCAGCTTCGAGTCACCCTCCGCAGCCGCCAGCGCCTGCTCGCTCGCCCTCAGGCGCCCCTCCCCCTCCGACCGGTCGCGCGTCAGCACGCTCACTGCCTTCGCGTCGTGGCGCGCGTCGGCCGTCGCCAGACGGCGTTCGACCTCCGCGATCACCCGGCGGTAGCGCTCGAGATCGCGCGTGAGGTCGCCCTTGAGGGCGAGCAGCGTCGCCGCCGACCGCCGCACCTGTGCCGCCTGGCGCTCGAGATCCTCGATCAACCCGTCGAAGGCCGCGATTGGATCGGCAGGCGCCGCGGGCGGCTTTCGCTTCTTGCCGAAGCCGAACACCATTTGCAGCCTCGAGCCTACCCGAACGGCCGGCAGAGCAGGCGCACCCGCTCCAGGCCGGCCGCCACCGCCTCATCGGGAGCCGCCACCGCCGCGAGGTAGGCGGTCAGCGGAGTCCCGTACAGTCCCAGCAGGTGGTTGAGCAGCGTCACCGCCTCGGCCGCCCTGGCGTCCGCCGGGGCCAGCGAGGCCGCCTCCGCGATCGCCTCCAGGATGTCCGCCAGTCGCGCCCAGTCCGCCCCCTTCGGCGGCCTGGCCGACTTTTCCGCGCCGCGCTTGGGCTCCGGGAAGAGCGCATCGAACGAGCCCTCCGACCGAGGAGGCGCCGGCGCCGGCCTGCCCTGGGCGACCGCCTCCAGCGCCTCGAGGTGCGGCAAGAGCGCCTCCAGCGCACCCGCGGTGGTCGGAGTCTCCCTCGGAAGGAGGGTCCGCCAGGTGGTGTCGAACTCGGTCCGCGCCGCGGCGATCTCCGCGTCCGCGAGGTGGTGGTAGAAGGCCCGCCCGCCCTTCGCCCGCTGCTCGAACACCAAGGACTTGAGGTCGGTGTTCTCCTCGCCCAGCGAGATGAAGGAGAGCGCGATGTCCACCTGCCCGAGCGGAGCCCGGGTGCGGCGGAGCAACTCGAGGTCCACCCCGTCTTCTCCGTCCGTCACCAGCACAACCGTCGCCCGCGCCAGGTAGGGATCCTTCCCCTGCGCCGAGCGGATCGACTCGAACGCCGACATCAGCGCCAGGGTGATGTCCGTCTGCCCCTCGGCCGGCGAGCTTCGGAAGAGCTTCTCGATCTGCCGGATCGCCTCTGCCGCCGAGTCCACCCGCGCCAACTCGGTCGGCGAGTCGTTGAAGAACGAGAAGTAAAGCGGATCGAACGGCAGGCCTCGGTGTGCTTTGGCCGCCAGGTTGTTCAGCTCGGCGAGCAGGATCGCGTCGCGGAAGCGCGCCCTCGGCCCGTGCATCGAGCCCGACGCGTCGCAGACGTACACCCTCACCGCAGTCTTCCGCACCCTGCGCGGGCGGGGCGGAGGCAGCTCCTCGAGGTACGCCCGCACCACCTGCCGGTTCGAGGCGAGATCGTGGATCAGCGTCCTCGGATCGGTGATGATGAAGTTCGGCAGCTCGTCGAGGCTGCCGGTGAACTCGTAGGCCATCGTCTGGGTCGGGTACCCCACCCGTCGCGGCACCGGGCGCGCCACCCTCAGCTCCGCCTCGACGATCTCCTCCGCCAAGGCGTCCTCCACGTCGAAGTAGCGCGCGCAGCCCGCGGCCAGCTCGAAGGCCTCCAGCCGCTCGTCTTCCAGCTCGAACGCCATCCTCGCGAGCGCCTCGTCGCCCTTGCTCTCCAGCCCCGGCGGCTCGCCCAGGCGCCGCTTCCTCGGCGCGCGAGCCTCGCCCTGATCCGCCGCCCACTCCGCGAGGTGGTCCTGCTCCGAGCGCTCCAAGGCCCGCCTCAGCTCGTCGCCCCGGGGAAGCATCGAGCAGGCCGCTTCCCGCGCCAGAGTCGCCAATTCACGGTCGTTGGCCTCCACCGCCCGCTCGTAGAGGGCGCGGACGGAGCGGTAGGCCGAGCGTGGATCCTTCCGTGCGGCGAGCCGCAGGTGCCGGGCGAGGTCCTGCAGCGAGCGGACCGCGGGCACCGAACGCGCGCGCTCCCGGGCCTGGGCCACCTCGGTGCGAAGGTGGCGGGCACGGTCCCGGTCAACCTCCGCGCCGAGCCTGAGGAGCATCTCGTGGGCGGCGTCGAGGTCCCTCCGCTTCTGCACCAGATCGCCGATGTTCCCCCGCGCCCGTTCCGCCCAGAACTCGGCCACCGCGAGCTTCGCCGAGGCGGGAGGAGCGCTCCGGTCCGCCAGCGGCCGATCGAAGATCTCGAACTCGCCCACCGCCTCGTCGGGCGACGCGAACAGATCGGCCACCTTCACCGCCCTCGCGAGCTTTGCGAAGCCTCGCTCGAGGGCGCTCAAGGCCCCAGGTCCGGCCGACCGCGACAGGACGGCTCGCTCGAGCCTCCCTAGCCTTGCTTCGTACTCGTCAAGCACGTCCTTGCCCCGCTGCTCCAAGCCCTGGGCGAGCGCCCCCACTCGGCCCTTCTTGGCGCCCAGCGAGCGGAGCAGCTTGGCATCGGCGGCGGTGTGGATGCCTACCCGATCGAGGTCCCGGTCCAAGGCGAGCAGCTGCTTCATCGGCGAGGCCGGGTCCGACGACTCGACCGCCGCCAGCGCCCGGTCCAGAATCCCCGCCGACAGCACCGTCCCCTCGCGCAGGGCGTCGAGGCGCTGGCGGATCCGGTTGAGGCGGGGATGAAGCATCGCTCGCTACAAGCGCGCCCGCGCGTCCAGCAACCGCTTGCTGAACGACGCGAAGTCCTCGGCCACCCCACGCAGCGCTTGCTCCAGCTTCTTCGCGCTCTCGCTGATCGGCCCCCGATGGGCACAGAGCAGCTCCAACGTCCCTTTAAGGCGCACCAGCTCGCCCTCCTTGGTGGCCAAGAGGGGGAAGCGGCTCTTCACCAACCGGTCGAAGGCGCGCTCCGCCTCCGCCTTGTGCGACAGCTCGTCCGGCGAGGGGAGCGAGGTCAAGAGCTGGGAGAGCCAGGCCCTGAGGAACCGCACCCGCGCCTGGGCGAACGCCAGCTCGACCGATGCCACCGACTCCTTCACCTCGCTGGAGATCGCGGGACCGCCGGAGGTGGTGGCGAGCAGCGACTCGAGCGAGGCGAGCGCGGTCAGCTCGCCGTCCGGGGCCGCGGCGGCAAGCTCCTGCCGGTAGTGAAGGTAGGCCTCGCCGTTCAGCACCTGGGGCGCCTCGGGGTGCGGGCTCCTCACCGGCTGCGAGAGGACCTGCGCGTGGTCGCGCAGCCGCTGCTCGATCACGTCATGGTTCTCCGCCAAGAGCGGCTCGGGCGAAAGGCCCTCGCGGCGGAGGTTGTCGGAGACCGTCTGGACCACGCGTGAATACTGCTCCACCCGCTCGAAGGTGGCAGAGGAGAGCACCTCGCGCGCGTACGCCGCGCCGAGCGGTTGCAAGAGCTCCTGCTTGAGGCCGGCCTGTTCGGAGCTCAGGCCGACCAGCGCCGCCTCGAGCTGGGAGAGCCGCCTCGAGTCGACCGCCAGAGACTCCAGCGGGTCCCCTCGCGCATGCCCTCGCTCGAACGCCGAGGCCACCCGCCTGCGGATGGAGGACGCGGCCCTCGCCCTGGTCTCCTTCTCCGCGGCTCTCAGCTCCTCGGCGCGGCCCGGCACCAGCACCGCGAGCTGGTCGGCCACCGCGTCGACCTGAGAGAGCTCCTCGTCCAGGTTCGCGGCCAGCCCGCTCAGCGCCTCGAGCTTCACCGCCTCGTCGAACTCGGTGCTCTCCGCGGAGAGCGAAGCCATCTCCAGGGCCTGCCGGCAGAACCCGGCGGCGGCCTTGGCGACCGGCTCCAGCCGGTCCGACAACTCAGGCACCGCGCGGCACAGCCCCATCACCTCGAGCAGGGAGGACATCAGCGCCGCACCGCCCCTCCCTTCTCCCTGCCCAGCCATGCCTCGGGCCAGCCGCTGCTCGAGCGCGGCCACCAACGTCCTCGCCGCCGCCGCCAAGGGAAGGCGGTTTTGCGGGTGCCTCGGGCCGGGGACCAGCTTCTCCCGGAGAGATCTCGCCGCGGCCGCCGTGGGGACGGCCTGGAAGCTCCGGAGCATGGAATCGGCGGCGGCCTGCTCCTCCTTCGGGTCGAGCGCCGCGGCCTCGCGATCGATCCCGGAGGCCAGCTCGGAGCGGACCTTCGCAAGCGCCTCCTCGAAAGACTTGTGCTCGAGCCGGATGATCTCCAGCTGGGCCCGCTCGCGCGGATCCGCCGCGCTCTTGAGCAACAGCTCGGTCTCCGCGGGTGCCGGCCCGCCGAGGAGGAAGAAGTACCGGAGCCAGTCCAAGTCCTCCACCCGCGCCTCCAGCGGGCGCTCCGGACGGCGGTAGATGCGGTCGCGCACCACCGCGGCCTTGAGCGCCCAGAGCGCCTTCACCGTGGACCTTTGCGAGAAGTACTTGGTGGGTACGTAGTCTGGGAGCTTCACCACCTGAGCCTGAAGCTCGCGCTCCACCGCGTCGGCGAGGAGCTCCAGCCCCTCGCGCACCAGGCTGCCGACCTCCACCCGGTCGACGGACGCCTGGAGGACGTCGAGCTGCTGGAGGGTCAGGGAGGCCTTGAGGTCCGGCCGCTGTCCCTTCGCTGCGGTGGCCAGCATCGCCGCGCGGCTGGAGGCGCGCGCGAAGGACTTGGGGCAGAAGCAGATGAACGACAGCCGGTCGGCGAAGGCAAGCAACAGCTCCGGGGACCGGGCGAGGACCTCCGAGAGGTAGCGATTGCTCGTCATGATCGCGCACTCGCACCGGCCCGCGGTCACCTTCCGGCCGTGCTTGAGCTCGCGCTCGTGCAGCACGTTGAGGATCGACCTAAGCAGCATGTCCCGCCCGTCGAACACCTCGTCGAGGAAGGCGTGGGTCGCGCCGAGCATCCCGTCGTCGGTGATGTACTCGGTGCGCCCGGTGTCCTGCAGCACCTTGAAGTCCACCGGGCCGACGAGGTCCGACTGCACGGTGGACTCCGACAGCTGCTTGGCGAAGAGCGACGGCTCGCCGGACTTCTCGTCGGAGATCCTCCCCAGCACCGCGCTGGCGATGGCGCTCTTGGCGGTTCCCGGGGGACCGGTGACCAGCACGTGCTCGCGGCAGAGGAGCGCCAGCTCGATCTGGGTGAACAGCGCCTCGCGCTCGAGGAAGACGTCGCGCAGCTCGAAGAAGAACTTGCGGAAGGCTGCGGCGGCTGCGCCGAAGCGGGCGGCGGTGTCGGGCGGGCTCACGGCGGAGGAATGCTAGCCCATGTTTAACGTTTTGGCCGCCAAGCTCGCGGAATTGCTGAGGAGCCACGGGCGGTTTGTAACTACGCGGCCGTAGCGTCCTCCGTGGGTGGTGTCGGAGGTTCAAGCTGGGTGATACCGAGCGCCGATAGGAC